>NZ_JBJJKZ010000009.1:0-39358 GCF_045449695.1 Marinobacter shunpengi
CGGTGTGTCCGGCAACCGGCTCCCCCACTCACTGCGGCGTGCTCCATAACAAAAAACTATTCGTTCCAGGCCACCTTGCGCTGAATCAGCAACATCCCCCGATCCAGCAGAAACCCAATAAACCCGATGGCCAGCACCGCCACCATGATCCGACTAAGGGACTCGCTGCTGCCATTCTGGAACTCATCCCAGACGAACTTGCCGAGCCCCGGATTCTGCGCCAGCATCTCCGCCGCAATCAGCACCATCCAGGCAATGCCCAACGACACCCGCAGACCGGTAAAAATCATCGGAATCGAAGACGGCAGCACCACCTTGCGCACATGGGTCCAGAACGACAGGCGCAAAACCTTGGATACATTCACCAGGTCCGGATTCACCGCTGCCACCCCGAAACTGGTATTGATCAGCGTCGGCCACAGACTGCACAGGGTTACCGTGAACATCGAGGTCAGGAAGGCCTTCTCGAACATCGGATCGTCACTGACATAGGTGGCCGATACCACCATGGTCACCAGCGGTAGCCAGGCCAGTGGCGACACCGGCTTGAACACCTGGATCAGCGGATTGATGGCCGCATTCACATGGCGGTTCAGCCCGATCACAATGCCCAGGGGCACCGCAATGACCGTGGCCAGGGCAAACCCCGCCAGCACCGTCACCAGACTGGTACCGATCTGATCGATAAAGGTGGGAGCGCCGGGATAGTCGCGAATCTTCACCACCGCATCCGGATTGTCCGCCAGGATGCGTTCGTTACGCTGCTCCTGCATGGTGATGAACTTGTCCGCCCGGGCTCGCTGGTCCTGGTGCTCCTGCCAGAGGGCGCCGGCCTGCTCCGTCACATCCGCCGGCCCCGGGAAAGCGCCCAGGGACGTCTGAACCTGTGGAGCGGCCAGGTGCCAGAACCCGAGGAATAGCAGAATGCCCAGCAGCGGCAACAGCAGTTGCTGCGCTTTCGATGCCAGTTGGCGCGGGTTGAAAAGCTCCGCCAGGGCGGCCAGCCATCGGCTGCCCCCCGTGGATGGACTGGTTTGGCTCAGGGTGCTCATAGCCGTTCTCCCTCATTGTCGTTCCGGCGTCAGGGCGTGTCGTCGCCCTTCAGGCCGATCTCGAAACTGTCGATGTAAGCGTTGGGCTCACGGGGGGTGAAGGCGACACCGTCGATCAGTTCACCCTGGTGAGGCCGCTCGAAGTTCTCCGCCTCCAGGTCCGGGAAGTCATCCGCAGAAAGCATGCCGTCCTCAATCAGCGAACGGGCGGCCTCTGCATAGATGTCGGCCCGATAGACTTCCTTCGCGGTCTTCATATACCAGTCATCCGGCTTGGCCTCGGGAATCTGCCCCCAGCGGCGCATCTGGGTCAGGTACCAGATGGCGTCCGACGGATAGGGATAGGTGGCGTAGTAGCGGAAGAACACGTTGAAGTCCGGTACTTTCCGTACGTCGCCTTTTTCATACTCGAAGGTGCCGGTCATGGAGTTGGCGATGACGTCCTCATCCGCACCCACGTACTGGGAGCGGGCCAGGATCTCCACCGCCTCATCCCGGTTGGCGTTGTCGTTCTCATCCAGCCAGTGGGCAGCACGGATCAGCGCCCGCAGCAGACGCAGGTGAGTATTCGGATTCTCCTCGGCCCACTGTTCGGTGACACCGAAGACTTTCTCCGGATTGTTGGGCCAGATCTCGTAGTCGGTGATCACCGGCACGCCGATGCCCTTGAACACCGCCTGCTGGTTCCAGGGTTCGCCCACGCAGTACCCCTGGATAGTGCCGGCCTCGAGAGTGGAGGGCATTTGCGGCGGCGGGGTCACGGACAGGTGCACGTCTGCCTCCAGGGTGCCACTGGTGTCACCCCGTTGCGGGGCATAGAAACCGGGATTCAGGCCGCCTGCCGCCAGCCAGTAACGCAGTTCATAGTTGTGGGTGGACACCGGGAACACCATGCCCATGCGGAAGCGCTCGCCGTTGTCCCGGTACTGCTCAACCACGGGCAACAGGGTGCTGGCGCTGATGGGATGTTGCGGATTGCCATTGGCATTGTCGGGGATCTGCGGCTGCATCATCTCCCAGACATCGTTGGAAACGGTGATACCGTTGCCGTTCAGATCCATACTGAACGCGGTAATAATGTCGGCCTGGGTGCCGTAGCCGATGCTGGCGCCCAGCGGCTGGCCCGCCAGCATGTGAGCGCCGTCCAGCTCACCAGTGATGACTCCGTCCAGCAGCACCTTCCAGTTGGCCTGGGCCTCCAGCTCCACGAACAGCCCTTCGTCCATGAAGAAGCCCTGCTCCCAGGCCACTGCCAGGGGGGCCATATCCGTCAGCTTGATGAAGCCCAGTTTCAGGTCCGGCTTTTCCGCCGGGCCGATTTCGGCGTGGGCGGTGCCCGTCAGTCCGAGGACCAGGGACGCTGCCAGTATCAGATTCCGTTTCATTATTGCTTCCCCCAAACGTCTTTCACTCGATTCTTCGCCCAAAAAAAAGCGCCTGTCCCCCGGTTTCCAGGGAGACAGACGCCAATGTCTGCAGATCAGTCAGAATGTCAGTGGGATCCCCGGGACATGCGCGGGGACTCCCGGAACAGGCCACGCCATTGGGCCTGCTCTTGCCCAGGACATTGCAGAACCTGTGCCAGTTCTGAATTCCCTTGTAAAACAGCGCCGTGCAAATTTCCGGCAGTTTTCTGGCGGGATCATCGCGGGGATCGGCGGTGCATTTTCGAGCGCTACGCACCAGTCATGTGCGGCAAGTGGTGAGGATCGGGCCGGGGTCGGGCCTTACGCCCTTCCTTATAGGGCGGATCGACTTCCGTAATGACCTGATGCCACGGGCATTTACCGATATGGGCCTTCCGGAAGAGTGCTCAAAGCGGGCTGTGGAACCATTCTTGCTTGATATTGAGGGCAAGCAATTTGATGTTCCGCCAGTGATACCAAGCTCGGGCGGGATGAGAGCGGGCAACGAAGCCCGACGGAGCTGTTCCCGGAGTCAGACCAGACTCCCTGAGGGTACAGGGCCGTCGGGTTTTTTTTGTCCGGCCACTGGACACAGGGAATTTGCGGAGCGACCGTGAGCAACCAGAACCTCCAACAACCGCGTCGGACGACCTGCCCATACTGTGGTGTGGGTTGCGGCGTGCTGGCCACACCCCATTCCGACGACCAGGCGGCAGGCGGACCCCCGGTGGCGGGTGATACCTCGCACCCGGCGAACCATGGCCGGCTTTGCGTCAAGGGCTCCAGCCTGCACGAAACCACCGGCAGCCAGGGGCAGACCCTCTACCCCCGGGTCCTGGGCAGTCGGGTCACCTGGGACCGGGCGCTGGACGAGGTTGCCGGCGCCATTCGCGCGGCGGTAGAAAACCACGGTCCGGAATCGGTGGCCTTCTACCTGTCCGGCCAGTTGCTGACTGAGGACTACTACGCCGCCAACAAGCTGGCCAAGGGCTTTATCGGCACCCCCCACGTGGACACCAATTCCCGACTGTGCATGTCCTCGGCGGTAGCCGCTCACAAGCGGGCCTTTGGTGAGGATGTGGTGCCGGGCTGCTACGAGGACCTGGAACTGGCGGACCTGCTGGTGCTTACCGGCAGCAACGCCGCCTGGAACCATCCGGTGCTCTACCAGCGCATGAAGGCTGCGGACCGTCCGGGGCGGCGGGTGGTGGTCATCGACCCCAGGCGCACCGCCACCGCCGAGCTGGCAGACCTGCACCTGGCCCTGAAACCGGGTACTGATACCGTGCTTTTCAACGGCCTGCTGGTGTGGCTGGCGGATACCGGGGCACTGGACAGCCATTACATCGGACAGCACTGCAATGGCTTTGACGAGGCCCTGGCGGCGGCGCGGGCCAGCGCCTTCGCGCCCCAGCAGGTGGCGGAGATCTGTGACCTGCCGGAACAGGACGTGGTGACCTTCTACCGCTGGTTTGCCGATACCGAGCGTACCGTGACTGCCTTCTCCCAGGGCGTTAACCAGAGCTCGGCGGGTACCGACAAGGGCAACGGGATCATCAACTGCCACCTGGCCACCGGGCGCATCGGTCGCTCCGGTGCCAGCCCCTTCTCCCTGACCGGCCAGCCCAATGCCATGGGCGGACGTGAGGTAGGCGGGCTGGCCAATACCCTGGCAGCGCATATGGAATACGATACCCCCGGTGCCCGGGAGCGGATCGGTCGGTTCTGGGGTTCCGACCGGATTCCCGAGGCTCCGGGACACAAGGCCGTGGAGCTGTTTGACGCGGTGCACCGTGGTGAGATCAAGGTACTCTGGGTGATGGGTACCAACCCGGCGGTGAGCCTGCCGGATTCCCCCCGGATCCGCGAGGCCATGAAACACTGCCCGGTGGTGATCGTCTCAGACTGTATTGCCCAGACTGATACCACCGAGCTGGCGGATGTGCTGTTGCCGGCGGAAGGTTGGGGCGAGAAGGATGGCACCGTCACCAATTCGGAACGGCGTGTGTCGCGCCAGCGCCGGTTCCTGCCCGCTGCCGGCGAGGCCCGCCCCGACTGGCGCATACTGGCGGAGGTGGGGCAGCGCCTGGGTTACCGGGATGCCTTCCGCTGGACCAACGCGGCGGACGTGTTTCGGGAGCATGCCCGGTTATCGGCGCTGGACAATCAGGGCGAGCGCCAGTTCAACCTGTCGGCCCTGGCCGACCTCACCGATGAGGGGTATGAGGAACTGGCCCCCATCCAGTGGCCGGTCACCGAGGCCAATCCGACCGGGCGCCCCCGGCTGTTCACCGACGGTCGTTTCAGCACCACTGATGGCCGCGCCCGTTTCGTGCCGGTGCAGCCGAGACTGCCGGACGCCAGGCCGGAGCGGGTCCGGGAAATGATCATCAATACCGGTCGCATCCGCGACCAATGGCACACCATGACCCGCACGGCCCGCTCACCGCGCCTGGTGCAGCACCGTTCCGAGCCCTTTATCGACCTGCATCCGGATGACCTGGATCGCCTGGGACTGAGTGCGGGCGGACTGGCACGCCTGGCCAGCCGTGATGGTAGTGGCGACTTCCTGGGGCGGGTGCGGGCCGAACCGGGCCAGCGCCCCGGTGAAGTGTTCGTGCCTATCCACTGGAACAACCAGTTTAGCCAAAGCGCCCTGGCCAGCTCGCTGATTGCCCCGGTCACCGATCCGGTCTCCGGGCAGCCGGAATCCAAGTATGGCGTGGTGTCGGTCAGGCCGGTACAGGCCACCTGGCACGGTCGCCTGCTTCGGCCCCGTAATGCTCCCGGCGGCTGGCAGGCGGACTACTGGACCCGGGTGCCCATGGAACATTGCGACGCCTGGTGGGTGGCCGGCTGTGAACCCGTGGCCTGGCAACGTCAGGTAACCCGATGGCTTGGTGGCGTGCCCGACCTGGTACTGGAGGACAGCGCCTCCGGCGTCTATCGGGCGGCCAGGCTGGTGGACGGACGTCTCCAGGGCGTGCTTGTGGTGGCCCGTGACGCCAACGACCTGCCGGATGTGGGCTGGCTGTCGTCGCTGTTCGATGGCCGCACCCTGAGCCGCCAGGAACGGCGGGGGCTGCTGTCCGCCCGGGATGTGGAGGTGGCCGATGTCGGGCCGCTGGTATGTAGCTGTTTCGGGGTGGGTGAGCGACAGATCGAGGCGGCGATCCGGGACGGGGCCGCCGACGTGGAAGCCCTGGGCCGGCAACTGAAGTGCGGCACCAACTGTGGCTCCTGTATACCGGAACTCAAGGCGTGCCTGGCCGCCGGTGCGCCGGAACCCGCCGGGGCGGCGTCCTGACGCTTTACTCCATCGTCTCCAGCATGACAAAGGGCACCCGGAACCTCAGGCCCCTGGAGGCGCCGGTGCCTTCCACCGTGCAGGTCTTGCGGTTGACCCGAAGGATCCGCCCCTCCCGGGCTGAACGACCCTCCCCGAAGCGCACCGGGTCTCCCGGCTGCCACTGCGATGCCTGGGTTTGCTGGCAGGGCATGACCATGGGGCCGTCATCCAGGGCCAGGCCCTGGCGTTGGGCCAGGTCGGCCAGGCGTTCGCGGGTCCGGGTTGCCAGGCCATCCTCGTTGAGCTGATCCAGTAAACGATAGAAATCCTGGTTGTGGACCGAGCCGTGGTACCGCTTGCCGGCGTGCTGCTGTAACAGGTGGGCAAACTCGTGGGTACAGGTATGGGCCAGCAGGTTCAGCACCGATACTTCACCACCGAAATAGCCCCGGCTGCGGATCTCGCGGGTGGAGAGCCAGCTGGCGGCGGTTTCCGGCGCCTGCTTGGCCATGACCATGCCTACACCATAGGTAATCAGGTGGTGCTGGTTGCGGTGATCGTAGCGGTGATAGGTGGCGCGACCGCTGCCGGTGCGGCACTCCAGGTGGCTGCGCGGGCGGGTCTGGCGCAACCGGTCACGGTAGCTGGACCAGAGGATGTCGCGGGTGGTGGTGCACATCAGCCGGGCAATGGCCCGGCCGGTTTTGGGATCAAGCGTCATGGGGGATGAAATCGCGTTACGGATTAACGCAACTTGTACCCTACCGGGAGGGTGTAGGTAAAGCTCTTGCCGACCATGGAATCGGGCACTTCCGGTAACGGGCTGGCGTCCCGCAGTAGCTGGATGGCGGCCTGATCCAGCAGCCGGTGAGACGATGAGTCCCGCAGGCGGGCTTCCAGCAGCTTGCCGTTGCGGTCAAACTCGAACTCCACCACCGGGGTGCCCTCCTGGCCCAGACGTCGGGCCCGACGGGGATACTCCCGGTACCGGGACAGATGCCGGCTCAGGTCGCTCAGGTACTGATCCACGGACTCGTCGTCGCCAGCCACCAGTTCCACCTGCTCCTGCTGGGTTGCCAGATCGGCTCCGGCGTCAGGGGCTGGTGTGTTAACCGCGGCTTCCGCTTCGACCGTAGCGGTGACGGTGCTATCGGAAACCTCCGTTTCCCTGGGCTCCTCCGGTTGCGGTTGGGGTTCGGGGGGAGGCTCCGGCTTTGGTTCAGGTTGAGGCTTCGGTTCCGGCTCAGGTTCGGGCTCCGGTTCCGGTTCGGGCTCAGGTTCGGGTTCGGGCTCAGGTTCGGGTTCGGGCTCTGGTTCGGGTTCCGGCTCCGGTTGGGGGTCCGGCACGGGCTCGGGAACCGGAGCGGGCTGAGGGGGCTCCTCCACCGGCTCGGGTGCCGGGGTGCCCCCGGCAAGCGACACTTTCAGGGCCGGTGTGGTGACATCGGCATTGCCCCGGGTTTTCAGTTCCAGGGTGGGCACCGACGGCATGGCCAGCCACAGGGTGATGGCGGTGAGCACCAGTGCCGTGGCCAGGATCAGGGCGCGGGCGGTATGGTTCATTCCGCCGGCTCCGTCAGCAGGATCACTTCCTCATGGCCCTGCTCCTCCAGGGCGCGGAAGAGTTTCTCCAGTTCATCCATGGCTGTTTCGCCGGAGGCGCCGATACGCAGGGGGTCTTCGGTTTCGTCCGGTACCGGTAACACGCCGGCGAGTTGATCCAGGGTGACCGGTTCGTTGGCCACCAGGAACTGGCCTTTATCGTTGACCACCAGGTCCGCTTCAGGCTCTTCGCCGGCTTCCGATGAGGCCATTTCCGGCAGTTCCGGCAGGGAGGTATCCGTCAGTTGTCCCGCCACGATAAAGAACATCAGCAGCAGGAAAACCAGGTTGATCAACGGCAGCAGGCTGTCTTCCACCCTTTCCAGCAGCGACTTGCTGTCCTCGAAGGGTTCCGGGGTCAATGGCGTCATGGTTGCGGCGTTGTCTTGCTTTCGGGCGTTGAGCGTTTCCACTGGGCGTTGATGCCGGCGTTGTCCAGTGTGCTCAGGGTGAGGGTAAAGCGCTCCAGGGGAACATCACCGTCGGTGGCCAGCCTGACATCCCGCTGGCCGGTGCTGACCAGTTGCCGGCTGAGTTCGTCCACCTGCCAGTCCTGGTCCTGCCAGCGGATTTCACCACCGGCCAGCAGTTGCAGTTGCGGTAATGGCTCACCGTCGGCGTCCCGACTGGTCGAGGTGTCGTTCTCCAGCTCCAGATAGCCGGTGGGCAACAGGTAGCTGGTCACCATGAAGAACACCAGCAGGATGAACACCACGTCGATCAGCGGCGTCATCCGTATGGGCATGGGGCGTGCGGGCCTGGGTTTAACCAGCGGCATGGGCAACCCGGGTCGGCTGGTAGGACTCCCGGGTTTCCTCCGGGGACCTGCCAGTCTGCCGTGAAGGTTCCTTGTCAGCCTGGTCCGGCACGGCCACGGTGGCTACATTGAGGATATCCAGCAGGCGCTCATTCATATGACTGTTGAGCCGGCGCAGGCGAAACTCCGCCCAGGCGGCAATAGCAGCAAAGGGAATGGCAATGACCAGGCCGGCGGCGGTGGTGGTCAGGGCTTCGTAGATACCGCCACTGAGCTGGCTGGCACTGGCGCGGCCCTCGGTGGTTGCCATGGCGCTGAACGCCTCCATCATGCCCATGACCGTGCCCAGCAGGCCCAGCAGCGGGGCCAGGGCGGCAATCACTTCAATGATCTTGAGGGGGGCTTCAAACGGTTGCAGTGCCTTCTGGGCGCCCTGGGCGAGGTTTTCCCTCAGTGCGTCAGTGGGTTCGCCATTGCTGACACCCGCCATGGCCCGTTGTGTCAGCGAGACCATGGGATTGCAGCGGGCCAGGAATGAGCCGGACGGGCGGGGTGGTTGGCCGCCCCCGGCCTGCTTCCACTGTGCCACGTCCCGACGGACCCGGCCTCCGGAGCGTGGCGCGAACAGGGCACCGGTGAGGGTCAGGTAAAAGAACGTCAGCAGCCCCAGAACCGCCAGTGCGATCAGCACGTACATGACCGGGCCGCCCATGGCGACCAGGTTTTCCAGCGGGGACCCCAGGGCAGTCAGGTCTGGATGTTCAGGCATGGTCACTATCCTGATGGGAAGAAGATTGAACGCAAACGATAACAATTTTTATTGGTGGCATCCAGTGAAACCCGCTTTACCCGGCAGGCAGACCTGCGTTGCTCTGATAGACTGTTGATACCACGTCAGGATTTCACAGGGGTTATGTTCTACCGACGATGTTTATGACGCCGCCGATACCAACTGGGGAACGTTTCAATGCGGGCATGGTTTGATCGACTGGCCAACCGTGGCGTTGTCCTGTTCGTTGGCGCCATCGTACTGACGGTGGTGTTGGTCACGCTGTTCAATATGGTGATCAGCCGGGAAGAGCTCGAAAGGCAGGCCCGCAATCAGGTGGAAACGGTCGCCAGGATGGTGGCCTATGAGTTGGATCGCAAACTGATCGTGCGCTTCAATGTGCTTACCGAGGCGGCGGATACCATGAGCATGGACAGTGCCTCGTTCCGCAATTTTTCCTCACTGCTGATGGAGCGCCAGCAACCCCTGCGCCACCTGTTCCGGAACATATTCCTGGTGGATGAGGAAGGTGTCCTGCTGGAGGAATACCCGAACATGGTCGACCTGGTGGGCATGAACCTGTCCGATCGCGCCTATTTCCGGGATACCGTGGCCCAGTTGGCGCCGCAGATCTCCGAGCCCTTCACCTCCCACGCCACCGGGCACCCCAGCGTGGTGATGACCGCCCCGGTATTCGATCACAACAGGAGTTTTGTCGGCCTGTTTGCGGGGTTTATCGACCTGACATCCAGCAACTTTCTCAGTGAGGTCAGCAGGACTGCCATCGGCAACGATGGCTATATCATCGTGGCCAGCCGTTCCGGGTTGCTGCTCGCGCAGGAGGATAAGGTCAAGGGCATCCAGTCGGTTTCCATGGTAAACCAGGCTACCATGGGTGCCATGGACGGTTTCGAGGGGGTGGTCCATACCCGGAACCGGCACGGTAAGGAAGTGATGGTGGCGGTGCAGCAGCTCAACATGGCGCCCTGGTTCGTGGCGGTCACATGGCCGCTGGACGACGCCTATGCACCGGCCAACCGACTGCGGGAAGCCCTGGCACTGACGGCCGCCGTGGCGGTACTGATCCTGCTACCCCTGGCTGTCTGGCTGTTCCGGCGTTATCTCAACCCCCTGGGGGAAGTGGCGGACCAGATCCGCGACCGCCACCTGGGGTTGCGAGACAGTCCGGTTGACGCTGGTGGTTACCGGGAAATTCGTGATCTGGCAGAAGCCTTCAACCGGGTATTCTCCGACCGTACCGAAGTGGAAGCCCGTCTGCGGGCGGAGCGACAGCGGGCCGAGAGCATCCTGGGTGCCCTGTACGAAGGCATCATCATGACCGACACCCTCGGCAATATCCGCTACGCCAACCCGGCAACGGAAACCTTTATCGGTACTTCCGGACGTCTTGAGGGACAATCGCTTTTCCAACTGGTGTCCTTCGAGACCGAGCAGGAGGAGTGGAGCGCCGCCCACTTCCTGACCAGTGACGAGATCCAGGGCATGGACGGTGTGCTGAGAAATAAACAGCAACAGGCGTTCGATGTGGAGGTCACTACGCTCCATGTCAGCCGTGGAGAGCCGGATGAGCGACTGGTGTTTGTCATCAGGGATGACAGCGAACGCCGCCGTCAGGAAAAGCAGCTCTCCTGGCAGGCCACCCATGACGGCCTGACCTCCCTGCTCAACCGCAGGGCTTTTGCAGCGGAACTGGTGAAATGGCTGGGGCAGGCCCCCAGCCTGCAGACACACTCTGTGGTGATGATGATCGACCTGGACCATTTCAAGCCAGTGAACGATCAGGGCGGGCATCTGCTCGGTGATGAGTTGCTACGCAGGCTTGCGGATATCCTTCGCCAGTCGGTTCGCCAGTCGGATGTGGTCGCGCGTCTTGGCGGTGATGAATTTGCCATTCTGCTGCCGGCCTGTGGTCTGGACCGGGCCAGGGCGTTGGCGGAACAGGTGCGGAGGGACATCGAAGCACTGCGGCTTTATCAGGACGGTAAGAGCTTCGGAGTCACCGCCAGTATTGGTCTCACCGAACTGACCGCCGGCGACAATGGTCCCAAGGAGTTGATGGCGAGGGCCGACGAGGGCGCCTATGCCGCCAAGGCCCAGGGGCGTAACCAGGTGGTGACGGTGTCCGCACCGAAGGATGACTGATCGGTTGACGGTTTCATCCTGCCCACTGTAGCCAGGCCAGCCACAGCAGGCGCATTGCCAGCAGTGTCAGCAGGATATTGAAGAACTGGCCGAAGGCCCGGTTGCCCAGCCGGTTCAGCAGCCGCAGTCCCAGCCAGGTGCCGGCAAAGCCGCAGGCGATCATTGCGGCGAGGAATCCGATCCAGTCCCGGAACACAAAGCCCGCGAACCCGAACACCACGGCCTTGGGCAGGTGCTGCAGGGTCATGGCGGTGGCAAACGTGGCCACGGTGGTGAAGCGTTCCGTGTGAATCTGCTTGATGAACGCCGCTACCAGCGGGCCGGTGGCCCCCACAAAAAGGGAGATGAAACTGGTCAGTGCCGAGGCCGCCAGGATCCCGCCCCGGCCCAGTGCCAGGGCAGGTAGTTTCGGACCCCAGCAAAGATAGAGCACAAACAGGGCGATGGTCACCTGCCAGGCCCAGGGAGGCAGTTGTACCAGCACCAGACTGCCCGCCACGGCGCCCAGGACCACGCCCGGCGCGAAAGCGGCGATCACCCGCCAGTCAATATGGCGCCAGGCCAGGGTCATGCGCCCGGCGTTGGAACCCAGCTGGATCATACCGTGCACCGGAATGACCGCCGCCGGCGGTATCCACATGGCCATCAGCGCCAGCAGCATGACACCGCCTCCGGCGCCCAGGGCCGCCGTCACCATGGAGGTGAACGCGGAGCAGGCCATCAGCAATATGGCAATATCGGGGCTCAGCCCCGGAGGCAGGAATGGCGGCAAGACATCCTCCGGACAGGTTCAGGGCGATTGGCAGAACGGGGTTTGGGCCAGGTCCGGTTCCTCGCAGATGGCCTGGGTCGCCAGTTCCACATCCGCCACATAATACAGGGATGCCAGACCCAGTCGATCCCGACCCAGGTTATGGAAGATCATGCCGAAGGCGATATCACCGGCGGTGAAGCGTTCGTGGTGCCCGGCGAAGTACCGGGCGGGGCCGTTCAGGTCGTCATCCTCCAGCAGCCGGAGGACGCGAGTGGCACCGCCGTGGTAGGCCTGGATCAGCAGCAGGGTGAACAGTCGCTGGCGTTTTGCCTGGGGCAGCTCCGCAAAGGCCGTGTTGATGGCCGGCTCCAGGATGCGGGCGTTCTGGCTCATCAGCTTCATGGCGCAGTCCAGTTGGGCCAGGCGGTGCCAGTGGTTACGGGGGGCCACGCCACAGTCCGACAATACCTGGGGTGTCAGTTGCATGATGCCCTTGGCGTCGGCGGCGGAATGGGCCCGGGTACGCCCACCACTTTCAATCATCATCATACCGGCCAGGTAGCGGGGCAGTTCGGGCGGCAGTGACTGTTGCTGCTGGCGGCTGCGGGTGCCATGGACATAAACCAGGGCGTCGTGGAGGGCGCCGGGGTTCTCCTGCGTGGCGAAATCCAGGTTATCCCACCGCCCCCAGAGCCTGGCATCGGTGTCTTTTCCCAGGTAGCGGTTGCGGGCCTCGTCCAGGCGGGCATGGGGCTGGTCGCAGGCCAGGGCGAAGGGGTAACCGGTGGTGGTGGCATCACCGGGGGTCCAGCCGGTGGCGCGACCTTGCCGCGCCAGCTTCTCCCGTTGCTCATTCAGGCGTTTCTGGGTTTCCGCACGGGTTGCACCATCGCTGGTATAGCCAATGAACCGCCCCCGGTGATCAAACAGCAGGTGCCGCTCCTGGTTGGTGCAGTAGCCGGACTCCTCCAGTACCCAGCGGCGGATGTCGAGGATATTGCTGTAGACTCCCTGGCTGTCCCAGTAAGGCGTATCGCGGATGATGGCCTGCCAGTCTTCCACCGGGGCGGTGGTGCCATAGGATGTTATGGGCAGGACATACAGGATCATCAGCCCCACAACCATGGAAAAGCGGCTCTGTCGGTAAGGGTGATGCATAAATGGGCCTTACGTTATCCAGCGGTGTGCTCGGTTTATCGGCGTATCGCATAACTACTGATAAACTCATTGACGTAGTGCGCAAGGTATACCCTAACGGTTTTTCAAATCCCAATAACAACGGATTAACTCCATGACACCTTCCGAATACCTGCAGTACGATGCCACCGGCCTGGCGGACCTGGTGCGACGGGGAGAACTAAAGCGGTCCGAGGTGATAGAGGCGGCAGTTTCCCGTGCGGAGGAACAGAATCCTGGCCTCAATGCCATCTGTCTGCCCCAGTACGAGGAAGCCCGACAGCAGCCTGAAGCCGAGGGGGTGTTCGGGGGTGTCCCGATGTTACTCAAGGACCTGGGCCAGGAGCAGGCCGGGCAGCCCTGTACCATGGGCAGCCTGGGTCTTCGTCGCCGGGTGATGGCGGAGGATTCGGACTATGTGATCCGGGCCCGGGAGGCGGGGCTGGTCTTCCTTGGCCGCACCGCCACCCCGGAATTCGGTCTCAAGGCCATTACCGAATCGGAACTGTGGGGGCCAAGCAGGAACCCCTGGAGCCGTGACCACACCCCCGGGGGTTCCAGTGGTGGTTCCGGGGCGGCCGTGGCCGCGGGTATCGTGCCGGTAGCCGGCGCCAATGACGGTGGCGGTTCCATCCGTATTCCCGCCGCCTACAACGGCCTGGTGGGGTTGAAGCCGTCCCGGGGGCGGGTGTCCTGGGGGCCCCACACCGGGGAAAGCTGGCTGGGGGCGGCGGACAACCACGTGCTGACCCGTACCGTCCGGGACTGTGCCGGCATGCTGGACGTGCTGGCTGGCCCTGCCGTTGGCGATCCGTTCCGCATCGAGGCGTCTGGACGGCCATGGAGCGAGTTGGCCAGTGAGCCGCCGGGCAAGCTTCGTATCGGTCTGTTTACCCGTTCCCCGTACGGGGATGACGTGCATCCGGACTGCGTGGCGGCGGTGGAGGAATCCGCACGCCTGCTGGAGTCGTTGGGTCACGAGGTGGAAGAAGCCAGCCCTGATATCGATGGTCAGGCCCTGGCCCGTTGTTATCTGGGTATCTATTTTGGTGAGGTGCCGGCATTCATCGATATGGCGCTGACAGAGGGGGCCTCGAAGGACGACTTCGAGCTGGACAGCCGCGTACTGGCCATGCTCGGTCGCAGTTTCCCGCTGCAGGAATACGTGCGCATGCGTCAGCAGTGGAACGACTTTGCCCGTGCCCTGGGTGATTATTTCAGCCGGTACGATCTCTATCTGTGCCCGACCACGGCCCAGCCGCCGGCCCGGATTGGTGAGTTGGACCTGCCGCCGGCCATGAAGGTCATGTCGAAGCTGCTGGTGAAGGCCCATGCCGGAAAGCTGCTCCATCGCACCGGCATGATCGACCACCTCGCCATGGAGAGCCTGGCGCGAACGCCGTTCACGCAACTGGCCAATCTCACCGGGACGCCGGCCATGTCCCTGCCCCTGGGGTGGGACCCGAAAGGTATGCCGGTGGGCGTCCAGTTCGGGGCGCCCCACGGGGCAGAGGGCCGCCTGCTGCAACTGGCGGCACAGCTCGAGGAGGCGGCGCCGTGGTATGGCCGTTACGAGCAGCTATGGCAAACCGCCCCTGAAAAGGAAAGGTAACGGTCGGACTTGTGATCCGCTCCCGCAAACTCCACGTTTATTTTTGAGGCCGGAACAGGCTATGCTGTGAATGAGTACTCCGGGCACGGAAGGCTTTGCAGGGCTGGTCCGGAGGCTCCCCAACGGGTGACGGCTGCGACTGCCCCGTTCTCCGGGGCCGGTTTCCGGACCGGTTCCCCTTTCTGATGGCATCGAGGAGGCGAGTACCATGAACCAACCGATGGCAATCGAAGAACTGGTGTCTGTAGCACAGGCGGAAGCCATGGGCGAGCTGGATGCGCCGATTATGGCCATAGTCCTTTCCAGCGAGCAGAGCTACGACCTTCCCATCAACTCCCTTGAAACCGATGCCGACAAGGCCCGGTGGGCCTTGATCCTGCGCGCTGCCCGTGAACACGTTGAAGCAGACGCGGTGGCATTGCTGTACCCGGCCTGGACCACAATCCGTCAGCGCAATCCCGAGACGGAAGTGCGCAAGGAGCAGGAGGATGGCCCTGAACCCATCGATACCCTGTTTGTTCAGCTACACACCCGCGACCGGATCTACTGGCGTGGATTCGAGCAGATCCGCGATCCCCGTCACCAGCGGATCGTGGGCTTTCGCACCATTGGAGCCCTGTCCAACGAGTATGAGCGTGAGGAGGCGCCCTCGGTGACCTCCTGGCTCAACACCCTGTTCGAGCCGCTGCCCGAAGAGGGGGAGGAGACCGACGTGGACCGGGAACTGGCGGACCTGCTGGAGGAGCCGGAGGTGAGCGCCGCGCTCTACCCGCGGCAGATGCGGGCGTTGCACTGAATCGGAAGGCTGCTCCCCGGAAGGTCACTTTCCGGAGAGCAGCGTCAGGCAGAGCTGGGCGTGTTGCAGGAAGTGGCTGAACGCCTGCAGGTGTTCGTCGCCGGGCTCGCTGCCGTTGGCTCCGAAATCGGCGTAGAACATCCCCAGGACACGACCGTTGGTGACCAATGGACCAATCAGGGCGGGTACCCGGCCCAGCCAGGGGTCAAAGTCCTGTTCCAGCGCCTTTGCATCTGGCTGGTAGATGGTGCAGCCGTCCCGGGGCAGTAGGTGGCCGAGGGCACCGCTACCGTTACGTGGCACCACAAAATGGTTGCGCCAGCCCTCGGTCTGCGGGCCGGTACAGGTCCGCAGTATCAGGCTGCGTCCTTCCCGGTCCGGCATCAGAAGGGCCACCCGTTTCAGCCCGATCCCCCGCTGGATACCCTCCATCACTAACTGGAACACGGTGTTCAGGTCCGGCTTTTCGGTCAGGCTCTGGGCCAGTTCCCGCAGGATGCGAAGTTGCAGGTCCGTATCCATGTCCGGAGGTGGTGGTGCTTCGATTTCGCCGGATCCGTCGGGCAACAGGGACTGTACCTGGGGGATGCCCAGGGACACGGCCACCTCTCCCGCTTCCCCCGCATTCAGCCGGGCACGGTCACGGACCGCCGCCGGCGATTCGTCCAGTTCCCGCCCCAGGGTATCCATCAGCTGGTCCATTTCCGCCGTTCGCCAGCCGTCTTCCGCCAGTCGCGCCATTTCCACCGCATGACGGGCAAGCCGGCTGGCGTCGGATCCCGGGCGTCCGGAGGACACCACATCGCGAATAAAGGGCCCCAGGGCCCAGGTCTCCGCCAGGCCACGGCTGATCTCGGGGAAGGTGCTGTGGAGGATCTCCTTCTGGGCCTCCACGTCGGGTGTGCCCGCCCGCAGGCTGTGCTCCAGCTCTGCGGCCTGTTCCGTGTCGCAGGACCAGAAGGTCAGCTCGCCGATGTTCATCAGCAGGGCGCCGATGAAGACTTCCTCCAGGGCCTGGTCGTTGCCCTTGGGCAACAGGTTGCGGGCCTGGACGGCGGCGTGGATGGCGCGGGCCAGGCACTTGAGCAGATGGGGGCGGGAGGAGCGCTTGAGCAGGGAATCCACGATCAGGGATGAAATCGCCATGGATTTCACCGAATCAAACCCGATCAGGGTAATGGCCCGGCTGACGGTGCTGACCTGCACCCGGGTCTGGTTGTAGAACACGGTGTTGGACAGCCGCAGTACCTGGGAGGTGAGCTGGGCATCGTTGATAATGACTGCGGCCAACTGGTTGACGGTACTGCTGTCACTGTCGGTCAGCTCATTGATCCGGCGTAGCGTGTTGGCCAGCACCGGCAGTTCGACGCGGCTGAGGTAGGCGACCCATTCCTGGGTGGAGTTCATCCTTGTGGCTGGGGATGCGGGATCGCTCACGATGGTTGCTGCCTCCGGAGGAAAGGTGCATGTGTAAACTAAATAATCATACTACACTTCCTGCCCGAACCCCTGCACCCGGACACGAACGGATACAAAATCCAACATTCGGGTTTGCCGGGTGATTGCGTTATAATCAGCGGCTTTTCGTGCCGGGCCCACAAGGTGTCGGCCAATGCCTTGGGAGCGGATTCAGAGGCTTCCTTACGTAAGGTTTGTGACTTGTGATTGAACTTGACCAGGTTCAGAAATCCTACCAGGTGGGCGACCGGGCGATCCCCGCGTTGGAGGCCACCGACCTGACCATCGACACCGGCGAGGTGTTCGGTATTGTCGGCCATTCCGGTGCCGGCAAGTCGACCCTGGTGCGGCTGATCAACCTGCTGGAGCGTCCCAGCGGTGGCCGGGTGCTGGTGGATGGTGAGAATGTGACCCACTACGATGCCGCCGAGCTGCGAGCCTTCCGACGCAAGGTGGGCATGATCTTCCAGCACTTCAATCTACTCTCGTCACGGACGGTGGCGGACAACATTGCCTTTCCCATGAAGCTTGCCGGCATCTACTCGAAAGAGGAGATCCGTTCACGGGTGGCGGAATTGCTGGAGCTGGTCAGCCTCACCGACCAGGGCAGCAAGTATCCGTCGCAGCTCTCTGGTGGTCAGAAGCAGCGGGTGGGCATTGCCCGTGCACTGGCCTGCCGCCCCACTATCCTGCTGTGTGACGAGGCCACCAGTGCCCTGGATCCGCAGACCACCCAGTCGGTGCTGCGCCTGCTGGCGGACATCAACCGGGAACTGGGACTGACTATTGTGCTGATCACCCATGAGATGGATGTGGTGCGCCGTATCTGCGACCGGGTGGCGGTGATGGATGCCGGTCGGATCGTGGAGAGCGGTCCGGTGACGGACGTGTTCCTGCATCCCGAACACCCCACCACCCGGGACTTTGTCTTTGAGAGCGAAAACATCGATCGGGAGGAAATGGAGCAGGACTACCAGCAGGCCAGCGGTCGCATCCTGCGGCTGACGTTCCGGGGCGAGAGCACCTACCAGCCTCTACTGGGCCATGTGGCCCGGGCTTCGGGGGTGGACTTCAGCATCCTGTCCGGCCGTATCGATCACATCAAGGACACACCCTATGGCCAGTTGACCCTGTCCCTGGTGGGGGGTGACCTGGAGAAGGCGATGGCGGAGTTCGATGCCGCGGATGTCCATGTGGAGGTGGTGCGATGATGGAATCACTGCTGGGTAACGTGGACTGGATGGAGATCGGCTGGGCGAGCTGGGACACCCTGGTGATGGTGGGTATGTCGCTGCTGTTCAGTGTGCTGATCGGTCTGCCGGTGGGGGTGTTGCTGTTCCTGACCGGCAAGCGCCAGTTGCTGGAACAGCCGGTGGCCTATGCCATCCTGTCGTTTGTGGTGAATGTGTTGCGGTCGGTGCCGTTCATTATCCTGCTGATTGTGATGATTCCGGTGACGGTGATGATCATTGGTACGTCGCTGGGTGTTGCCGGGGCCATTCCGCCGCTGGTGGCGGGGGGCGCGCCTTTCTTTGCCCGGCTGGTGGAGACGTCCCTGCGAGAGGTGGACCGGGGCATTATCGAGGCGACCCAGGCGATGGGTGCCAATGTCCGCCAGATCGTCATGGGGGCCCTGCTGCCGGAGGCGTTGCCGGGGATCATCGCGGGCATCACGGTGACGGCGATTACTCTGGTGTCCTACGCGGCCATGTCCGGTGTCGTTGGCGGCGGCGGTCTGGGTGATCTGGCGATACGTTTCGGTTATCAACGGTTTCAGACGGATGTCATGGTGATTACTGTGGCTCTGTTGGTGGTGTTTGTGCAGTTGTTGCAGATGCTGGGGGATCGGCTTGTTCTTTACTTCAGCCGCAAGTAATGAAATGACTTGGGTGGAGGCGTCTCCGGGTCGGTAAGCTTTCTCCGGACACGCCTCGCAAGTACGTCCGTGGCCGATTTTTGCTCCTGCATAATCGGCACTTCCGCCATCCATGGCGGTCGTAGAGCTTGCGTCGAGCCATCCCCGGCGCTCCAGGGTCCGGAGAAAACTTCCCCACCCGGAGACGCCCAAACCTGGGAGTTGTTTTCCGATTACTGAATTTCTCAATCTGAAACTCGGGAGAGTTCTATGAACCTTAAGAAAACCCTGATTGGCCTGACCGCTTTCGCGGCCTTTTCCGGCGCCCAAGCCGAGGAAACCCTGTCCGTGGCGGCGACTGCCGTGCCGCACGCGGAGATCCTGGAGTTTGTCCAGCCCAGCCTGAAGGAGCAGGGTGTGGATCTGCAGGTGAAGGTGTTCACCGACTACGTGCAGCCCAACATCCAGGTGGACCAGAAACGGATGGATGCCAATTTCTTCCAGCACCAGCCGTACCTGGATGAGTTCAACGATGGCAAGGGCACTGATCTGGTGACCGTGACCGGTGTCCATGTGGAGCCGTTTGGTGCCTATTCCCAGAAGGTGGATTCCCTGGAAGCGCTTGAGGACGGTGCCACCGTGGCCATTCCCAACGATCCCACCAATGGTGGTCGTGCCCTCCTGCTGCTGCAGGACGCCGGTCTGATCACCCTGAAGGATGAGAGCAAGATCACCGCGACACCCCGTGACATTGCCGAGAACCCGAAGGATCTGGACTTCAAGGAGCTGGAAGCCGCCACCCTGCCCCGTATCCTGAACCAGGTGGACCTGGCTCTGATCAACACCAACTACGCCCTGGAAGCCGGTCTGAACCCGTCCGAGGATGCGCTGGTGATTGAGGGTGCCAACTCTCCCTACGTGAACATCCTGGTGGCCCGTCCGGATAACAAGGACTCGGAAGCCATGCAGAAGCTGGCGGATGCGCTGAATTCCGAAGCGGTTCGCGAATTCATCAATGAGAACTACGAAGGCGCGGTTGTACCGGCATTCTGAAGCCGGTCCCCGTCAACGGCTCCAGCAGGTCGGAGCAGACAGTAAAAAGCCGGCCAGGGAAACCTGGCCGGCTTTTTTGTGCGCCAGTAACGGCGCTGCCATCCCTGGCGAGTCGAATGGGTAAGCCGTTGGCTTTACTCGCCAGACCAGTTGGATTTGGGATCCGGGGTCATGCGCAGGTAGGACCGGACCGCCTTGTAGCCTTTCGGGAAGCGCTCCCTGATCTCGTCCTCGTCCTGCAGGGAGGGCACGATAACCACGTCTTCGCCACGCTCCCAGTTGCCCGGGGTGGCCACCTTATGGCTGTCGGTCAGTTGCAGGGAATCCACCACCCGCAGCACTTCGTTGAAGTTGCGTCCGGTGCTGGCCGGGTAGGTGATGATCAGGCGGATCTTCTTGTTCGGGTCGATCACGAACAGGGAGCGAACCGTCATGCTGTCATCGGCGTTGGGGTGGATCATGTTGTACAGTTCGGACACCTTGCGGTCCTGGTCCGCGATGATCGGGAAGTTGACTTCGCAGCCCTGGGTTTCGTTGATGTCCTTGATCCATTCCCGGTGGGAATCCGCCGGGTCCACGCTCAGGGCGATGGCCTTGACGTTGCGCTTGGCGAACTCGTCCTTCAGCTTCGCGGTCAGGCCCAGTTCCGTGGTGCACACCGGGGTGAAGTCCGCCGGGTGTGAAAACAGGATGCCCCAACCGTCGCCCAGCCACTCGTGAAAGCGGATGGTGCCTTCGCTGCTGTCCTGTTCAAAATCCGGTGCGGTGTCACCTAGACGTAAACTCATACCTTCTCCTCCATTGGTGGTACTGCGACCAGCAGGTATCTGCATGGTCCATCGTGTTGGCGATGTTCAGGCTTCCGTCCTTGTCCGGTTCAGGGATTGTTTCCGGAAGTCTCTGGTTTACTGAAGAGTTATGGGACCGGCACGTCCATTCAACAAGGGTATGGACGTGCCGGTTTTATATCATTTGGTAATGTTCATAGTTAATGCGCCCGGATAACGGATCATCCGCCTACCCGGCGCTGGTTCTCGAAATGTTCCCGGGTCAGCCGGAACACCACCGGGCTGAGCAGCACCAGGGCGATCAGGTTGGGAAGGGCCATCATGGCGTTGAGGGTATCCGCCAGCAGCCAGACAAAGCCCAGGTTCAGGGTGGCACCAACGGGGATGGCAATGATCCAGAGTACCCGATAAGGCACGATGGCTTTCACGCCGAACAGGAACTCGACACTGCGTTCGCCGTAGAAGGACCAGCCGAGGATGGTGGTGAACGCGAAGATGGCGAGGGCAACCGCCACCACGTAGTTGCCACCGGGAATGCCGAGGGCAAAGGCGTTGGACGTCAGGGCCGCGCCGGATTCGCCACTGCTCCAGGCACCGGAGGTGATGATCACCATGCCGGTGATGGTGCACACGATAATGGTATCGATGAAGGTGCCCAGCATGGCCACCATGCCCTGGTTGATGGGCTGGCGGGTCTGTGCCGCCGCGTGGGCGATGGGGGCCGAGCCCAGGCCGGCCTCGTTGGAGAACACGCCCCGGGCGACGCCAAAGCGGATGGCGGCCCACACCGCTGCCCCGGCAAAGCCACCCTCGGCGGCGGTGCCGGTAAAGGCATCGGTGAACACCATGGCGAAGGCGCCCGGCAGTTCAGTGGCATTGACGGCGAGCGCCGCCAGGCCGATGACCACGTAGGAAATGGCCATCAATGGCACCAGTGCGCTGGCCACCTGGCCAATACGGCGGATGCCGCCGATCAGTACCAGACCCACCAGCACCATCAGGATCAGGCCGGTGGCCCAGTGGGGTAGGGCAAAGTTGGTCTGCAGGACATCCGCCACCGAGTTGGCCTGCACGGTGTTGCCGATGCCGAAGCCGGCAATGGCCGCGAAAATGGCGAACAGTACCCCCAGCCAGGCCCATTTCTTGCCCAGGCCATTGCGGATGTAGTACATGGGGCCGCCCACGTGGGCGCCGCGTTCATCCACTTCCCGGAAGTTCACGGCCAGTACCGCCTCGGAATACTTGGTGGCCATGCCCACCAGGGCAGTGAGCCACATCCAGAACAGCGCCCCCGGTCCGCCCAGGAACACGGCGGTGGCGACGCCGGCGATATTACCGGTACCGATGGTGGCGGACAGGGCGGTCATCAGCGCCTGGAACGGGGGAATCTCCCCTTCCTTGACCGCATCGCCACCGGTACGGCCCTGCCACATCAGCCGGAAACCTTCGCCGAGGCGGAGGATGGGCATGAGTTTCAGGCCCAGGCTGAGGAATAGCCCGACCCCGAGGATAAGGACCAGCATGGGCGGCCCCCACACAAGGCCGTTGATAAAGGACACAGCGTTGCTGATTGCTTCCATGGTGTGCTCCGTAACCGATCCCCGCGTATCGCGGTTCTGTCGCGGGGTTATATGACAGTTTGAAATCCTCCTGAAGTTTAGTCTCTGATTAACGGATGTAAATGTTTCAAATCAGCAAGTTGGCCGATCGGAATAAATGGGTGAGAAAATGACATTTCGTTTTGGTCTGTTCTTGCCTAAGGTAAAGGGATAAGGGAGTGTTTGAGCGGCGACAACCGATCGGTCGTGGCCCGTTCACAACGCCCGACAGAAAAAGGCGCCGTGAGGTACCGGTCGATGGTATTGGCGTCAGGACAACAGGACGGAAAAGGAACAGGAGGACGTTCATGATGCGCTCACTGAAAGCGTCGGACATCATGTGGAACCACATCGAACCGGTCCGGCTGGGTACGCCCCTGCCAGCGGTGGTGAAGCACCTGCTGCAGAACCACGTCACCGGTTTACCGGTGGTGGATGACCATCGCAAGGTGGTGGGTTTCGTGTCCGAACAGGACTGTATCCATGCCTTGCTGGTCAGCAGCTATCACAGTGAGGGGGAGCCCTCGGTGGACGATGTGATGATGCGTGAGCCGGTGATGATCAGCCCGGAAATGTCGGTGGTGGATCTGGCCCAGGCCCTGGGACGTGGTAAACCCAAGGTCTATCCGGTACAGGAACATGGCCGCCTGCTGGGTATCGTGACCCGCACGTCGATCCTGGCGGAACTGGCCCGTGTCGGCGCGGGCATCGATGTTGGCCGTTTTGCCGAGACAGACTGACATTCCCTTCGCCGGGTTCACGACGTGCTTTATCGACGACCATGTGGAGCATTGTACCCGGCCCTGGGGGCTGCGTTGAGCCGCAGGGCCTATTGGTGGCTCGGGCAATGGCCGGTCAGTCGCTGACTTCGAGCAGCACCTTGCCAGTGCTTTCGTTGCTGGCGAGGTAGGCCAGGGCATCGTTGGCCTCCGCGATGGGCCAGGTCCGGTCAATCACGGGTTTGATCTCGCCACTGGCCAGCCGGGGCCAGACCTGCTCATAAAGGGCGTCCATCACCTCGCCTTTCACGCTGACCGGCTGGGCCCGCAGCGTGGAGCCGATGACCCGCTGGCGTTTCATCAGCATGGCGCCGGTGTTCAGTTTGGCATCCATGCCTCCCATCAGGCCGATCAGCACGATGCGGCCTTCCACGTTCAGGCATTTCTGGTTCTCGGCGATGTAGTCGCCGCCCACCGGGTCCAGCACCATATCGGCGCCGCCCCAATCCTTCACCGCGTCGGCGAAGGAGCCGTGATGGCGGTTCCAGGTGCCAGTGGCTCCCAGCTCACGGCAATAGGCCAGCTTGTCATCACTGCCGGCGGTGGCGAAGACCTCGTTGCCCATGGCCACGGCCAGCTGGATGGTGGCGGTACCCAGGCCGCTGGCGGCGGCATGCACCAGCACCCGCTCCCCGGGTTTCACCCCGGCGACCATGTACAGGTTCATCCAGGCGGTGGCCAGCACCTCCGGCAGGGCGGCGGCCTGCTTCAGGGTCAGGCCCGGGGGCAGTGGCAGTACCTGGGCCGACGGCACGTTGACCCGGGTGGCGTAGCCGCCGCCGGTGAGCAGGGCGCAGACCTCGTTGCCCGGCTCCAGGTGGGAGACATTGTCGCCCACGGCGGCAACCCGGCCGCTGACTTCCAGGCCCAGAATGTCCGACGCGCCGGGGGGCGGCGGGTAGGCGCCTTTGCTCTGCATCAGGTCAGCCCGGTTCATGCCGGCCCAGGCAACGTCAATGGCTACCTCGTCCGGGCCGAGGTCGGGCAGGTCCGGATGGTCGGTCCATGTCAGGACCTGGTCGTTTACCGTAATCGCTTTCATGGGGACTCCTACGTCGTATGTTGCGGATCAGTGGTGCTCGTAGTCCCACAATGCCTGGAAATCCATGGGGGGCATCATGTCGACCACTTCCACTGCCCGGATGTTGAAATCCAGTAGCTCGGTATCGCGCTCGAAGCCGCTGGCATAGGCACTGCCCATGGGGTCGCTGATGGCCTTGACCCGGTGCCCGCCCATGGGGGCCGGGCGATGGGTGACCACGGCAATCTCATTGCTGGCCAGCCGCACCAGTGCACCCGGCGGATAGGGGGTCAGGGCGTTCAGCAGTGCCCGGAACAGGGCAGGCCTGGGGCTGTCCTGGGCCGCATCGGCCAGGGCTTTGCGGGCCTGGGTGATACTGTACCGTGAACGATAGCCACGGCGGCTGATCAGCGCAACGTAGTGTTCCGCCAGGGCCATAATATGGGCTTCCGGCAGTATGGCGTCGCCGGTCAGCCCCTCGGGATAACCGCTGCCGTCGGCGCGCTCATGGTGCTGCAGTACTATCTTCAGCAACAGGCGGTTTTCAATGCCGGCCTCATGCAGTGCCCTGGCGGCCAGCTGTGGATGGCGGTGGATAATGGACCGCTGCTGGTCGTTGAGGCCGTGGCTGGAGGCATTGAGCTTGTCGAGGATGGGCATCAGCGCCAGGTTGGCGGACAGGGCCGCCGCCATCAGCACCACGATACGTCCGTCGTCCAGGTGCAGTTCCCGGCCGGCAAAGTGGCAGACGATGGCATGGAACAGAGACTGTTCCGTTGCCGTGGGTTCCACGGAATAAAGGTGGACCAGGGACAGGGTGGCGTCCGGCGCCTCCCGGCAGATGCGGTCGATGAGCCGGGCCAGCCCCAGCAGTTTCAGGCGGGCGTCCGGGTCCCGGGTGGAGATGGCATCGTAGGTCCGGTTCAGGGTCTTGAGCAGGGCCCGGTAGTCGGCAAACGGGTTGCGTTGCCCCTCGGCGACCTCTTCCGCCACTTCCTCGTCGGGGTTCTCCGCCTGATGGGGGTAGAACATGCCCCGGTTGTAGAGCTGCTCCAGCTGACTCTCGCTCTGGATGACGTAACCCTGGGCCAACAGCACTTCCCCATGGGCATCGAACACCGGCCATGGCAGGGGTTTGCCCACCACCAGGACGCCGGGAGACACCCGAACCAGATTCTGGGTGGAGGCCGTGGGCTTATTCTCCGGCATGGCTGATCACGGTGCCACGGCCGGCGGTCTGCATCCTGTCCCGCAGGTCGTCGGGGATGGGCTTCTTGCCGAGGGTGTCCGGATCCACCAGCACATAGACCACTTCCGCCCGGGCGATGGGGGTGTCGTCGGGATAGCGGACAAACTGCACTTCCAGGGTGAAGGAGGTATTGCCCAGATGCTTGACTGTCACCCGGCCGCACAGCACGTCATCGAAGTGGGCGGGGGCCGACCAGTTGAGGGTCATGCTGACCACCTGCATGTCCATGCCCTGCTTCAACATGTCCCGGTAGTCACCGAACAGTGCCCGGATGTATTCGTTAATGGTGATGTCCACGTAATCCGCGTAACGGGCGTTGAAGACCACCTGCTGGGCATCGCATTCGGCATAGCGGACCCGGAAGCGGAATTCCATCGGTTTGTCAGTCATGGAGGCTCCTGTTGTTATCATTGCCCCAAGTGTACCCGGACCGGCGCTTTTGTCACCCGTTGGATGCGGATAAGGGGCCTTCGATCGGGAGCTGGACAGCGCTCGATAACCGTTATCGATTTTCGATGTTTGTCAGGTCACGAATCGCTCCTTACCATTGCGCCCTATTTTGGTGCGCGGAGGGCGCTGTGGGTGCCAGGAACGAACGATTACGGTGGCAACTGACGTCCGGGGTATTGCGGGCGTTGCATCTTGAGCGACTCGCCGACCGCTATAGCCGCCGGACGGTCATGGCAGGCTTCAGTCTGATCAACGGCGGTTTCAGCATTGCCCTGGTGGCGTTTGTGGCCCTGATGACCCAGGAGGCCTTTATCTTCCCCTCCCTGGGGGCCACGGCGTTTATCCTGTTCCATGTGCCCATGGCGGAACCGGCCTCGCCCCGTAACACCCTGTGCGGCCATTTACTGGGGGCGTTGATGGGACTGTTGAGCCTTTATGTGTTTGGTTTGCAGGACCATCCCTCAGCCTTCCTGGAAGGTGTGCATGGCGCCCGTGTGGGGGCGGCGGCGCTGTCACTGGGGCTGACCGGCTGCCTGATGGTGTTGTTCCGGGTGCCCCACCCGCCCGCCGGTGCCACAGCCCTGATCGTGTCCCTGGGACTGATGCCGGACCCGGCCCAGTTGCCGGTGCTGATGGCGGGGGTTCTGATCCTGCTGATCCATGCGTTCGTGATGAACCGGCTGTCGGGGATTCCCTACCCGCTGTGGCGGAGCCGTCCGCCGGTATCGGAGGCCGGAAACCTGAGCAGGTCCCGCCCCCTGTGATCGTCACCAGCGCCTGTCAACGTCGGGCGCAATGACAGTAGGCCGTTGTTGTCGGGCCTGGGGCCTTATTCAGGGTTATCCGATGCCGGCTCGCCAGACTCCGCCCCGGCCCTGAGTCGCTCCAGGATCCGTGCCTTTTCACCAGTTTGCTCGAGCTGTTCCAGTACTGTGGCAAGGGGGTCGGCCAGTCCGGCATGGCGGCGATGGAGGTAGTGGTAGAGGGTGAAGTCCGTGACCGTTTCCGGGAACACATAGATGCTGTCCCAGATGTCGTCGTTCAGCGGTGAGAAACCTTCGATGCCGGAGACCAGGGCCAGGTCCACCCGCTGCCATTCCAGCATGGCCAATATCTGACCATAGCTGTCGGTGCGTACCGGCGTCATACCGAGCGCTTCCGCGGTCTGCTCGGCAATAATCACACCCCGTCGCACCGCGACCCGAAGGCCGGTGGTTGTTACCTGGTCCAGGCTTTGCCGGCCGATCAGATCGGGATTGTTGGTGACGGCATGGAGCCGTCCCTCCAATAGCGGATAGGGAACCCGGACCAGGTTGGGATACTGGTCGCCGACATCGGCAATCCGGAACAGGTCACCGTCCACCTCTCCGATATCCGCCATCAGCAGGGCCCGGCGGGAAGGCACCAGTCGGGTAACAACGTTGATACCAAGCTGGCCATAGGCGGTGCGTAACAACTCAAGTGCCAGGGGTGTGCTGGGCACGTCCGCGATCACCGCAAAGCGAAGCTCCGTCGGCGTGTCTTCCGCATCGGAATCGGCGAAGGCGGCATTGCCAAGCAGTAGTGAGATAAGCAGTATTCGGGCCCACATGGCGGTTTCCTGGCCGATTAAAAGTACCTGACAGCGTAGATCGAAATGCACGGTTTTACGCTATCGAAATGTAAATTCTGCATAACAGGCATGGAGCCCGGTGGTTTCTTAAGGGCGGAGAAGTCATTCGTTTCCTGGAATGGGCCAACGTCAGGACGGATTGGTGGCGGACGTCACTGGAGGGCGCGTATACAGAAACAATCGCCACCCCAGCAACAAGGCCGCTGACGCCAGCCCGGCGGTAATGCCTGCCCAGAAGCCCGGTGCTCCCATGGCCTCCACGATCAGGTCGGTGAAGGTGAGCACATAGCCCAGGGGCAGGCCCACGCCCCAGAACGAGAACAGCATGATGAACATGGGGATGCGGGTGTCCTTGTAGCCCCGCAGGGCGCTGATGCAGGTGACCTGGATGACGTCGGCGATCTGGAACGCGGCGGCGAATTTTACCAGCAGGATGGTGGCGGCCTGCACTTCCGGATCGCTGGTGTACAGCCGGGCGATGGCACCGGCGAAGCCGTACAGCAGCGAGGCAAAGACGAGGGCCGTGCCCGCTGCCAGGATCAACGAACTGCGGGACAGCAGGTGAGCCGTGCCGGACGTGCCGGCCCCCACCAGGAAGGCCACCCGCAGGGTCAGCGCCATGCCGATGCTCAGCGGGACCATGAAGGTCAGCGAGGTGACGTTCAGGGCAATCTGGTGTCCGGCCACCACGACCGGGCCCAGCGAGGCCAGGAACAGGGCGATCACGCAGAACATGCTGGCTTCCACAAAGATGGTAAACCCGATGGGCAGGCCGATACGCAGGATATAGCGCAGGTTTTCCGGGTCCGGCCTGGCACGGTCCGCGATCAGGTGGAACGACCGGTAGACCGGGCTGCGGTTCAGGTAGAACACCATGGCAAAGGCGGCGATTACGTTGGAGATGGCCGTGGCCCAGCCACAGCCCACGCCGCCCAGTTCCGGCAGCCCGAACTTGCCGTAGATCAGCATCCAGTTCAGGGGCAGGTTGATCAGGGTGCCGAGCACCGAAAAAGCCATGATCACCCTGGTATGGCCCAGGCCGTCGGTCAGGCCCCGCAGCGCCACCATCAGCAGCATGAAGGGTATGCCCCAGGCAAAGGCGTCCAGGTAGCCATCGGCCACCCCGGCGGTTTGCGAGTCCAGTCCCATCAGGCTGAACACGGGGTGCACGTTGACCACCAGCAGGATCATCAGCAGGGCGCTGGCGGCCGCGATGTAGAGACCCTGCCAGGTGGCCGGCATGATCCGGTCGAGGGCTCTGGAGCCGTTGTAGCCGGAAATAATGGGCTGCAGGGCGCTCAGCACGCCCATGAAGAACAGGAACACCGGCATCCAGATGGCGCTGCCGATGCCCACGGCGGCCAGGTCTTCGGCGCTGGCATGGCCGGCCATGACGGTGTCGATCACGCCGTTGGCCATCTGGGCGATCTGGGCCACCAGGATGGGGCCGCCCAGCAGGGCCAGGGTGCGCCATTCGGCGAGCACCCGTGGCACCAGGGGTGCCCGGGTATCGGGAACTGGTTGGTGTTCTTCGTCCAGCATGGTTCGGAAGCTACCTGAAACCGCGTGAGGGCGGCCTACTATACACCTCGTGCCCGGAATGCGGGAACGGCGGTAGCGGAATTCCCTACCGGGCGGCGGTAGCCGGCTCCGCCGGACAGGCCAGGGCCACCATATCCTGTCTCAGGTCGCTGGTTTCCTCCTGCAGGTGCCGCCAGTGCCGGTCATCGGCGGCCACCAGCAGTTTGTGGGTCAACTGCACGATGTCATCGGCATTCCGCCCGGCCCGGGCCTGGTAGGCTTCACCCTGGTAGCGCTGGTAGTGGATGATCATGTCCCGTAACCGGTCCTCAAAGTCCGCCTGCCGGCGTTGCTCCAGCAGACTGGAAAAGGCAGCCTGCCAGTTACCCCGGCCGTCCAGCCAGGCTTCGGTGGCGCCTTCCCGGTCGGCCAACCATTGGCGGATGATGGCCACCTGGCGGTCATTGAGGTCGCCGAGCCACCGTTCCGTGCGCTCCACCACCCGCTCTACGGCTTCCTGCGGGGTGTCCTCGTCCAGGTATTCCCGTCGGTACTCGGCCTGCTGCTCTTCCATACTGGCGACCAGTTCCCGTACCTGTTCATCGGTGAGGCTTTTCAGCAGCCGGCTGGCCACGGGGACTGCCCGGGCGCTCAGGGGTTCCAGGAACGCCGCCAACTGCTGGCGGTGGTAGCGGATGTGTTCCGGGGGCAGTTCCCCCCGGGCGGTTTCCCGGCGCAGTTCCGCCAGCCAGTCGGAATAGCGGGTGAGCTGGGTCTGGCAGTGCCATTCCCGCATCTGTCGCAGGTCCTGTAGCAGGGCGTCTTCCTGGGCGCCGGTCAGGTCCACGTAATCCTCCACCCACCAGACGACGCCGCGGTCGGCAAACTGGTAGGACAGGCGGGTCGAACTGCAGGCACCAAGCTGGAGCGCGAGCAGGGAAAATAGTAGGATCCTTGTCACTTGTCCGGGCAGGCGATGTTTCATGGGTGCAAGTCCTTTTAGAATGTCGTTACCCTGTACGGCGTTTCTTGCATCGATGGTTTGGTCAGCCGTGCAGCCATCAACGGGTCTTATCCGTTCTGTTACGACCCGATGGTTTCACCGGATGTTCCCGGTTTTCCACCCATTACCAGGAGTCACTGCCTTGGCCAGGTCCAGGATGCCACGTCCTCGTCAGCTTATCTTTGCCTTCTATATGTCCTGCCTGATGTCGTTCCTGATGTCCGGTGTGATCACGGTGATCAATACCGGTGTGGATGGCCCGTTCTACCAGCGCTGGCTGGCCGCCTGGCTGGTGGCGTGGGCTGTCGCCTACCCCCTGGTGGTGTTCATCGCGCCGCTGGCCGGTCGGCTGACGGAAGCCACCCTGAGGCGGTTTGGCGCAGGCGATACGCCGGAATGAATCCAGCCCCCTGCCCCTGACGACTCTGTCCGCCAGTGACGGAACGCGAGTGACAGGATGTGGCTTCCGGCGGCGCAGCGGGTAACGTGTGTCGCCATTATTGTCAAAAAGTGTCAAACCTCCTGAATCCGTTTTGTCCTGCTCCCCGTAAACCGCTTTGACACACAGGTCAGGGAATCAACCTGTGCAGGTTCGAACCAGTGTCAACCGGTTATAAATTGTTCTCTGCAATTGAGGAGCAGATACCATGCACCGTTTCCTGACTCTACCCCTTGTGGCTACCGGCGCCCTGGTGCTTGCCGGATGCAGTAACAGCGACAGTTCCAGCGATGACGATCCGGGCCCTGTTTCTGAAGTCCGGATCATCCACGCCTCTCCGGACGCGCCGCCGGTCAATATCCTGGTGGATGGCAGTGCCGCAGTGGAGGCCGCCGATTACAAGGACGCGGCATTGCTGTCGCCGGCCCCCGGAGATTACGACATCGCCGTCCAGGGTATCCTGCCGGATGGTACAACGGACGTGATCGGTCCCGCGCCGTTCTCTTTTGAAGAAAATGTCCGCTACAACGTGGTGGCGGTGAACAACCTGGCCTCCATCGAACCGCTGGTATTCACTGACGATGACCCCGACTTCTCATCGTCTGACCAGGTTCGCGTCCGAATCGGGCACCTGGCCCCCAACGCCCCGAGCGTGGATGTCTATGTGACGGCAGCCGGCGAGGGGAATGACCTGTCCACCACCGATCCGCTGCTGTCGGATGTTGCGTTCAAGGACGTCGCTGACGCTGTGGAAGTGCCGGCCGGCAATTATCGCATCCAGGTGGCCGCCGCCGGGGGCACCACCGCCGTGTTCGACAGTGGTGATGTGTCTCTGCCCGCCGGCGCCGACCTGTTCGTGGGGGCGGTGACCAACACCGGTGCCAATTCGTCCCTGGCGGGGGCCAGCCCGGTCAGCCTGATCGTGGTCAATGGTGAAGACGTGGCCCAGATCTACGATGCGGACCAGGATGCGGGAGTACGCGTGGTCCACGGTTCCGCTGATGCGCCGGCAGTGGATGTGCTGGTGGATGATATGGCCACGCCGTTGAGCAACCTGGAATTCGGCGATGTGGCACCGTTTGACACCCTGGATGGCTACGCCGAACTGCCCGCCGGGATGACCAACCTCAAGGTGGCGGCTTCCGCGGACAATAGCGTGGTGGCCATCGAAGCGGACGTGAATCTGGTCAATGGGCAGGGCTATTCCGTGCTGGCGGTGGGACTGCTGAACGATGCCAACTTCCCCGTTGAAGGGCTGGTGCTGGAGGACAGCGTGCGCAGTATTGCCACCCAGGCGTCCCTGCGGATTGTTCATGCCGCCACCGCCGCCGGAAACGTGGACATCTACCTGTTGCCCGGTAGCCAGACCAGTATCGGCAACTCGGACCCGACCCTGGCGGACGTGCCTTTCAAGGCGGTTACGGATTACCTTCCGGTGCCGGACGGCACCTACAACGTGAGGATCACGCCCGCCGGCACCGGTACCGTGGCCATCCAGGCGGACGGGGTGGCCCTTGATGCCGGCGGTGTCTATACCGTGATTGCCCGGGACGCCAAGCCGGGCGCTCCGGCGCCACTGGACAGCCTCGGGCTGATCCTGCTGGACGATTTCAACTGATCCTGAGCAGCAATGGCAGGCGCCCGTCCGGCGGGCGTCTGCCCCTTATTCCATCAACACCGCGGACTTCACCAGGGCATAGACCGTCTGCCCGTTTTCCAGTCCCAGTTCCTTTGCTGATGTCTGTGTAACCCTCGATAGCAGTACCTGCCCGTCCGACAGCCGACAGGTAATGGTGCAGCGGTGTTCATCGGTCTCATCCATGCGCTCGATGCGCACCGGCATCCGGTTGCGGATGCTGATGCCGGCGGGTTCCTCCGTGGCCAGACTGACGTCGCTGGCCAGAATGCGCAGCCGGTGGAGGCTGGTCTGATGGCTGGAATAACCACTGACCTGGAAGGCAATGGACGGGCGGCCTTCACCACCCTCGGTCACGAACTGCCATTCGCCGTCGGGCAGGCTGGTCAGCCGGCCCCGAAGCACCGAGGCGGGGCCCTCATCGCTGAACAGGGGGGAATCCGGTCGGGCCAGGGTTTCCCGCAGGGGCTCGATGCGTTCCAGGCGACCGTTGGCCATGAAGGCGACGTGATCAGCCAGCTGTTCCACCTCCCGGGCGGAATGGGTAACCAGCAGGATGGGGACGCCGGTAGTGGTCGGCAGGTCCGCCAGGAACGGCAGGATCTCCCGTTTGGCGTCGGCATCCAGTGCGGACAGGGGTTCATCCAGCAACATCAGTTGGGGGCTGGTGAGCAGCGCCCGGCCCAGGGCGACACGCTGGCGCTGGCCCCCGGACAGGGTGTGCACCGGCTGCTCCAGCAGGTGGTCCAGATCCAGCAGTGTGCGGATGGTTTCCGGGTGCAGGCGTCGTTGGTCCTTCGGCGTTCGCCGGTAGCCATACAGCAGGTTGGCTTCCACCGACAGGTGGGGCAGCAGGCTGGACTCCTGGAATACCAGGCCGAGCCGACGTTTGCTCAGTGGCACCTGCTGTCGGCCGGACTGCCACTGCTGATCCCGGAAGCGGACCTGTCCACGACGCAGGCGTTCGAGGCCGGCAATCACCCGCAACAGGGTGGTCTTGCCGCAACCGGAGCGACCGTAGAGGGCGGTAATGCCCTCTGTGGGCAGTGAACCGTCCACCACCAGGGCGAAGTCGCCCTTGTGCAGGCGCACGTTGATGGACAGGGTCATGGTTTCACCCCACCGGGGTGTCGGTTCAGGCTGTATACCGTTACCAGCACCACGAAAGCGAACACCAGCAGTCCCAGGGACAGCCGGTGGGCCGCGTCATAGTCCATGGCCTCAGCGTAGTCATAGATGAGTACCGACAGCACCTGGGTCTCGCCGGGGATGCTGCCGCCCAGCATCAGGATCACGCCGAATTCCCCCAGGGTGTGGGCGAAGGTCAGGGTGGCGGCCACGATAAAGCCGCCCTTGCACAGGGGCAGGATCACCGTCAGGAACCGGTCCAGGGGGCCGGCGCCGAGGGAAGCAGCGACTTCCACCGGTCTTGTGCCCAGGGCGCGGAAGGCTTCCATCAGCGGTTGCACGGCAAACGGCAGCGAGTAGATCACCGACGCCACCAGGATGCCTTCAAAGGTAAAGGCCAGGTGGGTCAGTCCCATGGCTTCCAGGCTCTGACCGACGGGCCCACGGGGCCCCAGCACGATCAGCAGGTAGAAGCCCAGTACCGTCGGCGGCAGCACCAGTGGCAGCGCCACCAGCGCCTGTACGACGGTGCGGGAGGTGGAACGTCGATGGGCCAGCCACCAGGCCAGCGGGGTGGCCAGCACCAGCAGGATCACCGTGGTCAGCCCACACAGTCGGAGGGTAACCTGGATGGCCTGCCAGTCCTGGGGGCTCAGCTCAGGCATGAAATCAATGCCCCTTGGGAGCTTCGAATCCGAACCGGCCGAGGATGGCGGCGGCAGCCTCCGATACCATGAAGGACCGGAACTGCCGTGCTTCCTCGCTGGAACCGCCCCGGCCGGTGATGACCATGGCCATGGCCAACGGCTGGTGGAGTCTGTCATCGATCAGGGTGAACTCCCGCCCGGCCAGGTCGGGGGCGAAGGTGAGTGACCAGGCGATCAGCCCCGCATCGGCGGCGCCGGATTCCACCATGGCGGCGGTCTGGCCGATGTTCTCGCCATACACCAGTTTGGGCTGTAGCGGTTCCCACAACGCCAGTGCCTGTAGTGCTTCCTTCGCCCGCTGCCCGTAGGGGGCGTGGCGGGGCTGGGCGATGGCAATCCGCCGGATATCGTCACCAGTCAGGTCCGGGGGTGTCAGGGCTGCACGCTGCGGGTCATGGTGCCACAGCACCAGCCGCCCCTCGGCATAGGTCTCGGGATCGGTGGCAGTGACACCTTCGCCGGCCAGGCGCTCCGGATAACCGGTGTCGGCGGACAGGAAGAGGTCGTAAGGGGCGCCGTTGAGTACCTGGGAGGCCAGCTTGCCGGAGGCGCCGAACACCACCGTGACGGAGGCGTCCGGATACTGTTGCTCAAAGGCCTGGGTCAGCTCCGGCATGGCCAGGCGCAGGCTGGAGGCGGCGGCGATGGTCAGGGCATGGGCCGGGGAGGCCAGGCTCAGCAACAGCAGGCAAGCGGTCAGAACGATTCGCATGATCAGGGGCTTCTCCACGTGTCCGCCAGATTATCCCATTTCAACGCGCTATAAAACCTGACGCCAGCTCAGTGATCGCCTGGCAGGCAGGCGGCCAGCAGTGCCGCCATGGCGGGGCGGCCCAGGGCAGTCACGTGCTGGATGTTGCGTTGGGGGATGGTGTCGGTGCCCGGGTAGCTGTCGATGGCCCGCTCCAGGCTGGCTTCCCGCAGCAGGTGCAGCATGGGATAGGGTGAGCGGTTGGTGTAGTTCTCGGCGGCATCGGCGTCCGTATCGGCGAACTGGTACTGTGGGTGAAAGCTGGCGATCTGGATAATACCTTCCAGGTCGAGCACCTGGATCAGGCCGTCCGCCACCGCCAGGAAGTCGTTATAGTCAGGGAAATCCTGAAGCACGGCGGGATGCACGAGCAAGGTCGTCTCAATGCTGTCGTCATCGGTCAGTTGCAGCAGTTCCCGTTGAAGGTCAGCCAGCAGCGAGTCTTCGGTTTGCGCTTCGCTCACCGAAAAGCGAATACGGTCATTGACCAGTTCACGACGGGCGAAGGGGCACAGGTTGAGGTCAATCACCACATCCTGCACCCAGCGTCGGGTGGCCTGGACAACCTTTTGTGGGTTCATGGGCTCCGGGGTCCTGACAGTCAGGTCATTTCATTAGTCAGCTATGATACAGTGCCCGGCCGCAAAAAGGGTGGGTGGATATCAATGGCACTGCTGATTCTGGTAACGGTTCTCTGGGCATTTTCCTTCAGTCTGATCGGCGAGTTCCTGGCCGGTCATGTGGACAGCGATTTTGCGGTACTCAGCCGGGTACTCCTGGCGGCGCTGCTGTTCCTGCCGGTGACCCGCTGGGCCGGGGTGCCCGGACGCCTGAAGCTGGGGATCATGGTCACCGGCGCACTGCAATTCGGCATTACCTACCTTTGCCTCTATCGTTCCTTCAGCTACCTGACCGTGCCGGAAGTGCTGCTGTTCACGGTATTCACGCCGCTGTATGTCACCCTGGTGGACGATGCGCTGTATCGCCGGTTCTCGCCGGTGGCCTTGCTGGCGGCGGCGGTGGCCACCCTGGGCGCGGGTATTATCCGTTTTGACGGGCTCAGCCAGGACTACCTGACCGGGTTCCTGCTGCTGCAACTGGCCAACCTGACCTTTGCCGCTGGTCAGGTGGGGTACAAACACCTGATGCGGGCCTACCCGCTGCCGGTGCCCGCCTGGCGGACTTTCGCCTACTTCTTCCTGGGTGCTCTGACCATTGCCCTGCCGTCGTTCCTGATCTTTGGTGATCATACCAGGCTGCCGTCCACGGGCCTGCAGTGGGGTGTGCTGGCCTGGTTGGGGCTGGCGGCCTCCGGCCTGGGACTTTACCTGTGGAACCGGGGAGCGTGCCTGGTGGACGCCGGTACCCTGGCGGTCATGAACAATGCCCTGGTGCCCGCCGGCCTGGTGGTCAACCTGCTGATCTGGAACCGGGAGGCGGATCTGTTGCGTCTTGCCATTGGCGGTGCGGTGATTGCCCTTTCCCTGTGGCTGAACGCCCGCTTCCACCCCCGTGCTCAACTTCAGGGTACGGCGTGACCGGGCATGATGGACGAAACCCGATCCCGGATGACTATCCCACAATATTGGTAGGGTTTCTTTTTGTTAATTACCCTACTGTTTACTAAAGTCAGGAGTTAACGCGCCGATACTCCTGAAGCCCGGGTTTGTCCCGGAGCCTGACGGACAGTTATCCGCTTTATGCCATGATCCGGGAACCAGAATAACCATGCGCAATAACGGGCCCGTTACCCAGAAAGAAGTCAGAATGAAGCCGGGCAGCCGGCTGATCACCACCACCACGCTCAAGGGCGTGATTACCTACTGCAACCGGGATTTTGCCGAAATCAGTGGTTTCAGCCGCGACGAACTGATCGGACAGGCCCACAATATTATCCGCCATCCGGATATGCCCCCCAGTGTGTTCAAGCTGATGTGGGACACCATCAACGCGGGCAAGCCCTGGATGGGAGTGGTCAAGAACCGCAGCAGGAATGGCGACCACTACTGGGTCAGTGCCTATGTCACGCCAATCCTCGAGAACGGCAAGGTCACCGGTTACGAGTCGGTCCGGGTGGAGCCGACCCGGGAACAGGTCGAGCGGGCGGGGCATCTCTATCGCCGGCTGTCCGCGGGTCGGGGCGCCTTTGGAACCGGTACCCGTCTGCAGTCGGTGGTGCGATCCGGCTGGCCGATGCTGATCCCGCTGGTTGCCAGCCTGGTGGCGGTGTCTCTGGACGCCTTCTGGCCGGCGGTTGCCCTGGTGGTTGCGGGCTTCCTGATGGGATGCGGGCTGCAGGCCTCGTCCATCACCCGCAGGTTACGGGCACTGATTGATCTGCGTCCGGATGCGTTCCATGATCCGCTGGTGGCCCAGACCTATACCAGTGAAACCGGGCTGTTTGCGGAGCTGGGTATGGTGCTGTTGAGCGAGGAAGCCCGCATCCGGACGGCCCTGACGCGGATCGAGGATAGCTCCGAAATGCTGTCCCGGACGGCCCGGGAAGGGCTGGAAATGATTGCCGAGGGCGCCCGGGCCATTGAGGACCAGCGGCAGGAGACGGAGCAGACCGCATCCGCCATGAACGAAATGAGCGCCTCCATCCAGGAGGTGACCGACAGCGTTACCCGCAATACCGAAGGGGCTTCCCAGGCCAGCGAGCTGGCGAGGAATGGGGGCCGCCTCAGTGCCGAGGCGCTGCAGTCCATTGAGCACCTGGTGTCCCAGGGCAGTACGGTCGGGGAGACGGTTACCCGTCTCGGGGAATCCACCGAAAAGATCGGCGAAGCGGCGCGACTGATTTCCGAAATTGCCGACCAGACCAACCTGCTGGCCCTGAATGCCGCCATCGAGGCGGCCCGGGCCGGCGAACAGGGGCGTGGTTTTGCGGTGGTGGCGGATGAGGTCCGCTCCCTGGCGCAGCGTACACGCCAGTCCACCGTCTCGATCCATGAGGTGATCGACAGCTTTCGTTCCCAGGTGGACAAGGCTGTACAGGCCACGCGGGATGGCGAGGAGATCGGGCAGCACGGCCTGACCAAGGTGCGGGAAACGGAGGCCGCATTAAAGGACATTGTGCACACCATCCAGGAGATTTCTGACAGCTTTGTCAGCATGTCGGCAGCTTTCGAGGAGCAGAGCCAGGTGTCGGAGGAAATCAACCAGCAGGTTGTGCGTATCTCCGGCCTGGCCGATACCAGTACCGAAAAGGCCGACGGTGCCCGCCAGGCCAGCGAGGAAATCAGTCAGCAGGCCCGGGGGCTCAATGATCTGGTGGCGCGGTTTGTCAGTCGGCAGTAAGCCCCTGAACTGACGATCGTTTCCTGAGTTTACCGGCACAGCAGCCCAACCCCGGGCTGCTGTGCCGGTACAGTACCTGACCCGCCGTTGCACACTTTCTGTGCGACCAAGGTGGCATCACCCGCCCGACACTGGCACAATCCGCCGCCAATTGCTGGTTTCCGGCAGGGAACACCGCGACCAGCTATTCTCTATTCCACTCCTAATGACAACTGTACCAGTACAGGGTTTAACTATGTCTGAAAAAGCTATGGTCGGTCGGGGCAACTGGTCGTCCCGTATGGCCTTTATCCTGGCTGCGGCGGGTTCCGCCGTGGGCCTGGGCAATATCTGGAAGTTCCCCTATATGACGGGCGAAAATGGCGGTGGCGCCTTCGTGATCGTCTATCTCGCCTGTATCGCCGTGATCGGCGTTCCCATCATGATGGCGGAGGTGTTTGTGGGCCGTAACGGCGGCCGCAACCCGGTTTCCAGCATGCGGATCGTGGCCGAACGCAATCTCAGCAACCCCGCCTGGCGGGTGTCCGCCATTATTGGTGTGCTGGCGGCGTTCATGATCCTCTCCTTTTATTCCGTCATTGGCGGCTGGTCTGCGTCCTACGTGGTGCACTCTGGCATGGGCGATTTTATGGGGCAGGATGCGGACGCCGTTGGCAGCATCTTCAGTGCCCTGCTGGCGAGCCCCGGCATCCTGCTGTTCTGGCACACGGTGTTTATGGCGCTTGTGATCCTCGTGGTCTCCCGGGGCCTGAAAGGCGGCCTGGAGCGGGCGGCGAAGATCCTGATGCCGACTCTGTTCGTGCTGTTGCTGCTGGTGGTGGGCTACGCCACCACCACCGGGCACTTCGGTCAGGCGCTGGACTTCCTGTTTACCCCGGACTTCAGCAAGCTGACCTGGGATGCCGCGCTGCAGGCACTGGGGCAGGCCTTCTTCACCATGAGTCTGGGCATGGCCATCATGATGGCCTATGGTTCCTACCTGGGTAAGGACGTGTCCATTGGCCGGGCAGCCGTGGGTGTGGGCATCATGGATACCCTGGTGGCCCTGCTGGCCGGCCTGGCGATCTTCCCGTTCGTCTTCGCCAACGGTCTGGAAGCGGGTCAGGGCCCCGGCCTGATCTTCGTCACCCTGCCGCTGGCCTTTGGACAGATGCCCCTGGGTGTGGTGTTCGCCACGGCCTTCTTCGTACTGCTGCTGTTCGCCGCCTGGACCTCCGGTATTTCGCTGCTGGAGCCGGTCACCGAGTGGGTGGAGGAGAAAATGGCCATCACCCGCACCTCGGCGGCGATCCTGGCGGGCGTCGCCTGCTGGTTGTTGGGCGTTGCCTCCATCCTGTCCCTGAACGTCTGGTCCGATGTTTATCTGCTGGGCATGTTCGAGCGCTTCGAGCAGACCGCGATCCTGGACCTGCTGGACTTCTTCACCGCCAATATCATGCTGCCGCTGTCCGGTCTGCTGACGGCCCTGTTCGTGGGCTGGTGCGTGGCGAAGGAATCCCTGCAGGCGGATATGGCCATGTCCAACGGGATGTTCAATCTGTGGCGGAACCTGCTGCGTTACGTAACACCCATCGCAGTACTGGCCGTGTTCATCTACAACCTGATGTAGAAAAGCGACCAGTACAGAACCAGAA
>NZ_JBJJKZ010000010.1:0-25870 GCF_045449695.1 Marinobacter shunpengi
CGACGACGAGCGGCCTGATTTCTCCTAAACGCAAGCAAATACCCACTGGCCATTAGCCAGGCATCCCGCTTGGCCTGAATTCCTGAATTACGGCCGAATCTTGGCAGGTCTGGCTAAAAAACAATCAACACGATCTATAGGGACCTTCCCAAGCGTTGATTTGCGTTCTCTGGGCACCAGTTGCCGATCTTTTTTTCTGGGGGTGCCGGGGGTGCCTGTCCATGATCACTTGTGGGGCTGTCACCTGACGAATGGCTGGATGAAGCTTGCGAGTTTGAGGCTCGCTATGTCCGGAACCGACGGGCAGAGCAGGGCAGGCGACGACGAGCGGCCTGATTTCTCCTAAACGCAAGCAAATACCCACTGGCCATTAGCCAGGCATCCCGCTTGGCCTGAATTCCTGAATTACGGCCAAATCTTGGCAGGTCTGGCTAAAAAACAATCAACACGATTTATAGGGACCTTCCCAAGCGTTGATTTGCTTTCTCTGGGCACCAGTTGCCGATCTTTTTTTCTGGGGGTGCCTGTCCATGATCACTTGGTCCATGATTGTCTTCGCAGCACCACTGCATCTCACGGCTGGAGGTGATGCCCTTGGAGTAGGCGAACAGGATGATCTTCAGCAGGATGGCCGGATCGTAGGCCAGCCGGCCCGTGTCGTCGTTGCGGTACTTGGGGTGAAAGACCGACAGGTCCAGCTTGTGCTCGATCAGGTAGTGCACGGCGTGTTCGAAGGTGCCGGGCTGGAGCTGTTCCTGGTAATTGATCACGACCATGGCGTCCTGGTCGTAGTTGTAGTGCCTGAAGCGGGGCATGGGACGGGTCCTTGTCGGTCTGCGATGACTCAATGCTACCAAACCCAGAGCGGGATTTTCGGGACTTTTTCTACAGCCTCAACGCTTGCAGCACGCGCGCCCTTGGAATGGAGCCGAAGGCGCAATGGAAAGGGCGTCGCTGTGCCTGCACTGGTTATGTTGTAGACGCCAAGATGGATTGATAGCGATTAGCATGCAGATGCCCCATTAAATTTGCCGCCGCTAGCAGATGCTCCCAAAACTCACTTCCTGGGTTTGGATTGTCCTCTATGAGGCCGTCAAGTTCTTCCATGGCTAGAAGCAATTCGTTTGCCTCAATGAAAGCGAGAAAATCACTCTCTCGGTAGCCGTTGTCGGATTCAACGACGTTCTCAGGCAGCAAGCTGTAAGCTGCCCTCAACTCTACCTCAATTTTCTCCCATTTCTCTGCTTGATTCATAGTTCGCTAAGCAACATAACGCTGAGCACAGCGGCGACCTTGGAATGGCGACGAAGGAGCCATGGAAAGGGCGTCCGGCGGCCATCAGTCGCGCCCTGCTGCGACTTGTTAATTTGCGGTTATATTGACCAGGCTAAGGACAACTCCCGCACGCCCCAGAATCCACAAGCCACCGCCGATTGCAAGCAACCTGATTACCCACTTGCTTCCAAGCTCTTCAGCTCGTTCAGCATGCCTTAATTTGTCCGAGTTTCGCTGCAAAACCTTGTGGTTTGATTCGTTGAGAGAGCGCCCTTTCGCGATGACCTCTTGTTGCACAGTAAGTTTTGATCGGGCCATCAGAGACTCCATCCTGGCAACACGCGTCTCACCCCACTTCGCCAATAAGCCTGATGCACCTGCGGATAACAGAAGAAGCCATGCCAGGATTTCGATTAACGCGAATACAACATGGGTATCATCAGTCAGCCTAAACGACGATACGGCCACACCAGTTAAAGCAAACGGGAGCGAGAGTAAATAGTAGGTAAAACGTGCTTTCCGATCCCAGAATCGCTCACTGGCTTCGATCTGCCTCTGTCTTATGTTCTCTTCGCTATCTTCCATTCTATGTCCAGTGTCTGGTCTTCGGCTCACCACGAATTAACGCTGCCAGCATGCGCGCCTTTGTAGTGGAGGCAAAGCCGCAACGAAAAAGGCGTCGCAGTGCCTGGCCTGGTTATGAAAATGCACCCGGTATGTAACTGATAGCTCTCAGGAGCAGCCCTTTCACGACGTCGGACGCTGCAGATCGCGAACCCTCAACCAACGCGGCCTTCGCCTCATCGGCGATATTTTCGAAGCGAGAGTCTTGGACGGTTGGTGGTGCGTATCCGACCAAGGTTAGTCCCTTCAAGGTCAGGCGAACATTTATCTGATCATCTACGACTCTTCCCTCAACCTCAATAAACCCTTCCGACTGAAGCCAACTGACAGAGTTTTTACTGATAGCCAATAGCTCCCAAGCTTCGTCGAAATCTTCGTCGTCTTTCATTTTGATGGCATCAAAACCCAGTGCGCGAGCATCTACTGCGAGATAATTTGGGAAGGATTCGAACAAGCGAACGAGGAGATGAAGGGTTATCTGGTTAAAAATATCAAAATTGGAGCGATCCAATGGCTATCTCCTTGATTCATAACGCCGCCAACACGCGCAGCTTTGTAGTGGAGGCGAAGCCGCAACGGAAAAACTGTCGCTGTGCTTGGCCTGGTTATGCATTTTTGCCTGAGTACAGTGGGCTAGTACCATTATTAGTTGCCAGCCACTGCTCGAACCCTTCTATGGTTCGGCCACCTATATTCAGAGTAAGCTCAACCCCAAAGATTGAAACAACAGAGTAGTACTCCGAACTATCTGTGATAAGCATGTCGAACTCATGAAGAATTTCGTAGCTTTCCGTACCGTCATCAAAAACTGCGTTTACCGGATGAAGTGTTCGAGCGGTAAATGGCCAGTCTTCTCCTTCGTTAAAACGCACGTGTTTTCTCAGTTCGTCAAGCCTACTCTGCTCTACAATAGCCTTGTTCCAAGAACTAACGTTCTGTGTCTTATGAACTAGAACCTCTAGTCCGACTTTACCTAGAAATCGACCCATCAAACGTTTGCCTGGAAGATCCAGCCCATCAGAAGTATTCCATACTGGAACACGACCACGTTTTGACGGAACTTTCATTTCAGCTCTTAGGTGCCGAAAAATCGGAGACTCCAACAAAGGTCGCTCAACCTTTCTTGCGAAGTACTGATTGCAGGTTTGGCAAACAGCCCCAAGCGGAAGAACATGGTCCGCATTGCCCATCGACTCCGGGATTATATGTTCACGGGATCGCTCATTCTTCGTGTCTGATTTGCAGAAAATGCAACAGGTCATATCAATATGCATAACAGTTTATTCAACGTCAGTTACGACGATATACCAAGCCGGTTTTGTTAAGGAAGAACCAGAATAGCTATTAATATCAGCAACCTGCGATCCCTGTCGGCCACAGTTCTGTGGCACATCCATTCCAGCAAAAGCGACAAGAGGTCGGTGAATTTCGAATATACCGTCAAAACTGGCTGAATATCCGGTGGATATCCGGGAAAAGCGTCTTCGCCCATCTAAAACAGGAAGCGCATCACTTCAAACCTCGAACCTCTCAAAAGAAAAGCCCGATCAGCAAAACCAACCGGGCTCCTCGTACTACCTCATCTGTCTACCAACCCCTCAACCACACTTGGAATCGCCACAAGACAGGCAGGTCGCACACCCATCCATAATAACCACAGCCTTGGTATTACACTTCCCACAAAGCGTGGAGTTGGCCGGATACTCACTAGCGCTCTCATCATTAGAAGGCGTCTTCTGAGCCGTTTCAAACTCCGCCCGCTTCTCTGCCAGGATGCGCTTGGTCACGTCGCTCATCTCTTCGGTCTCGATGAGACCAATGGCCTTCAGGTGGCGCTCGATAACGCCGCCGATTTCGGCCACCAGGGACGGCATGAACACGCCGCCTTTCTTGAAGTAGCCGCCGTTGGGGTCATACACGGAGCGCAGCTCTTCCACCAGGAAGGTGACGTCGCCACCCTTGCGGAACACGGCGGAGATAACCCGGGTGAGGGCGATAACCCACTGGAAGTGTTCCATGGACTTGGAGTTGATGAACACCTCATACGGCTGCCGGCTTTCGTGGTCGGTGCCTTCGTTGAGGATGATGTCGTTGATGGTGATATACATCGCGTGCTCGGCCACCGGCGGCTTGATCTTGTAGGTGGTGCCCAGCAGGAAGTCCGGCCGTTCGATGTTTTCGTTCATCTGTATCGGCGTGTTGGCTCCCTGTTCGGGGGCCGCTGCCTGGGCCTCCGGGTCCGCCTTCTTGACCCGGTAGCCGACGATGTTTTTGGTGATTTTCGCTGTCATGGTCATGGTTCCTGTCAGTTCCCGGATCAGTATTTGCCGTAGGTGCCTTCTTTCATTGCGTCGAACAGGTTGGCGGCGGTGTGGATCTCGCCGTCGTACTCGATCTGTTCGTTACCCTTGAAGGTGACCTTGCTGCCGTCGTCCAGGGTGAATTCGTAGAGGGTGTTCTCCAGGTCGGACTCCTTCACCAGCACGCCCTGGAACGCCTCCGGGTTGAAGCGGAAGGTGGTGCACCCCTTCAGGCCCTGTTCGTAGGCGTACATGTAGATATTCTTGAAGTCCGGGTACGCGAAGTCCTGGGGCACGTTGGCGGTCTTGGAGATGGACGAGTCCACCCACTTCTGGGCCGCGGCCTGGATGTCCACGTGCTGCTTCGGGCTCACGTCGTCGGACGTAGTGAAGTACTCCGGCAGCTTCTTGTCGGCGTCTTCGGAGAAGGGCATAGCACCGCTGTTGATCAGGTGGCGGTAGGCCAGCAGCTCAAAGCTGAACACGTCGACCTTCTCCTTGGTCTTGCGACCCTCCCGGATGATGTTGCGGGAGTAGTGATGCGAGAAGCTCGGCTCAATGCCGTTACTGGCGTTGTTGGCCAGGGACAGGCTGATGGTGCCCGTCGGTGCGATGGAGGTGTGGTGGGTAAAGCGGCCACCTTTCTCCGCCAGTTTTTCCACCAACTCCGGCTCCACCTCGGCAATGCGCTTCATGTAGTTGCTGTACTTGGCGTGCAGGAGGCGGCCCTTCACCTTGTCGCCCAGCTTGTAGCCGTCCTCGGCCAGCTCCGGGCGCCAGGCCAGCATCTTCGGGGTGATCTCGAACTCCTCGTCCATGATCGGCGCGGCGCCTTTTTCCTCGGCCAGGGCCAGGGACTGGCGCCAGCCTTCCACGGCCATCTCGCGGACCACGTCTTCGGTGAACTGGACGGATTCCTCGGAACCGTAGGGCATGCGCAGCATGGCCAGGGTGGAGCCCAGGCCGAGGATGCCCATGCCGTGGCGGCGTTTGTTCATGATCTCGTGGCGCTGTTCCTTCAGGGGCAGGCCGTTGATTTCCACCACGTTGTCCAGCATGCGGGTGAAGATGGCCACCACCTGGCGGTACTTCTCGTAGTTGAAGCTGGCCTTGTCGGTGAAGGGGTTCTCCACGAACTTGGTCAGGTTCACGGAGCCCAGCAGGCAGCTACCGTAGGGGGGCAGGGGCTGCTCGCCACAGGGGTTGGTGGCACGGATTTCCTCGCAGAACCAGTTGTTGTTCATCTGGTTCACCTTGTCGATGAGGATGAAGCCCGGCTCCGCGTAGTCGTAGGTGGACGTCATGATGGTGTCCCAGATCAACTGGGCCTTCAGGGTCCGGTAGATGCGACAGGCGACCTTGCCTTCGTCGTTGACCACGTAGCCTTCCTGCACCGGGAAGTCACGGTAGACGAACTGGCTGGTGTCGTTCAGGTCCAGGCCTTCGTCCTCGGCTTCCTTCTGGGTGACCGGGAAGGACAGGTGCCAGTCGTCGCCGTTGCGCACGGCTTCGATGAAGTCTTCGGTGATCAGCAGTGACAGGTTGAACTGGCGCAGGCGGGCGTCTTCACGCTTGGCCTGGATGAACTCCAGCACGTCCGGGTGGTGCACGTCGAAGGTGGCCATCTGGGCACCGCGACGACCACCGGCGGAGGACACGGTGAAGCACATGCGGTCGAAGATATCCATGAACGACAATGGGCCGGAGGTGGTGGCGCCGGCGCCGGCCACATAGGCGCCGCGGGGGCGCAGGGTGGAGAACTCGTAGCCGATACCGCAACCGGCCTTCAGGGTCAGGCCCGCTTCGTGGTTCTTCTCCAGGATGTCGTTCATGGAGTCACGCACGGTGCCGGACACGGTACAGTTAATGGTGGAGGTGGCCGGCTTGTGGGCTTCGGCGCCCGCGTTGGAGGTAATCCGGCCCGCCGGGATGGCACCGTGCTGCAGGGCCCAGACGAACTCCTTCATGTACTTGTCGCGCTTGGCCTTGGACTCGACCTCAGACAGGGCCTTGGCCACCCGCTGGTAGGTCTCCTGGATGTCGCGATCTACAGGTTCACCGGTCTTGGTCTTCAACTGGTACTTGCTGTTCCAGATGTCCAGAGAGGCATCCTGCATCGGAATATCAGTGGTTACTACCTGTAGTTTTGCGCTCATCTCCACCCTCGATTTGCATGATTTCTTATGGTCAGAACACCGCGACTGCGGCGCTCACGGCGGGTTTGACGGTCCTGTCGGGGTTTGCGTCAAACACTATATCTAGTTGGGATAAGTGCGAGTATAGACACTATATAGTGTTGTGTGAAGAAAGGAGGAGCTATTAAACGGGGGTAAGTGGTGCAAAAAAATTATCAGGAAAACCTTGCAACGCCGGGAAGCCAGAAGCCACAAGGCCTGGGACAAAACCGGCCAGAATCGATACCGGTTTCAGGTGTGTGAAGCAGGGCGCTGATGCTGGTCAGGCCCTGTTCACATTGGTGACTTTATCGCCGCGAAGGATCAGCCCAGCAATAAAGCGTCGTCTTCCACCGCCAGGCCCCGCTGTTTCTCGAACAGGTCCAGCAGGTCCTTCACTTCCAGCCCCTGGCGTTCCTCGCCGGCGATATCGAATACCACCTGGCCCTGGTGGAGCATCACCGTGCGGTCACCTACCTCCAGCGCCTGTTTCATGCTGTGGGTGACCATCAGCGCCGTGAGTTTCTGCTCGGCAATGATCTCCTGGGTCAGTTCCAGCACGAAGGCGGCGGTTTTCGGGTCCAGGGCGGCGGTGTGCTCGTCCAGCAGCAGGATGGCGGAGGGGGTCAGGCTGGCCATCAGCAGGCTCACGGCCTGGCGCTGGCCGCCGGACAGCAGCCCCATCTTGTCCCCCAGGCGGTTCTCCAGGCCCAGGTTGAGCTTGGCCAGGGCCGTGCGGAAGCGGTCCATGTAGCTGCGTTTGACGGCGGCACTCAGCCACCGGCGCTGGCCCCGCTTGATCGCCAGGGCCAGGTTCTCCTCGATGGTCAGGCCCTCGCAGGTGCCGGCCAGTGGATCCTGGAATACCCGGGCCACGCGGTGCGCGCGCTTGTGGGTGGGCAGTCGGGTGACGTCCTGGCCGTCCACTTCGATGCGGCCGGAATCCACCATCACCTCGCCGGCGAGGGCATTGAGGAAGGTGGACTTGCCCGCGCCGTTGCTGCCGATCACGGTGACGAACTCGCCCTGGTGCACGGTCAGGCTCATTCCCCGCAGGGCCGGGTTCTCCAGGGGCGTGCCCTGGCCGAAGGTAAGCTTGAGGTTTTCTGCACTGATCATGTCTCGCTCCTTTCTCCAGCCCTAGGCCTTATTGCGGGTCATTCTGGCCTGCAGCTTCGTGCGGAAGCCGGGCAGGACAATGGCCAGGGTGACCAGGATGGCGGTGATCAGGTTCAGGTCCTGGGCTTGCAAGCCAAGCACATCCGCGTTCAGGGCAAAGGCGATGGCCAGGCGGTAGACAATGGCGCCCACCACGGCGGCGATCAGTGCCCGTACCACGGTGCGGGGCGTCACCAGGGCTTCACCGCCAATCAGGGAGGCCAGGCCGATGACGATCACGCCCACGCCCATGGTGACATCCGCCGCGCCCTGGCTCTGGGCGAACAGCGCACCGGCCATGCCCACCAGGCCGTTGGACAGGGCCACGCCCAGCACGATCATGCCGCCGGTCGCGATGCCCTGGGCCCGGGCCATGCGGGGGTTGGCGCCGGTGGCCCGCATGGACAGGCCGATCTCGGACTTCATGAAACGCCACAGCAGCACCAGCACCACCAGGGCGACCACGGCGAAGAGGGCGACCGGGGCCATGTAGTAGTTCTGTGGGGAGAACAGGCTTTCCCACCAGGTAACCACGGTGGTTTCGCCCAGCAGCGCCAGGTTGGGGCTGCCCATGATGCGCAGGTTCACGGAGTAGAGCGCGATCATGGTGAGGATCGAGGCCAGCAGGTTGAGGATGTTGAGCTTGACGTTCAGCAGCGCGGTGACGGCCCCGGCGGCCATGCCGGCAACAATGGCCATCAGAGTGGCCAGCCAGGGGTTCCAGCCACCGAGGATCAGCACGGCGGCAACGGCGGCACCCAGGGGGAAGCTGCCATCGACGGTCAGGTCCGGAAAGTCCAGCACCCGGAAGGAGATGTAGATACCGAAGGCCACCAGACCATAGATCAGGCCGGTCTCCAGGGCACCAAAAAAGGCAATTTCACTTAGCATGAGCAGGCTATCGCTGAGGCTTGGCGCGGGGACCCGGCGCTTCCGGCCGGGCCCGCGAAGGAGTTTAGTCGTTGCCGATAACTTCGGTGGCTTCGGAGATCAGGTCGTCATCCAGGGTGATTCCCATTTTCTCGGCGGCACCCGGGTTCACGAAAAGGTCCAGCTTGTCCACGGTCTCAACCGGAATGTCCGCCGGGGAGGCGCCTTCCAGGATGCGGGCCACCATGGCGCCGGTCTGGCGGCCAAGGTCGTAGTAGTCGAAGCCCATGGCGGCCACGGCGCCGCGCTCAACGGTGGCGGTGTCGGCGGCGAAGACCGGGATCTGTGCGCGTTCACCCACGGACACCACGGCCTCGGCGGCACTGATCACGGTGTTGTCGGTGGTCAGGTAGATGGCGTCCGCCTTGCCGGCCAGGGAACGGGCGGCCCCCAGCACTTCCGAGGTCTTGGTGGCGGCGGCCTTCTCCAGGGTCAGGCCACGGGCTTCCAGCCTTTCTTCCAGCAGTTCCACCAGGGCAACGGCATTGGCCTCACCGGGGTTGTAGACGGTGCCGATGCGTTTGGCATCCGGTACCACCCGCTGCACCATGTCCAGGTGCCGATCGATGGGCAGCATGTCGCTGACGCCGGTGATGTTGCCACCCGGAGCTTCCAGGCTGTCCACCAGCTTGGCGCCCACCGGGTCGGTGACGGCGGAGAAGACCACCGGCAGGTTGCGGGTGGCGGCGGCCATGGTCTGGGCGGACGGCGTGGCAATCGCCACGATCACGTCCGGCTGCTCGCCGGCGAACTTGCGGGCGATCTGGGCGGCGATGGCGGTGTTGCCCTGGGCACTTTCGTGCATCAGGCTGAGGTTGGAGCCTTCTTCGTAGCCCCGTGCCGCCAGTTCATCCTTGACGCCTTCGTGGACCGCATCCAGCGCGGGATGCTCTACAATCTGGGTAATGGCAACCGTCTTGCCGTCCTCTTTACCGTCCTCTGCCTGGGCCAGGCCGAAGCCGGTCATCAGCAGGGCGCTTGCCAGAATTCGCAGAAAAATCTTGGCCATTAGCCGTTTCTCCAGAATAGTGGGATTGTGATGAGGCCCCATAAAAGCCGCGCGACCTTATGGGTGCCCCAGAAAAAGAGGCGGGAGTTTATCACATGGTTGCCCAGTTTGCGCGGGCTCAGGTATACCGGGTTATCCCGTATATCAGCCGGCAAATCTCCGGTTCTCAACCGGTAGGACACCACAAATTATATCTGCATCACACTTTGACGGTTGTGGCTATGATGCAATAGTCTTCAGTTAATCCGGCGGCATATCCGGAAAATCCAATGATAACAACAATCAGGCGTAGCCCCTGGTGGGGCTGGTCGCCTGTCAGCCAAAGGTCCCAAAAGACTCATGAGTACACAACAAAAACTACCACTGGACATGATTTACCACTGGGAAACGGCCAGGGCCGAAAAGGTCTACATGACCCAACCCGTGGGCAACGGCAAGACCGTGGATTTCACCTGGCGAAGGGCGGTGGGCGAAGCCCGTCGCATGGCCACCTACCTGAAGTCCCTGGACCTGCCGGAGAAGAGCCGCATCGGCATCGTGTCCAAGAACTGCGCCCACTGGATCATGTCCGACTGGGCCATCTGGATGGCCGGGCATATTTCGGTCCCCCTGTATCCCACCCTGAACGCCGATACCGTCAGCTACATCATCGAACACGCGGAGATTCCCGCGCTGTTTGTGGGCAAGCTGGATGACTGGGAAAGCATGAAACCCGGCGTGCCGGAGTCGGTGGAATGCATTACCTATCCCCTGAGCCCGTCCACCAACTTCAAGACCTGGGACGACATTGTGGCGGAGCATCCGCCCATGACCGAAAACACCGAGCGGGATCCGGAGGAACTGGCCACCATCGTTTATACCTCCGGCAGTACCGGCCGGCCCAAGGGAGTGATGCTGAGCTTCGCCAACCTGTCCTATGCGGCCACCGGCGCCGCCGACCGGCTGGAAGTCACCCACGAGGACCGTTACCTGTCCTACCTGCCGCTGGCGCATGTGTTTGAGCGTTACGTGGGTGAGCTGACCTCCATGAACAAGGGGTTCCACCTGTTCTTCGCCGACACCCTGGATTCCTTTGTGGAGGACCTGCAGCGGTGCGAACCGACCCTGTTCATTGCGGTGCCGCGTATCTGGACCAAGTTCCAGCACGGCGTGTTCGAGAAGATGCCCCGTGAAAAACTTGAAAAACTGCTGAAGATTCCCCTGCTAAACCGTTTGATCAAGAAGAAGATTCTCACCAATCTTGGGCTTCAGCATGTGCGTTACGCCGGCTCCGGTTCCGCTCCCTTGTCCCACGATATCCTGGAGTGGTATCGCAACCTGGGGCTCGAACTGCTGGAAGGTTACGGCATGTCGGAGAACATTGCCTATTCCCATACCACCCAGCCGGGCCGTGCCCGGACCGGTTACGTAGGGGAGGCCCTGCCGGGTGTGGAGTGCCGGATTGGCGAGCATGGCGAGGTCCAGGTGAAGAGCCCTGCCACCATGATGGGCTACTACAAGGACCCGGAACGCACAAAGGAGGCCTTTACCGAGGACGGTTTCCTGAAGACCGGCGATGTGGGTGAGATCGACGAACTGGGACGCCTGAAGCTCACCGGTCGCCTGAAGGAGATCTTCAAGACCAGTAAGGGCAAGTACGTGGCGCCGGCGCCCATCGAGAACAAGCTGATGAGCGACGACCACATCGAGGCGGTGTGCGTGTCCGGTGAGAACCAGGTGTCGCCGTTCTGCCTGGTGATGCTCTCGGAGGCGGCCCAGGAGAAGCGTGACGATCCGGCCTTCCGGGAGGAACTGGAAAAGGACTTTGTGGAACTGCTGAAGGACGTCAACCAGACCCTGGACCCCCACGAGCACCTGCGGTTCCTGGTGGTGGTGCGGGAGCCCTGGACCATCGAGAACGACTTCCTGACGCCCACCATGAAGCTCAAGCGCAATGTGGTGGAGGATGCCTACCGCCAGAAGGTGGACGACTGGTATGCTCAGGAAAAGACCGTGATCTGGGAGTAACCTCCGTCGCGGGCCGCCGGTATTTTCGGCGGCCTGCTTGGGCAAACCTTCCGGAACCGGCCTTTACTGGCCGGTTTTCTGTTTGTGCAGGACCCTTTCATGAGCCGACTGGACGACTTTCAGCAACGTATCCACGACGTTATACCCCTGACCCGCGCCATGGATGCCGGGCTGGAACACTACGACGGACGGCAACTGCTGGTCCGGGCCCCGCTGGCACCCAACAGTAACCACCAGGGCACCGGATTTGGCGGCTCCATCTACTCCGTGGCAGTGCTGGCGGCCTGGGGGTTGATCGAACTGGCGGTGGAGGATGCGGGTGTGAAGGGTACCGTGGTTATCCAGAGTGGCAGCATGGATTATGGCCAGCCGGTGGATGGTGATTTCTTCGCTCTGTGCCAGTTGCCGGAGGCCGGGGAGTGGGATCGTTTCCTGACCATGCTGCGTCGCCGTGGCCGGGGCAGGGTGACGCTGAAATCCGGGCTCTACAGTGGTGAGCCGTCGCTGGAGCCGGAGCAACCCGCCGCTGCCTTTTTCGAGGGGCGTTTCGTCGTTATTGCAGCCTGAATCTTATTGCGGGTTGTAAGCCTGGGCCGACCCGATGGACCGGCTCATCAGGATAATGGGCACGATACCGGCCAGCACGATGATCAGCGCGGGCAGGGCGCTGATGCCCAGCAGTTCGTCCGAGGCGTACTGGTAGACGTGGGTGGCCAGGGTGTCGAAGTTGAACGGCCGCAGGATCAGCGTGGCGGGCAGCTCCTTCATGCAATCCACGAACACCACCAGCGCCGCCGTCAGCATGGTGCCCCGCAACATCGGCAGGTGAACCCGCAGCAGGGTTGCGGTGGTGCCCTTGCCCAGTGATCGGGCAGCCATGTCCATGCTCGGGGTGATCTTCTGCAGGCCGCTCTCCAGGCTGCCGGCGGAGACCGCCAGGAACCGCACGGTGTAGGCAAACACCAGGGCGAAGGCCGTGCCACTGAGCAGCAGCCCGGTACTCACACCGAACCACTCCCGCATCAGGGCATCCACCTGGTTGTCGAAGGCCGCCATGGGCACGATCACGCCTACCGCCAGCACCGCTCCGGGCATGGCATAGCCCAGGCTGGACAGACGCATTAACACCTGCATGGGACGGGTATCATGGAGTCTTCGGCTGTAGGCCAGTATGAGACCGATCACCAGGGTGGCGACGGCGGCTGCCGTGGACAGGAACAGGCTGTTGAAGGCGTTCTCCAGGAAGTCCGTGGTCCAGCTCTGGTCGAAGTAGATCACCGCGTAGCGAGCCAGGACAAGGGCCGGTATGGCAAACCCCAGCAGGATGGGGGCGGCACAGGTGATCACACAGACCCACTGGCGCGGGCGGCTCAGGACGAAGCGGTGGATCGGGGCGCGGTTGTCGCGGGCGGCGTACTGTTTCTGGCGGCGGCGGGAGTAGCGTTCCAGGGTCACCAGGATCACCACGAAGGTGAGCATGACCATGGCAATCTGTGCCGCCCCGCCCAGGTTGCCCAGGTTCATCCAGGTATCGAACAGGCCGGCGGTCAGCGTCTGCACCGCGAAGAAATCCACCGTGCCGAAGTCATTGAGGGTTTCCATCAACACCAGTGAGAGCCCCACGGCGATGGCAGGGCGGGCGATGGGCAGAACTACCCGGAAAAAGGTGCTGATCGCCGAATGACCGAGACTGCGGCTGACCGAGAACAGCGACGGCGACTGCTCCAGGAAGGCAGCCCGGGCCAGCAGGTAGACGTAGGGGTAGAGCACCAGGCCCAGCATCAGGGTGGCGCCCCACAGGCTGCGAATCTCCGGAAACCAGTAGTCCCGGGCGCTCTGCCAGCCGAACCAGTCCCGCAGGGCGCCCTGGAGCGGCCCGGCGTACTGGAGGAGATCGGTATAGACGTAGGCAATGACATAGGCCGGCACCGCAAAGGGCAGCAGCAGGGCCCACTCGAACACCCTGCGCCCGGGAAACTCGCACATGGTGACCGCCCAGGCGGTGGCCAGGCCGATAAACAGGGTAAGGGCGGACACGCCAGCCATCAGGATCAGGGTGGTGCTGATATAGCGGGGCAGGGTGGTGCTGATCAGGTGGGGCCAGATGTTCTCGTCCGGAAACAGCGCCAGCCAGGCCACGGAGAATACCGGCAGGGCCACGATGGCGGTGATCACGATGGCGGAAATCAGCCATCGGCTGGAGGTGCGGCGGGGTGTCAGCGGTGATGGGGTGACCGGGTGCTCGACAGCGTCCGCCTGGTTCATGGCAATCCTGTTCAGTTGGAAAAGGACGGAAGTGTAGCCATCAGCCGGTCTCGCTTCAATTCATCCTGTCATTCCGGAGCCCCGTTGCAGGGCTCCGGAACCGGTTTCAGGCAAGGCGATCAGTTGTCGTAGTCGACCCGATCCACCATGCGCACGGCCTTGTCGGCGTTCTCGGCAATGGTCTGCAGGGACAGGGTGTCGGCGTTCAGCTCGCCCCATTCCGCCACGATACCGGTGGCCGGTACCTCCGGGTTGGCCGGGAACTCGGAATTGGCCTCGGCGTAGATCTGCTGGGCCTCGTCGCCGGACAGGAACTCCATCAGCTTGATGGCGTTGTCGCGATTGGGCGCGCTTTGGGTCAATGCAATACCACTGATATTGACGTGGGTGCCGCGGTCTTCCGCGTTGGGGAACACGATACGCACCTGCTCGGCAATCGGGCGCTGTTCCTCATCCTGCAGCATCACGCCGTAGTAATAGCTGTTGCCCACCGCCACGTCGCAGACACCCTCGGTGACGGCGCGGATCTGGTCACGGTCGCCTCCCTGGGGTTTGCGGGCCAGGTTGTCCTTCAGGCCCTGCAGCCACTCCTCGGCCTGTTCCTCGCCATGGTGGGCGATCATCGAGGAGAACAGGGCAATGTTGTAGGGGTGCTTGCCGCTACGGGTGCAGATACGGCCTTCCCATTCCGGGTCCGCCAGTTCTTCGTAGGTGGTGATTTCACCTTCTTCCACCCGGTCCAGGGAGGTGAAGATCATCCGGCCCCGGGTGGTCAGGGCAAACCATTTGCCTTCCGGGTGGCGCAGGTTCTCTGGAATGTTCTGCTCCAGGGTGTCGTTGTCCACCGGCGCGGTCAGGTCCCGCTCCACCAGTTCGGAGATGCGGGAAATGTCCACCGTCATCACCACGTCCGCCGGGCTGTTGCGGCCCTCCCTTTCCAGGCGTTCCGCCAGGCCCTTCTTGGCGAAGACCACGTTGGTCTCGATACCGGTTTCCTCGGTGAAGGCATCCAGCAGTGGCTTCAGCAGGAATTCCTGGCGGTAGGAGTAGATGTTGACTTCGCCACTGGCAGCGGCGGGAAGTGGGGCGAGAGCTACAGCGGAGACCGTAGCGAGTGCGGCAAGTTTCTGTTTCATTATGTCATTCCTGCAGATTATGTTGAGAAACACATGTATTCTCGTTTGCAAACGTGAGAGTGTCAACGACTGTAAAAAGAAGCGTTCCACTTCAAGTTTTCAGCGACAGGGCTCTGTCCTTCGGAGGCTTTTCCGGTTAGCTTGCCGACTATAAGGCTGGAGACGACGTTACTTACTGACTGGAATCAAGCAGCGACCATGACCACGATGAAGCAGAGCGACCGACGAGAACACATCCGAACGGCCCTGAACGCCAAGGTGAAAGTGACCCATGACTCCTTGGGGGAAGGGGTGTTCTCCACCCGCGATATCTCCGACGGTGGCATTTTCGTGGTTATTGAGGACAGCGGTTTCGCGCCCGAGACGGGTGATGTGGTGACGGTCCAGGTCCAGGGGCTGCCGGTTCCCGCCCCGGAACTCACCATGGTCGTGGTGCGCAAGAGCAATGACGGGTTTGGTCTTCAGTTCGCCGGAGACTGATCCGGCCGTACCAATGACCGATTAGGTGTTCTTTCTACCCCCTCCTTCACATTTTTCTGCAAACCTGACAGGTTACTGGTAAGTTTGTGAATTGTGTCACAGTATTACGTTATGTTGCGGAACGACAATATACGTAACAGTATGTGGCAATTGGTTACTCTTCAGCATCCATTTGTAATGGATTAAAGACAGGGAGGTGGCGACAATGGAAGTTGTCAGAGATCGTCCAGGACAGAGGTGGAAGGTGGGAGTATCCCAGAAAAAGGTCTACACACAGGACCTTGAGGTCGGCATGTTCGTGTCCGACCTTGATAAGCCGTGGCATCGCACTCCCTTTCCCATCCAGGGTTTCCATATCCGCTCGCAGGATGACATCCGTGCCCTGATCTCCCATTGCCGCTGGGTGATGATCGACGTGGCCGAGGGCCGCGACAGTCTGGAATACGACCAGGCCGGCGCCCCCAGCTTTGCCCGCCGCGCCAGCCGCAAGGTCAAGCCCCAGGATGTGATCAAGCTGCCACCGATCCAGGTGAAAAAGCCCGTACGGCACCAGGCCAGGCGCTCGCTGAAGCGGGAGCTCCGGGCCAGCGGCCCGCTGCTGCGTTCCGCCGAGGATGCCATCCGCAAGGTGGCGGGTAGCCTGCGAAACGACATGGTTCCCGACCTGCGACCGGTGGCAAAGGTTGCCCGCCGCATGACATCCAGCGTGATCCGTAACCCGGACGCGTTGTTGTGGCTGGCCCGGGTTCGCCAGCAGGACGACTACACCTACCAGCACTCCCTGAAGACCGCGGTCTGGGCCCTGGTGCTGGGGCGACATCTTGGTCTGGATGAGCCGCTACTGAATACCCTGGCCACCGGTTGCCTGCTCGCCCATGTGGGCAAGGCGGAGCTGCCCCGGGAGGTGGTATTCAACGAGTACCAGCTTGATGCCGGACAGTTTGAGGAATTTCGTACCTACGTGGACCGGGGTGTACGCCGGCTGGAGGAGGCTGGTGTCTCCCGCGGGGTTGTTGCCGTAGTGCGGGGACATCGTGAGCGGCACAACGGTTCCGGTTTTCCCGCCGGGGTCCGTGGCGACCGTATTCCGTTGCTGGCCAAGATCGCCGGTCTGGTGGATTACTACGAGTCGCTGATCGCGCCCCGGGAGGGCTACCAGCCCCTGTCCCCGGCCCAGGCGGTCAGCCAGCTTTTCGAGCTGCGTAACGTGGAGTTCCAGGAAGACCTGGTGGAACAGTTCATCCAGTCGGTGGGTATCTACCCCATCGGCACCCTGGTACAGCTTACCAATGGCCAGCGCGGGGTGGTGGTGTCCCATTCACCCAAGCGCCGACTGATGCCCAAGGTCATGCTGATGACCGACATCAACCAGCAGCCCCTCAAGGCCGCCCGGATGATTAACCTGGCGACCTGCAATGAAGGCCGGTCAGTAAGCGACTCCCTCCGGGTGGAGGGTTGCCTGCCCAATGACACCGATGGCCTGGATCCGTCACGGTACGACGTGACGGGCGCCGAGTCCCGCTGGAATCTGCGTCGGCTGGTGGGTGCCTGAGCGGCACCCGCATCCTTCCCTGGCTGTTATTGCCGGTCCCATGTCTGCCGGCGAGGCAGCCACGCCCTTGAAATTTTCATAGGGCGGCTCAACATATAGCGCTTTCGCAATCGACATTCCCTGTCTGGAAGCCGCTATGACCAGTCAACCGTCCCCGTCCGATGCTCCCGTGCCGGCCCTGGAAATCGAAGGGCTCAGGAAACGCTATGGCAGTGGTTTCGAGGCCCTCAAGGGCATCGACCTGCACGTGCGTGAGGGGGACTTCTTTGCCCTGCTGGGGCCGAATGGCGCCGGCAAGTCCACCACTCTGGGTATTGTCTGTTCGCTGGTGAACAAGTCTTCCGGTACCGTCAGGGTGTTCGGCCACGATATTGATACCGACCTGGCGGCGGCCAAGCTCAACCTGGGCGTGGTGCCCCAAGAGTTCAACTTCAACCAGTTCGAGAAGGTGTTCGATATTGTCACCACCCAGGCCGGGTACTACGGCATCCCGCTGCGCAAGGCCCGGGTGTCGGCGGAGCACTACCTGAGGAAACTGGGGCTGTGGGACAAGCGCGACGCGCCGGCGCGACAGCTCTCCGGCGGTATGAAGCGCCGCTTGATGATTGCCCGGGCGCTGGTACACGAGCCGCGCCTGCTGATCCTGGATGAGCCCACAGCCGGTGTGGATATCGAGCTGCGCCGCTCCATGTGGACGTTCCTCGAGGAAATGAACCGCAACGGTACCACCATTATCCTCACTACCCACTACCTGGAAGAGGCGGAGGCCCTGTGCCGCAATATCGCCATCATCGATCATGGCGAGATCCTCCGGCACACCAGCAAGAAGGACCTGCTGGCCCAGCTTCATGTGGAGACCTTTGTGCTGGACACCGAGCAGGCGCTGACCCAGGCGCCGGAGCTGGACGGCTTTACCACCCGCCTGGACGGTGAGGGAGCGCTGGAGGTGGAAGTGGCAAAGAGCCAGGGCCTCAACGGTGTCTTTGCCCAGCTTGACCAGCTGGGTATCCGGGTGCTGAGCATGAGGACCAAATCCAACCGCCTAGAGGAGCTGTTCCTGCACATGGTGGAAGAAAACGCCCGTCAGGTGGAGGTGATCGAGTGAATCCGGCTGCCGTACTTACCGCCTTCGTCACCATTGTTTCCCGGGAGATCCGCCGTTTTACCCGGATCTGGCCCCAGACCCTACTGCCGCCAGCGGTCACCATGACCCTGTACTTCGTGATCTTCGGCAACCTGATCGGTTCGCGGATCGGCACCATGGGAGGCTTCGACTACATGGCGTTCATTGTGCCGGGGCTGATCATGATGGCGGTGATCACCAGTTCCTACGGTAACGTGGTGTCGTCCTTCTTCAGCATGAAATTCCAGCACAGTATCGAGGAACTGCTGGTGTCGCCCACACCCAACTGGGTGATCCTGGCCGGTTACGTGGCCGGTGGCATGGCTCGCGGCCTTGGGGTGGGGGTGATTGTGACGCTGCTGTCCCTGGGCTTCACCCGGCTGCAGATCCATCACCTGCCGATGATGGTGCTGACGGTGATCCTGACCTCCGCGCTGTTTTCGCTGGGTGGGTTCATCAATGCCATGATGGCCACGAAGTTCGATGATATCTCCATCGTGCCGACCTTCGTGCTGACACCGTTGACCTACCTGGGCGGGGTGTTCTATTCCATCGACCTGCTGCCGGGGTTCTGGCAGGGGGTGTCCATGATCAATCCGATCCTGTATATGGTGAATGGCTTCCGGTATGGCATCCTCGGCGTATCCGATGTGAATCCCTTCCTGTCGCTGGGCATGATCCTGGCGTTTATCGTTATCCTGTCCGTGGTGTCCCTGCGCATGTTGCAGCGGGGCAAGGGCATTCGTCACTGAGGAACGGCCATGGCACTTGACCATGCTCCGCTGGGCAAGACCAGCGACTACCCTGAGCACTACGCGCCGGAACTGCTGTTCCCGGTGCCACGGGATGATAACCGGCACCGGATTGATCTGGAGGACGGTCGCTGGCCCTGGTTCGGCGAGGATCTGTGGCAGGCCTGGGAGTTGTCCTGGTTGCGCCCCTCCGGCGTGCCAGAGGTAGCCTGGGGGGAATTCCGGTTGCCGGCGGCGTCCCCCAGCCTGATCGAATCCAAGTCCCTGAAGCTGTACCTGAACTCCCTGAACCAGGAGGTGTTTTCCTCCCATGACCAGGTAAGGGACACCATCCAGCGGGACCTGTCCAGCGCCTGTGGGGCACAGGTGACGGTGACCCTGTTCAGTATCGACCGGGGCATGATGGCGGCGGGGCGTCCGGAGGGGGCGATCCTTATCGACGACGAGCCGGTGGACTCGGTCGCCTACGACTACTGTCCGGATGTGCTCAGGGCTGACGGCGACACGGTGACCGAGAGTCTGTGTTCACACCTGCTCAAGAGCAACTGCCCAGTCACCGGACAGCCGGACTGGGGCACGCTGCACATTGAGTACACCGGGCCGGCCATCGACCGTTCCGCGTTGCTGCGCTATGTGGTGGGGTTTCGCCAGAAGCAGGACTTCCACGAACATTGCGTGGAGACGGTATTCACCGATCTGATGCAGGCCTGCAGCCCCGAGCACCTGACGGTCAGTGCCCGCTACACCCGCCGTGGCGGGCTGGATATCAATCCCTGGCGCAGCACCGGTCCGGGGGAGGCGCCCCGGCTGAGGCTGGTACGGCAGTAGTGATGCCGGTGGTTGAGGGAGGGGGAGGTGTGCGGCCTACTGGTCGGTTTCCTCTTCCCGCAGCCGGTCCGCCGCCTCTTCCAGGGCGCTGAGGATGGACTTGCGGTCCCGTTCGCAGATCTTGCCGGAATCCAGGTACATGGCGAAGCCGGAGTGTTCGTGCTCCACAAAGCTCCGGTTCGGGCCCAGGTCACGGCGGAAGTCGATCACCTCGTAGATGGCCACCGGGCGGCCGAAGCCCTTCACCGTAATCTCACCCTTGTCCCGACACATGATCCGTTCCTTGATCAGAGAAAAGGTCTCGTAGGACACCAGGATCTGCCCCGGCTCCGCCAGTTGTTCCAGGCGGCTGGCCAGGTTCACTTCCTTGCCGATAATGGTGTAGTCCATGCGGTTCTCGGCGCCGAAGTTGCCCACCGTGACAAAGCCGGAGCTGATCCCCATGCGGATTTCCAGGGGCGTGCGGATGCCCTGGCTGCGCCAGCGCTGGCGCATGATCTTCATGTGGTTGCGCATATCCACGGCCATGGACACGCAGGCCAGGGCGTCCTCTTTCTGTCCCCGGGAGGACGGGTCGCCGAAGAAGATCATGATGGAGTCGCCCACGAACTTGTCGATGGTGCCGCCGTATTTCAGGGCCACTTCCGACATTTCGTTGAAGTAGTTGTTCAGTAGCTCGGTGAGGGCCTCGGGTTCCATTTCCTCGGACAGGTCGGTGAACCCCTTGATGTCGGAGAAGAACACGCTCAGTTTCTTGCGCCGGGTTTCCAGCCTCACATCCCGTTCACCGGTAAAGATGGACTGCCAGACCTGGGGTGACAGGTACTTGGAGAGCTTGTCGGAGAGGGCGATGGACTGCTCCCGCTGCTTCTGGATCTGGGCCTTGGCGGCAAGGAGGATGCGGGCCTGTTGGTGGGTGTAGTAGGCGGTCACGCAGATGAAGGTACCGGTGCCCAGCAGCGACACCAGGCTGGTGAGCAGCGGCGTGCTGAAATCGTCCGTAACTCCCATCAGGCCCACCACCAGGCCAGCGGCTGCGCCCAGCAGCAGTGACCCGTAAAACCAGAGGTAGAGGCCACCGACGATCAGGCAGGTGAACATCAGCATCAGCCCCATGGCCAGGGAGGGCACGACGGTCAGGCCGGTCAGGCCGATCACGGCGCCGGATATAATGCACTCCACCAGCACCAGGTACTGGCGGATACGTGGTTCCCGTCCGGCGCCGATATAGCGGCTCAGCAGCAGGACGGTATGGGGCCACAGCAGGCCCCCGGCCAGCAGCCAGAGCATGTTCTGGTGGAAGATGCCATCCACCACGCCGGCCACGATGATGCCGCAGAAGGCGGCGGACCCCAGCACCCGCCCGTTGAAATCCGGCAGCGGCGGAATGGCCCGAGGGGTATCCTCGAAGGGCTTTTCAGGGGCGGACTTACGAGTGGAATCCGGGGTGCTCACGTAGCCTGACATGCTCCATCCCTGTGGAAAACTGATAGGATCGGGAATCCGGTGTGCCGCCGTATTGGGAGTGCGTCTCATTCACTCCCTTGTTATCCTGCCGTTCCGGCGGTCGGGTTCCCTGGAAGGAAACCATGAAATCCAGCGCTTCAGATTAACAGTAAAGACCATGGCGGACAACGCACGGCACACTGGCTTCACACCTGAACGGGGAGACGTCACTTGACCATGAACACCATTACCCGGGCCATTCTTGATCGCAGTTCCGAGCCCAGGCTCAAGGCGCCCGCGCCACGGCGGGAGGTGCTGGACCTGGCCCTGGCCTGTGCGGCAAGGGCCCCCGACCACGCCCTGCTGCGCCCCTGGCGTTACCTGGTGGTGGAAGGAAAGGCCCTGGAGGAGCTTGGCCGGTTGTTCGAAAGCAGCGCGCAGGAAGACGCCAGCGAGGTGCAGCGGGAAAAACTGCGCCAGTCGCCGCTGAGGGCGCCCATGGTGCTGGTGGCCATTGCCTCGCCGGTGAGTCATCCGAAGGTTCCCGCCCATGAGCAGGCCTATTCCTGCGCCGCCGGCGCCGCCTACCTGGTGCTGGCCCTGCAGGCGGAGGGATACGGTGCCATGTGGCGTACCGGGGCGGTGGCGGAGAGTCCCGTGGTGCGGGATGGGCTTGGCCTTAAAGAAGACGAGTCCATCGTCGGCTTTATCTACACGGGCACCGTGGATGGCTGGAAGCCCAAGGTTCCCCGACCGGAGCTGTCCGACTTCGTTTCAGACTGGCCAGGCTGACGCAGGCCACCTGTGCTGATGACGGCAAGCCAAGGGAAAAGGCTTGCCGCCCCTCATCCCGCCGTGTTTATTGTTGCCCCTTCAACTATCCCCATATTATTGAAAAATAACGAAATATAAGTTTTTTCGGACTCTGGCATCCTGATTGCTACAGTCATTGCAAACGATCCCTGACCGGCAAAAGCGGCAGGGTGATGCAGTTACTGGAGGCATTATGGCAATCACCTTCGACAAGGCACTGGGTATCCACGAGCAGGCGCTGACCGCTCGCAGCCGTCGCGCGGAAGTGCTGGCGAACAATCTGGCGAATGCCGATACCCCGGGTTTCAAAGCCCGGGATGTGGATTTCCAGGCGATGCTGAATCAGGCCACCGAGGCCAGCCAGGGGGTGTCGATGAACCGCACCCACGATTCCCATATGGATGTGTCCGGTTCCGGCATGTCCGCCGAGTTGCTCTACCGCATGCCCCACCAGCCGTCCATTGATGGCAATACCGTGGATGCACAGCAGGAGCAGACCCGGTACATGCGTAATGCCATGGACTTCCAGGCCAGCTTCCAGTTCCTGGACAGCAAGTTTTCAGGCCTGAAGAAAGCCATTACGAGCCAGTAAGCCGGCAAAAGGTGTAGAGGAGAACAACCATGTCCCTGGGAAACATTTTTGATATCGCCGGCTCCGGCATGACCGCACAGCAACTGCGGCTGAATACCACCGCATCCAACATTGCCAATGCGGAGACCGCCAGTTCCAGCATCGACCAGACCTACCGGGCCCGTAAGCCGGTGTTTGCCGCCATGCAGCAGCAGATGCTCAACCCGGACCGGGCCAGCGGCCATTTCTCGTTCGGCGAGGAGGCCGGTGCCGGTGTCAACGTGCAGGGCATTGTGGAAAGTGAGAAGGAATTGCAGATGCGCTATGAACCCCACCACCCGGCGGCGAATGAGGAAGGCTATGTCTTCTATCCCAACGTCAACGTGGTGGAGGAGATGGCGGACATGATGTCGTCTTCCCGCAGCTTCCAGATGAACGTGGACGTGATGAATGCCGCCAAATCGATGATGCAGAGGGTGCTGACCCTGGGGCAGCAGTAATCGCCAGTCATTCTTGTTCGGGGATTTGACCAATGAGCATAGTGAATACCACCAACGCGACCACCGACGTACTGGCGGAGTATCGGGCAAAGCAGGAAAGCAGCGCCAGCGGCAGTGAGGAACTCGGCAAGAATGAGTTCATGGAGCTGATGATCGCCCAGCTGAAGAACCAGGACCCGCTGGAGCCCAAGGGCAATGGCGAGTTCATCGCCGACCTGGCCCAGTTCAGTTCGCTGGAGGAAATGCAGAACCTCAGCTCCACCGTCGACAGCGTGGTGGGAGAATTCCGTTCCACCCAGGCCCTGCAGGCATCCGCCATGGTGGGCAAGAGCGTGATGGCACCCACCAATTTCGGCACCCTGGATGAGAGCGGGCAGATGGAAGGCATCGTGAACGTCCCAGCCAGCACCGGCGGCCTGCGCATTACCGTCGAGAACGAGCAGGGTGAAATGGTGCGGCAACTGGACCTGGGTGAGGCCTCTGCCGGCCAGCAGAAGTTCAGTTGGGATGGCGAAGACGGCAACGGCAATACCATGCCGCCTGGACGCTATTACATTACCGCCCAGGGCAGCTACCCCAGCGGTACCGAGCAGTTGCAGACCCTGATGAGCGCCAATGTGGACAGCGTGTCCCTGGGCCAGGGCGGCAATATTACCCTGAATCTGGCAGGCATGGGATCGATCCCGCTGTCAGACGTACAGCATATCAACTGAGTGAGGTAAACCATGGCATTTAATATCGGACTCAGCGGGCTGCGTGCCTCACAGGTTGATCTGGATGTGACCGGCAACAATATTGCCAACGCCAGCACCGTGGGCTTCAAGGGCAGCCAGGCCCAGTTCGGCGACCTGTATTCCAGCGGCTTTCTCAGCTCCGGCAATATGGCAGTCGGCGGCGGTGTGAAGGTGCAGGACATCAAGCAGAGCTTTGGGCAGGGCAGCATCAGTGGCACCCAGAACGGCCTGGACATGGCTATCGATGGCGATGGCTTCTTTATCCTGAGCAACCAGGGGCAGGTGGAGTATTCCCGCGCCGGCCAGTTCAGCATCGACAAGGACGGGTTCGTGGTTAATAACCAGTCCATGCGGGTGCAGGGCTACCAGGCGGATGACGAGGGTAACCTGAGTGGCGTGCGGGACGACCTGCAGATCGATGCGGGTAACCTGGCGCCACAACGTACCACGCGGTTTGATTCCGAGTTGAACCTGGATTCCCGGGAATCCGTGCTGGAGGTGATCCGGCAGACCTTCCAGACTCCGTGGGAAGAGGAGAACGATCCGCCCGATGGTCTGAATACCGCCGAAGAACTGACATTCAGCTATCCGGACGGGCGCAATGTTCCCATCGGGTTCGATGTTGGTGACCGGGCCCAGAAGATCGCCGAAGACCTTAACAACCTGGATGGAGTCAGTGCTTCGGCCCGTACCGAACTGACGATTCCCGACGACGGTACCATCCAGCCGGATACCAACTACGAAATCATGGGCCAGGTATTTTCCATTCCTGATGCCAGCGACGGTATAACCACGTCTGCCGAGGCCAGGGATTGGTTGCAGGATGCGGTCAACGACTCGCCTCTGAATACCCTGAACGCAACCGGAGAGGGGGCGACCGGTCTGAGGTTGATTGATAGCCGAGGGAATGAGGTTCACGTGGTGGAGGTGGACGACTCCGGTAACCCAGTAGGCGGCGGCTACGATGCTTACGGACAGGAGTCGATAACGCAGATCAGTATGGATCAGGGGCTGGAGGTTACCTCAGATGCTGGGGGCACCTCGCCAATCCTGGGGTCCGACAATCCCGTAGTGACCAGAACCAATACCTTCGACCCCGAGGATCAGCGCACCTACAACCACGCTACCTCTTCGACGATCTATGACAGCCTGGGTAACCCCCACACCATGACCCAGTACTTCGTGAAGGAGCCGGTCACCGGGGGTGACAGTGTATGGGCCATGTATGTACAGATTGACGATGAGGACGTGGGGGATCCCCCGTTCACCACTGGCGATCCGACCCGGGCCCGGTACGAGATGGAGTTCAATACCGATGGCAGCCTGGCCTCGGTTGACGGTGATCCGAATGGCCAGATACTCATTTCCAACTGGACGCCCAAGGATGATTCCGGGCAGCCGAATGGAGCCGATGGTCCGTTGCCGATTGCCAGCGGCGGCGAGTTGCCCATCGCCGAGCCGCCCGTATCGTCCAACTTCATGGTGGATATGAACGAGACAACCCAGCATGGCTCGTCCTTCGGGGTGATTGACCAGCAGCAGAACGGTTACACCACCGGCAGGCTTTCCGGTCTGGATGTGTCCGGCGAGGGGGTGATCTTCGCCCGCTATTCCAACGGTCAGTCCCAGAACCTGGGGCAGGTGGCGCTGGCAAGCTTTGCCAACACCGATGGTTTGTCTCCTGTGGGTGACACCAACTGGGTGGAAACCTTCGAGTCCGGTCAGCCGATCTTCGGCCAGCCGGGTACCGGCACGCTGGGGGGGATCTCCGCCAGTTCGGTGGAAGAGTCCAACGTGGATCTGTCCCAGGAGCTGGTCAACCTGATCATCGCCCAGCGGAACTACCAGGCGAACGCCAAGACCATAGAGACCTCGGATGCGGTGACCCAGACTATTATCAACCTGCGTTAACTCTGAGTCGGGCTTGATTCTATTGGTCTGATAGTTGTGGTGGAGGGCCCCGGTGTATGACATGGGGGCTCTTTCTCCACCGCAATTCACGGTACGTCCTGTACCGACCTTGCTCCGCGCCATCCCTGGCGCTGTTCCGAAAGACCCCCCATGTCACACACCGGAGCCTTACGATCTCCGTGCGTGCCTTCCAATTCCTGTTCTTGCTTCACCGATGGTTTCAAACGGTGATTGAGTGGGATCGTCTATTTACGGTTACCACAGGGTTTGAAAGAGTCGGGG
>NZ_JBJJKZ010000011.1:0-51923 GCF_045449695.1 Marinobacter shunpengi
TCCCGTGCCCCGGCTCCAGCCCCCGCAACCAGAATGCCTACCTGAAAACAAAGCTTGGCCATGCATCTGGCACAACTCCTGCAAGAACCCCGAAAACGACGTAAAAACGTCAGATATCCGGCAGGAGTTTTCCCATGGACAAGTCCCTCTACATCGGTATGTCCGGTGCCAAACAGAACATGCTGGCCCAGCAGGCACACGCCAACAACCTTGCCAACGTCAACACCACCGGCTTCAAGAAAGACTTTGCCCAGGCTCGCAGCATGCCCGTGTTCGGCGAACACCATCCGACGCGGGCCTACGCCATGACCGAAAGGCCCGGCACCGATTTTGCGCCGGGGTCGCTGCAGCAGACCGGCCGCGACCTTGACGTGGCCGTTAAAGGTGAAGGCTGGCTCGCAGTCCAGAACCAGCAGGGTGAGGAAGTGCTGACGCGCTCCGGCAGCCTCCAGGTGGACGTGAACGGCATCGTTCGTCTTACTTCCGGTGAACCGGTCCTCGGCAATGGCGGGCCCGTGGCGCTGCCGCCATACGAACGGCTGCTGGTCGGGGCTGACGGCACCATCTCCATCAAGCCCGTTGGCGGCCCGGCGGACCAGTTGGTGGAAGTGGACCGGCTGAAGTTGGTCAACCCGCCCCAGGACGCCCTTATGAAAGGCGATGACGGTTTTATCCGCCGCAAGCCCGGTGAGGCGCTGGATGGCCCGGAAGCCCCCGATGCCGACGCCCGGGTGGTGTCCGGCTACCTGGAGAGCTCCAACGTCAACGCCGTCGAGGAAATGATTGCCAACCTGGAGCTGTCACGGCAGTTCGAAATGCAGGTGAAGGTTATGCAGCGCGCCGATCAGAACGCCGAGTCAACGGCACGACTGTTGCAAAACCTCTGATAACGACACGATTACCGGCCTGACCACCCGGAAAGCGGCAAAACCTCGCCGCTGGGTGGCAGCCATAGAGGAGTCCAGACATGCATCCAGCACTTTGGGTCAGTAAGACCGGCCTCAGCGCCCAGGACACGAAGATGACCACCATCTCCAACAACCTGGCGAACGTGAATACCACCGGTTTCAAGAAAGACCGGGCGGTGTTCCAGGACCTGCTGTACCAGATTGAACGCCAGCCAGGTGGTCTCAACACCCAGAACGCCGAACTACCGTCCGGCCTGCAACTGGGTACGGGGGTCCGTGTGGTGGGCACCACCAAGCAGTTTACCCAGGGCAACCTGCAGGTGACCGAGCAGCCGCTGGATGTCGCCGTCAACGGCCGCGGATTCTTTCAAATCCAGATGCCCGACGGTGAGGTTGCCTATACCCGGGATGGCCAGTTCCAGCTCAACTCCGATGGGGACATGGTGACACCGGACGGCTACCTGCTTGAGCCCAACATCAACATTCCCGAGAACGCCACCAGCGTCACCATCGGCAAGGACGGCACCGTGTCAGCGATGGTTGAGAACCAGGCTGACCCGGTGAACCTGGGCGAGATCCCGCTGGTGGACTTCATCAATCCCCAGGGTCTGCAGGCGATGGGGAATAACCTGTTCCGGGAAACCGCCGCCAGTGGTGATCCCCAGGAAGGTGAGGCCGGCATAGGCGGCTTCGGCACCATCGAGCAGGGCTCGACAGAGGCCTCCAACGTCGAGGTGGTCGAGGAAATGGTGAACATGATCACCACCCAGCGCGCCTACGAGATGAACTCCAAGGTGGTGTCCGCATCCGACCAGATGCTCCAGTTCATCACCAACAATATCGGTTAAACGGTCAGCAAGGTGACTGCCATGATGCGCCTCAACCCCACACGTCCTGCCACACTCCACCGCCGGGGGTTCACCCTGGCGCTGGTGTGCGGCCTGGCACTGCTGCAAGGCTGCCAGTCCATGACGAGGGAGCGTCCGAAACCCAATGATCCGGCCTATGCGCCCGTTCGTGCGCCGTCGATGACCGCGCAGGATGAGCACACCGGGGGCATCTATCGCAAGTCCCGGAACTATAGCCTCTACGGTGACAGCACCGCCCTGAATGTGGGGGACATACTGACCGTGACGCTGCAGGAGTCCACCACCGCCAGCAAGAGCGCCGAAAGCAGCATCACCAAGGATAATGAGATTGGAATGGGGACACCGAGCTTCTTTGGTCGCACCTTCGACAAACTCGGTGGCAGCGCCAACATGGAACGGGATTTCGAGGGTGAGGCGGAAGCGGACCAGAGCAACAGCCTGGCCGGCAGCATCACGGTAACCGTGATCGAAGTGCTGCCCAATGGCGTCCTTCATATCCGCGGTGAGAAATGGCTGTCGCTGACCAATGGCGACGAGTATATCCGCCTGACTGGCCTGGTGCGCCCGGAGGACATTTCCCCGGACAACACGGTGTCGTCCCAGCGTATAGCCGATGCCCGTTTCGCCTATGGGGGCACAGGCGACTTTGACCAGGCTAACCAGCCTGGATGGCTGACCCGATTCTTCAACAGTGAATGGTGGCCGCTGTGACTGTCGCAAGAGCAATGGTATTCGGACTTGGCCTGCTGATGGCTGCCGGCCCGGTGATGGCTGACCGCCTGAAGGACCTTACCCGCGTACAGGGTGTTCGGGACAACCAACTGGTGGGCTACGGCCTGGTGGTGGGCCTCGATGGCACCGGTGACTCGAGCCCGGCCACCGACCAGACTTATCGCAACATGATGAACCGCTTCGGCATCACCATTCCCGAGGGGGTTAACCCCAGTGCCGACAACGTGGCTGCGGTCAGCGTGCACGCCACCCTGCCACCGTTCGCCAAGAACGGCCAGGCGCTGGATATCACGGTGTCCTCACTGGGTAACGCGGACAGCCTGAGGGGCGGCACGCTCCTGATGACGCCGCTCAAAGGCGTGGACGATCAGGTCTACGCCATGGCCCAGGGCAGCCTGGTGGTGGGCGGCTTTGGCGCCCAGGGGCAGGATGGTTCCCGTATCACCGTCAACGTACCCAGTGTGGGGCGGATTCCCAACGGTGCGACCATCGAGCGTGAGGTGAATAGCCCGTTCACCGAGGGCGATACCATCACCCTGAACCTGCTGCGGGCGGATTTCACTACCGCCCGCCGGGTAGTGGAAACCATCAACGGTGAGTTGGGAGAGGGCATGGCCTATGCCCACGATGCCACGTCCGTGTCCGTGAAGGCGCCGCGGGATCCGTCCCAGCGCGTGAGCTTCCTGTCGATCCTGGAGAACATGGAGGTGGACCCGGCGGAGGAGGCCGCCAAGGTGGTCATCAACAGCCGTACCGGCACGATTGTGGTGGGGCAGAACGTACAGGTCAGCCCGGCGGCGGTTACCCATGGCAACCTGACCGTCACCATCCAGGAGAATCCGGAGGTGGACCAGCCCAACCCGTTTGCCCAGGGTGAAACCGTGGTCACCCAGAACTCCCAGATTGCCGTGACCGAGGATCCGGCGCGGATGTTCCAGTTCGGACCCGCCACCACCCTCAACGAGATCGTGCAGGCGGTCAACCAGGTGGGCGCCGCCCCCGGTGATGTGATGGCAGTACTGGAAGCCCTCAAGCAGGCTGGCGCCCTCCGGGCCGAGCTGATTGTTATCTAGGTGACGCCATGCAGAGTTCCGGAATGGACCAGGCACAGTACTACACCGAATTCGACGGCCTGAACGCCCTCAAGGCCCAGGCGAAGACCGACCGCAAGGCCGCCCTTGAGGAAGTCGCACGTCAGTTCGAAAGCCTGTTCCTGTCCGAGATGCTCAAGAGCATGCGCTCCGTGAATGATGTACTGGCCGAGGGTAACTACCTGAACAGCAACGAGTCCGACTTCTACCAGGATATGTTCGACAGCCAGCTCAGCCTTTCCATGAGTCGAGGTCAGGGGATGGGGCTGAGCGAGGCGCTGGTGCGCCAACTGAGCCGCCAGATTCCCGGTATGGACGGGGAGGGCGATGCCCTGGCCGGTGCCCGCCGGACCCTGGCGGATTACGACCGCAGCATGCCGCCGCTGTCGCCGAAACTGCCTGAACGGGTGGACGAGGTGAAGGCGCTGGCGGAGTCCGGGGAATCCGGTGACAACGAGGCACCGACGGCAGGTGTCACCGGTACTGCTCCGGTGGAAGACACCGCTGCCATGCCGGAACGGTTCGACAGCCCGGAACACTTCGTTCGTACCCTGCTGCCGCTGGCGGAGGATGTGGCGGAAGAGTCCGGCATTGATCCCCGCCTGATGGTGGCCCAGGCCGCTCTGGAAACCGGCTGGGGCCGGCACATGATCCGCGGAAATGACGGCAGCCACAGCTTCAACCTGTTCGGTATCAAGGCGGACAGCCGCTGGCAGGGTGAGTCGGTGAATATCGCCACCACCGAGTTCCGCGAGGGCGTGGCCATGAAGGAGCGGGCGGATTTCCGTCGCTATCCGGATTACCGGGAGAGCTTCCGGGATTACGTGACCTTCCTGCAGGACAATCCCCGTTACCGGGATGTGTGGGAAGTGGCCGACCAGCCGGAGGTCTTCGCCGAGCGACTGCAGGAAGCCGGTTACGCCACCGACCCGGCCTACGGGCGCAAGATTCGTAACATCATGGAGGGGGAGCCGTTCGAGGCTGCCCTGGACCGTTTCCAAACCCTGTCCCGGGTTTCTGAGGAGTAATCGCCATGGCAGGTCTGATCAACATTGGCCTGAGTGGGGTGCTGGGGCACCAGAACGCCCTCAACACCACCGGCAATAATATTAGCAATGCCAATACGCCGGGTTACAGCCGCCAGGAAGTCCAGTTCGAGTCCAGCAGCAGCCGCTATACCACCAACGGATATGTGGGGACCGGGGTCGACATCGCCAATATCCGCCGGCTGGCGGACAAGTACCTGGTGGACCAGGTGCGCTCGGACACCTCCCTGTACAACGAGCAGGAGACCCTGCGCAACGAGCTGTCCCGTCTTGATGACCTGCTCGGCGGCGAAGACACGGGGCTGTCCCAGTCCCTGAACAACTTCTTCGCGGCCATGCAGAATGCGGCGGAAGATCCAGGCTCGCTGCCCCAGCGTCAGTTGGTGCTCAGTGAAGCCCAGAGCGTGGTGAACCGCTTCCAGGCCCTGCAGCAGGAATTCATCCAGCAGCGGGAGCTGGTCAAGACCCAGATGACCGAGAACGTGGCGGATGCCAACACCCTGATCAAGAACATTGCCGAGCTGAACCTGGCGATTTCGGAGTCGCCGGGACTGGCACAGGGTAACCCGCCCAATGATCTGCTCGACAAACGGGACGAGGCGATCCGGAAACTGTCCGAAATCGTCAATGTACGGGTGTCGGACTCCGGCGCTGGTCAGGTGAACGTCTCCCTGGCCAATGGCCAGGCCCTGGTGGTGGGCTCGGATGCCGTCCAGTTGGGCACTCGCCGTAACGCGGATGATCCCTCACGGCTCGAATTCACCCTCTCCGACGGCAATCGTACCCAGGTCATCGACGAACAGATTACCGGTGGCAAGCTGGGCGGGTTGAGGCGTTTCGAGAGCGAAGCCCTGATGCCGGCGTTCGACGAGCTGGGCCGGGTGGCCGTTGCCCTGCAGGACACCATGAACCACCAGCACCAGATCGGTATGGACCTGGAGGGCGACCTTGGCGGGTTGTTCTTCAGCGAGATCAATTCCCGGGAAAAGCAGCTGGCCCGGGTCGTGGCCAGCGGCAATAACGCGCCGCCCGGGGACGGTGTGGTGGCGGTGGATATTACCGATACCTCCAGTCTGCCGGCAGGCTCCTGGGCGTTGAACATTACCAGTGAAGACGGTCGCAGCTACGAACTGGTGGATGAGGAAACCGGCAAGGTGGTCAACCAGGGACGACTGCCGGCGGACCTGCCTGCGGAAATCAACATGCCGGGCTTCAATGTCCGTTTGGAAGACGGCACCTTCAGCGAGGGCGACCGGTTCCTGATCCAGCCCACCCGTATGGAAGCCGCCAATATTTCCCTGGAAGTGGAACGGGAAGAGGATCTGGCCTTTGCCAGCCCGGTGCGTGCCGAGGCCGACAGTGGTAACAGTGGCGACGCCACCATCAACCAGGGCGTCATGTTCGATGTCCGCAACCCGAATACCAATGCGCCGCTATCGGAGTTCTCCGTCAAGGGTGAGCTGAATCCGCCCCTGGAGGTGTACTTCACCGCAGACGATCAGTACGAGATCCGGGACCCGGACGGCAATGTGCTCGAGACCGGCACCTACCAGTCCGGCATCAGCAACAAGCTGTTTACCGAGGATCCCTCGGACCCGAACTACCGGGGATTCCAGTTCGAGATCAGCGGCAACCCCCAGGCCGGAGACAGTTTCTCCATTGGCTACAACACCGACGGTTCGTCAGACAACCGTAACGCCGAGATCATGGCCGGGCTGGCCACCAAGAACACCATGAATGGTGGCTCCCAGAGCTTTACCGAGGGCTATGCCGGCCTGGTGGAGCAGGTGGGGGTGAAAACCCGGCAGGCGCAGCTCGACAGCGAGTCCGGCAAGACCCTGCTGGAGCAATCCACCAACCAGCGGGAATCCGTGTCCGGCGTCAACCTGGACGAAGAGGCGGGGCGCCTGATCCAGTACCAGGCTGCCTACAATGCGTCTGCCAAGGTGATGGGGGTGGCCCAGGAGCTGTTTGCCACCCTGCTTACCACCTTCCGATAGGCCGGTTGAGGTGATTTGAGATGATCAGAATATCTTCACAGCAGATCTTTTCCGGTGGCGTCAGCCGCCTGCAGGACCTGAATGTCAACCTGAATCAGACCCAGGAGCAGATCTCCACCGGCAAGCGGGTCAACAACCCGTCCGACGACCCGGTGGCCGCTGCCCGTATCCTGAAGCTGGACCAGGAAGTGGGGCGCATCGAGACCTACCAGCGCAATGTGGGCCTGGCGGAGAACCGGCTGCAGCAGGAAGAGAGCTCCCTGAGCAGCATGATTGATATTATCCAGCGGGTGCGGGAGTTGACTGTCCAGGCGGGTAACGGCTCGCTGTCGGCCCAGGACCGCCAGTCCCTCTCCGCTGAACTGGAACAGCGCCTGGAAGAACTGGCCGCCCAGGCAAACACCCAGGACAGTTCCGGTTCATACATCTTCAGCGGTTTCCAGGGGGAGTCTCCGGCCTTCGCCAAGAGCGTTGACGGCAAGTGGGTCTACCAGGGGGACGAGGGGCAACGTAACCTGGAAATCGATGACGGTGTGAACGTGGCCATCAGTGACCACGGCAAGGATCTCTTCGTCAATATTCCCAGTGCGGGTCCAACCTTCTTCACAGAATCCCATCCGGACAATTCCTCCGGTGCCCGTATCAGCACCGGGGCAGTCCTTGACCCGGAACTGGTGTCCTCGTTCTCACCTACGGATATTGTCGTGGGCATCCGGGCCGGGACGCCGGACGAGTACGTGATCCAGGACAAGGACGGTTACGACTTTTCCGACACCTCCAAGGACCTGGCCACCGGCACCTACACCAGCGGCGAGAGTATCCAGTTCGAGGGCATGCAGTTTGAAATCACCGGTGCCTCGGCGGGAGACCAGTTCGAGGTCAATACCAGCGATAAACAGTCCGTATTCGGTTCCATCGAGAAACTGATCTATGGCCTCAACAACCTGAACAAGCAACCTGAAGCCGCCACTGTCTCCAGCTTCTCTCCGGCGGCGGTGGCTCCCGCCACCGATACCCTGACGGTCAACGGCGTGGCCCTGGATTTCAGCGCCGGGGATACCCTCGATGACCTGGCGAACGCCATCAACAACAGCGGTGACGAAGCGTTGGCGGGGGTGGAAGCCAGGGTCGAGGGTGGGGAACTGAAGATCCTGTCGTCGTCAGACGAAGTCAGCATTGATGCCTCCGGCTGGAGCGGTGACCTGCAGATAGCCGGTGCACGTTTCGATGATATTGGCATTACTGCTGGTGCCGTGGATGCTGGCGCCTCCAATACGGCCCGCTTCCTCAGTTCCCAGGCCGCCTACGACCAGATGGTGGCCGACTCGCTGACCAACCTGGATAGTGCCCAGGACAACATCCTGAAAACCCAGACAGAGATTGGCGGTCGGCTTAACCAGCTCGAGTCTACCGGCGAGTTCCTGGACAATGCCTCACTGTACGCCAAGGATATCCGTTCCCAGCTACAGGATGTTGACTACGCCGAGGCGATCAGCAACCTGTCGTTCCAGAGCTTTGTGCTACAGGCGGCCCAGCAGTCCTTTGCACAGACCTCGCAGCTATCGCTGTTTGACCGCCTGTAAGGAAACCGGCGGCCACGGCGGTTGCTTTCAGGCGGCTCGTCATTATAATCCCTGGCTCCTCCCGGCCTCGGGAGGCATTCTTTTGGCGGCGTGGTGAAATTGGTAGACACGACGGATTCAAAATCCGTTGGGGTAAAACCCGTGGCGGTTCGAGTCCGCCCGCCGCTACCACCTCCCTTGAATCCTGTTATTGCCCTCTCTGGTTCGTTTCCTCTTGAAGTGACCTGGCTCCCATTCTTGCTTTCAGTCACCGATGCAGTCTTGCATTCCGCTGTCGATCCAATACTTTATCATCGGGTTACAAGTTGTTAAGGATGCTCCGCTAACAGGGAATCGTGTACTCGACCCGACTAGTGGAAATCTGCAAGACCACACCGGGTCTTGCTTGGTGGGAGTATTTTCCCACGGAAAAGTCGCCGGATGGCGGATGTAATCAAACAGGGAGAAGACCATGGAAAAGCAGTTTTCGAAGTCGGGTCTGGCAGCCGTCGTTGCCACCACGGTATTGCTTGGCGCCTGTGGGGGCGGCGGTGGAGGTGGCAGTAGTGATAGTGGCGGTGGCGACAGCTCATCACAGCTACAGCTCGATCCGGACGGTTATGGAGAGCGCCAGGCCCAGATCCGCACCCAGACAGACTATGAGGCGGCGGCCCAGGCCTACGAGGACACCGGGAAGATCGATCAACTGGTGAGTGAGGTCGAGAGTACGCTGGGTGTGGCCGGGACTTTGTCCGTTGGTGATCCGGTGGTGCGGGAAGCCGCGACAGAATCGTGCGAAAACGAGGGGGGTACGGTTGATGTTACCACCAGCGACAGCAGTACCCGGGTGGTCTTCGATAACTGCGAGCTGAGCACCACCAGTATTCCCAATCTCCTGCTGGATGGAAGCTATTCACAGGATGTCAGTGGCAACGACACCGACCAGACGATAGTGATCCAGTACAGCATTCGTGGCGAGAACCTTGATACCGGGGGGCCCGTTAGCATTCAGGGCCAGGAAACAGCGCGTATGGTTCAGACGGGGAGCGATGCGGGTTCGTTGACGGTCGCCACCGATCGACTGGAATACCTGCTCGAGGACGACTACGTCGCCCTGGAGGATACCAGGATTGCGGTAAGCGTGGACGGAGACAGTTTCGTCATGGAAATGGCGGCTACTCTGGTCAGCTCTGCTATCGATGGTTATCTGACGGTGTCGACACCGGTAGCGGTGGCGGGGAATATCAATACGACCTGTCCTGCTGAAGGCGCCGTGAGACTGGAGGCCGATGGCTCTGTGGAAGTCAGGTTCGGCCTGAGCACCGGCACCGGCGATGCGGTACTGGTGACCTTGAACGACAGTGACTCACAGGGTTTTGATACCTGTGACGCGGGGAGTGTCTGGGTCCCGGAGAACGGTTGATTCCGGGTATTCCTGTCCTATCCCGGGACCGGCATCGTTGGATGTCGGTCCTTTTTTCGTACACGTCCTACCATCTCAGCGCCCCATGAATTGGACCCCTGATCCCGAGACTGTATAATCCGCGCTTTCCACAACGCTTTCCGACGATCGCCCCCAAGGGGCCATGACGCAGTCCTGTCCATGAACGTTTCCGATTTCCATTTCGACCTGCCCGACGAGCTGATCGCCCGGTATCCCATGGCCGAGCGCAGTGCCTCGCGAATGCTGTCGCTGGACGGCGTGTCCGGGGCGGTGGCGCATCGGCAGTTCCGGGAGCTGCCGGAGCTGCTGGAACCCGACGACCTGCTGGTGTTCAACGACACCCGGGTGATTCCCGCCCGCCTGTTTGGCACCAAGGAAACCGGCGGCAAGCTGGAAGTGCTGGTGGAACGGGTGGTGGCCGATGACACGGTGCTGGCCCATGTGCGGGCTTCAAAGGCCCTTAAACCCGGTCAGGCGGTGCTTCTGGAGGACGGCTCACAACTGGTTATGCTGGACCGGGAAGAGGCGCTGTTCCGCCTGAAAACAGCGAATGGCGGGCCGATTCTCGAGCTTCTGGAAAGGGCTGGTCACATGCCGCTGCCCCCTTATGTTGACCGGCCGGACGAGGGTGCGGACCGGGAGCGCTACCAGACCGTCTACGCCCGCGAGGCCGGTGCAGTTGCGGCACCCACCGCCGGACTTCATTTTGACCAGCCGGTCTTTGATCGTCTTGCCGAGCGGGGTGTGGAAACCGCCTTTGTCACCCTCCATGTGGGCGCCGGCACCTTCCAGCCGGTACGGGTGGATCGGGTGGAAGACCATGTCATGCACAGTGAAGTGGCCACGGTACCCGAGGCCACGGTGGATGCCATCCGCCGGACCCGGGCCAGGGGAGGACGTGTAATTGCCGTAGGAACCACATCGGTACGGTCCCTGGAGTCCGCCAGCCGCGGCGGTGTGGTCCGGCCCATGCGGGGGGAGACGGATATCTTTATCACGCCGGGGTACCGATTCCAGACGGTGGACGCCATGATCACCAATTTCCACCTGCCGGAATCCACCCTGATCATGCTGGTGAGCGCCTTTGCCGGCTACCACAACACCATGGCCGCCTACCGGGAGGCGGTGGCCGAGCGCTACCGTTTCTTCAGCTATGGCGATGCCATGTTCATTACCGGTCAGGAGCCCAGCCTGGGCGCGTTGGCCGACCCAGGAGCCAGTCATGTCTGATCACTGTTTCATGTCTTTCGAGAAGCTGGGAGAGGACGGCAAGGCCCGCCGTGGTCGCCTGACCTTCCCCCGCGGGGTGGTGGAAACCCCGGCCTTCATGCCCGTGGGTACCTATGGCACGGTCAAGGGTATGACGCCCCGGGATATCGAGGCCACCGGCGCCCAGATCATCCTGGGCAACACCTTTCACCTGATGCTGCGCCCGGGTACCGAAGTGATCCGCGCCCACGGTGACCTGCATGATTTCACCCAGTGGCAGGGCCCGATCCTGACGGACTCCGGTGGTTTCCAGGTGTTCAGTCTCGGGGAAATGCGCAAGATCACCGAGGAAGGGGTCAGCTTCCGCTCGCCGGTGGACGGATCGGTGGTGGAACTGAATCCCGAGATTGCGATGCGGGTGCAGCGGGACCTGGGCTCGGATATCGTGATGATCTTTGACGAGTGCACGCCGTATCCCGCCACTGAGAAGCAGGCCCGGGAGTCCATGGAGATGTCCCTGCGCTGGGCTGCCCGCAGCAAAATCGCCCACGGTGACAGTCCGTCGGCCCTGTTTGGTATTATCCAGGGGGGCATGTACAACGATCTGCGCCAGCAGTCCCTGGACGGCCTGATGGATATCGGTTTCGACGGCTATGCCATTGGCGGCCTGTCCGTTGGCGAGCCCAAGGAGGACATGCTGGCGGTACTGGATTACCTGCCCGTACGGATGCCGGAAAACCGGCCCCGCTACCTGATGGGGGTAGGGCGCCCGGAGGATATCGTCGAGGCGGTGCGCCGTGGTGTGGACATGTTCGATTGCGTCATGCCCACCCGCAACGCCCGTAATGGCTACCTGTTCACATCCACTGGTATCGTCAAGATCCGTAACGCCGGCAACCGTCATGACACCGGCCCCCTGGATGCGGAATGTGATTGCTACACCTGTTCACACTTTTCGAGAAGTTATCTACATCATCTTGATAAGTGTGGTGAAATGCTTGGCTCTCAGTTGAACACCATCCACAACCTTCATCACTACCAGAAGCTGATGGCTGGATTGCGTGGGGCTATTGAAGCAGGTACATTGTCCGACTTTGTGGAATCCTTCTACGCCAAGAGGGGCCAGCCGGTACCGCCTCTGGCATGAACCGGGTCCCGGCGACCGTTTTTCCTGAACAACACTTTATTGACGGAGACATCCTATGAAAGCAGTAAAAGCCATGTTGGCCACCCTTCTGGCCGCCGCCACACCTGGCGTCGCCCTTGCCCAGGACGCCGGTCAGGGCATGGGTGTGATGGGCCAGGTCATCTTCTTTGGCGGTTTCATCCTTATTTTCTACCTGCTGATCTGGCGCCCCCAGTCCAAGCGTGCCAAGGAGCACAAGGCGCTGATGTCCGGCCTTAACAAGGGCGACGAAATTGTGACCTCCGGTGGCATGGCCGGTCGGATCTCCCGCGTGACTGATGACTTTATCGTGCTGGAAGTTGCCGACAATGTGGAAGTGAAAATCCAGAAGGTTGCCGTTGGCGCGGCCCTGCCCAAAGGCACTCTGAAAGACATCTGAACTTACTGACCAGGGAGGCCGCCGTGCAGGCGGCCCGAAGGCGGTCAAGAAAGGGCTCCTATGCTGAACAAGTATCCGCTTTGGAAAAATCTGCTGATCCTGGTCGTGCTGGCGATCGGGTTTGTCTACGCCTTGCCGAACGTTTTCCCCGATGACTACGCGATCCAGATTACCGGCGCCCGCAGTGGCACCGAGATCAGTCAGGCCACCGTGGAGCGGGCAACCGGCGCCCTTGAGGAGGCAGGAATTGCCATCAAGGGGGTTGATCGGGAAGAGCGCAGTGCGCTGATTCGCGTCAACAGTTCCGATGACCAGCTTCAGGCGCGGCCGATTGTTCAGCAGGCCCTGGGTGATGACTACCTGGTTGCCCTCAATATGGCCGAGTCCACGCCGGACTGGCTCAAGGCCGTGGGGGCAGGGCCGATGAAACTGGGTCTGGACCTCCGTGGCGGTGTTCACTTCCTGTTGGAGGTGGATATGGAGACGGCGGTTACCCAGCGACTGGAGGCCACGGCAAGCCAGATCAAGCGGGAGCTGCGCGAGGAGCGTATCCGTTATCGCGGCGGCGAGGTGTCCGACGACAACCGTATCCAGCTCTCCTTCCGAAATGAAGCGGATCGGGAGGAGGCCTTTGATCTGGTCCGGGGTAACTATAACGAGTTCCTGCTGGATGAGCGTACCGAAGGCGATGAGTACCTGCTGGACCTGAGCCTCTCCGAGCAGGAGGTCCAGCAGATTCAGGACTATGCCATCGAGCAGAACCTGACCACCATCCGCAACCGGGTCAACGAGCTGGGTGTGGCGGAGCCGCTGGTCCAGCGCCAGGGCGCCGACCGTATTATCGTGGAGCTGCCCGGGGTTCAGGATACCGCCCAGGCCAAACGGGTGCTGGGTGCCACCGCCAACCTGGAATTCCGGCTGGCGGCGCGGCAGGACGCACCGGCGTCCGCCACCGAAACCTATCCCTTCCGTGACGAGCCGGGCCGGACCGCCCGCCTGGAACGTGATGTGATCGTCACCGGTGAGAATGTGGCCAATGCCAGTCAGGGTTTTGACGAGAACGGTATGCCCCAGGTCAACATCACCCTCGACGGTGTTGGTGGAGACCTGATGACACGTACCACCCGCAATGCCGTCCAGCGCAGCATGGCGGTGCTGTTCATTGAGTTCCGTACTGAAACCGAGCAGGAGGTTGTGGGCGGCGAGGTGGTCACCACGGAAGAGCGTGTGGAAGAGCGCAGCATCATCTCCCTGGCGACCATCCAGTCCACGCTGGGGGCCAGCTTCCGTATCACTGGCCTGGATTCCATCCATGAGGCCTCGGAGCTGGCCCTGTTGCTGAGGGCCGGTGCCCTGGCGGCGCCCATGTACTTCGTGCAGGAACGCACCATCGGCCCCAGCCTGGGGCAGCAGAACATCGACGCCGGGTTCATGTCGGTGGTGGTCGGCTTTATCCTGGTGCTGGTGTTCATGGCGGTGTTCTACCGCCTGTTCGGGCTGGTGGCGAATGTGGCGCTGACCCTGAACCTGATGCTGCTGCTGGCATGCATGTCGATCATCTCGGCCACCCTGACACTGCCCGGCATCGCCGGTATCGTGCTGACCGTGGGTATGGCGGTGGACGCCAATGTGCTGATCTTCGAGCGAATACGGGAAGAGCTGAGGGAGGGCGTCGCGCCCCAGTTGGCCATCAATGCCGGCTACTCCCGCGCGTTCGTGTCCATCGTGGATGCCAACATCACCACCTTCCTGGTAGCCATTATCCTGTTCGCCATGGGCTCCGGCCCGGTCAAGGGCTTCGCGGTGACCCTGAGCATCGGCATCGTCACCTCGCTGTTTACCGCGCTGGTGGTGAGCCGGGCGATGATCAATGTACTTCACGGAGGCCGGAAGGTCGAAAAGCTCTCGATCGGAGGCAAACTGGCCAATGTCTGATACCCGTACCGATAAGTTCGATTTCATGAGCCTGCGCAAGGTATTTGCGACAGTCTCCATACTGCTGGTTATCGCGTCTGCAGTGCTGCTGGGTGTGCGGGGCCTGAACTTCGGCCTGGATTTCACCGGCGGTACCTCGGTGGAGCTGGAATACGCCCAGGCGCCGGAGCTGGATGATGTCCGCTCCGCCCTGTCCGATGCCGGTTACACCGACTACGTGGTGCAGAATTTTGGTTCCGACACCCTGGTGCTGATCCGGATGCAGGAGGCAGGGGACGACGAGCTCGGTCTGCGTATCCTGGCGGACATCCAGGAGCGGACCGACAGCAACGTCACACTGGTCAGTTCGGAATTCGTTGGCTCCCAGGTGGGGGACGAACTGAAGGAGAACAGTGGCCTGGGTATGTTACTGGCCCTGGCGGTGGTGCTCATCTACGTGGGTATGCGCTTCCAGTTCAAATTCGGTATTGCCTCGGTGATTCCGCTGGCCCACGACGTGATTATCGTGCTGGGCCTGTTCGCGCTGTTCCAGTGGACCTTCGACCTGACGGTGCTGGCTGCGTTGCTGGCGGTTATCGGTTACTCCCTGAACGATACCATCGTGATCATGGACCGTATCCGGGAGAATTTCCGTAAGCTGCGGATTGATGACCCCGAGGAAACCGTGAACCGGTCAATCCACGAAACCATCAACCGGACCATCAATACCTCGTTGACCACCTTGCTGGTGCTCATGGCCCTGTATTTCCTGGGCGGGGCAGCCATCAACAACTTTGCCATCACCCTGGCGATCGGTGTCATTGTGGGTACCTACTCGTCCATCTACGTGTCGGCGAACCTGCTGGTAGCCCTTGGCGTTACCCGCACGGATATGGTCGTGCCGCCGAAGGAGGGGGTTGCTGGTGAGCAGCCGGAGGAAGAGGAGCCCCCCGAGTGGCTTAACCGGATGTGACATGTCGCTGCTTATGGGCACAAAAAAGCCGGGTCTGGTAACATCAGCCCGGCTTTTTTCATGTTTGCGGAATCAATCTGTCGTGATCCCCGTTTCAGCGGGGCAGTCGCGCCTGGAAGGGGTGAAGGGTGCGCAGCACTTCCCGCATCAGCTTGGGGTTGGCAATAGCCAGCTGGCGGGAGTCGGTGCTGGCGGGGTTGCCGGAAAAGTCGCTGCTGAGTACGCCAGCCTCATTGGCCAGGGCCAGGCCGATGTCCCGGTCTTCCGGGGTGGGGCGGAACAGCACCACGGCATCCAGGTGGCCCGCCGCCACCCGTGCGATGTCCAGGACGCTGCAGCCGGCGCTGCGGAGCTGGCCTGACTGGCTGGCCAGCGTGGCCGACAGTTCGCCCCAGATCAGCGGGTCCTCGGCGCCACGGGCCTGATCCAGCAGGTTCGAGGTAACCACCGCCTCGCTGAGGTGCTTGATCTCGCTGGCGCGCATGCGACGGCTGTTGAGAGCTGCACCACGACCGCGACTGGCGGAGTATTCCTCGCCGGTGACGGGGTTGATCAGCAACAGATTCTCGGTCCGGTTGTCCTTCTTCTGGACCAGTGCCACCACGAACTCCGGAATGCCCCGCAGCAGGTTCTCCGCACCCAGCACCGGGAAGATATGCCAGCTCAGCGTGTGACCATCGGCGCTGCTGTCGTCTGCGGGGGCGATGTAATGGTCCTTGTAGGCCTTCTGGAGCTGCTCGGCGAAGTTCTCGTAGATCTTGCCGGTCACCCGATCCAGCTGGCGCTGGCGATCACCGGGGTCGTTGCCGGCGATGTCCTGGCGTTCGAAGTGGGCTTTCAGGTAATCGGCACCCTGGCGCGCAACGCGCAGGGCCATTTTAATGGCTGGTTGCATCGGACTCTTCAGTATCTGGAGTGATCAAAGGCGCGATCATAGCAAATCGCGGGGGGGCCTTAAACGTTTTTCGGCTCCGTAAAGACCCGCATGGCGGGCATTTTCGCTGGCCTGGCGGGGCTTTATCCGTAGAAACCGGGGCCCAAATATCAGCGTGTTCTGGTAACATATGTGGCCTTTCCACTATTCGCGATGTTAATGCCGGACACAGATAGCCATGCACAAGCCCGCCCTCCCAAGTACCTTTGACCTGCCGGCCCGGGACTATGTCCGTGTGGTTATGGTGGAAACCTCCCACTCCGGGAATATCGGCGCGGTGGCCCGGGCCATGAAGAATATGGGGCTGGGCAACCTGTGGCTGGTCAATCCCACCTCCTTCCCGGACGAGACATCCTACGCCCGTTCCGCTGGTGCGTCCGATGTGCTGGATCACGCCCGGGTGGTTCCCTCGCTGGATGAGGCCATTGAGGACTGCGTCCTTGTGATGGGCACCAGTGCCCGTGGGCGCAAGGTGCCCTGGCCGGTGATGTCACCAACGGATGCCGCCCGCCAGGTGGGTGAATACCACGGCAGGGGAGAGGTGGCCCTGGTGTTCGGACGGGAGAATAATGGCCTCAGCAATGAGGAGTTACAACGTTGCCATGTGCACATACACATTCCCACGAACCCGGACTACAGTTCCCTGAATGTCGCCATGGCGGTGCAGGTGATGTGCTACGAAATTCGCATGGAATGCCTGCGGGGTCTTGAAAACAGCGAGAATAATCCACAACTCAAGGCTATTAACTCACCGGAGGATCCGGGCTGGGATGTACCGCCGGCCACCGTGGCAGAGCTCGAAGGCTTCTTTGATCATCTGGAGTCCACCCTGGCGGAGATCGAGTTCCATCGACGGGATAATCCCCGTCAACTGATGACCCGGCTGCGTCGCCTTTACCAGCGCGCACGGCCGGATCAGATGGAAATCAATATCCTCCGGGGCATCCTGACCGCGGTACAGAAATCGGCATCCGGCCAGTCGGTGGGTGCCGGCTCACGACAACAGGACCAGACAGATGTTTGAGCGAATCAAAGAAGATGTTGGCAGTGTATTCGGCCGTGATCCCGCCGCCAGGAATACCTTCGAGGTTCTGACCAACTATCCGGGGCTGCATGCACTTCTGTTCCACCGGCTGGCGCACCGCATCTGGAAAGCGGATTTCAAGTGGCTGGCACGAAGTATTTCCACCTTTTCCCGCTGGCTGACCGGTATTGAGATTCATCCCGGCGCCACCATCGGGCGCCGGTTTTTCATTGATCACGGCATGGGAGTCGTCATCGGGGAAACCACCGTGATTGGCGATGATGTCACCCTCTACCAGGGCGTCACCCTGGGTGGTACCAGTTGGAACAAGGGTAAGCGTCATCCCACCATCGGCAATGGCGTTGTGGTAGGTGCCGGTGCCAAGATCCTGGGCCCATTCGAGGTGGGGGAAGGCGCCAAGGTGGGCTCCAATTCGGTGGTGACCAAGGCGGTGCCGGCTGGCGCCACTGTGGTCGGCATTCCCGGCCGTGTGGTGGTCAAGAGCAAGGATGATGGTCGCCGCAAGCAGATGGAGGAACGCATGGGATTCGATGCCTACGGTGTGACCGAGGAAATGCCGGATCCGGTGGCCCGGGCCATGCGCAGCCTGCTGGATCACATGCATGCCGTCGACGAGCGTATCGAGAAGATGTGCACGGCCATCCAGAAGGTCAACCAGGATTATGTGGACAACGGTCGCTTGCCGCCACTGGACGCGGAGGAATTCGATTGTGTCCGGGATGATTCCGACGAGCCGGCGGAGAGCCGCTGAGCTGACGCGGGTGCCGGGGAGTGCACTGCGACGAATACTTGACCAAAACAGTAGGTCAATTCATACTCATCCAGTGTTATCTCCTGAATATTCTCAGCCGGGGCTGCCGTTATGCGACTGACAACCAAGGGCCGCTACGCCGTAACCGCCATGCTGGATCTTGCTCTGCATGGTGACGAGGGCCCGGTCAGCCTGGCGGACATCTCGCGGCGCCAGGGCATTTCCCTGTCATACCTGGAACAGCTCTTTGCCCGCCTGCGTCGGGAAAAGCTGGTCATCAGCGTGCGTGGTCCCGGAGGCGGTTACCGCCTGAGCAGGACCAACGACCAGGTATTCATTGCCGATGTGGTGGATGCGGTCAATGAGTCGCTGGACACCACCCGCTGCAACCACAAGGGCGACTGCCAGAACGGCGAGATGTGCCTGACCCACCATCTGTGGTCGGATCTCAGTGAGCAGATCCACCAGTTCCTCAGCCGGATCAGCCTCGCGGACCTGATGAACAAGCGCGAGATCCAGGCCGTCGCCAGCCGCCAGGATGGCAAACCGGAGCCAGAGAGCGCGGCGGATACCATCAATACCGAGCGCCTGGAAAACAGGGCGCCCGCCTGACACCGACAGGACCATGAAGACACCCATCTACCTTGATTACGCAGCGACGACGCCTGTGGACCCTGCTGTTGCAGAGGTTATGGCCGGCCACCTGACACTGGACGGCGTATTCGGTAATCCCGCCAGCCGTTCCCATGGTTTTGGCTGGCAGGCGGAGGCTGCCGTGGAGAATGCCCGCCGTCAGGTAGCCCAGCTTATCGGCGCCGATCCCCGTGAGATTGTCTGGACATCCGGTGCCACCGAGTCGGACAACCTGGCTATCAAGGGCGCGGTATCCGCCAACCGGAAGGAAGGTGTGCGGCCCCATATCATCACCTCCGTTATTGAGCACAAGGCGGTACTGGATACCTGCTCCTGGCTGGAAGGGCAGGGTTGTGATGTCACTCGCCTGACGCCGGATGCCACGGGTGTCATTTCGTCCGGCCAGGTGGAAGCGGCGCTGCGACCCGAGACCCTGCTGGTCAGCCTGATGCTGGTCAACAATGAGCTGGGAACGATCAATGACCTGGCGCCCATCGGTGCCATGCTGCGGGAGCGGGGTGTCCTGTTCCATGTGGACGCGGCCCAGGCGGCCGGCAAAATGCCGGTGGATGTGGTTGAACTGGGAGCGGACCTGGTCGCCCTGTCCGGTCATAAAGTCTATGCGCCCAAGGGTATCGGTGCGTTGTATGTTCGCCGCTCACCGGACGTGCGCATCGACGCGCAGATCCATGGCGGCGGCCATGAGCGCGGCATGCGCTCCGGAACCCTGCCCACCCACCAGGTTGCCGGTATGGGCAAGGCCTTTGAGCTGGCCGGCGCTGGGCTGGAAGAGGAGGCGGCCCATCTGGAGTCTCTGCGCACCCGCTTCCTGGAAGGTGTCGAGCCGCTGCCGGGCGTACGGTTGCACGGACACCGCGACAGGCGGGTGCCCGGCATACTGAACCTGGGATTCGAGGGTGTCGAGGCGGAGTCGCTGATGCTGGGGCTTCGTGAACTTGCCGTGTCCTCCGGCTCCGCCTGCGCTTCCGCCACCATGGAACCGTCCTACGTGCTGACCGGTATCGGGCTCAGCGATGGGGAGGCGCACGCCGGCCTGCGGTTCTCCATGGGCCGGTTCACCACGGCGGAGGAGGTGGACTATGCCCTCGAGCAGATCAACACCGTGGTCAGCCGTTTGAGGGAGCGCCGCCGCGCCTCTGCCTGATCACGGGTGCAGGTGTATCCAGTATTCTGTCAGGGGCCCGCTGTCGGTAGGCAGCCGGCCCCTTACTGCGTATAATCTCAGGCCGGAATTTTGTCCTGAAACCCAACTGGAGCAAACATTATGTCCAATGAGCGCACGCTCTCTATCGTCAAGCCGGATGCGGTTGCCAAGAACGTCATCGGCGAGATCTATACCCGCTTCGAGAAAGCCGGCCTGAAAATTGTCGCAGCCAAGATGATGCACCTGTCCCAGGAGCAGGCCGAAGGCTTCTATGCGGAACACAAGGAGCGCCCGTTCTTCCCGGATCTGGTGGCCTTCATGACCTCTGGTCCGGTTGTGGTTCAGGTACTGGAAGGCGACGGCGCCATCGCCAAGAACCGTGATCTCATGGGTGCCACCAACCCGAAGGAAGCGGAAGCCGGCACCATCCGTGCGGATTTTGCGGAGTCCATCGACGCCAACGCGGTTCACGGCTCTGATTCCGCGGCCTCTGCCGAGCGCGAGATTGCCTATTTCTTCAACGACAGCGAGATCTGCCCGCGCGGCTGATGCTGTCCGGGGCGACTCCGGTCGCCCCGCCTGTTATCCGATCGAGACTGACCATGACTGCTGCTGTAGAAAAGACCAACCTGTTGGGAATGCCCAAGGCCAAGCTGGAGGCATTCTTCGAGTCCATGGGGGAGAAGCGTTTCCGCGCCACCCAGGTACTGCAGTGGATTCATCAGCGTGGTGCGGATGACTTCGATCAGATGACCAATATGAGCAAGGCCCTGCGGGAAAAGCTCAAGGTCGTGGCGGAGATTCGTGGGCCGGAAGTGGTCTACGACGAAACCTCGAAGGACGGTACCCGTAAATGGGTCATGCGCATGGATTCCGGCAACAGCGTGGAGACGGTGCTGATTCCCGATGGTGAACGGGGCACCCTTTGCGTCTCGTCCCAGATTGGCTGCAGCCTGGATTGCACCTTCTGTTCCACCGGCAAGCGGGGCTTCAACCGCAACCTGACCGCCGCTGAGATCATCGGCCAGGTATGGGTGGCGCGCAAGGCCTTCATGCCCTTTGATCCCAACGCTGACCGGCCCATTACCAACGTGGTCATGATGGGCATGGGAGAACCGCTGCTCAATTTCGACAATGTGGTTGATGCGATGAACCTGATGATGGAGGACCTGGCCTATGGTATCTCCAAGCGTAGGGTGACGGTGAGTACGTCAGGCGTTATCCCGGCACTGGACCGCCTGGGCGAGGTCAGTGATGTATCCCTGGCTATTTCGCTGCACGCCCCCAACGATGAGCTGCGCAACCAACTGGTGCCGCTCAACAAGAAATATCCGATTGCCGATCTCCTGGCGGCTACCCGCCGGTATCTGAGCGGTTTGCCCGACAAGCGCAAGGCCACTATCGAGTATACGGTGATCGAGAATATGAACGACCAGCCCGAGCATGCCCGGGAGCTGGCCAAGGTACTGCGCGGCCTGCCGTGCAAGATCAACCTGATTCCCTTCAACCCGTTCCCGGAGAGCGATTTCCGTCGCCCGAGCATGAATGCCACCCGTCGTTTCCAGAAAATTCTCAACGAAGCGGGCTACATCACAACCATTCGCACCACAAGAGGCGATGATATTGACGCCGCCTGCGGCCAGCTTGTTGGTCGCGTGGAAGATCGGACCCGGCGCAGTCAGCGCTATATTCCGGTTCAGCAGATGACTCCCTAATACTTGTTCAGGTTTCAGGAAAACACCATGCCCACAGAGTTGTTGTCCCAAGGATTATCCGGTCGATTCCGAACGTTCCCGTCTGTGTGCGTGTTGGTGCTGATCAGCCTGCTTGCCGGCTGTGTTACGGTATCCGACAGTCGGTTTGCCCGTGAAGAGGACGAAGACAAGGCGGTGGACAGCTATGTGCAGCTGGCAACGGCCTACCTGTCCCGGGGCAACTACGACCGATCGCGCCGGCACCTGGAGCGTGCCCTCGAACTGCAGCCGGACAATGCAGCGGCACTGGCCACCCAGGGGCTGCTTTACCAGACCGAAGGTGAACCGGAACTGGCGGAAGAAGCCTACAGGAAGGCCTTGCGAAGTGATTCCGGCTATACTCGCGGACGCGTCTTCTACGGGGCCTTCCTGTATGGCAATGACCGTTTTGAGGAAGCCCAGGAGCAGTTCCAACTGGCCAGCCGGGATACCGGCTATGATGATCGCGCCTCGGTGTTCTACAACCTGGGCCGGGCCAGTGAACAGATGGGTGATACAGACAGTGCCGTTGAGGCCTATCGCCGCGCTCTGGAACTGGGCCGAGGGGATCCACGCTGGACGCTGGCGTTGTCCCGTTCCCTGGTGGCCAATGGCGACTACGCGGCGGCATCCCGTTACTACGGCCGCCTGCTGAGCATGATGGAGCGCAACCCCAGGCTTGAGCATACTCCGGAAAGCCTGCTGGTAGGGATCCGGATTGCCCGGCACTCCGGCAACTATGACCAGGAATCCAGCCTGGCGCTGTTGCTGCGAAACCGTTTCCCGGATTCAGAGCAATACAGACAATACAAGGTACTAACGGCCGATGACAACGGATAACGCCAGCCAGGATGCCCGGCAGCCAACGGTAGGCGAGCGACTCCGGCAAGCTCGGGAAGTCGCCGGGCTGTCCGTGGCTGAAGTGGCGAACAAACAACATCTCAGGCCCGCTATTATCAGTGCTATCGAAAGTGGCGACTATGGCCGGATCGATAGCGAACTGTTCCTCAAGGGCTATGTGCGTGCCTACGCGACCCATGTGGGCATTGACCCGGAGAGTGTGATTCGGCAACTGGACAAGGAGCTGGAACCCCTGAGGCAGGAGCAGAAGGCCCGGGTTGAAGCCAGCCCCCTGGTCGATATCGAGCGGCGTAAGCGCCGCAAGCGCCGGATCGCCAAGGTGGTGCTTCTGCTGGTGGCGGCGGTAGTGGTGTTCTACGCTGGCTCCCTGTACCTGGCGGACGGTGATATGGCCGGTCCTGCGACAGTGGACGAGGCGGATGAGTCCATGGCCGGATCCGACAATGACGTCTCAGAGTCAGCGGCGTTGTCCGGTGACACCAGTGAAGAGACGGCTGTGCCGTCGACGAATGATGTGGATTCGGAAACCTCATCCATCGGGGCAGGCAGTGACGACAGCCTCAGCAATGGTAACGCCATAAGCCGGGAGGAAATCCCGGAGGGCGATGAACCGTCCGCCGCCGACGCCTTAGATGGTACCGGGTCGGAGTCCTCATTGGCTGGCGAAACGATAGGCCGGGCTCCGGGTACGGAACCCCCGTCGACGGTATCGGCTGAATCGGCCAGCGACCCTGAAGCGGCAGAGGATACCGGTTCGGCACCGCTCGTAACCTCGGCACCCCTGCCCGAGACGGACCCCGCCCCCCCTGTCGACAGTGAGGGGCGACTGGTGATGGAATTTTCGGGGGATTGCTGGGTCGAAGTCCAGGATAGCACCGGGCGTACCCTGGTCGCCGAGTTGCGCAGGGCCGGTGAAACCCTTGACGTTAACGGTGAGTCGCCGTTAAGGGTGGTGATCGGGGCGGTCAGTGCCGTGTCCGACCTCCGTTACAGCGGCGAAACCGTGGACCTGGCCAGTCAGCGGCCCCGGAACGACCGGCTGGTGCTGAACCTGTCGGACTGACCGTCATACAGGTGACCCCGTAACCGGGTAGCCTGGAGCATGGCGACTCTTTCATTACTTTCACATCGGTTTGACCGTTTATGAAGCTCGAATCTCCCATTAAAAGACGCAAGTCACGGCAGATCATGGTGGGTAATGTGCCCGTGGGTGGCGATGCCCCCATCGCGGTACAGAGCATGACCAATACGGAAACCTGCGACGTTGATGCCACCGTGGCCCAGATCGAAGCCCTGCAACTGGCTGGTGCCGACATTGTACGGGTGTCGGTGCCCTCCATGGACGCTGCTGAGGCGTTCGGAAAAATCCGGCAGCGGGTGTCGCTTCCGCTGGTCGCCGATATCCACTTTGACCACAAGATCGCCCTGCGGGTGGCGGAGCTCGGCGTTGACTGCCTGCGCATCAACCCGGGCAATATCGGCCGTGAGGACAGGGTCAGTGCCGTTATCCAGGCGTGCCGTGACCGTGGCATTCCCATGCGCATAGGCGTCAACGCCGGCTCCCTGGGCAAAGACCTGCAGCGTAAGTATGGTGAGCCGACGGCGGATGCGCTGGTGGAATCGGCCATGCGCCATGTCGATATCCTGGACAGGTATGACTTCCAGGATTTCAAGGTGAGCCTGAAGGCGTCAGAAGTCTTTATGACGGTGGATGCCTACCGCAAGATTGCCGGTCAGATTGAACAGCCCCTGCATCTGGGTATTACCGAGGCAGGCGGCTTCCGGTCCGGTACGGTCAAATCGTCGGTGGGCCTGGGGATGCTGCTGATGGACGGTATCGGCGATACCATCCGGGTATCCCTGGCGGCAGACCCGGTTCAGGAAATCAAGGTCGGTTTCGACATCCTCAAGAGTCTGCGCCTGCGTAGCCATGGCATCAATTTCGTGGCCTGCCCGAGTTGTTCCCGCCAGAACTTCGATGTGATCCAGACCATGAACGATCTGGAAGCTCGCCTTGAGGACGTCAACGAGTCCCTGGACGTGGCTATTATTGGCTGCATTGTCAATGGACCGGGCGAAGCCAAGGTGGCGGACCTGGGCCTGACCGGTGGCTCACCGAAAAACCTGTTCTATGCCGCTGGTAAACCCAACCAGAAACTGGACAATGCCACCCTGACCGACGACCTGGAACGGCTGATCCGCGAAGAGGTGGCGCGCCGCAAGGAACAGGAAGACTCGATTATCGCGAAATCCGGCCAGTAGCCAGGGCCTGGCCGGCGTCATAAACACGAATAAGGTTTTACTTTGGCTAAGATTCAGGCAATTCGCGGGATGAACGATATCCTGCCCGAGCAGACCCCGGTGTGGCAGTTTCTCGAATCCAGGGTGAGGGACGTACTCGGTTCCTATGGCTACCAGGAAATCCGTATGCCGGTGGTGGAACACACCGAGCTTTTCCGGCGTTCCATTGGCGAGGTGACGGACATCGTCGAGAAGGAGATGTATACCTTCGACGATCGCAACGGGGACAGCCTGACGCTTCGGCCCGAGGGCACCGCTGGCTGCGTGCGCGCCGCGGAGGAGCATGGCCTGCTGTTCAACCAGAGCCGGCGCCTTTGGTACACCGGTCCCATGTTCCGTCATGAACGCCCGCAGAAGGGCCGCTACCGCCAGTTCCACCAGGTTGGCGTGGAATGCTTTGGTATGGATGGTCCGGATATCGATGCGGAACTCCTGATCCTCACCGCACGACTGTGGCAGTCCCTGGGACTGGCGGATCATGCCCGTCTGGAGATCAACAGCATCGGCACGTCCGAGGCCCGGGCCGAGTACCGCCAGGCACTGGTGGATTACCTGGGAGACTATCGTTCCGACCTGGATCCGGACAGCCAACGCCGGTTACTGGTCAATCCTCTGCGCATCCTGGATTCCAAGAACACGGAAACCCAGCGGATCCTGGAGAATGCACCGGTACTGGACGATTACCTGGACGATGAATCCCGTGAGCACTTTGAACAGCTGACCGCGCTACTGGACGCGGCCGGCGTGCCCTATACGGTAAACAACCGGCTGGTCCGGGGGCTCGACTATTACGGCAAGACCGTGTTCGAGTGGGTGACCGACAGTCTTGGGTCCCAGGGCACCATCTGCGCCGGGGGGCGCTACGACGGCCTGGTGGAGCAACTGGGTGGTCGGCCTACGGCTGCCGTCGGTTTTGCCATGGGCATCGAGCGCCTGATCCTGTTGCTGGAGACCCTTGAACTGGTGCCGGAGGAGGTCAATGCCGACGCCGATATCTATGTGACCGCCATGGGAGACGTTGCAACTACTGAGGCCTTCCGGGTCAGCGAGATGCTGCGCTCCGAACTGCCGGGGCGCACCGTGGTGACCCATTGTGGCGGCGGCAGTTTCAAGAGCCAGATGAAGAAGGCCGATCGCAGCGGCGCCCGGGTGGCGGTCATTATTGGCGAGAATGAGATCAACGAGGGTATCGTCGGCCTCAAGTACCTCAGGGAGGAAGGCGAACAGGAGCAGGTACCCCGTGACCAGGCCGCCAGCCACCTGGCCAGCCGGCTGGGATTGGCCTGAAAGCCGTCATAACCGACGGGCCAGGATCATAAGCGCTCTCAAGATCATAAGCACAACAGGAAAGGACACTCATAGGAGTCACCATGGCCGAAATGCGGACCGAAGAAGAACAGATTGAAGCCATCAAGCAATGGTGGAAGAAGAATGGCAGTTCGCTGCTGATCGGGGTCGGCCTGGCCCTGGCCATCGTGTTTGGCTGGCAGGCGTGGCAGAACCACCAGGCCAACGTGCAGGCCGAGGCTGCCGCCGATTTTGCCGAGCTTATGCGGCAGGCCCAGCAGGGCGGCGACACTGAGGAGGACCGGGAATCCATTGCCTATCTGGCCAACCAGGTTCGCGAGGAACACGATGGCACCACCTACGCGGTCTACGCCATGCTGATCCTGGCGAACCAGCAGATGATGGCGGACGGTGACCCGGCCGCGGCGGCGGAGACCCTGCAATGGGCACTGGATCAGACCGGTAATGGTGAAGCCCTGTCACTGGTGGTGCGGACACGGCTGGCCCGGGCACAGTATGGCGCCGGCCAGTACGACGAAGCCCTGGCAACGGTGCGCGGCGCTGACGATACCGGCGCATTCGAAGGCATTCTGGCGGAGCTGGAAGGGGATATCCTGATTGCCAGTGGCAATACCGATGCCGCCAGGGACGCCTATATCCGGGCCCGTGATGCCGGTGGCGAGGCCGGTATTGGACTGTTGCAGCGCAAGCTGGACAGCCTGGGTATAGGGAGCGACGCCTGATGCCCATGAAGTTCCTGAATCCTGTGATGAATCCGCTGCTGGTACTGACCGTTGTGGCATCGCTGCTGGTGGGGTGCAGTTCCACGGAGAATTTCGAGGAGCCGGACCCGGTGCCCGAAGTGGTGTCGACGGTGACTCTCGAAACCAAGTGGTCACTGACGGTTGGTGATGGGCATGACGGGCAGTACCTCCACCTGGAGCCAACCATCATCGGGGGCAGTCTCTATGCGGTGTCCTCCGATGGCGAACTGCTTGCCGTCGGTCCGGCCACCGGCGACGTACGCTGGCGCCGTGAGCTGGAGCGGACCATCATGGCGGGCGTGGGTGGCGACAGTCGCCATCTTTACCTGGTCACCGGTGATGCGGAACTGCTGGCCCTGGACCGTGACAGCGGCGATGAGGTCTGGCGGCTGCGTATGCCCAACGAGGTTCTGGCGCCGCCCCAGTCCAACGGTAACCTGGTGCTGACACAGACCATCGACGGCAAGGTGGTGGCGGCGGACGCCGCCAGCGGCAAGCGTCTCTGGCAATATGACTCCCCGGCGCCGGCACTGTCGGTCCGGGATACCGGAGCACCGGTGGTTGGCGGGGAACTGGCCCTTGTCACGCTCGCCAATGGCCATGTGGTGGCCCTGTCCACCGCCAATGGCCAGCCCATCTGGCAGTATACGGTGGGCGAGCCGAGCGGGCGTACCGAGCTTGAACGACTGGTGGATGTCACCGCCAAGCCGGTGATCGTCGAGGGTGCCGCACTGCTGGCCGGCTACCAGGGCAAGCTGGCACTGGTGGAGATTCGCAACGGCCAGGAAATCTGGAGCCGTGCCACCTCCACCTTCCACAGTCCTGCTCTGGGGCCCCAGAAGGTCTTTATCGCCAAGGCCAATGGCGATGTGGTGGGCCTGGATGCCAGCACCCTGGAAGAGGTCTGGGTGCAGGATGCCCTGTCCTGGCGGCGGTTGTCGGAGCCGGCCACGATTGGCGACATGCTGGTGGTGGGAGACTTCGAGGGTTACCTGCACATCCTGTCCCAGGACAATGGCCAGTTGCAGGGCCAGCTCGAGTTTGATGACGAAGGCATCCGCTCACCCATGCTGCGCTGGGAGGACCGCCTGATTGTCTATGGCAATGGCGGTCGACTGGCGGTGTTCACCCTTGAGGATCGGGACTGAGTCCCCTCACTATCCAGGCAGGCACTGAATGACACCGGTAATCGCTCTGGTGGGCCGCCCCAATGTGGGCAAGTCCACCCTGTTCAACCAGATGACCCGATCCCGCGATGCGCTGGTGGCGGATTTCCCGGGCCTGACCCGTGACCGCAAGTACGGCGACGGCAACTACGAGGGTCATCGCTTCATTGTCATTGATACCGGCGGCCTTACCGGCGACGAGGCAGGCCTGGACGCGGAGATGGCCCGCCAGTCCATGCAGGCGGTGGAAGAGGCCGACATCGTGCTCTTCCTTGTGGATGGACGTGCCGGACTGACCGCCGGTGATGAAATGATCGCCGAGCATCTGCGCCGCACCGGCAAGCCGGCCCACCTGGTGGTGAACAAGACCGACGGCCAGGACCCGGATGTGGCCGCGTCCGACTTCTACACCCTGGGATTCGAATCCGTCTATCTGATTGCGGCGGCCCACAACCGGGGCATCCGCTCCATGCTGGAGCTGTTGCTGGGTGAGCTGGATGAGGCCGAGGAAGACAGTGCCGACAAGTATCCGGGCATTCGCATCGGTGTCGTGGGCCGGCCCAACGTGGGCAAGTCCACCCTGGTAAACCGCCTCTTGGGGGAGGAACGGGTGGTGGTCTACGACATGCCTGGCACCACCCGGGACAGCATCTACATTCCCTACGAACGCCAGGGCGAGGAATACACCCTGATCGACACCGCCGGTGTGAGGCGGCGCAAGAACGTCCGCGAGGTGGTGGAGAAGTTCTCCATCATCAAGACCCTCAAGGCGATCGAGGATGCCCATGTGGTGATCCTGGTGATCGATGCCCGGGAAGGGCTGGTGGACCAGGACCTGCACCTGATCGGCTTCGTGCTGGACGCGGGCCGCTCGCTGGTAATTGCCGTCAACAAGTGGGATGGCATGGAGCCCGACGAGCGCAGCCGGGTAAAGGAGCAGGTAAGACGTCGCCTTGATTTCCTCGATTATGCCGACAAGCATTACATCTCGGCCCTGCACGGCTCCGGCGTGGGCCTGCTGTACGACTCCATTGGCGACTGCTACGAGTCAGCCATGGCCAAGTGGCCCACCAACCGCCTGACCGAGATCCTGCAGGACGCCGTGTCACAACACCAGCCTCCGATGGTCCAGGGACGCCGGATCAAGCTGCGTTATGCGCACCAGGGTGGCTCCAATCCACCGGTGGTGGTGGTCCACGGCAACCAGACCGATGCCTTGCCGGGGTCCTACAAGCGCTACCTGGAGAATACCTTCCGCAAGGTGCTCAAGGTGAATGGCTCGCCCATCCGTTTCGAGTTCCGTTCCGGCGAGAATCCCTATGCCAACAAGGTGGATCGCCTGACTCCGAGGCAGAAGGTGAAGCGGGACAACGACCTCAAGCAGGGGCGGCGGGTCAAGAAGCCAAGGATGAAAAGCAAGAAGAAGTAAGCGGCGTCAGAAGCAGCCGGAGCAAAAAGGCCAGGCACCCTCAATGAATGGGCCTGGCCTTTTTCGTGGGGGCTCAGCTGTCGGCGGCGGCTTCCGCCTGGGCGGCCTGCACACCGGTCAGGGCGATGGTGAACACGATATCGTCCACCAGGGCACCCCGGGACAGGTCGTTCACCGGCTTCCTGAGGCCCTGGAGCATGGGGCCGATACTCACCACGTTAGCGCTGCGCTGAACCGCCTTGTAGGTGGTGTTGCCGGTGTTCAGGTCCGGGAAGATGAAGACGGTAGCCTTGCCCGCGACGGGGCTGTCCGGCGCCTTGCTCCTGCCCACGTCGGCAATGGCCGCCGCGTCGTACTGGAGCGGTCCGTCGATCACCAGGTCCGGGCGCCGCTTCCGGGCGATTTCCGTGGCTTCCCGAACCTTGTCCACATCCGCACCACTGCCGGAGCTACCGGTGCTGTAGCTGATCATGGCGACCACCGGTTGCACACCAAAGGCCTTGGCGGAATCCGCGCTCTGGATGGCGATATCCGCCAGTTCCTCGGCATTCGGGTCCGGGTTGATGGCACAGTCGCCGTAAACCAGTACCTGTTCGGGCAGCAGCATGAAGAAGACGGAGGACACCACCTCGGCATTGTCCGCCGTCTTGATCAGTTGCAGGGCAGGGCGAACGGTATTGGCGGTGGTGTGTACGGCACCGGACACCAGGCCGTCGGCCTCGTTCTGGGCCACCATCATGGTACCCAGCACCACATTGTCCTCCAGCATGGCTTCCGCCATATCCGGTGCCAGGCCCTTGTGTTTGCGGAGTTGCACCATGGGGGCCACATACTGCTGGCGTACGTCGGCGGGATTTATGATCTCCAGGCCCTCCGGCAACGGCAGGCCCTGGGATTCCGCCACCGCCTCGATGTCTTCCCTTTCGCCCAGCAGGATACAGTGGGCCAGCTCCCGCTGGGTACAGATAATGGCGGCCTGCACGGTCCTCGGTTCGTTGCCTTCCGGCAATACAATACGTTTGCCGGCCTGTCGGGCCAACTGGGAGAGCTGGTGGCGGAAGGCCGGCGGCGACAGCCGGCGTAACCTCTCAACCTTCAGGTGCTGCTGCAGCCAGTCGGCGTCCAGCCGCGATGCTACAGCTTCCATGACTTTTTCGATCCGGTCCGGATCGTCTGCCGGAACCACGCCGGGCAGGTTGGCAAGCTGGTGGGCGGTTTCATAGGTATTGGTGTCCGTCCTGAGGACGGGCAGGCCGGTGGCCAGCCCGCGACGGCAGAGGTCGATGGTCCGCTGGTCCGGCATCAGTCCGCCTGTGAGCAGCAGACCCGCCAGGGGCACCCCGTTAAGGGCGGCCACGGCGGTGGCCAGCAGGATGTCCTCCCGGTCGCCCGGGGTAACGATCAAGGCGCCCGGCCGCAGGGTGTCCACCATGTTCGGAATGGTGCGGGCACATACCGATACCTTCTGTACCCGGCGGGTGCCCATTTCCCCTTCGTGGAGGATGTCAGCGCCAAGGTCCCTGGCGATGTCCGACATGCGCGGTGCCAGTAGCTCCGGCTGCCAGGGGATGCCGGCCAGCAGTCGCAGGCGACCGGAACGGAAGATCTCGCAGTCAGTGTCGTAATCCGGCGTCTCCACCGGCTCCCGGCGGTTGAAGGAAGGGAGCATGCCGGTCTGTTCGGGTTTGCCCAGTTTGTTGAGGACCACGCCAATCACATCCGGATCTCCGGGATCGGCGAACAGCCGCGCGGAGAAATCCAGCCATTCGTCGAGTTCCCGGCAGTCCCGGCCATCGGGAGAGCAGACCAGGATCACCTCGGAGCCAAGATTGCGCGCCATCTCCACATTCATGCGGGCAGTGTAGGCCTCGCTGCGGTCGGGCACGAGTCCCTCCACGATAACTACGTCCACATCCCTGGCCACGTTCTGGAACCGCCCGACCATGCCCTCCATGAACTCATCGGCCTTGCCCCGGTTCAACAGGTTCTGGGCCTCCTTGAGGGAAATCGGGTTGGGGGGATCCAGGTCGGAGCGGGCCCTGACGAAGGGAACGGAGAAATCCTCCCCTGACTGGTCGCCGGAGGACCGGGCCGGCTGGCTCACCGGCTTGTAGAACCCGACCCGGACCCCGACCCGGTCCAGGGCCCGGAGCAGGCCCAGACACACGGAGGTGAGGCCGCTGTTAAGTTCCGTGGGGGCGATAAACAGACTTTTTGCCATGGCAGCGGTGTTCCTTCAGTCAGTGGTTTGGGGCGGTCGTGGGCTGGTGCTCGTCGGACGCCAGGGCGAGGGCTTCCCGGGCAATCATGGCTTCTTCCCGGGTGGGAATGACCAGTACCGGGAAGCGGCTGTCATCGGCGGATATCCGACCGTTCCGAGCCCGGCCATGGTCTCGGTTGCTGTCGGCATCCAGCCGGAAACCGGCCAGGGTAAGGTGCTCTACGGTCCGGGCACGCACCTCGGCGCTGTTCTCGCCGATGCCTCCGGTAAACACCAGGGCGTCCAGACGGTCAAGGGACACCATCATGGCACCAATGTAGCGGGCCAGCCGGAAACAGAACACCTCGAAGGCATCCCGGCAATGGTCATCGCCCTCGTTGGCTGCCTTCAGGAGGTTGCGCATGTCGCTGGTGCTGCCGGAGAGCCCCAGCAGTCCGCTCTCCCGGTTGAGGATACGGTGGGTTTCCTCCGGCTCGATCCCCTTGTCGGCCAGGAAATCAAACAGGCCAGGATCCACATCGCCACTGCGGGTGCCCATGACCAGGCCTTCCAGGGGCGTCAGACCCATGCTGGTGTCCACGCTGCGGCCGTCACGGATGGCGGTGATGCTGCAACCGTTACCCAGGTGGGCGGAAATAATGGACGTGTTGTCGGTTGTCTTGTCCAGTCGTCGGGCGGATTCCTCGGCCATGTACTGGTGGCTGGTGCCGTGAAAGCCATAGCGGCGTACACCCCAGTCCTCGTAGAAACGCCGTGGAACCGGGTAGAGCCAGGCGTGGCGCGGCAGGGTCTGGTGAAAGGCGGTATCGAACACGGCGACCTGCGGCACCCGGGGGAAAAGCTCCCGGGCCGCTTCGATGCCGGCGAGATTCACCGGGTTATGGAGCGGGGCCAGGCTGGCGCAATCCTCAATGGCCCGGATGACGTCGTCATCCAGCAGCGCGGCACGGTGGAAGGCCTCGCCGCCATGGACCACGCGATGGCCGATGGCCAGTGGCGCCTTGCCCAGGTGCCCCTGTTGCTGCAACCAGCGGATGCTGTCGGTCAGGGCCTGACGGTGGTCCGCGCCTTCAGGCAAGTGGATGGGGTCGTGCCCCTCCGGTACCAGCCGGGCCCCTTGCTGGCCAATCCGCTCCGCCAGGGCGGACACCCGGAGCTCGCCATTGCGGTCGAACAGCGCAATCTTGACGGAGGAACTGCCGCAGTTTATGACCAGAACCTGATCATCCATGCTGTCGATATCCTTGATTTGATTCATGTATACACGATGACTGGAGCCAGGATAGCTTACCGGCGCCGGATCGACTTGAACAGCGTTGGCAGGAAGGGCAGGCGCTATCGGGTACGCATCCAGGCCAGGAATTCGGCCTCGGGCAGGGGCCGGCTGTAGAAGTACCCCTGGGCAAAGTCACAGTTGTGGGTCTTCAGGAAATCGGTCTGTGCCTCTTCCTCCACGCCCTCGGCCACCACGGTGAGGCTGAGGCTGTGGGCCATGGTGATGATGGCCCGCACCAGGGCGGAATTGTCACCGGATACCTGCACGTCGCCAATAAAGGACTTGTCGATCTTCAGGATGTCGAACGGGTAGCTCTTGAGGTAGCTTAACGCCGAAAAGCCGGTGCCGAAATCGTCCACCGACAGCCGGAGCCCTGCCTTGTCCAGTTCGTGGAGAATGGCCGCCGTCTCAATGCTGTTGTCCAGCAGCAGGCGCTCGGTGATCTCCAGTGCCACCCGTTCCGGCGGCATCTTGCTGTCGTTCAGAGCCTGCAGCGTGCAGCTGACGAATTCCGGGTCCCGGAACTGGCGTGGAGAGACGTTCACAGCAATGGTCAGTTCCTTACCGGTAGCCTCCTGCCAGCGCCGATTGGCAGCGCAGGCCTGCTCCAGCACCCAGCGACCAATGGGGATGATCATGCCGGTCTCCTCGGCAAGGGGGATAAAACGGTCGGGCATGACCATGCCCATCACAGGATTGTTCCAGCGCAGCAGCGCCTCGGCACCGGTCACCTCGCCGGAGACCGTATCGACAATCGGCTGGAACCAGAGTTCGAATTCATCCAGTTCCAGTGCCCGCCGCATTCGCGACTCCATCTGCAGGCGTTCGTGGGACAGTTCCTTCATTTCCGGGGCGAAGCGTTCCCAGGCGCTCTTGCCCTTGTGCTTGGCCTCGTACATGGCGGCATCGGCATTCTGGAGCAGGGTGCCGGTGTTATCGGAATCCGATGGGTAGATGGCGATGCCGATGCTGGTGGTGACGAACACTTCCTGTCCCCCCAGCACAAAGGGTGAGCCGAATCCGCCGAGGATACGCTCCGCCACCTGCTCGGCGCCGTTGGCGTCCTTCAGCCCCGGCAGTAGCACCAGGAACTCGTCTCCGCCGAGACGAGCCACGGTACTGGTGCCCCGCAGGCAGGAGGAAATCCGTCGTGACGCCTCCACCAGCAGGTTGTCGCCAGCGTCGTGCCCCATGGTGTCGTTGATGTGCTTGAAGTTGTCCAGATCCAGGAACATGATCCCGACCAGGCTATATTCACGCTGGGCCTGGGCCACGGCGAGTTTGAGGCGGTCCAGGGCCAGCATCCGGTTGGGCAGCCCGGTGAGGATGTCGTAGTTGGCCTGCCGCAGCAATTGCTGTTCATAGCGCTTGCGAATGCTGATGTCCTCGCCAATCACCAGGAAGTGGCTGATGCGCCCGCCGTCGTCCTTGATCGGTGATACCACGATTTGTTCCCAGTAGCGGTCACCGTTGCGGCGGACACTGTTGACTTCCCCCTGCCAGACGCCGACCCGCTGGACCTGGACGCGGATGGTCTGCCATAGGCTCTGGCTGTCCCGATGGGCATGAGCACCCAGGGAAAGCTCACCGGGGCGATGTCCGAGCACCTGGTCGGCCGGGTAGCCGGTGAGCTGGGTGAACTTGTGGTTAACGAACTCGATACGCCACTGCCGATCACAGATCATCACCGAAGACGGGCTCTGCTCCACGGCCATGGACAGCTTGCGTATTTCTGTCTCGTCCCTTTTTCGTCGATCCAGGTCTTCCCCCAGACGTTCCCGCATCTGGTTGAAAGCATCGGTGACCTGGGCCAGTTCATCGGTGCGGTGCCGTTTTCGGTCGGAGCGCTCCAGGCGCAGTGGCTGGTCCAGGTTGTCCAGCGAGAAATTCCGGGCGTACCGGGCCATATGACTGAGGTGGCGGGTCACCATCTGGCGGAAGATCCACACGATCAGGATGGCTGTCAGGAACGTCTTGATGAACTGGGTGGCCAGAGTGATCCAGATCTTCTGTTCCAGTTCCCGGTAGGTGCGCTCCAGGGACGCGGTGACGGTCAGTTCGCCCAGCTCGGTCTGCAGGGCGCCGTTATGGGAGATGATGAAGCGGTGTTCCCGGGTGGAGGCCTCGCGGTCCGGGCTTTCTCCCATGACGAGTTCCGAGTCCGGATAGATGCGAAGGCGCAGGTGGATGATATCGGGCAGGGAGAGAATGCCTTCCATCTGTACCTCCAGCAGGTTGCGGTCCAGGGCCCACAGGCTGCGGGAAAGGCTGGAGCGATAGCCGCTTTCCACCACCTCGAAGCGTTCCTCGATAGCAGCCACATCCTTCTTGAAGTCACTGTAGATCTGTAAACCGGAGGCAATCAGCGTGAATGCGGAACTGAACAGCAGGATATAGGCCAGCAGACGGAACGACAGGGGCGAGCCGCGGCGGAACTGCTGAAGGCGCGAAATAAGTCTGAGCATCCCGTTTGTCTGAATGTCTTCCCGTATGCGATGTGGCAGGCCAGGGCTCTGACTCCTTGACGACCCCTTATTGTGGGCCAGGCGTCAGTTCCGGCCACGGCAGGTTATTATTATGTAACCTCTGGAAAATATAGCAGTCGGGCATCGGCCTTGTCCCGTCCATCGGGAAAATGTGCCGGGAACAGCGCGAAAAGGCGTTTTATCCCGGTTGATACAGGTCAATACCGGACTATCCAGGCCAGCGTAACCTGAACTCGTAACAGGATCCTGCAGGTATCGGGGATTATGGCGGGCTACAGAGGAGTAATACGATGTATTGGGATGCCGTGGTTATTGCCGGAATGGGAACGGTACTTCTGATGGTCGGCTTTATGGCGGCCGTGGGGTGGTTTGTGGTGCGGGATGCGAGGATAAAAGCCGGGGTAAAGCACAAGTCTCGCGATCGTTAGCAGGAAATGAGTGGCGTCCCCTAGGGGGTTCGAACCCCTGTTGCCGCCGTGAAAGGGCGGAGTCCTGGGCCACTAGACGAAGGGGACGCATTCCTCAAAAACCTTGCCTCGTCGAGGTGGCGCGTATATTAAGAATGCGCCCTGCGGCTGTCAACGGTTGGTGCCGAAAAATGCCAGTTTTTTTGCCTGGGAGTCTGCGCGGTAGAAATCGCGCCAGGCGAGAGCGTCCCACTTTGAGGCCATTTTGACGGTCATTTGAGGCGCATAGTGGTTCTATGTAACGAAAATGAGCGCTCAAAAGGGGCCAAAGTGGGGCGGTCGCAGCGGTGCGACTTTCTGCCGCGCAGGCTCCTGGCCACGGCTATTACTTACCCAGGGCATGCTTCAGGGCGGGCTCCAGTTCCGGGTAGGTGAACCGGAAGCCCGATTGTTCCAGACGTTCGGGAACGGCTCTCTGGCCGGTAAGCAACAGCCGTGACATCTCTCCCAGGGCCAGCTTCAGCACCACCGACGGCACCGGGAATACCGCCGGGCGGGAGAGCACCTTCGCCAGGGTCCTGGTGAAGCCGCTGTTGGTCACCGGATTCGGGCTGACCACATTATAGGCACCACTGGCGCTTTCCGTGGCCAGCATCCACAGGATGGCGTTGACCACGTCACAGCGGTGAACCCAGGGCATATACTGCTGTCCATCACCGATGCGTCCGCCCAGACCGAGCCTGAATGGCAATACCATCCGCTCCAGAAAACCGCCATCGGGGCCGACCACAAGCCCGGTCCGCGAATAGCACATCCGTACTCCCTTATCGGCCAGCACTGCTGCGGCTTTCTCCCAGTCGGCGCACAGCCGGTGGCTGAACTCGTCATTGGGGACGGCGTCCTCGTTCACCGTGGTATCGCCCTGGGCGCCGTAGTACCCCACGGCCGAGCCGGATACCATGACCTCAGGCAGCCGGTCGCAGCGTAGCAGGGCGGAAACCAGTTCCCGGGTCAGGGCGATCCGGCTGTCCCGCAGCACCTGTTTGCGATGCTCGGTCCAGCGTTTTTCGGCAATGCCCTCGCCCGCCAGGTTGACGACGGCGTCATAGCCGGATCCTTCGCCAATATCCGTCAGGTTCCCTATCGGGGTTACCTGGCCGCAGATCGCTCGCACGTTCTCCGGCGACTGTCGGCTCAGTACATCCACCTGGTAGCCGGCATTGAGCAGTTCGGGGCAGAGCACACGACCGATAAAGCCTGTGCCGCCGGTGACCAGTATGTGTCTGTCAGGCATTGGCTTCCTCCAGGGTCCCCTGGACGATGTCCCTCAGGGCAAGGCCGAGGCGGGGATCTTCTCCGATGGGGGGGAGCAGGGTGACGTCCACGCCGTAACGCTGGCGGTAGTCCTCCAGCATGGCGGGCACATCCTTGCGCAGATGACGACCGGCCGCCAGGAACAGGGGAACCACCCGGACGCTGGTGACGCCGTCGGCCACGGCCTCTCGGATTTCGGTCTCCAGCGATGGCTCCGCCAGTTCCATATAGGCCACGCGGGCCTCGGGCAGGGACGCCAGGGTGGGGGCGGCCAGGGCTTCAAATGTCTCGCACCAGCGCTGGTCGCTGCTGCCATGGGCCAGTAACAGGATCCGTGTGGGTGCCGTCATAGGTGATCTGCTCCTTTGGATACGACCTCAACCAGTGTATAACTGCGGGATTACGACTGCGAATTTCAACAGTAACCGGAGGAGTTATGTTCGCATGGCATGAACTTCTGGATTTCTGGTTTGGCCCATTGGATGAACATGGGCTGCCGGACCGGGAGCATCGGGAGCGCTGGTTCCGTTCGTCACGGGCCTTTGATCAGGAAATCCGCCGGCGTTTCCTGTCCATGGTCCTGTTTGCCTCCGAGAATGGCCTGGAACAGTGGCGGACCGAGCCCGGGGGACGGCTGGCGGAGATCATCCTGCTGGATCAGTTTACCCGGAACATCCACCGTGGCGGCGCCATGGCGTTCTCCAACGATGCTCAGGCCATTCGCCTGTGTCTGGAAGGGCTGGAGGCAGGGGCCGATGTCCGGCTGGTACCCATCCAGCGGGCGTTCCTGTACATGCCGTTACAGCATTCCGAAAAGCTGACCCACCAGGATCGCTCGGTGGCGCTGTATGACCAGTTGGCCGCTTCCACGGATGGACCGCTGGGTACGTTCCTCGGCAGCTTCCTGGAGTCCGCCCGAGAGCATCGCGCTGTGATCGAGCGGTTTGGTCGCTTTCCCCATCGAAATGGGGCACTAAAGCGGCCATCGACACCGGAGGAGCGGGATTACCTGGGGGCCGGAGCCAGTACCTATGGGCAGGCATGAGCGACACATCGCATGGCTTGGCAGGCGACGTATTCGGTTGTTGGCCATGCAAAGAAAATTTCATAAAAACGGTTGACGGCGTCGGCCCTATCGGTAGAATACGCAGCCGTTGAAGGGCAACGCCCCTCAGCAACCAGCGGGAATAGCTCAGTTGGTAGAGCACAACCTTGCCAAGGTTGGGGTCGCGAGTTCGAATCTCGTTTCCCGCTCCAGATTCCAGAAAACCCGGCCCGAAAGGCCGGGTTTTTTCGTTTTTGCTCCCCTGGTTTCCGCCGCCGGTGTCCTCACCCGGCTCTGCTTTCCCATTTGTTCTCCCATGTCCAGCCTGACCCCGGGGGATGTCCTATTATTCCGGGAGTGCCACTACATCTATTGCCCATGACCGAGGGGGCACCACGCTGGACTGCTTCAGGGACCTTTGGCGGCATGTTGTAGGGTTATCGGTAAATGCTAAGGTCACTAGATCAGGGAAGCGCAGGAGGAGGAGACAATGTCTGTCATCACAGAGATGCAAGATACCATTGACCAGCTCATCGATTACCGCCGTGGCATCCTGGCGGCTGATGAGAGCACGGGTACGATCGCCAAGCGTTTTGCCGACGCTGGCATTGAGTCCACGGAGGAGAATCGCCGGGCCTATCGGACGCTGTTGCTGTCAGCGGAAGGGGCCGGCGACGCCATTGCCGGGGTCATCCTCTATGAGGAAACCCTCGGCCAGGCCACGGATGATGGCACCCCGCTGCCGGAACTGGCCGCGGCCCGGGGCATTATACCTGGCATCAAGGTCGACAAGGGGAAAGGGCCTTTACCGGGCGCACCCGGCGACATGATCACCTATGGGCTGGACGGGCTTGCGGAACGGCTGGAGACCTACAAGGCCCGGGGCGCGCGCTTCACCAAGTGGCGGGAAGTCTATCCGATTACCGACCACAACCCGACCCGGCTCGGTCTGGACGCCAATGCCGAGATGCTGGCCCGGTATGCGGCGGTGTGCCAGTCCGTGGGGGTGGTGCCCATTGTCGAGCCTGAGGTACTGATTGATGGCGACCACAGCATGGAGCGCAGTGCCACGGTCAATGAACAGGTCTGGCACTCGGTGTTCCATGCGCTCCATCAGCACGGTGTCCTGCTTGAGCACATGATCCTCAAGCCGAGCATGGTGACTCCGGGGAAGTCGGCCGCCAGGGCGACACCGGCGCAGGTGGCGGAAATGACCCTGAAGACCCTTCGGCGGACGGTCCCCGCTGCGGTTCCCGGCATTAACTTCCTGTCCGGGGGGCAGAGCCCCGAAGAGGCCACCGCCAACCTCAACGCCCTCAACCAGGTCCGCGACAAGGCGCCCTGGCAGCTGGGGTTCTCCTTCGCCCGTGCGCTTCAGGAGCCCGCCATGTCGGCCTGGCGTGGTGATCCGGCCATGGTGCCGGTGGCCCAGGGGGCATTCCTGGAACGGGCGAGGCTCAACTGCGTGGCCATGCAGGGAGAGTACCAGGCGTCCATGGAGACCTGAGCCGGGCGGTATCCAGTCACAGCCCCCCGGCAGGGAGGGGATGATCCAAACCAGCCCAAGGGCTGGTTTTTTTCGTCTCCGGGGCCTCAGGACCCTTGAACTTCAGTATACTGGCGCGGTTCCCATGCAAAGGCCCGGGATGTGCCATGAAGATCAAATCGCTCTACTACTATCCGGTCAAGTCCCTGGCCGGTGTCGCCCTGGATGAACTGCGTCTGGACCGCTTCGGCCCCGCCGGAGACCGTCGCTGGATGCTGGTGGATGGGGACGGTCGGTTCGTTACCCAGCGGAAACATCCGGCATTGGCCAGGATCCAGCCGCACCTGGTTGATGGCGGGCTGTTCCTGGATATTCCCGGCCAGGACAGGATTCAGGTCGATGTCAGTGACCAGTCCAGACGGGTCAGCGTCTGGAGGGATGAGATCGAGGGTGTCCTCAATGCCACCCCGGAGGCCTCCGAGGCCCTGTCCGGATTCCTCGGGAAACGGGTTTCCCTGGTCCATATGCCGGAGTCGGTCACCCGCCCGGCACGTCATGAGAACCTGGCCTCGGTTTACCCGGTCAGTTTTGCCGATGGCTTCCCGTTCCTGGTCACCAGCCAGGCCTCCCTGGATGACCTGAATCGGCGGATGCCCTGGGACGCCGAGATGCGGCGGTTCCGCCCCAATGTGGTGGTGGAGGGGGCGGCACAGCCCTGGGAAGAAGACCTGTGGGAACAGGTCATGCTTGGCGCCGTGCCGGTACGGCTGGTCAAGCCCTGCAGCCGTTGCATCATGACGACTGTGGATCCGGACACCGGCGAGCGTTCGTCAGATGGCAATCCGCTGAAAACCCTGGCCACCTTCCGCCGTACTGACAAAGGCGTCATCTTCGGCGCCAACGGCGTACATCTTGAGGCCGGAACCCTGCGCGTCGGGGATCCGGTAACTGTTCAGAAGACAAAGGAGTCGTTTCCTACATGCCACTGCTGACCCTTGAAGATATTTCCCTGGCCTATGGTATGCAGCCCTTGCTGGACCATGCCTCCCTCGTGGTGGAACCAGGTGAGAGGGTATGCCTGCTGGGTCGCAACGGCGAGGGCAAGTCGACATTGCTGAAGATCATTGCGGGGGAAGTGGTTCCCGACGGCGGAATCGTCCGGCTGGATTCCGGGGCGAAGCTGGCCGTGCTGCCACAGATGCTTCCCTCCGATGATGCCCGTACCGCCTACGAGGTGGTTTCCGATGCCTTCCCGGAGACCGGGCAGTTGCTGGCGGAGTTCCACCGCCTGTCCCATCAGGCCGACGAGGCCAGTCTTGATCGTATGATGAAGGTGCAGGAGCGCCTGGAAGCCCTGGATGGCTGGCGTCTGGACCAGCGGGTGAATGCCATCCTGGAACAGTACCGGATCGACCCGGATCAGACCCTGAATACCCTGTCCGGCGGCTGGCAGCGCCGCGTCCTGCTCGCCAGGGCCCTGGTGGCGGACCCCGATATCCTGTTGCTGGATGAGCCCACCAACCACCTGGATGTGCCGGCCATCGCCTGGCTGGAGGACGCCCTGGCCCAGTTCCGTGGAGCCATTATCTTCGTCTCCCATGACCGGGCATTCATCCGCCGTATGGCGACCCGGGTGGTGGAGCTGGACCGCGGGCACCTGGTGAGCTTCGCTGCCACCTACGACCGCTATCTGGAGCTCAAGGAAAAGGCGCTGGAAGAGGAAGAGCGTCAGAACGCCCTGTTCGACAAGAGATTGAAGCAGGAAGAGGCCTGGATACGACAGGGTATCAAGGCCCGGCGTACCCGTAACATGGGCCGGGTCAGAGCGCTCAAGGCCATGAGGGAAGAGCACCGGCAGCGGCGGGAGCGGGTCGGAACCGCCAGCTTCTCGGTGGAGGATGCGTCACGGTCCGGCAAGCTGGTGGTGGATGCGCTGGACGCCGGCTTCCACTATCCCGACGGCAAAGAAGTGATCCGGGACCTCACGCTGACGGTTCTCCGCGGCGACAAGATTGGTCTGGTGGGGGAGAACGGCACCGGCAAGACCACCCTGGTGCGCCTGCTCCTGGGCGACCTGGAGCCCTCCGATGGTCGCATCCGCCTGGGCACCAACCGGCAGGTGGCCTATTTCGACCAGCTCAGGGGCGAACTGGACCTGGAGCGGAACGCCCTGGATAACCTGTCCGAAGGCCGTGAGTTCATCGAGATCAACGGCCAGCAGAAGCATGTCCTGGGGTACCTGCAGGAATTCCTGTTCACCCCGGAACGGGCCCGGTCTCCGGTCCGGGTGTTTTCCGGCGGTGAACGGGCGCGGCTGTTGCTGGCCAAACTGTTCAGCAAGCCCGCGAATATCCTGGTTCTGGACGAACCCACCAACGACCTGGATGTGGAAACCCTGGAGCTGCTGGAGGCCCGGCTGGTGGAGTTCGCCGGTACCGTGATCGTGATCAGTCACGACCGGGAGTTCCTGGACAACATCGCGACGGATACCCTGTTCCTGGATGGTTCCGGCCAGGTCAGGCAGTACGTGGGCGGCTATTCCGACTGGCGTCGCCAGGGTGGCCGGTTCCCCTCGGAGCTGGATGCGGAACGCCCCCGGGGAGGCAGCAGGAAGCAGGTAGCGGACATTGCCAGGTCCAGTCCGGCTGATACGGGGACGAAGGCTGACAAGGCCAGTCCGGACCGTCCGGTCAAACTGAGCTACAAGCTGAAGCGGGAACTGGAACAGCTTCCCGGGCAGATCGAGGAGCTGGAGACAGAGGTGGCGGCACTGAATGAACAGGTGTCGGCACCGGATTTCTATCAGCAGGATACGGAAACGGTTAATCGTGTCCTGCAGGAACTGTCGCAAACCGAAGGTCGTCTGGAGTCCGCCATGGACCGGTGGCTGGAGCTGGAGGAGCAGGCGGGAGGCCAGGGCTGAGGCCCCCCGGTCCTGCCCCGATTAGTGGATTCTGACCGCCAGCACATCACACTTGGAGCCATGGAGTACGCCGTTGGCGGTGGAGCCCAGCAGGAGCTGGATACCGCTACGGCCATGGCTGCCGACCACCACCAGGTCAACGGCCTTGTCTTCGCAGAGGTGGTGGATTTCCGATTCCGGCCGCCCCACGGTCACGATCTGGTCTTCCTCCGGAATATCGTATTCCTTGCCATAGGCCGTCAGTTGCTCCCGGGCGGCCTTGTCCAGCTGGTCCTGGAGTTCGCTCAGGTCCATGGGGATGTCACCTCCGTAGGCGTAGCCCACGGGCTCCACCACATGGGCCAGCAGCACCCGGGCATTGTGTTGCCGACCAATATCGATTGCTTTCTTGAGAACTTGCGGGGCTTCTTCCGTAAGATCGATAGCCACCAGAATCTTGTTGTATACAGACATGGATACGCCACTCCTTTCCAAAGTGGGACAGGGCATCAAGGAGTTATTCAGAGGCTCCTTAATCCTTACTTTAGGTCAATTCGCAGTGCTGTAAACTGACGGTGGTCAAATAAACGGAAAAGGGCCACCAGGAGGTGGCCCTTAAAAAGGTCGGACGCCCGGAAAATCAGGCATTCTGGAGGGAGTCTACCGCCAGGTTCAGCTCCTCAAGGATAGCGCGGGAGTAGCGTTCGATCACAAAGACCACGTTCTGCTTGTTATAGTTGATGTAAGAGTCCCGGATGAAGCCCCACTTGGTCTGGATTTCAACCGCAGTGTCCTGCAGTGAGCCATCGCCGGCAGCGGTTACGAATTCGGTGATCAGGGCATCCAGCTCCCTGGCCTGCTCATCCAGCGGTGCAAGGCCCGAGGCGCCCTGGAAGGTCTGGGTAACCGGGCTGTAGGAGCGGGCAGCATAGCGGGACAGCATCTGGGCCATCAGCACCGAGGCAGAGCGTGCGGTTTCCACTTGCGGCTTGATGGCGGTCTGGGAGCTTTCCCGTGCCTGGGTGTAGAGTTCCTGGGCGACGTTGCTCAGCTTGACCGCCTGGTTAGCCATTTCGCCCACCAGGCGCAGGTCCGGGTAGCCGATTTCGGTAACGTCGCTGACGTTCTGGGCCATCAGTTGGCTGAAGGTGTTGAACTCAGTGCGCAGGGAGGCAAGCTGGTCACTGGTAAGGACGTTGGCGCCGCTCTCGGAAACCGCCTGCAGGTTACGGGTGGCTTCACCCATCAACTCCTTGATACTGCCTTCCGCGGCGGTGTCGCTGGTGGCGCTATATCGATAATAGGTAGAGAGCGCCATGAAGTTGTTGAGACGGAACTCATGAAGTTCACGCAGGAATGCAGCCCCTTCATCAGCCCGGGCCGAGAGAGAGCTGACCAGCAACAGAGCCATCGCTGCCAGTACAGTATGGATTCGGAGGCGAGAGTCATTCATTGGGGCGGTACTCCATAAGCGATGCGCTTTCTTATTCGAATGGACGGGACTCGGTTCACAAAGCTAAATTAAGCGCTACAGCCAATCAAGCGCTTTGTTACAGATTGCGACCCGGTTCCGAGATTTTACCCGATTTTGCAGTTCCGCCGTGAGCTTAGGCGGCCATTTTAACGCGCAGTTTGCAGTCGTTATTAACCTGATGTCACAAATTCGTTGACAAGATCGATGTTTTTTCACAAGGTGTGCCCCTCTGGATTCAAACGACCGTATGAATTTTGATCCGAGCGCAAGGGCATCGTCACGCAGTCGGTCAGCGAGCGAGCCAGACGGTGCGCTTGAGGCAGTGACCGAGAATCCGCTGTAATGCCGGCCCCGGCGTCGTCGGAGCAGGGCACAGCAATCAACACAGACTGGAGATCAGTTGATGATTTACGAAGGTAAAGCCATCACGGTAAAAGAGATCGAAGGCGGAATTGCCCAGTTGAACTTTGACTTGCAGGGCGAGTCAGTGAACAAGTTCAACCGCCTCACCATCGAGGAACTGAGGGCCGCCACCGACAAACTGAAGGCACAGACCAACCTCAGGGGGCTGGTGGTAACCAGCGGCAAGGACAGTTTTATTGTCGGCGCGGACATCACTGAGTTTACCGACCTGTTTGCCGGGCCTGAGGAAGACCTGATCAACAACAACCTCACTGCCAACGCTGTATTCAACGATATTGAAGACCTGCCTTTCCCGACCGTGACCTGCATTAACGGCATGGCCCTGGGTGGCGGCTTTGAAATGGGCCTGGCCACCGATTACCGGGTAATGGACAGCAAGGCGAAAGTTGGCCTGCCGGAAGTCAAACTGGGTATCTTTCCGGGCTTTGGCGGTACGGTTCGCCTGTCACGCCTGATCGGTGTTGACTACGCCATCGAATGGATCTGCATGGGCTCCGAGAACCGTGCGGACAAGGCCCTGAAGACCGGCGCGGTGGATGCCGTAGTGGAAGCCGACAGGCTGATGGATGCCGCCCTGGCCATTATCGAGCAGTGCAACGACGGCAAGCTCGACTACCAGGCCCGTCGTGAAGAGAAGAAGGGCAAGATCCAGCTCAACAACATGGAAAGCATGATGGCCTTCGAAACCTCCAAGGGTTTCGTCGCCGGCCAGGCGGGCAAGAACTATCCGGCCCCGGTGGAAGCCATCAAGGTCATGCAGAAACACGCCAGCCTGACCCGCGACAAGGCGATCGAAGTGGAGGCCAAGGGCTTCGCCAAGATGGCCAAGACCAACGTGGCGGCCTGCCTGGTGGGACTGTTCCTGAACGACCAGAAGCTCAAGGCCAAGGCCAAGCAGTGGGAGAAGGAAGCCGCTGACGTCAAACAGGCCGCGGTTCTCGGTGCCGGGATCATGGGCGGCGGTATTGCCTACCAGTCCGCGTACAAGGGCACCCCGATCCTGATGAAGGACATCAACGAGGATGGCATTGCCCTGGGTCTGAAAGAGGCCAAGAAGCTGCTGAGCAAGCGTGTCGCCAAGGGCAAGATGAAGCCCGAGCAGATGGCCGACGCCCTCAACAATATCCGTCCGACCCTGACCTATGGCGACTTCGGCAACGTGGATATCGTGGTTGAAGCCGTGGTCGAAAACGTGAAGGTGAAGGACTCCGTGCTGCGGGAAGTGGAAGATCAGGTCTCCGAAGACACGATCATCACTTCCAACACCTCCACGATTTCCATTGACACCCTGGCGACCAACCTCAAGCGTCCCGAGAACTTCTGCGGCATGCACTTCTTCAACCCGGTACCGATGATGCCGCTGGTTGAGGTGATCCGTGGTGAAAAGACCAGCGACCGCGCCATCGCCACCACCGTGGCCTACGCCAAGGCCATGGGCAAGACCCCGATCGTGGTCAACAATTGCCCGGGCTTCCTGGTGAACCGTGTGCTGTTCCCGTACTTTGGCGGCTTTGCCGGCCTGGTGCGCGACGGTGCCGATTTCCAGCGCGTGGACAAGGTGATGGAGAGCTTCGGCTGGCCCATGGGTCCGGCCTACCTGCTGGACGTGGTTGGCATGGACACCGGCAAGCACGCCAATGAAGTTATGGCGGATGGTTTCCCGGATCGCATGAAGACCGACTGGAAGTCCGGCATTGATGTGATGTACGAGAACGACCGCTACGGCCAGAAGAACGGCAAGGGCTTTTATGCCTACGAGGAAGACAAGAAAGGCAAGCAGAAGAAGGTGGTAGACGAAGAAACCTATAAACTGCTTGAACCTGTGGTCAAGGACAAGAAAGACCTGACCGACGAGGACATCATCGCCCGCATGATGATTCCCCTGTGCATGGAAACCGTTCGCTGCCTGGAAGATGGCATTGTCGAGGAGCCGGCGGATGCCGATATGGGCCTGATCTACGGTATCGGCTTCCCTCCGTTCCGCGGTGGCGCACTGCGCTACATCGATGACATGGGCGTCGACAAGTTCGTCGAGCTGGCAGACAAGTATGCAGACCTGGGTCCGTTGTACCACCCGACCGACAAGCTGCGTGAAATGGCGAAGAACGGCGAGACGTTCTTCGGCTGAACCCATGGAGGCCTCTGAGCGCCAGTCTTTGGCTGGCGCGGTTTCAGGGGTATCTGAACGAGATTTCCGAACGGAGAAAGATCTATGAGCCTTAATCCGAGAGACGTTGTCGTAGTGGATTGCGTGCGGACTCCGATGGGTCGTGCCAAGAACGGCTGCTTCCGCAACGTTCGCGCAGAGAACCTGTCCGCCGCGTTGATTGATGCGCTGCTGGACCGCAACCCCAAGCTGAATCCGAAAGACGTGGAAGACGTCATCTGGGGCGCGGTGAACCAGACCAAGGAGCAGGGTTTTAACGTGGCACGCCACATCTCCCTGCTGACCCGGGTGCCTCACGAGGCGGGCGCGCAGACCGTGAACCGCCTCTGCGGCTCATCCATGACCGCCATCCATACCGCGGCCCAGGCGATCCAGACTGGCAATGGCGACGTGTTTGTGATCGGCGGGGTGGAGCACATGGGGCATGTACCCATGACTGAGGGCTTCGACCATAACCCGGCCTCCTCCAAGTATTCTGCCAAGGCGTCCAACATGATGGGCCTGACCGCGGAAATGCTGGCCAAGATGCACGGTATCAGCCGTGAGCAGCAGGACGAGTTCGGGGCCCGGTCCCACCGTCTGGCCCACGAGGCGACCCTGGAAGGCCGTTTCAGGAACGAGATCGTGCCCATCGAAGGTCATGACGAGAACGGCTTCGTGAAGCTGATCGAGGAAGACGAGACCATCCGTCCCGAGACCACGGCTGAGTCACTGGGCCAGCTCAAGCCGGCCTTTGACCCGAAGCAGGGTACGGTAACTGCTGGTACGTCCTCACAGCTGACCGACGGCGCTTCCGCCATGCTGATGATGTCCGCCGAGAAGGCCGAGGAGCTGGGCCTGACGCCGATCGCCAAAATCCGTGGTATGGCGGTCGCCGGTGTGGATCCTGCCATCATGGGCTATGGCCCGGTTCCGGCCACCAAGAAGGCGCTGAAGCGCGCCGGTCTGACCATCGACGACATCGACTTCTGGGAGCTGAACGAAGCCTTCGCTGGGCAGTCCCTGCCGGTACTGAAGGATCTGAAGCTGCTGGACGTGATGGACAAGAAGGTCAACCTCAATGGTGGCGCCATTGCCCTGGGGCATCCCCTGGGCTGCTCCGGCGCCCGGATTTCCACCACCCTGCTGAACATCATGCAGGCTCGTGGTGGAGATCTGGGAGTATCCACCATGTGTATCGGACTCGGCCAGGGCATTGCAACGGTCTGGGAACGGGTCTGATGCCCACCTGACAGACCGATACCCTGATGGCCGGCGGATTCTTCTGCCGGCCGGGGAGTCCAGGTGATCAGGCCCGGCCTTGTGCCGGGCCTTTTCATTGCCGTCACGGGAATCCACGAATGCTGAACATGGATAGGTAATAAAAGATTGCCTTGTCCTGTTGACGGTTGTGCTATAGCTATACCAAAAATCAAAGAATGGGTTGTCTTGAAATAGCTGACACTGTAAAACAGTGCACCTATGCGATCCGGCCTGCCCCCGTACTGTTCCAGTTGGCTGATTTTTCTTGCGGTTTGGGGAAGGCTGTTTATTGAACTGTTTCCAGGGGTAATGTCTCTGATATGGGTAAAAGTCTCGTTATCGTCGAGTCGCCAGCCAAAGCGAAGACCATCAACAAGTATCTGGGTAACGACTACATCGTAAAATCCAGTGTTGGTCATATTCGCGATCTTCCCGTCAGTGGCAGTGGTTCTACCTCCGACCCCAAGGAGCGTGCCCGGCAGGCGGCCCAGACCCGGAAGATGAATCCGGAGGAAAAGGCCGCCTACAAGAAGCGCAAGGCCCGGGATCAGCTGATTGCCCGGATGGGCGTGGATCCGGACCAGGACTGGCAGGCCCGCTATGAGATCCTGCCCGGCAAGGAAAAGGTGGTCAGTGAACTCAAGCGCCTGGCCAAGTCCGCCGACCATGTCTATCTCGCGACGGATCTGGACCGTGAAGGGGAGGCCATCGCCTGGCACCTGCGGGAAACCATTGGCGGCGAGTCCGACAAGTATCGCCGTGTGGTGTTCAACGAAATCACCAAGCGCGCTATCCAGGCGGCCTTCGAGGATCCGGGTAGTGTGGATACCAATCGGGTCAACGCCCAGCAGGCCCGTCGTTTCCTGGACCGGGTGGTCGGCTATATGGTGTCGCCGCTGCTGTGGTCCAAGATCGCCCGGGGGCTCTCCGCCGGCCGTGTGCAGTCGGTAGCGGTCCGTCTGATCGTCGAGCGGGAGAAGGAAATCCGCCGCTTCGTGCCGGAGGAATACTGGCAGCTCCATGCAGACCTCAAGCAACAGGCCTCTCCGGTCCGCTTCGAGGTGACCCGCTACCAGGACAAGGCCTACCGCCCGGTCAACGAGAAACAGAGCACCGAACATGTTGAGCGCCTGAAACAGGGCGAGTTCCGCGTCGCCAAGCGGGAAGACAAGCCCACCCGCTCCCGTCCGTCGGCGCCGTTCATCACCTCCACGCTCCAGCAGGCAGCCAGCAACCGCATGGGCTTCAGCGTCAAGAAGACCATGATGCTCGCCCAGCGCCTCTATGAGGCGGGCTTCATCACCTATATGCGGACGGATTCCACTAACCTGAGCCAGGACGCCGTCACCAGTGTACGGGGTTACATTGGCAAACAGTTCGGTGACCGCTACCTGCCGGAGAAGCCCCGTGTCTATGGAAGCAAAGAGGGGGCGCAGGAAGCCCACGAGGCGATCCGCCCAACTGAGGTGACCAGGAAAGCCTCTGATATCAGTGGATTGGAAAAGGATGCTGAGAAGCTGTATGAGCTGATCTGGCGCCAGTTTATCGCCTGCCAGATGGCCGATGCGGAGTTTCTCAGCACCTCCATCCTGGTGGCCAATGGCGACTACGAGCTACGCACCCGTGGCCGTATCATCAAGTTTGACGGTTTCCTGAAGGCCGCGCCCCAGTCCGCCAAGAAAGACGAGGATGTGGCCCTGCCGGACATCCAGGTGGACGAGGTGCTGGACCTGGTCAAGCTCGACCCGAGCCAGCACTTCACCAAGCCGGCGCCCCGGTACACAGAGGCCAGCCTGGTCAAGGAGCTGGAGAAACAGGGCATCGGCCGGCCCTCCACCTACGCCTCCATCATCTCCACCATCCAGGACCGGGGTTATGTCCGTCTGCAGAACCGCCGGTTCTACGCGGAGAAGATGGGTGATATCGTCACCGAACGCCTGTCGGAGTCCTTCCCGAACCTGATGGACTATGATTTCACCGCCCGCATGGAAGACGAGCTGGACGAGATTGCCGAGGGTGATGAGGACTGGAAGAAGGTTCTGAACGACTTCTACGCCCGTTTCCGCCACCAGCTCGAGGAGGCGGAGAAGCCCGAGGGCGGCATGCGCAGCAACACGCCCACGGAGACGGATATTCCATGCCCTTCCTGCGGTCGCAATATGCAGATCCGCGTGGCCAGTACCGGTGTCTTCCTGGGGTGCTCCGGCTATTCACTGCCGCCCAAGGAGCGCTGCAAGACCACCATGAACCTGGTTTCCGGTGACGAGGTGGTCAGCGCCGAAGATGACGTGGAAGGCGAGGGCGAGAGCCTGCTGCTCCGCAAGAAGCGCCGCTGCTCCAAGTGTGGCACCGCCATGGACAGCTACCTGATCGACGAGAAGCGCAAACTTCACATCTGCGGTAACAATCCGGACTGCCCCGGGTTTGAAGTGGAGGAGGGCACCTTCCGCATCAAGGGCTATGACGGTCCGACCCTGGAGTGCGACAAGTGTGGCTCTGAAATGCAGCTCAAGACCGGGCGTTTCGGCAAGTATTTCGGCTGCACCAACACCGAGTGCAAGAACACCCGCAAGCTGCTGAAGAACGGCGAGCCGGCACCGCCCAAGATGGACCCGGTGCCCATGCCAGAGCTTCCGTGCCAGAAGGTGGACGACACCTACGTCCTGCGGGATGGCGCCTCCGGCCTGTTCCTGGCGGCCAGCAAGTTCCCCAAGAACCGGGAAACCCGGCCGCCGCTGGTCATGGAGATCAAGCCGCATCGCAAGGAAATCGATCCCAAGTACGATTATCTGATGGAGGCGCCTGAGAAGGACCCAGAGGGCAATCCCACGGTGATCCGCTACAGCCGCAAGTCCAAGGAGCAGTACGTCATGTCCGAGAAGGATGGCAAGGCGACGGGCTGGTCCGCCTGGTACGAGAACGGGCGCTGGGTGCCGCGGGACAAGAAGAAGTAGTTAAAGGCCCCTCTCTCAGGGGGAGAGGGGCTGTTTGCCGCAGACTCGGCGGCAGACTTTCACCGTTTCCTCAGCCGCTGTACCAGCGATGACGTATCCCAGCGTCGTCCGCCCATCTCCTGCACATCCCCATAGAACTGATCCACCAGGGCGGCTACAGGTAGTTTGGAGCCGTTTCTGCGCGCCTCCTCCAGGCAGATCGCCAGATCCTTGCGCATCCAATCCACCGCAAAGCCATGGTCGAACTCGCCTGCGATCATGGTGGCTGAGCGGTTCTCCATCTGCCAGGACTGGGCGGCGCCCTTGGAGATAACATCAATCACCCGGCTGACATCCAGATCCGCCTGCTCCGCGAAATGGATGGCCTCCGACAGTCCCTGTACCAGGCCTGCTATGGCGATCTGGTTGACCATTTTCGTCTTCTGGCCACTGCCGGCCGGGCCCATCAGGTTCAGGGCTTTCGAGTAGAGGCTCAGAGTTTCCCTGACGCTGTTAAAGGCCTGTTCATCACCGCCGCACATAATCGTGAGTTGGCCGTTCTCGGCCCCTTGCTGGCCGCCGGAGACAGGCGCATCGATGAATTGCTGTCCTGCCGCAGCGGCTGCTTCATACAGCTCTTCGGCAACGCCCGCGGATGCGGTGGTGTGATCCACCAGTACGGCGCCCCGGGGCGCGTTTTCAGTAATGCCCCCGGGTCCGTAATAAACCTCCCTCAGATCCGGGTCAGCGCCCACACAGGTCAGTACCAGGTCCGCCTGTCCAACCGCTTCCGCTATGGTGGTGCAGGCCTCGCCATCATAGTCGCTGGCCCACTGCCCCGCCTTTCCCGGGCTGCGATTCCAGACTTTCACGGCCAGTCCGGCCTTTGCCAGGTGGCCGGCCATCGGATAGCCCATGATGCCAAGGCCGATAAATGCGATGTTCTTCATCCGGATGACTCCCGTTACCAGGTCAGTGTGCGTTAAGTGGTTGATGATTGCAGAACCAATCAGGATGTTAAAGCCGTCTGCGGGACTTCTGTTCCTTCAGTTTCAGGGTAGGGCTGAGGCAGCTCCCTCACACTCGTAGGGGTGAGGGGAGGTCCGCCAGTGACTCTATGTAGCCCCCTCTCCCTTGACGGGAGAGGGTTGGGGAGAGGGTGAAG
>NZ_JBJJKZ010000012.1:0-555004 GCF_045449695.1 Marinobacter shunpengi
TGGGGGGGGGGGTGGAGAGGGGAAGTTTGATGAAAGCGCCTGGGCAGGCGTCTTACACCCAGCTTCCAGGTCAAAAAAAGGCCGCTGAGCGAACCCAGCGGCCTTTCAATAGCATCTGCCTTAAGGGGCAGGGCACTTACTTCTTCGGATAGTCCCGCTTCTCGGGGCCGGTGTACAGCTGACGCGGACGACCGATCCGGTAGTTGCCGGAGACCATCTCGTTCCAGTGGCTGTACCAGCCGATGGTGCGGGACATGGCAAAGATGACCGTGAACATGGAGGTCGGTATGCCGATGGCCTTGAGGATGATGCCGGAGTAGAAGTCCACGTTCGGGTACAGCTTGCGCTCCACGAAGTACTCGTCTTCCAGGGCGATCTTCTCCAGGCGCTGGGCGATCTTCAGCAGCGGATCGTCTTCCAGACCCAGTTCTTCCAGCACCTCATGGGCGGTTTCACGCATGACCTTGGCGCGGGGGTCGAAGTTCTTGTAGACCCGGTGACCAAAGCCCATCAGACGGAAGGGGTCGTCCTTGTCCTTGGCCTTGGCAATGAACTTCTCGATGTTGGCTTCGTCGCCGATCTCGGCCAGCATGTCCAGTACCGCCTCGTTGGCGCCACCGTGTGCCGGGCCCCACAGGGCAGCGATGCCGGAGGCGATACAGGCGTAGGGGTTGGCGCCGGTAGAGCCGGCCAGGCGAACGGTGGAGGTGGACGCGTTCTGCTCGTGGTCCGCATGCAGCAGGAAGATCTTGTCCATGGCCTTGGCCAGGGTCGGGCTGGGCTTGTATTCCTCGCAGGGCACGCCGAACATCATCTGCAGGAAGTTCTCGGCGTAGTCCAGGTCATTGCGCGGGTACATGAACGGCTGACCAATGGAATACTTGTAGCACCAGGCCGCAATGGTGGGCATCTTGGCAATCAGGCGGTGGGCGGTGATTTCCCGCTGACGCGGATCAGTCACGTCCATCTGGTCATGGTAGAAGGCGGACAGCGCGCCAACCACGCCACACATGATGGCCATGGGATGCGCATCACGGCGGAAACCGTGGAAGAAATTGCGCATCTGGTCGTGGAGCATGGTGTGGTTCTTGATGGTGTTGTGGAATTGCTTGTTCTCTTCCGCGGTAGGCAGTTCGCCGTTCAGGAGCAGGTAGCACACTTCCAGGTAATCGGAGGACTCGGCAAGCTGGTCAATGGGGTAGCCCCGATGCAGCAGGACACCCTTGGCGCCATCAATGTAGGTGATGGCGGAATCGCAGGCCGCTGTGGATACGAAGCCCGGGTCATAGGTGAAAACGCCTTCCTGGACAAGGCCGCGAACGTCAATGACGTCTGGCCCGACGGTACCCGAGTAAACCGGAAGCTCAATGGACTTGTCACCCACCGAGAGCGTGGCTTTCCTGTCGGTCATGGTGCTCTCCTGTTTTCAGCGTTAGTAGCGCGGGAAGGCGCGTATTATTGGTAAACCGGCGGCAAAATATAGGGTGTTGGCTTTTTTTGTCAATGCGCGGCGAGATAAAAGATACGGATTCGATCCGGGCATGATACCTCATTGTGATCTAAAATGGAGGCGCCCGGCTGGTAAATTCAAGTATCAAAGCGGGCCGGGTGGCGTTGAGACGGGTGGTAATTGCGTCTCGAATTGATTTTGTCAATTACCACAATAGCTGAGTGGATGGCCTGATCTGACAGGGTTTTCCGGCGTTGCCGGTTTGTAATTCCCGGGGGCACTCCTTATAATCCCTAGCCCGGAAACGGGGACATACCTTATGGAACGCCTGCAACGACGTCTGCGGTGATGTTCTCCCTCCCGACCAATCTGTGCGGACACAACGGCGTGCCGACACGGTCATCCTTCATACCAACCATCCGCCCCGGCCAGTCCGGCAACGCGGAGTAAAGAGAGAGTGTGAGAGCGCTGTGAATAGCAAACGACCAGTTAATCTCGATCTCGGCAAGTTTCATTTTCCGCTACCTGCCATTACTTCCATTATCCACCGTATCAGCGGCGTCATCCTGTTTGTGGGTGTCGCCTTCCTGCTGTACGGGCTGGACGTATCGCTGTCCGGGGAAGCTGGCTTCAATCGCGTCAATGAATTGCTGGACAGCTTCCTGGCGAAGCTGATCATCTGGGGCATCCTGTCGGCCCTGCTGTACCACCTTGTAGCGGGCATCAAGCACCTGCTGATGGACATGGGCATCGGCGAGGAACTCCACAGCGGTCGTCTCGCGGCCAAGCTTACAGTGGTGATTTCGGTAATCCTGATCATTCTCGCGGGGGTATGGGTATGGCAGTAAACAGCATCACGAATCCAGGTCGCAGCGGCGTCTACGACTGGATGGTCCAGCGCGTAAGCGCCTACGTATTGGCCCTCTATACCATCTTCCTGCTCGGATTCATGTTGACGACCGATGTCAATTACGAAGCCTGGGCCGGTCTGTTCAGCCAGACCTGGTTCCGCATTTTCAGTCTGGGCACCCTGATCGCTCTCGGTGGTCATGCATGGGTCGGTCTGTGGACCGTTTCTACCGACTACATCAAGGCGACTCTGCCGCGGTTCCTGTTCCAGGCCGTCTGCGGCACGGTAATGTTTGTCTATGTTGTCTGGGGCATTCAGATTCTTTGGGGGCTTTAATAGATGGCTAATATCAAGACCATTTCCTACGACGCGATCGTTATTGGTGGCGGTGGTTCCGGCATGCGGGCTGCCCTGCAGCTGACCGAGTCCGGTCTTAACACCGCCTGTATTACCAAGGTGTTCCCGACACGCTCCCACACCGTGTCTGCCCAGGGCGGCATCACCTGCGCCATTGCCAGTGCCGATCCCAACGACGACTGGCGCTGGCACATGTATGACACCGTCAAGGGTTCCGATTACATCGGTGACCAGGACGCCATCGAATACATGTGTTCCGTTGGCCCTCAGGCCGTGTTCGAGCTTGAGCACATGGGGCTGCCGTTCTCCCGTACAGAACAGGGCCGTATCTACCAGCGTCCGTTCGGCGGCCAGTCCAAGGACTACGGCAAGGGTGGCCAGGCGGCCCGTACCTGTGCCGCTGCCGACCGTACCGGTCACGCCCTGCTGCACACCCTGTATCAGGCCAACCTCAAGGGCGGCACCACCTTCCTTAACGAGTGGTATGCCGTTGACCTGGTGAAGAACAGCAAGAACCAGGTGGTTGGCGTTGTCGCCATTGAGATCGAGACCGGTGAGGTTGCCTACATCAAGGCCAAGGCCACCGTGCTGGCTACCGGCGGCGCTGGCCGTATCTACTCCTCCACTACCAACGCCCTGATCAATACCGGCGATGGTATCGGCATGGCGCTCCGCGCCGGTTTCCCGGTGCAGGATATTGAGATGTGGCAGTTCCATCCCACCGGCATCCACGGTGCCGGGGTTCTGGTGACCGAAGGTTGCCGGGGTGAGGGCGGCTACCTGATCAACGCCGAGGGCGAGCGGTTCATGGAACGTTATGCACCGAACGCGAAGGACCTGGCCGGTCGTGATGTGGTGGCCCGCTCCATGGTTCTGGAGATCCTGGAAGGCCGTGGCTGCGGCCCCGACAAGGATCACGTGCTGCTGAAGCTGGATCACCTGGGTGAGGAAACCCTGAACCTGCGTCTGCCGGGCATCTGTGAACTGTCACGGACCTTTGCCCACGTGGATCCGGTGAAGGAGCCGATTCCGGTTGTCCCCACCTGCCACTATATGATGGGTGGGATTCCCACCAACGTCGGCGGTCAGGCCCTGACCCAGGACGAGAACGGCAACGACGCGCCCATTGACGGCCTGTTTGCCTGTGGTGAGGCAGCCTGCGTATCCGTGCACGGCGCCAACCGTCTGGGTGGCAACTCGCTGCTGGACCTGGTGGTATTTGGCCGTGCTGCCGGTCTGCACATCGAGAAGATGATCCGCGATGGTTTCGAGACCGACGGTGCCACCGACGAGGAAATCCAGAAGGCGATGGCCCGCATCGACCGCCTCAACAATACCTCAGAAGGTGAGGATGTGGCGGCTGTGCGCAAGGACCTGCAGGACTGCATGCAACTGTACTTCGGTGTATTCCGTGACGGTGAGAGCATGGAGAAAGGGCTCAAGCGACTGGATGAAATCGGCGAGCGGGTGCGTCGCACCAAGCTGACCGACCGCAGCAACGCCTTCAACACGGCGCGGATCGAAGCGCTTGAACTGGATAACCTGTACGAAGTGGCCTACGCCACCGCCGTTGCCGCCAATGAGCGTAAAGAGAGCCGTGGTGCCCATGCCCGTAACGACTTCACCGAGCGTGATGACGAAAACTGGCTGAAGCACTCCCTGTACTTCCCGCTGGACAAGCGGGTTGGCAAGCGCGATGTGAACTTCGCTCCGAAAACGGTTCCGACGTTCGAGCCGAAGATTCGGACCTATTAAGGGGGACATGAATAATGTTGGTAAGCCTTTACCGTTACAATCCGGAAACTGACAACGCCCCTTACATGCAGGATGTTGAGATCGAGATTCCGGAAGGCAAGGATCTGATGGTGCTGGACATCCTGGCCATCGCCAAGGAACAGGATGAGACTCTGGCCTATCGTCGTTCCTGTCGTGAGGGGGTTTGTGGCTCCGATGGCATGAACATGAATGGCAAGAACGGCCTGGCCTGTATCACACCGGTGTCGGAAGTGGTCAAGAATGGCAAGCTGGTGCTGCGCCCACTGCCGGGGCTGCCGGTGATCCGTGACCTGGTGGTGGACATGAACCTGTTCTACCAGCAGTACGAGAAGGTGCAGCCGTACCTGATCAACGACAATCCGGAGCCGGCCATCGAACGCCTGCAGTCACCTGAAGACCGCGAGAAGCTGGATGGCCTGTACGAGTGTATTCTCTGTGCCTGCTGCTCCACTTCCTGTCCGTCGTTCTGGTGGAACCCGGAGAAGTTCGTTGGCCCTGCGGGCCTGCTGCAGGCCTACCGCTTCCTGGCGGATAGTCGGGATACCGCCCAGGCGGAACGACTTGCTGACCTGGATGATCCGTTCAGCGTGTTCCGCTGCCGCGGCATCATGAACTGTGTCAGTGTTTGTCCCAAGGGTCTGAACCCGACCCGGGCGATTGGCCATATTCGTAACCTGCTGCTTCAGCGGGCGACGTAACCAGCGGTTTCCAGGAGTACCGCTATACTGTTCGGGAAGTGCCAGACCTCCCGGCTTGCATTCCACCTGACCGGATAGCCTTCTACCAAAGGCGGATTGGCAGGTGAGGGCCGGTAGGGCAAGCTATCGGGCCGCAGGCGGCGCCCAAAAAGTGCTGCCGCGGCGCGATTCAGTATAAAAACCACCGGGGAACGGAAAACATCCGTGAGCGTTGTGGTGGCTGTTGTCGATCCGGTAAAAACCCGTATTGACTGAGAAATATCCCTGGCCGACCATAAAAAGCTCCCCCGCACCAGTCCAAGGTGAGCTATTCAAAATGCATGAAAGCATAATGGAGCAGTTATGGCAGACGTCCCATCTACAGGGTGGGAATCTTGCCTATGTTGAGCAGCTTTTTGAAACCTACCTGACCGATCCCAACGCCATTCCCGAAGAGTGGCGAAGCTATTTCGACAAGCTGCCGGGCGTCGACGGTAATACCCGTGACATTGCCCACTCCACCATCCGCGAACAGTTCGAACACATATCCCGCAACCAGCGCTTCTACAATGGCGCCGGTGTTCCCGCCTCCGCCACCACCGACGCCGACCGCAAGCAGATCCGCGTTCTCCAGATGATCAATGCTTACCGGTTCCGTGGTCACCAGGAAGCGAAGCTTGACCCGCTGGGTGTCTGGCAGCGTCCCGGGGCGGAGGATCTGGACCCGTCGTTCCACGAACTGACGGAAGCGGACCGTGATCTCGAGTTCCAGACCGGGTCCCTGAACTTCGGCTCCGAGCGGATGAAACTCGGCGATATCATTGATGAACTGCGCCAGACCTATTGCGGCAGCATCGGTGCCGAGTACATGCATGTGGTAGACACCCGGATCAAGCGCTGGTTCCAGCAGCGGATGGAACCGGTGCGGTCCAGTCCCACCTATGAGGCCAAGACCCGCAAGCATCTTCTTGAGAGGCTGACGGCTGCCGAGGGCCTGGAAAAATACCTGGGTTCCCGATACCCGGGTGTGAAGCGCTTTGGCCTTGAGGGTGGTGAAAGCCTGATCCCCTGTCTGGACGAGCTGATCCAGCGTGCCGGTAGCTACGGTGCCAAGGAAATTGTCCTGGGCATGGCTCACCGTGGACGCCTGAACGTGCTGGTCAACACCCTGGGCAAGAACCCCAAGGATCTGTTTGACGAGTTTGAAGGCAAGAAGATGGCCGATTCCGGCTCCGGTGACGTCAAGTACCACCAGGGCTTCTCCTCCAACGTCATGACCGAGGGCGGCGAGATACACCTGGCGCTGGCGTTCAACCCCTCACACCTGGAGATTGTCTCTCCGGTGGTGGAAGGCTCCGTTCGCGCCCGCCAGACCCGCCGCAACGACACCGACGGCTCCCAGGTGGTGCCGATCATCATGCACGGTGACGCCGCGTTTGCCGGTCAGGGCGTGGTGATGGAAACCTTCCAGATGTCCCAGACCCGGGGCTTTGGTATCGGTGGCACTATCCACATCGTCATCAACAACCAGGTGGGCTTCACCACCAGCAAGCAGGAAGACGCCCGCTCCACCGAGTACTGCACCGATGTGGCCAAGATGGTCCAGGCGCCGATCCTGCACGTGAATGCCGATGATCCGGAAGCGGTGATGTTCGTCACCCAGATGGCCATGGACTATCGCAACGAATTCAAGCGTGACGTGGTCATCGACCTGGTCTGTTACCGTCGCCGTGGCCACAACGAGGCGGATGAGCCCTCGTCCACCCAGCCGGTCATGTACGACAAGATCCGCAAGCTCAAGAGCACGCGCCACCTGTATGCCAGCAAGCTGGTGGAGGAGGGCGTGCTGTCCGAGGACGACGCCAAGCAGATGGAGACCGATTATCGGGATGCCCTCGATAATGGTGAGCACGTGGTGAAATCCCTGGTCAAGGAGCCCAATACCGAGCTCTACGTGGACTGGACGCCGTACCTGGGCCATGAGTGGACCGCGAAGTGCAAGACCAGCGTCACCCTCAAGAACATTCAGCGCCTGGGTAAGAAGCTGACTCACGTGCCCGAGGGCTTTTCGGTCCAGCGCCAGGTGCAGAAGATCGTTGAAGACCGCAAGAAGATGACTGCCGGTGCCCTCGGTCTCAACTGGGGTTATGGTGAGATGATGGCGTACGCGTCCCTGCTGGACGAGGGTCACCCGATTCGTATCACCGGCCAGGACGTTGGTCGCGGCACCTTCTCCCACCGCCACGCCATCCTTCATAACCAGAAGGACGGCGATACCTATACGTCGCTGGCGAACCTGTCTGACAATCAGCCGCGTTTCGAGATCTACGACTCCCTGCTGTCGGAAGAAGCGGTGATGGCATTCGAGTACGGTTACGCCACCACGACACCCGATGCGCTTATCGTATGGGAAGCCCAGTTCGGGGATTTCTCGAACGGCGCCCAGGTGGTCATCGATCAGTTCCTGACCAGTGGCGAGCACAAATGGGGCCGCCTGTGTGGTCTGACACTGTTGCTGCCCCACGGTTATGAAGGGCAGGGGCCGGAGCACTCTTCCGCACGGCTTGAACGCTTCCTGCAGCTGGCTGCGGAGCACAACATTCAGGTATGTGTTCCGACCACGCCGTCCCAGGTGTTCCATATGCTGCGCCGCCAGGTGAAACGCCCCCTGCGCAAGCCCCTGGTAGCCATTACGCCCAAGAGCCTGCTGCGTCACAAAGAGGCCACGTCGGATCTGGATGACCTGACCTCGGGCACGTTCCAGACCATACTGCCCGAGAAGGAGCCTTCCGATCCCAAGAAGGTGACTCGTCTGATCCTCTGTAGCGGCAAGGTGTACTACGATCTGCTGGAGAAGAAGAAAACCGAGGGTCGCGATGATGTGGTGATCTTCCGGATCGAGCAACTGTATCCGTTCCCGGGTGACGACCTGGACGAGCTGCTGGCACCGTACACCAAGCTCAAGAATGCGGTGTGGTGCCAGGAAGAGCCTATGAACCAGGGGGCCTGGTATTGCAGTCAGCACCACATGCGGGCTGCACTCTCTCGGCTGAACCCGAAGCTGTACCTGGAATACGCCGGCCGTGATGCCTCTGCCGCCCCTGCTGCAGGTTACATGTCGGTCCACGTCGAGCAGCAGAAAAAGCTGGTAGATGACGCCTTTGAACTGTGACCAGATACCAAACGTAAGGATTTGAAATGTCAACAGAAATTAAAGCCCCCGTTTTCCCGGAATCGGTCGCTGAGGGTACCGTTGCGACCTGGCACAAGAAACCCGGTGAAGCCTGCGAACGTGACGAACTGATTGTCGACATCGAAACCGACAAGGTGGTTCTGGAAGTGGTTGCGCCCGCGGATGGTGTCATCGAAGAGATCGTCAAGGACGAGGGCGATACCGTTGAGAGCGGTGAGGTCATCGGTAAGTTCAAGGCAGGTGCCGCCGGCGAAAGCAAGCCTGCGGACAAGGGCGACTCCGGCAAGGAAGAGACATCCGCGGCCAAGCAGGAGGCGCCAGCGTCTGCCGGCGAGAGCGCCCCGGCTACGTCCGGCGAGGCGATCCTGAGCCCGGCGGCCCGCAAGCTGGCCGAGGAGAACAATGTAGACCCCGACAGCATCAAGGGTTCCGGAAAGGGTGGCCGCGTCACCAAGGAAGACGTCCAGGCCCATATCGACAGCGGCAAGTCCTCCGGTGGTGCTCCTGCCGCGGCCCAGCCGACTCCGGCCGCCGAGCTGCCCGCCGGCGAGCGTCCGGAGAAACGTGTTCCCATGACCCGTCTGCGAGCCAGCATCGCCAAGCGCCTGGTGCAGGCTCAGACCGATGCAGCCATGCTCACCACCTTCAACGAGGTGAACATGAAGCCGGTCATGGAGCTGCGCAAGGAATACAAGGAAGCGTTTGAAAAGCGCCACGGCATCAAGCTGGGCTTCATGTCCTTCTTTGCCAGGGCTGCGACGGAAGCCCTCAAGCGCTTCCCGGCGGTGAATGCCTCCATCGACGGCAATGACATGGTTTACCATGGTTACCAGGATATCGGCGTGGCCGTATCCACGGATCGTGGTCTGGTGGTTCCGGTTCTCCGTGATGTGGATGGCATGGGCCTGGCGGATATCGAGAAGAAGATCGTCGAATACGGCCAGAAGGCGAAAGGTGGCAAGCTGGGCATTGACGAGATGACCGGCGGTACTTTCACCATCACCAACGGCGGTATCTTCGGGTCGCTGATCTCCACCCCGATCCTGAATCCGCCGCAGACTGCCATCCTGGGCATGCACAAGATCCAGGAGCGCCCGATGGCGGTGAACGGCCAGGTCGAGATCCTGCCGATGATGTACCTGGCACTGTCTTACGACCACCGTATGATCGACGGCAAGGAAGCGGTGCAGTTCCTTGTGGCCATCAAGGAAATGATCGAGGATCCGACCCGCATCCTGCTGGACGTCTGAACACCACAAACCCATTCCGGAGCCCCGGGAGGCGACAGCCCCCGGGGCTTCCACCAGATAACGGGATAGAACATGTCTGACAAGTACGATGTCATTGTCATTGGCGCGGGCCCTGGTGGTTACGTGGCCGCCATCAAAGCGGCCCAGCAGGGGCTGAAAACGGCCTGTGTGGAGTCCTGGACTTCCGAGGACGGCAAGCAGCAGGTACTGGGTGGTACCTGCCTGAATGTGGGCTGCATTCCTTCCAAGGCCCTGCTGGAAATCTCCCATAAATACGAGGAGGCCCAGCACGGCTATGCGGATCAGGGCATTGAGCTGAACGATCTCAAGATCAATATCGGCAAGATGATGGAGCGCAAGGGCGGTATCGTCCAGCAGTTTACCGGCGGTATTGCCGGCCTGTTCAAGTCCAACGGTGTCACCTCCATCCATGGCCACGGCAAGCTGCTGGCCAACCGTCAGGTGGAAGTCACCGACAAGGATGGCAACACCAAGGTCTACGATGCCGACAACGTGATCCTCGCCAGCGGTTCCAAACCCATCGAGATTCCGCCGGCGCCGTTCGACGGTGACTACATCGTGGACTCCGAGGGTGCGCTGGAATTCGATGAAGTGCCCAAGCGCCTGGGCGTGATCGGGGCCGGGGTTATCGGTCTTGAGCTGGGCAGCGTATGGGCCCGCCTGGGTTCCCAGGTGACCATGCTGGAGGCCATGGATACCTTCCTGCCGGCGGTAGACCAGCAGGTGGCGAAGGATGCCCTCAAGCAGTTCAAGAAGCAGGGCCTGGACATCAAGCTGGGCGCCCGCATGACCAAGGCCGAGGTGAAGCGCAAGCTGGTCTACGTGGACTACGAAGATGGCAAGAACAAGGAGCAGCTCAAATTCGACAAGCTGATCGTTGCCGTTGGCCGTCGCCCCAATACCGAGAACCTGCTGGCGGCCGATGCCGGCATCAACATGGATGAGCGTGGCTTTATCTATGTGGATGAACACTGCAAGACCGATGTGCCCGGAGTCTGGGCCGTAGGCGATGTGGTGCGCGGCCCCATGCTGGCCCACAAGGCCTCGGAAGAGGGTGCCATGGTCGCCGAGCGGATTGCCGGCCACAAGCCTGCGGTCAACTATGACTGCATCCCGAACATCATCTATACCTCTCCCGAGGTGGCCTGGGTCGGTAAGACCGAGGAAGAGCTGAAGTCCGAAGGTGAGGCCTACAAGGTGGGTACCTTCCCGTTTTCTGCCAATGGCCGTGCCATGGCCGCAAACGCTCCGTTCGGCATGGTCAAGATCATTGCCGACGAGAAGACCGACCGGATTCTGGGCTTCCACGTGGTGGGTCCCCAGGCATCCGAGCTCGTGGCCCAGGGCGTGATTGCCATGGAATTCGGCTCCAGCGCCGAAGACCTGGCGCTGACCTGCTTCGCACACCCGACCCTGTCGGAATCCGTGCACGAAGCGGCCCTGGCGGTCGACGGTGGCGCTATTCACAAGGCCAACCGTCGCAAGAAGAAATAGCGCTCACGTTCCGGGCTGGGCGGGCAATGGTGTCGGCCCGATACGGTGAGAATACACCGTGCCCGGAGCGGCGTTTAGGCCCGCTGAGGCGATCCCCGGCGGGCCGAAGCGAATTCGCATGACGGAGCGCATCGAAGTCAGACCGTGCCTGGTGCCCGGGCTGGTTTCAATGGGTTCCAGCGGGTTCATTTCCGTATGTGGTTATCCTCCATCAAAAAGCGGGACACTTGACTATGAATTTGCACGAATATCAGGCCAAGCAGCTGTTTGCTGAATACGGCCTGCCTGTATCCAAGGGCTATGCCTGTGATACTCCTGACGAGGCAGCTGCGGCTGCTGACAAGATCGGCGGTGACGGCTGGGTGGTAAAGGCCCAGGTTCACGCCGGTGGTCGCGGCAAGGCTGGCGGCGTCAAGCTGGTGAAGAACAAGGACGACATCAAGGCTTTTGCCGAGCAGTGGCTGGGCAAGAACCTGGTGACCTTCCAGACCGACGAGAAAGGCCAGCCGGTCAGCAAGATTCTGGTCGAGTCCCTGACCGATATCGATCAGGAGCTGTATCTGGGAGCCGTGGTTGACCGTGCCACCCGCCGCATTGTCTTCATGGCATCCACCGAGGGTGGCGTCGAAATTGAAACCGTGGCCGAGGAAACTCCCGAGAAGATCCTCAAGGCCGAGATCGACCCGCTGGTTGGCGCGCAGCCGTACCAGGGCCGTGAGCTGGCCTTCAAGCTGGGTCTGAAAGGCCCGCAGATTGGCCAGTTTGCCAAGATCTTCGTGGGCCTGGCCAAGCTGTTCGAAGACAAGGATCTGGCGCTGCTGGAAATCAACCCCCTGGTTATCACCAGCGAAGGCAACCTGCACTGCCTGGATGCCAAGATCAACGTGGACGGCAACGCGCTGTACCGCCAGAAGCAGATCCAGGAAATGCACGACCCCTCCCAGGAAGATGCCCGCGAAGCGGAAGCCGCCAACTGGGAACTCAACTACGTGGCCCTCGATGGCAACATCGGCTGCATGGTTAACGGTGCCGGCCTGGCCATGGGCACCATGGACATCATCAAGCTGTCCGGCGGCCAGCCCGCCAACTTCCTGGACGTGGGTGGCGGTGCCACCAAGGAGCGGGTCTCCGAAGCGTTCAAGATCATCCTGTCCGACGACAACGTCCAGGCGGTACTGGTCAACATCTTCGGTGGCATTGTCCGTTGTGACATGATCGCCGAGGGTATCATTGGTGCCGTGAAGGAAGTGGGTGTCAAGGTTCCTGTGGTGGTACGCCTGGAAGGCAACAACGCTGAACTGGGTACCAAGGTCCTCGAAGAGAGCGGCCTCAACATCATTGCCGCAACCAGCCTGTCCAATGCTGCAGAGCAGGTCGTTAAAGCCGCAGGGGGTAAATAATGAGCATCCTGATCAACAAAGACACCAAGGTTATCTGTCAGGGCTTTACCGGTGCCCAGGGTACCTTCCACTCCGAGCAGGCGCTTGAGTACGGCACCAAGCTGGTCGGCGGTGTCAGCCCGGGTAAGGGCGGTACCGAGCATCTGGGCCTGCCGGTGTTCAACACCGTGCGCGAAGCGGTAGAGAAGACCGGTGCGGAAGCCACCGTGATCTACGTACCGGCGCCGTTCTGTAAGGACGCCATCATTGAAGCCGCCGACGCGGGTATCCAGCTGATCGTGTGCATCACCGAGGGCATTCCCACCATTGACATGCTGTACGCCAAGGAGTATGTCGACAAGAAAGGCGCCCGCATGATCGGCCCGAACTGCCCGGGCGTGATCACCCCCGACGAGTGCAAGATCGGCATCATGCCTGGTCATATCCACAAGAAGGGCAAGGTCGGCATCGTATCCCGTTCCGGTACCCTGACCTACGAAGCGGTCAAGCAGACCACCGACTTCGGCTACGGCCAGTCCACCTGCGTAGGCATTGGCGGTGACCCGATCCCCGGCTCCAGCTTCATCGATATCCTGAAGCTGCTGCAGGAAGATCCGGAAACCGAGGCCATCGTGATGATCGGTGAAATCGGTGGTACCGCCGAGGAAGAAGCTGCGGCCTACATCAAGGAGAACGTGACCAAGCCGGTGGTGTCCTACATCGCGGGCGTTACCGCGCCTCCCGGCAAGCGGATGGGTCACGCCGGTGCCATCATTTCCGGTGGCAAGGGCACTGCGGACGAGAAGTTTGCCGCCCTGCAGGACGCCGGTGTGAAGACCGTGCGCAGCCTGGCCGAGATCGGCAAGGCCCTGAAGGAAGCCACTGGCTGGTAAGCCCACGGGCGCCAACCGATGGAAGACAGAACCCCCGCCCGGTGTGACCGGAGCGGGGGTTTTTCATTCCGGGGCGCCGAAGGGCGTCGTGATCTCTGTCATCGCCGGGCGGACTGATTTATCATGACCGGTCAATTGTGACCATAAGGAGTTCGTGCATTGGGTTCTGTTGATTCCCAGCAACGGGTGCTGTCCGGTATGCGGCCCACCGGTCGCCTGCATCTCGGGCATTATCACGGTGTACTCAGGAACTGGGTGAAGCTGCAGCACGAATTCGAATGCTTCTTCTTCGTGGCTGACTGGCATGCGTTGACCACCAGCTATGATGATCCGTCCCATATTCGCGAGAACGTGTGGGAAATGGTTATCGACTGGCTGGCGGCCGGTATAAACCCGGGGTCCTCCACGCTGTTTGTGCAATCGTCAGTGCCCGAGCATGCGGAGCTCCACCTCCTGTTGTCCATGATCACCCCGTTGGGCTGGCTTGAACGGGCCCCCAGCTACAAGGATCAACAGGAGAAATTACGTGAAAAAGATCTCGCAACTCACGGATTTTTAGGGTATCCACTTCTGCAGAGCGCGGATATCCTGCTTTACCGGGCGGGCAAGGTTCCGGTGGGCGCGGACCAGGTGTCCCACGTGGAAATCGCACGGGAAATCGCCCGCCGGTTCAATCACCTGTACGGCCGGGAACCGGGCTTCGAGGAACAGGCGGAAGCCGCCATCGTCAAGATGGGCAAAAAGAACGCGCGCCTGTACCGGTCCCTCAAACGCCGATACCAGGAAGAGGGTGACCTGGAGGCGCTGGAGACCGCCAGGGCACTGCTGCGGGAACAGCAGAACATCTCCCTGGGGGATCGTGAACGCCTCTACGGTTACATCGAAGGCGGCGGTAAGGTGCTGCTGCCGGAACCCCAGCCGCTGCTGACCGAATACTCCAGGATGCCGGGCCTGGACGGGCAGAAGATGTCCAAGTCCTACGGCAATGACATCGGCCTACGGGAGGCCCCGGACTCGGTGGCACAGAAAATCCGGACCATGCCAACGGATCCGCAGCGGGTACGCCGGACCGATCCGGGGGAGCCGGAGAAATGCCCGGTGTGGGAATTCCACAAGGTCTATTCCGACGACAGCACCCGCGAGTGGGTGCAGACCGGTTGTCGCAGCGCCGGTATTGGCTGCCTGGACTGCAAGAAACCGGTGATTGACGCCATTGTCGAGGAACAGCGGCCCCTGCATGAGCGGGCCATGGAATACGAGTCCAATCCGGACCTGATCCATGCGATCATCATGGAGGGGGCCGACCAGGCCCGGGACGCCGCCAGGGATACCCTGGAGGAAGTCCGTGAAGCCATGGGTGTGGTATACCGGTGACCGGACCAGGGGGTGACAGTTGACTGAGCGTGTGACCGGCTCTGACGATATCCCGGAGGCGCCCGCGGCGGACGCCCCACCGGAGCAACCCCCTGTGGCCAGGGTGGATGGCAAGCCCCTGTCCGATATCCCCCAGGATCTCTACATTCCGCCGGACGCCCTGGCGGTCTTCCTGGAGGCCTTCGAGGGTCCCCTTGACCTGCTGCTGTACCTGATCCGACGCCAGAACATGAACATCCTCGATATCGACGTCAGCGAGATCACCCGCCAGTACATGGAATACATCAGCGCCGTCGAAGCCATGCGGTTCGAACTGGCGGCGGAATACCTCGTGATGGCGGCCACCCTGGCGGAGATCAAGTCACGGATGCTGCTGCCGCGCCAGGAAGCGGAAGACGACGAGGAGGAAGACCCCAGGGCGGAACTGATCCGGCGCCTCCAGCAGTACGAGCGTTTCAAGAAGGCCGCCGAGGATGTGGACAACCTGCCGCGGATGGAGCGGGATACCTTCCCCAACTCCGCCACGCTGCCCGAGCTGCCCCGGAGTGATGTGCACCCGCCGGTGGAGCTACGGGACATGCTGCTGGCCCTGCAGGGGGTGCTGCAGCGCGCGGATCTGTTCACCAGCCACCATGTGGAGCGGGAACGGCTGTCCACCCGTGAGCGCATGTCATCGATCCTGGCAATGCTGCCGGCGGACCGGTTCATGGCCTTCGAGAGCCTGTTCACCCGGGAAGAAGGCCGGCTTGGCGTGGTGGTGACCTTCCTGGCCATGCTGGAGCTGGTGAAGGAAGAACTGATCGAGATCGTGCAGGCGGAAACCCTGGGGGCCATCCATGTCCGTGCGCGAACCAGTAACTGAGGCCGCAGTCCATGAATGAAGAAAACCTCAAGCGAGTGCAGAATATCGTCGAAGCCGCACTGCTGTCAGCGGGACGGCCCCTGAACATTGACCAGTTGCGGGACCTGTTCGAGGAGCATGAAAGGCCGGCACGCCAGATCATGGAACACGTGCTCATGCTGCTGGATGAGTCCTGTGCCAACCGCGGTTTCGAACTGCGCAGAGTGGCCAGCGGCTATCGCTTCCAGGTCCGCCAGGACTATGCCCCGTGGGTAGGGCGCCTGTTTGAGGAGAAGCCCCAGCGCTATTCCCGGGCACTGCTGGAGACCCTGGCCCTGATCGCCTATCGCCAACCCATCACCCGGGGCGAGATCGAGGATATCCGGGGTGTTACGGTAAGCAGCAATATCATCCGCACGCTGCAGGAACGAGAATGGGTCCGGGTGGTGGGCCACAAGGATGTTCCCGGGCGTCCGGCCATGTATGCCACTACCCGCCAGTTCCTGGACTATTTCAACCTGACCAGCCTTGAGGAGTTGCCTCCCCTGGCGGAGATCCGGGACCTGGAGGAAATCGGCCGCGAGATCGAGCAGGAAATGCAGGCCGAGATCCAGTTCGAAGCCACGGACGCCGCCCCGACGGACGGGGATGACGAAACCCCGGCGCCGGCCGGGAGTCAGGGTTCCGGTGACGAATCGGACAGCAACACAACACTTCACTAATCCAGTAAGGATCGTTCCATGGCGTCGCAACGCCCCCCCAGGCCGTCCAGAACGGCAACCCCGGCCACGGGCGACCAGCCCGAACGGCTACAGAAACTCCTGTCCCGGGCCGGTGTCGGCTCCCGCCGGGAAGTCGATGCCTGGATCCAGGACGGTCGGGTGACGGTCAACGGACAGGTGGCCCAGCCCGGCGAAAGGGCATTGTCCAGCGACCGTATCGCCGTCGACGGCAAAGCGGTGGAGAGCCGGTCCGCCGATGCGGTGGTGCGGCGTGTACTGGTCTACAACAAGCCCGAGGGTGAGGTGACCACCCGCAATGACCCGGAGGGCCGTCCGACCGTGTTCGACGGCCTGCCCAGGCTCAAGGACCAGCGCTGGATCGGTGTCGGCCGTCTGGATATCAATACCACCGGGTTGATGCTCTTCACCACCGACGGTGAACTGGCCAACCGGCTGATGCACCCGTCCAGCGAGATAGACCGGGAATACGCCGTCCGCATTTTCGGTGCGGTGGACGATGCCATGATCCAGCGGCTTCTGGACGGCGTGCTGCTGGAGGATGGCGTGGCAGCCTTCTCGGATATTTCCCCGGCAGGCGGCAAGGGCCAGAACCAGTGGTTTCACGTGACCCTGATGGAGGGGCGCAACCGGGAGGTCAGGCGCCTGTGGGAGTCACAGGGCGTTCGGGTCAGTCGCCTCAAGCGTGTGCGTTACGGACCGGTATTCCTGCCCAGCCGGCTGACGGTTGGGCGCTGGGAAGAGTTGGACCAGAAGGGGGTCAATGACCTGAGCCGGTCGGTTGACCTGCCCCTGTCTGAAGTGCCCACCAAGACTCCCGGGGAGCAGGCCGAGCAGGAGCGGCGCCGCCGCAAGGCGCCCTCGAGAGGAAACAAGAAACCGGGGGGTGCCCGTCGCTGGCAGGTGGATGACAGTGGCGGGCAGCGTCACAAACCGGCACGTTCCCCGGCCCCGGGAAAACCTTCCAGACATCGCAACGGTCCCGGCAACGCCTGACCCGCAAGCCGTCTCTTCAGACCGTTTCTGTGCCGGTGCTGCCCACCACATGAGCGATACGGGTGCAGTTCCGGCCGGCATCCTTGGCGCGGTACAGGGCGTCATCCGCCCGCGCCACCCATTGGTTGGGGGTCTCGCCGTGACGGTGGGAAGCAACACCGGCGCTGGCGGTCACCTGTACCTGACGATCACCACAGGGTATACGGATGTTGTTGATGGCGGCACGAATCCTGTCGGCCACGTCCTCGCCATCCCGGCAATCGGTGTGGGGCAGGAGTATGGCGAATTCCTCCCCTCCAAAGCGGAAAATACTGTCACCGTCCCGGGTGGCCTCCCTCAGGGCATCGGCGGACGCCTGCAATAGCAGGTCGCCAATCACATGACCGTAGGTGTCGTTGACCTCCTTGAAATGGTCAAGATCACAGAGAATCAGTGTAAAGCGGTCCCCGTGGCGATCATCGATACTGCAGTCCCGTGCCAGAGCCATATCCAGCGCCCGCTTGTTGGGGATGCCGGTGAGGGCGTCGGTCAGCGCCGCCTGTTCCACCAGCGCGTACTGGCAGGCATTGCGTAACGGGCAGATGACGATACCCAGCAGGTATTCGATGATTTCCAGTTCATCCTCATGGAACCGCTGCCGACGGGTCAGCGCAAGGGAACCATAGTTGGCGCCCTCCAGGTTCAACTGGTAATCGCAGCGATGGGATCCCCCCATGCCGGTGCTGTAGACGAAATCCTGACATCCCAGCCGGTGGCGGTACACGAGCTGCCCATAGGGAATCGCCCTTGCCAGTTCCTCCGCGAAGATGCCCAACAGGTGTTCCAGGGACAGGGTGGTGCTGCTCCGTCGATAGAGCCTGGCCACCGGGTCCTCGGCCTGGGTCCAGGCCTGCCTCGCCTGGCGTAGTTCGGCCAGACGGCCATGGTGGGTTTGCGGGGCATGGGGGTAGGGGCGGTTATTGCCTGCCATTGCTAGTGCCTTTACGAGAATTTTCCTGCATTAAGCAGATAACATGCCACTAGTCTTATATCCGGAAGAAACAGTGTGTTGGCACTCTGAAGCCAGCTCAATTTCAGTACCGTAGTCTTGAGCGGCAAATTTTTGTCGGGGCCGTCGCCTGCCGGAGGGAAATGCGATACGGTCGGGCTGGGCATACCACATCCCTGTGGTAAACTGCACCGTTTGTAACGCGCGCCAGACAGCCACCAAGCCGTTAGGGAAGATCCGGAACAACATGCGCCTGAAGTCCATAAAACTCGCGGGTTTCAAGTCCTTCGTCGACCCCACCACGGTCCCGTTTCCGTCCAACATGACGGCTGTGGTCGGCCCGAACGGTTGTGGCAAATCCAATATTATCGATGCGGTCCGCTGGGTCATGGGGGAGAGCTCCGCCAAGTACCTTCGTGGCGAATCCATGGCGGACGTCATCTTCAATGGTTCCAGCGCCCGCAAGCCTGTGGGCCAGGCATCCATCGAACTGATCTTCGACAACTCCGACGGCTCCGCCCCCGGTGAGTTCGCCCGCTTCAACGAGATTTCCGTACGCCGTCGTGTCTCCCGGGAAGGCCAGTCCGACTATTTCATGAACGGTGCCAAGTGTCGCCGCCGGGATATCACGGACCTGTTCCTGGGCACCGGCCTGGGCCCGCGCAGTTACGCCATTATCGAACAGGGCATGATCTCCCGGCTGATCGAGGCCAAGCCGGAGGAACTGCGGGTCTACATCGAGGAAGCGGCGGGCATTTCAAAGTACAAGGAACGCCGTCGGGAAACCGAGAACCGCATCCGCCGTACCCGGGAAAACCTCGAGCGTCTGACGGACCTTCGGGATGAACTTGAACGCCAGCTCCAGCATCTGCAACGTCAGGCGCAGGCTGCGGAGCGCTACAAGGAGCTCAAGGGCACCGAGCGCCGGTACAAGGCCGAACTGACCGTGTTGCGATGGCAGGGTCTGGACGACGACCTGAAGCAGCGCCGGGAGCAGTTGCAGGAAACGGAGCTGGAACTGGAGAAACACCTCACTGAACGGGTGAACCTTGAAAGTTCCCTCGAAAAGCTGCGGGACGAGCACCAGCAGCGCACCGACGAGTTCAACCGCAACCAGGCCCGATACTACGAGGCCGGGGCCGATATCGCCCGGGTGGAACAGAGCCTTGAACACCAGCGTGAACGCAGCCGTCAGGTGGCCACGGAACTTGACCAGGCACTGGCCAGCCGCAGCGAGATCGCCCGGGAACTGGCCCAGGATGACGAAAAGCTCACCGCCATCCGCGACGAGCTGACCGGCTTGGAACCGGAACAGGAAACCCTCGCCGCCCAGGCGGAGGAGTCCGCCATGCAGCTACAGTCCGCCGAAGAGGCCATGAGTGACTGGCAGCACCAGTGGGAAGCCTTCAGCGCCCGCTCCTCGGACACCAAGCGGGAAGCCGAGCTGTCCCAGAACCGCATCCGCACCCTGGAGCAGGAAATCGAGAACCTGTTGACCCGCCAGCGGCGGCTCGAGGACGAAAAGGCCCTTTTGGATGACCAGCTCGATCGCACCGAACTGGACGAACTGCTGGAGCAGGAAACCGAGCTGAATCTCCGCCGGGAGGAAGCCGCGGACACCATCGAGGAAACAACCGACCGCCTGCAGGACCTCAAGGCCCGCCTGCGGGACCAGGAACAGCAGGTCAGCGAACTGAGCCAGCGGGACCAATCCCTGCGGGCGTCCCTGGAATCCCAGCAGGCCCTGCTGGACGAACAACTGGGTGCGGACGACGATACCCTGCAGCAATGGCTCTCCGGCGCCGGGCTAGCCAATGCCCCGCGTATTGCCCGCCAGTTGCAGACCGACACGGGCTGGGAATTTGCCGTGGAGGAAGTCCTGGGGAATCTCCTGCAGGGGGTCGAGGTGGACAGCCTCGACGCGCTGGCCCAACAGCTGGATGACGCCCCCCGTGGCGTGGCCCTGGTGGAAAAGGGCCCGGCAACCGGGGAGATGGCACCGGATTCCCTGGCTGCCAGGGTCCGCAACGGCAGCAGCCTTGCCCCCTGGTTGGGGCAGGTGAAGACCGTGGACACCCTTCGTGAAGCGCTGGAGCGACAGCCGGGGCTTGGTGACCATGAAACCCTGATTACCCCCGAAGGCATCTGGCTCGGTCGTGGATGGCTGCGCATGCCGGAGTCCGACCGTTCCCGCACCGGCGTTATCGAACGCCAGCAGAAGGTGGAGGAACTGGCCTCTGCCCTGGACGAGGCGGAAACCCGGCTGGCGGAGGCCCGGGAACGTCTCGACGACCTGCAGGAGCGAACCTCGGATGCGGAGTTGCAGCGGGACCAGGCCCAGCAGACCGCCAACGATATCCAGAGCGAGCTGTCGTCGCTGACCTCCCGGGTCAGCGGCCTGAAGGCGCGGGCCGAGCAGATCAACGACCGTTTGCAGCGGATTGATGAGGACGTGGCGGATATCCGCGAGCAGCGGGCGGTGAAGCAGGAGGAACTGGAAGAGGCCCGGCTCACCTGGGACCAGTCCCTGGCGGCTAACGAGGACACGGAGGCGGAAAAGGAGCGCCTGCTGGAGCAGCGGGACGACCTGCGTGAACGGCTGGACCACCTGCGCCATCAGGCTCGTAGCGACCGCGACCACGCCCACCAGCTACAGCTCCAGATCCAGTCACTGACCAGCCAGCAGGATGGCCTGCAACAAACCCTGGAAAGGACCAGGCTCCAGGACCAGCGCCTTGAGGAACGGCTGGAGATCCTGCGTGAGAACCGGGAGAGCGCGGAAGCACCCATCGAGGACCTGGAGATGCAGCTTGAAGGACTGTTGGATCGCCGGCTGGCGGAGGAAGAGAAGCTGTCGGTGGCCCGGGACGCCCTGGAGGAAATCGACCGGGATGTGCGTGAGAAAGAGCAGTTCCGCAGTCAGGCGGAACACCGGGCACAGGATATCCGTGGCCAGCTTGAGAAGCTGCGCATGGAATCCCAGGCCCTGGAGATTCGCGCCACCAATCACCTGGAGCAATTGCAGGAGTTGGACGTCAAGCTCGCGGATATCCTGGAACAGTTGCCGGAAGAGGCCACCGAGCAGGCCTGGGCCGAGGAGCTGGACAAGATCGGCAACCGCATCCAGCGCCTGGGCGCCATCAACCTGGCGGCCATCGAGGAATATCAGGTACAGAGCGAGCGCAAGACCTATCTGGACAGCCAGCACGAAGACCTGATGGAGGCGTTGGAAACCCTCGACAACGCCATCCGCCGGATCGACCGGGAAACCCGGCAGCGCTTCAAGGAGACCTTCGACAAAGTCAACGGCGGCCTCCAGGCGCTGTTCCCCAAGGTGTTCGGGGGCGGTAACGCCTACCTGGAACTGACCGGGGAAGACCTGCTGGAAACCGGTGTTGCCATCATGGCCAGGCCGCCGGGCAAGAAGAACAGCACCATCCACCTGCTGTCCGGCGGGGAGAAGGCGCTGACCGCCATTGCCCTGGTATTCTCCATCTTCCAGCTCAACCCGGCGCCGTTCTGTATGCTGGATGAGGTGGACGCGCCGCTGGACGATGCCAATGTGAGCCGTTACGCCAATATGGTGAAGGAAATGTCGTCCCAGGTGCAGTTCATCTATATTACCCACAACAAGATTGCCATGGAGATGGGGGACCAGTTGATGGGGGTCACCATGCATGAGCCGGGTTGCTCCCGCCTGGTATCCGTGGACGTGGACGAGGCCGCCGCGCTGGCCGAAGCCTGATCAATATTTGGCCCATGTCCGGCGGCGACATGAAAAAACCGCCACTTGACAGCCTATCGCGTTGTATTCGCGGTGGTCTTTTCTTAGAGTTACGGGTTTGAGGGCCACTGAACAGTCGCCGCTGTCCGGAAATCGTTCGGGGCTTTGTCAAGGACCACAGACAGGATCGGGTAGTTATGTCGCTTCGGGAATGGTTAATTGCCATTGGTGCCCTGATTATTATCGCCATCGTACTGGATGGCCTGCGCCGTATGCGGCGTGCCCGCAAGGACGCCATCGCCATTTCCAGCGGCATGGGCGCGGATGATATCGAGAATTCTCCCCTGGATGATGACTACAACCCGGAGCTGCCCCACGGGGGCGCCCGCCCGGTGTCCCGGGACACTCTGGAGGAGCGTGGCTACGTGACCGCCGCGGTGCCCTCTGATACCGACCTTTCCGAGCCCCCGGGACCGGAGACAGCGGAGCCGGAGCCCGAGCCAGAATCCGATGTTCCTTCCTTTACCGCCTCCGAGTCGGAGCCGGAACCCGAGCAGGCAGCCGGTCTGGCGGAAGAACCGGTCACCGCCCGGCAGGACGACCCGGCAGGCGATGAGGAAGTGGCTGGCGAAATGCGCACTGTGCGCAAGCCACGCCGTCCCGAGCCCCGCAGGATGGGCCGCCGGAAGGACCCGGAACCACCCACCGTCACTGATGTGGAGGAGGACACCGCCAGTCGTGGCGGGGCGGCAACGGAGCCCCGCGAGGGCCAGCCCAAGGCCGGTGCCAACCGACCGCCGGCGGAGGAAGTGCTGGTGATCAACGTACTGGCAAGGGAACAGGATGATTTTTCCGGCAAGGCCCTGAAAAAGCTGTTCGAAGCCTGCGGACTGGAACACGGCGACCTGGACATCTACCACCGTCACGAAACGCCGGAAACCACCAGCCCCGTTCAGTTCAGCGTTGCCAACGCGGTGGAGCCCGGCACCTTCATTCCCGATGAGATGGAGGAGATGTCCACCCCCGGCATCAGTTTCTTCATGAGCGTGCCTGGTCCGACCAACTCCATGCAGGCCTTTGACTTCATGCTGGAGACCGCTCAGGCTGTGGTACGCAACCTGGGAGGCGAGCTGAAGGACGAACGCCGCAGCGTGATGACCGCCCAGACCATTGAGCACTGCCGTCAGCGGATCCGCGAATACGAACGCAAGCGCCGCTCCAGGCACTGACCTACCGCGACCAGGGCCCATCCCGGAATAGAAGAGACATGAGCCAGACCTCGTCTGTTGAACGCCGTATCCAGGAACTCCGTCAGGTCATTGACGACCACAATTACCGTTACTACGTGCTGGATGAACCGGCGGTCCCGGATGCGGAATACGACCGCCTGATGCGCGAACTCCAGTCACTGGAGGCGGACCACCCGGAACTGGTGACCGCGGATTCGCCGACCCAGCGGGTGGGTGCCACCGGCGATAACACTTTCGCCGAAGTGGTCCATCGCCTGCCCATGCTGTCCCTGGACAACGCTTTTTCCGACGATGAACTGCGCGATTTCGATCGACGGGTCCGTGACCGTCTGCCGACGGACGACCCGGTGGAGTATGTCTGCGAGCCCAAGCTCGACGGGCTGGCGGTCAGCCTCCACTACGAGAAGGGGCTGCTGACCCAGGCCGCCACCCGGGGCGATGGCTACACCGGCGAGGACATCACCGCCAATATCCGCACCATTGAGTCCGTGCCGCTCCGCCTGCGGGGGAAAGACCTGCCGGACGTGGTGGAGGTGCGCGGCGAAGTTTACATGCCCCGGGCAGGGTTTGAGGAGCTGAACCGCAGGCTCGCCGACCAGGGAGAAAAGACCTTCGTCAATCCCCGCAATGCCGCTGCCGGCAGCCTTCGCCAGAAGAATCCGAAGATCACCGCCCGCCGCCCTCTGGAGATTTGCGCCTACAGCGTGGCAGTGCCCGATGAAGGGATTCTGCCGGATACTCACTATGCCTGCCTGAGGATGGTTCGCGACTGGGGCTTTCGCATTAATCCGGAGATGAGTCTGGCCACCGGCCCCGATGAATGCCTGGAGGCTTACGAATCCCTGCTCGAAAAGCGCGACAGTCTGGCCTACGAAATCGACGGCATTGTCTTCAAGGTCAACAGTCTGGACTTTCAACAACAGCTGGGCTTCGTCTCCCGGGCGCCGCGCTGGGCCATTGCCCAGAAGTTCCCGGCCCAGGAGGAACTGACGGTACTGGAGGCCGTGGAATGGCAGGTGGGCCGAACAGGTGCTGTCACCCCGGTGGCCCGGCTGAAGCCGGTGTTTGTGGGCGGTGTCACGGTGAGCAATGCCACCCTCCACAACATGGATGAGATACGGCGGCTGGACGTACGCATCGGCGATACGGTCTTTGTACGGCGCGCCGGTGACGTCATTCCCCAGGTGGTCAAGGTGGTCGCTGAGAAACGTCCGGGCAACGCCAGGGAGATTGAGCTACCTGAGCAATGCCCGGTCTGCGGCTCCGAAGTCGTTCAGATTGAGGACGAAGCGGTGGCCCGTTGCAGCGGCGGCCTTTACTGCCCGGCCCAGCGCAAGGAGGCGATCCGTCACTATGCGTCCCGCAAGGCGTTGGATATTGAGGGGTTGGGGGAGAAGTGGATCGACATGCTGGTGGAGAAGGAGATGGTCAACACCGTCGCCGATCTCTACCAGCTCCGCAAGGCCGACTTGGTGCGGCTGGACCGGATGGGGGATAAATCCGCCGACAACCTGCTCAAGGCGATTGATGACTCCCGCACTCCGGAGCTCTGGCGTTTCCTCTATGCCGTGGGTATCCGGGAAGTGGGGGAGGCCACGGCCAAGGGCCTGGCCATGTATTTCGGTACCCTGGAGAAGATTGCCGCGGCCTCCGAGGAGGATCTGGAGGAAGTGCCGGACGTGGGGCCGATCGTGGCCGGACATATCCACAGCTTTTTCCGGCAGCCCCATAACCAGGAGACCATTGATGAGTTACGGGAGCGCGGCGTGCAGTGGCAGTCCGTTGAAGTAGCCGAACCTGCTGCTTTGCCCCTGAAAGGCGAGACCTGGGTTCTGACGGGAACCCTCTCTGAAATGACCCGGGACGAGGCGAAGGAGAAGCTGGAGAGCCTGGGGGCCAAGGTGGCCGGCAGTGTCTCGAAGAAGACCAGTTGTGTGGTGGCTGGCGAGGCGGCGGGGTCCAAGCTGGCCAAGGCGGAGTCGCTGGGTGTGAAGGTCATGGATGAACAGGAGTTTGGTGAGTTCCTGGCAGGCTACAAACTGACCTAGAAGCTATAGCCAACTAAAAAGAAGCTAAACCTCGCCCTCCTGCTGACTCAAACTTGCGTAAAGCCGCAGATAATCCGTGCTGGTGATAATGCCGGTGGGGCTGCCATCGGCGCCGACCACCAGGGCGGCGTCCAGTTGGTGGGCCAGCATCAGGCGGGCGAGCTGATGGGCATCGGTCTCCGGGGAGGCAGTCAGGAACGCCGGCAACTCAATGTTCTGGAAGCTCTGAGAAATGTCGTGATGATGGTTCTCATGGAGCCAGGCCAGTATCCAGCGGGTATCCACCAGGCCACCGACCGCACCGTCGGCGGTGATCACTATATGGTGTATCGCGTGCTGTTCCATCTCATCGAGGGCATCGGCCAGGGTGGATTCCGCCGGTAGCGAGTGAATCCAGGGGCTGCAGACCCGGCTGACCGGCAGATAGGCGCGTTCCGGTTCCGGCTCGGCATCCTCCGCCTGGCTGTAGTGGGCTACGGCACGCCGGGCATGGACTTCCCGGGCCTGCTGGAAGGCCCCATCGGAGATCTCTTCACTGCTTTCCCGCAGCGCATGGGATGCACTGGTTTCCTCCAGGCTGCCCACGCGCCTGCTGCGGAAAATTTCGGGCAGACGGGTTCCCGTTGGTCGTCCGGGTTCGCTGACGTGAATGGCCATTACTGCTCCTGATGGTCCGGGTAGCCGGATATGACTACGTTATACCCCTTTATCGGCCAACAGGGAAAAAACTGGAACGCAAATCAGGCAATGCGGCTGGTTGCCACCGGCTCGGCGAGACAGCGCTTGGGATCAACCCTCGCAGCCAGGGACCGGGGCAGGGCAACCGGCTGGTCACAGAGACAGTCCGCCAGGTATTCCGCCAGTAGCGGGGCCCACATCAGCCCCTTGCTACCCAGGCCGGTGAACAGCCAGGCGCCGTCCAGTACCTGCGCCTCACCATTGACCAGGGGGCCGGCGATTGGCTGGTAGTCATGGGTGGTGCAGCGGAAGGAGACCCGTCCGGAAGCTGAGGACGCCGGGTTTTCTTCACTGAGTACACCCGGCAACATGTCGGCCAGTGCATCGATGTTTTCCTGGTGGCTGCTGAGCCGTTCCTGTGGGTCGGGATCATGCAGGTCGAAGGTGGCGCCAGTGATCACCTGACCATCCATTGGCGGATTCAGGTAGCGGGTTCCGGTGACCACGGCCCGGGGTTGGGCCGTGAGGGAGGCAACCGGCAGCGCCGTCACCTGGCCGCGTATGGCTTTCATGCGGTAGTCGCCCAGTACCGGCATCAGTGAACGTGTCTGATGGCCGGCGGCAATGACCACTGCATCGGCCAGCAGGTCCTGCCGACCTTCTCCGGAGAGGCACCAGCGGCTGTTGCAGGGCAGCAGGCGGGTGGCCCGGAAGCCGAACTCGGCCTGGATATTCGGGTGCTCCAGCAGGGTACGGCACAGGCGTGCCGGCTCCAGCCAGCCGGATTGCCCGAACCAGAGCCCGCCTTCGGGGCAGGGCGCGCCGGTGAGCGTGGCGGCCTGTTCGGCGGAAACCGGGCGCAGGACGCTCTCGGGATACTGGTTCTGTTGCAGGAACTTCTGTTGACGCTGCTGCTCTTGCTCCGACCCGGCCATCATCAACAGGCCGGTGTGGTGCCAGACGTCAGGAGTATTCAGCGGGTAGTAGCGCTGTGCGTGGAGCAGGGCCGCCAGGCTGAGTTGTGTCTGGGCATTGAACTGCACGCCCAGCTTGGCATACAGGGCGCCCTGGGCATTGCCGGACGCCCCGGCGCCGGGTCCTTCGGCCTGATCGGCGACGGTCACCCGCACACCCCGTTCCGCCAGGTTGCGGGCCAGCAGGCTGCCGGCCAGTCCTGCGCCCACCACCAGGACAGACCTGGGGGCTTCACAGGTCTGGCGACCATTATCGGGCAGTTCACCCCGAATCATGTCCCGTTTGTGGCCGAATCCGGCGACCTTCTCCATCCGGAATCCGGCCTCGGCAAACCCCCGGCGGATACGGCCAACGGAGGTGAAGGTGGCCAAGGTGGCTCCGGGGCGGCTGTGGCCGTGAACCAGCTCAATAATCCGTTGTTCCCAGAGGTCCGGGTTGCAGGCCGGGGCGAAGCCGTCCAGGAACCAGGCATCGGCCCGGAACGAAAGATCTTCCAGGGCGTCCACTGCATCGCCCAGATAGAGGGTCAGGCGGACCCGGCCACTGTCCAGTACCAGTCTGTGACAGCCCGTGACCAGCGGCGGATACTGCTGCTGAAGCGTCTCGGCCAATGGCGACAGTTCTGGCCAGAGGGCAAGGGCCTGACGAAGGTCGTCGGCCTTCAGGGGGTAGCGTTCAACGGAGACAAAATGCAGGCTGGCACCGGACGGGGCATGGTCCCGGAAGGCCTGCCAGGCCGCCAGGAAGTTCAGTCCGGTGCCGAATCCTGTCTCCCCGATCACAAAGGTGTCGCCCTCGTTCAGGCTGGCGAAACGGTCGGGCAGGCGGTTCTGACCCAGGAACACATAGCGGGTTTCCTCCAGTCCGTTCTCCCGGCTGAAATACACGTCACCGAAGCGGGCGGACACAGGCTGGCCGTCGCGCCACTCCAGGGTTGCCGGTTCAATGGAAGGCAGGGATGGGGCGAGTGGTTCCATGGGCTACTGCTCGTTGTCGATAAGTCGGATCGACTGGATGACGACCGGTTCCACCGGTACATCGGCCATGCCGTTGGCGCGGGTGGTCTGTACGTTGGCGATGGCGTCCACCGCCCCCATTCCCTGGGTCACGGAGCCAAACACGGCATAGCCGGGTCGTGAGCGGGTGGCGTTCAGGTGCGGATTGTCCGCCAGGTTAATAAAGAACTGGGAGGTGGCGGAGTCCGGATTCTGGGTCCGGGCCATGGCAATGGTGCCACGGAGGTTCTTGGCGGTCTGCCGGGACTCGTTCCTGATGGGGTCGTCGGTGGCTTTCCTGCGGAGGTCGCTGTCGAAGCCGCCGCCCTGGATCATAAAGCCGGGAATCACCCGGTGGAAGGTGGTGCCGTCGTAGAAGCCCTGCTCCACGTAATCAAGGAAATTGGCCACGGTGTCGGGGGCGATGTCCGGCCGGAGGCGAATGTCGAAGGCGCCTTCGGTGGTGGATACCCGCACCTGGGGCAGATCGTCATTGTCAGCGGATGCGTCCTGGGCCTGGGCGGAAAGGGTCCATCCAAGCATGGCCAGCAGCAGCGTGATGATCGCCGCGAAGTGGTTCAGGCTGGCGGCAGGGGTGTGAATGCGCAGGCGGTCCATGACGAGCTCCGTTCGGTGAATGACCGCCCGAAGTTTACCAGAAACCGTGGGGCCAGTGACCCCCGGTTGCCGGGCAAATTACCAATTCGTCTGGATTCTTGTGCGCCTGATTGCCGTCGGACACTAGGCGCTGGCGAGGATGTTTCTCTGGCCAACGGAGGTTTGCTGGCCACTGGCACCGTACAGTTTCTGCTGCCCGGAACTGCCGCGGAAGATATCCGTGAGCTTTGCAAGCCGTGCCTGGAGGTGGCTGACCACCTTGCTGTTCTGCTGGTTCAGGGTATGGCAGTCGGCGAGGGCGGCCTGGGCCTGTTCCCAGCTCCGGTAGAGATCGCTGAGTCCGGCGCTGCGGATAAAGCGGGAGGGGTGCCCCTGATCCGGCCGGAATCCCATTTCGACCAGCAGGTGCACCTTTTGGCGGGCACGTTCCCGGATACTGGTCAGGAGCGTGTTCTTCTGTTCCGTCAGCGGCTCGATGGCGCGGACATCCGCATTGGCCAACAGGGCCTTCTCTTCCTCCAGCAGCGTTGCGAGTTGCCGGAGCTGGTCCAGGTCCTGGTTAAGGAGTGCCTGGAGTCTGTCTACGGTGGCCATGGTTTACCTCACCCGAAAATGCTTTTATCCATCTCAAGCATTTTCTGGGCCACTTTCTCCGCATCCACCTTGTAGGAACCGTCCGCCAGTGCAGCGCGAATAGCTTCCACGCGGCTGTCGTCCACTTCCGGATAACTGTCCAGTTTCTCTCCCATCTGCCTGAGCTCCTTGGCCTGTTTGCTCAGGTTGACGTTCTCGCCACGGGCGGACTGGGCCTGCTTGCCGGCCTGTTCGGCGGGCGCCGGCTGGTTGCCGGTTTTGGCGTCAGGGGCCTTGTCCGTGGTGGTTTTGGGGGAGTTAACCTGATTGTTGCCAATGCCGTTAAAGTTAACTGCCATGACGATACCTTCTCTAGCTGCTTGCCGCTCCGTGGCGGTCGAAATTTGGGTCTTGCCCGTTTATCGACGGGTTTGGCCCTTTCTTGAGTAAAACTTTGTTCATCTTTTGTGGGGGTGTGAACCGGTTACCCTCTATCCCCTTAGCAGCGGCTTGCTGCCGGCAATCCGATGCCTGTTCCGGCAGGTTCTTGCCGCGTACTGTTCATGCCGCCTACTACATGGCCACCTCAACCTGACCCGGTGCCACTACCCGGGCCCGCAACGTCCGGGACGACGACAGGTTCTCCACCAGCACCTGCTCGCCGATCCGGGCGTTGGCCAGTGCCTTGCCCCGGGTACTCACGGCGAACCCCTGGTTGCGGGCAGTAATCATAACATGGTCGCCCCGTGCCACGGCATCCGGCGTCATCACCAGGTGCGGCGTGAAGGGCGTACCGGCCCTGACGGAGCGCTTCATTTCCAGTCCGACCAGGTTATCCAGCCGGGTGATGGTTCCTTGCCGCACTGAGTTCACCTGAACCCGCTCTGTGGTTACCATGGCGCGGGTAATCCGGTCACCCCGGTTCAGGGGTCTGGCTGCTACCAGGGCATCGCCGTGAATTTCAAGGGATACCGACAGGTACATCCGCCAGGGCCGCTCACCCTGACAGGAAACCAGCAGGGATGGCTGGGTGGATTCCATTGGGTCGCTACTGAACTCAACGTCAATCCGCCCGTCCGCGCAGGGGGCCAGCTTGAGGCGCGGATCCAGACTGCCGAGGGTGAAACTTGCCTCGAGTCCTTCGTCCTCCTGTTGGCGGACGAAATCCTCCATGAAGGCCCGACCGGCGGCCAGAATGTCATCCGGACCCGTCGAGTCAGCCGCCAGGGCGGTACTGGCACTGATGGCGATAAGGATGATGGCAATTAAACTGCGCATTTGGCCGGCTTTGTCCTATGCTGTCTCAAAAGGCGCCAGAAAACGTGGTTGTCGGTGGAGCCGGGCTCCTGCAGAGGCTCTAAACTTTCCCGGATACCAGCCGTTACATACCTCAGCCCCGGGCGACGCTACAATGCGACGACTGAGGCATTAAGGAAGCTGGATCGTCGGGTTCTTGTCGCTCCGTCCACTTTCCTGGCCATATATCTATAACTAAGCAACTACTGTGCCCGGTCTGCCCTTGAGGATTCTCCGGGGCGGTGAGCTGCCAGCACAGTTTCCGGGAGTTTCGAATGGCAGGCGTCCTTGACAGTGTTAACCAACGCACCCAGCTGGTGGGGGAGAATCGCCTTGAGTTGTTGCTGTTCCGCCTCCGGGGGCGTCAGCTTTATGGCATTAACGTCTTCAAGGTCAAGGAAGTGCTGCAGTGTCCCAGGCTGACCTCCATTCCCAACAGCCGCTCGGTGGTGCGGGGCGTGTCTCATATCCGTGGAGAGACCATTCCCATCATCGATCTGTCCATGGCAATCGGCGGGCCGGCGCTGCCGCACGACCAGGTGTCCACCAGCTTCGTGATCATCACCGAATATAACCGGCGCACCCAGGGATTCCTGGTATCCGGAGTCGACCGGATCGTGAACATGAACTGGGAGGACATCATGCCACCCCCCAAGGGTGCCGGAAAGGAAGTCTACCTGACGGCGGTGACCCGTCTGGACGATGCCCTGGTTGAGGTAATCGATGTTGAAAAGGTGCTGTCCGAGGTGTCCCCCCTCAAGGAAGATGTGGGTGAGGAAGTTCTCTCCCGCAATACCCGGGACCGCAGTGCTTCCCGTCCGATTCTGGTCGTGGATGACTCATCGGTAGCCCGGCGCCAGATGGTCCGCTGCCTGACCGCCATTGGTCTGGAGGTGGAGTCCCGCAATGATGGCAAGCAGGCGCTGGAGTACCTGAAAGAGATCATCGCCGACGGCAGCCGGATCACGGACCACGTCTCCATGGTGATCTCCGATGTAGAGATGCCCGAAATGGACGGCTACACTCTGGTCGCAAGATGCAAAAATGACCCGGCACTCAAAGACCTGTACATTATGCTCCATACGTCGTTGAGCGGTATTTTCAATCGGGCAATGGTGCAGAAGGTAGGGGCTGACGATTTCATGGCGAAGTTCAGCCCCGACGAGCTTGCTGAGCGGGTGATGGAAATACTCGACCGTGAATAACGGGCCTGCCGGCATCGGCACTCCCGTCTGACATTTCAATCGACCGCAGAGATCTGATGAAAGCAGACATCACTCCCCAGGAATATGATGCCTTCAAGAAATTCCTGCAGGATGCGTCTGGCATCCTGTTGGGTGATAACAAACAGTACCTGGTGAAAAGCCGTTTACGCCGGCTTCTTGAGGACAATGCGCTGGAGTCCCTGGGCGACCTGTTGCAACGTCTGCAGCGCCCCGGATCCACGCAACTGAAGGAAACGGTCATCGATGCGATGACCACCAATGAAACCCTCTGGTTCCGGGATACCCATCCGTTCCGTATCCTCTCCGAAAAACTGCTGCCGGAGCTGGCGGCAAGGGGCAACACCCAGCCCCTGAGGATCTGGTCTGCTGCCTGCTCCACCGGACAGGAACCCTATTCCATTGCCATGGCCATCGAGGAATACAAGCGATTCCAGCCCGGTCGGCTGAAGAACGAGGTGAGGATCACCGCCACTGACATCTCCCGCTCGGTGCTGGATACGGCCAAGCGGGGAGAATATGAGATGCTGGCCCTGGGCCGTGGTCTCTCCCAGGAACGGCTTCGGCATTTCTTCACCGCCCTGCCCAGTGGCGGCTGGAAGGTTAAGCCCCAGGTGCAGCGTATGGTGGAATTCCGGGAGCTGAACCTGATGGACCGTTACGTGCTGGGGCGGTTCGACCTGATCTTCTGTCGCAACGTACTGATCTACTTTTCCGGGGAACATAAACGGGACATCCTCACCAGGATGCACAGTTGCCTGAATCCGGGGGGCTACCTCATACTGGGGGCTTCGGAATCGCTCAACGGCTTGTCCCACCTGTACGAAATGGTCCAGTGTCATCCCGGTATTATTTACCGCCGTAAACAGTAACGACTGGCAACAGCCACCGGATTCCCCACGATCACTGAACCGGAATCCGGCTGACATCAGCGTGGCCATGGAACAATCCGGATGAACCCGATCAATTTCCGTCATCTCTATTATTTCTGGGTGATCGCCCGGGAGGGGGGCATTCAGCGCGCCAGTGAAATACTCGATCTTACCCCTCAGACCCTTAGCGGCCAGCTCGCAACCCTGGAGAACGAACTGGGTGGTCCGCTGTTCCTGCGCAGGAACCGATCCCTGAAGCTGACAGATTTTGGCAACGCGGTGTATGGCTATGCGGATGATATGTTCAGGGTTGCTGAATCCCTGACTGAAATGGTCCGTCGGCCTCCCGAGAACCGCCCGCTCTCGCTGACCGTCGGGTTGTCGGCATCGATTCACAAGCTAATCGCCTACCACCTGCTGGAGCCGGCCCTGGGGCTGAGTCGCGAAGTGCGCCTGCACTGCCGGACCGGTGACAACAACAGCTTGTTGGAGCGGTTGGCAAGAAAAGAGCTGGAAGTGGTGCTTACCGACCGGCAACCCGGCCCCGGTCAGGCCGGTTCGTTCCTGGCCCACCGCCTTGCGAGTTCATCCATCTCCCTGTTTGCCTCCGCACCACTGTCAACATCCCTGCGAGAGGGATTTCCAGGAAGCCTCGACGGTGCGCCGTTTCTGGCCACTTCGGTGGACGCTCCCTACTTTACGGAACTGATGAACTGGTTTGCCCGCAAACAGGTGAAGGTGCGGGTGGTGGCGGAGGTGGATGATAGCGCTCTTATCAAGGTTTTCGGACGGGAAGGGCTGGGCTATTTTGCTGCCCCCACGGCGATTGCCGATGAGGTCTGCCGGCAATACAAGGTGGAAACCGTAGCCCGTATTGATGATGTGCAGGATATACTCTATGCGGTGACTCGCGCTGGCCGCGTCCATCACCCAGCAGTGGAGGCCATCGTCCAGCCACGGCCGGACCTGCAGAGTGGTTCGAAAAAAGCGAACAATACTGCTCAGAAAAGTTGATTCATTGCGAGCTTCCCGCAATGCAGTATTGGCCTGTCGATGACACAGGAGACCGCCCATGAAAACCATTCACAAATTCCGTATCAATGCAGGCAAGGAAACTACCCGTCTCACCCTGAAGAACGGATTCCGAGTGGTACGGTGCGAATATCTGGTATCGGAGAAGGGGGTTTATCTCTGGATCGAACAGCCTTTGAAAGTGACGACTCCCACCGTGGAGCGACGGTTCCGGGTCGCGTTCTCCGGTGAGCCGGTGCCCGAAAACTATCAATACCTCGGCACGGCACTTGACCCTTTCGGCCCGGAGGCCTACCACGTATTTGAGGTGCCCGCCGGGGCAGTTTCGTCCACGGTGGAGGCGTCCGAACGACACACTGCAGATCCTGCATTGATAGGTCAGACGCGTTATCGGCCCATTGCAGCGAACTGAGTGACCGACACACTGAACCTTTGAGGGCCCACCGCGGGCCTTTTTTTTCGCACGTTACCAGGCAGAGCCTGAATGGCTCTTCTGAGCCACCTACCTCAGAGATTTCAAATGCCGGATATTGTTGTAATGTTCTTCCTGCTGGGCCTGGTTGCCGGGGCCCTGCGATCAGACCTGGAAATTCCCAAGGCCGCCTACGACGTGCTCAGTCTGTTGCTGATGCTCACCATCGGATTGAAAGGTGGCATGGCGCTGCACGGCAACCTCAGTGTCGAACTTTTTGCTGAACTGGCGGTGGTCGCGGCGCTCGGCTTTGTGTTGCCATTCGTGCTGTTTCCGGTGTTGCGATACGTGGTTGGTCTGAATGTGGCCAATGCCGCCAGCCTGTGCTGCCATTATGGCTCCGTCAGCGCGGGAACCTTTGCAGTGGCTATGGCCTGGGTCGAGGCACGCTCATTGCCAACGGGCGGAGAGGTCACCCTGTACCTGGTATTGCTCGAACTGCCCGCTATTCTGATGGGGCTCTGGTTCTACCGCCGTTTCTCCGGTGAAAGGCCCCGTGATACAGGTTCGATCCCGTTATGGCAGGAAACCCTCACCAACCGCAGCGTGGTTCTTCTGGTTGGGGGTGTCATTATCGGCATGCTCTATGGTTACGCCGACGGCGACAAGGTGACTGCCCCACTCACTGAGGCCTTTTCACTGATCCTGGCTCTGTTCCTCCTCGAGATGGGACTGGTGGCCTCTGAAACCCTTCGTCGCCTGCGGCTGGGGGACTGGAAACTGCTGGTTTTTGCGGTAGCAGCGCCGCCGCTAATGGCATTGCCGGGGCTTCTGGCAGGGGCGTGGATCGGTCTTGAAACGGGCAACCTGGTGATCCTGGCAACCCTGACCGCCAGTGCGTCCTATATTGCGGCACCCGTGGCAGTGCGACACGCCATTCCTGATGCCGATATCGGCATGGCGATGCTGGCGTCTCTTGGTATGACATTTCCGTTCAATGTCATGCTGGGTATTCCGCTGTATGGGTTGTTTGCTGGTTGGCTCACGGCCTGAGACAGTAGTTCCGGCCGGCTGGGGGCTCCCGGAGAGCACGCTGAAAAAGTCATAATTTGCTATGGTGATGGATGAACGCAGGGAAGACGTCAGGGTGTATGGCGGTCTTCAGTGCCGGGGATGACAAAGGCAGTTGCTGAACCCACTGTAGTCGGGAGACCAGATGACAGGACCTATTCTTCTCAGTGCCGCCCTGGTACTGCTCGCGGTCACGGTACTGGGAAGGGTGCCAATACATGACTGGTGGGCCAGGGCCTGTGAATTTCCCCGCCTCCAGATAGCAACCCTGGCGCTGGCCGTGATGGTGCTGTCGCCCCTTGCCGACACGCCCTGGCGCTGGTGGGTGTTGGGGGTGGGGCTGTTCGTGCTTACCGTACAGCTTTTTCGTATCCTTCCCTGGACCCGTCTTTGGCCGTTGCAGGTCCAGCCTGCCGAGCCAGGGCAGGAAGACCGGTGTTTCACCCTGATGGTCGCCAACGTGCTGACCTCCAATCGGAACAGCGACGACCTGATACGCCAGGTCCGGGACCGGGAGCCGGACGTGCTACTGACCCTGGAATCGGACCAGTGGTGGGGCGACCGGTTGGACGAGGCCTTTGGTGACTGGCCCTGTATCATCCGTATTCCCCTGGACAACCTCTACGGCATGCACCTGTATTCCCGGTTGTCCCTGGAAGAATCGGAAGTGAAGTATCTGATCCAGGACGATATTCCCTCCATCCACGGCTGGCTGAAATTGCCTGCTGGCTACAGGATCCGTTTCCATGCGGTCCACCCCAGACCACCGGCGCCCAGTGAGAGCAAGGAATCCCTGTGGCGGGATGCGGAGCTGTTGCTGATAGGGCGGGAGATCCGCGAGGCGGGGCACCCCTCGGTGGTGGCCGGCGACCTGAACGATGTGGCCTGGTCACGTACCACACGGTTGTTCTGTAAGGTAAGCAGCATGCTGGACCCCCGGCGCGGGCGGGGCATGTTCAGTACTTTCCACGCCGGGCACTGGTTCCTGCGTTGGCCCCTGGACCACGTCTTCACCAGCGAGCATTTCACCGTCGGTCACATCGAGCGACTGGATTATTTTGGCTCGGATCACTTCCCGATCCTGGTAACCCTGTGCTACTGCCCCTCCCGGGCCGACGAACACGAGGCTCCCGAGGCTGACGGCGAGGATCGACAGGAAGCCCGGGAAACCATCCGGGAAGGAAAAGCCCGGGAGCAGGAATCCTGACCATGCCGGGGCGTTTTGCGTCAGGGTGGTCCTTCCTGCATTCTGTAAACCGTAACGCGAGCACTACGAGCTGGAACGGGAGGCCTTCATCCATGGCACGCTGGTTCATCCTCGCCGGAGTGGTTCTGGTGGTGATCGGGTTGATTCTCCATTTTGCGCCCGGTCTGGTGCAGTGGTTCGGCAAGTTGCCGGGGGATCTCCACTGGCGGTCGGACCGTACGCAGGTGTTCATTCCCATCACCTCCATGATCGTGATCAGCGTGGTGCTGACCATCCTGCTAAACCTGTTCAACCGGTGAATAGTGCCCATGAAGGAAGACTGGCTGATCGGCATTGACCTGGGCGGCTCCAAGACCGAGGTGATCCTGTTGGATCACCACAGCAACGAGCACTTCCGCCAACGCCTGCCCACACCCCGCAATGACTATCCAGGCACCCTGGAAACCATCGCGGAGCTGGTTTCTGAGGCGGAACGTCACGCCGGTTACCAGGGGCTATCGGTGGGGGTGGGTATTCCCGGTTCCGTCTCCCGGCTGACCGGTCGGGTCAAGAACGGCAACTCCACCTGGCTCAATGGCCAACCCATGGCGGATGACCTGGCCAGGTTGCTGGACCGACCTGTGACTCTCACCAATGATGCCAACTGCCTGGCCCTGTCGGAAGCCACCGATGGCGCCGGCGTCGGCCATGAGGTGGTGTTCGCTGCCATCCTGGGAACCGGCTGTGGTGCCGGTATCAGTGTCAACCGCAGGCCGCTGACCGGCCCCAATGGCGTTGCCGGGGAGTGGGGCCATATTCCCTTGCCCTGGACACCGGATGAAGAACTCCACGCGCGTCCCTGTTTCTGCGGGCGTAATGGATGTAACGAAACCTTCCTTTCCGGCACTGGCATGGCCCTGACCCACCGGCTGCTTTGGGGTGAGACCGCCACCACTCACGCCATCGTTACCGCCGCCCGGGAGGGTCAGAAACAGGCACGGGAAACCCTGAACCAATATCTGGATCAACTGGCCCGGGGGCTGGCAGCGGTGATCAATGTGGTGGACCCGGACATCATCGTACTGGGGGGTGGTATGTCCAATGTGGCGGCGATCTACGAGGCATTGCCGCAACGGCTGCGACACCATGTGTTCGGGGGAGAGTGCGATACCCCGGTGGTCCGCGCGACCCATGGCGATTCCAGTGGCGTGCGTGGTGCCGCCTGGCTTGGCGGGACAGGAAGCTGAATGGCGGTCAGATAGCTCCCGCACTCTCCAGGACAAACACTCCGAGGGTGATGGTGACACTGGCCAGAAGTGTAGTCATGGCGACAATATTGGCGGCCATGCGGGCATTTCCGCCCAGGGCTTTTACCATCACAAAGCTGGCGGCGGCAGTGGGACTGGCGAAGTACAGGAACATCAGGCCCAGCTCCCGCCCCTCGAATCCCAGTAGATAGGCAGCGCCGGTGCAGAGGGCTGGCAGGGTCAGCATCTTGAAACCGGCGGCCCCGAAGGCCGGGCCACTGTCGCTGCGAATAGCGTTGACGGAGATGGTGGCGCCGATGCAGAGCAGAGCCAGGGGCAGGGTGAGGGAGGCAAAGTAGTCGCCACTGGTCATGACCCATTGCGGCAATACGATATCCCACCAGGCGAAGGGCACGGCTATGACGACCGCCAGGATGAGTGGATTGCGTGCGATATCACCCAGGATGTGCCCCCAGCGGAGCTTCTGTTCTGACTGGTAGGTCAGCAGGACCACGACCGAGAGGATGTTGTAGGAGATAATCACCAGCCCCAGCAGGATACCCCCGGCAGACAGGCCGTAGTCGCCATACATGCTGGCGGCCAGGGCCAGCCCCACAATGCCGCAGTTGCCACGGAAGCAGCCCTGGACGTAGACGCCCCGGTCTGGCCTCGGCACCCGCCACAGCGCCCACAGCCAGGCCAGTGCGAAACTGCCCAGGGTGGCCAGCAGGAAAAAGCCGAGCAGACCGGGGTTTAGGGCCGTGTCCAGATCCGCCCGCAGGATGCTGAGGAAGATCAGCGTTGGCAGCGTGGCACGGAAGACCAGGGCTGATGCGGTGTTTACAAAGTCGGAGTCGATCCAGCGGAGCTTACGCAGACCTAGACCAATAAAGACCATGGCAAAAACGGGCAGGGTGGTCTCAAGGGTCCTGAGGAAGATCTCGGCAAGGGTCATGGTGGCACCGGGTGGTTGTGGAGCCTGCTAACGTTAAGGACTGCACTCAACTCTGTCAATTGAGCCGATAGTCGGAGACTCTGTCCGTGAGACGCTGCAGCTCATCCATGGTAGAGGCCATGTCAGTGGTTCCCAGCTCGGCCAGTTCCCGGGCCAGGTTCACCAGCGAGCTCACCGCCTGATCGCATTCCGCGATCCGGCTGGTGATCGCTTCCTGCAAATCCTCGGGCGCGCCGAGCTCCCGGAAACTCTCCAGGATCAGGCAGATGCCCTCGAGTTTGCGCTCGGCCTGGCGGAGCAGGGAGATCCGGGTCTGATTATAGCGCTGGTAGGTCAGTTCATCGGGGGCGAAGTGCTGTTTCAACCAGAACTCCACCAGGTTTCCCGCCTTGTGGAGGCGGTCGAAGAGTTCAGCGGGTGACGGCCCGCCGGAACCGTTCACTGGGCCCAGCTCCTTCAGTCGACGATAGAGCGGCGATTTCAGGGGCTGGTTCAGCGGAGCACCGTGTTTGTCAATGGAAAGCCGGTGTTCCAGGTCCGCCAGTACCTCATCACGCCGCTTCAGCCAGTGCTGGCGGGCGATGGGAGCCAGTACCAGTCCCGCCCGTTCCAGCAGCCGGTAGCGGGCGGCGTCCCAGGCCTTGCCGACTTCACAGCCGGCGTCCCGGCGACCCACAAGGTCAATGGCCACAAGCTGTTCCTCCGTTTCCACGGCCAGTTCCACTACCTGGCCGGCAAACGGCAGGTTGGGGCGGGCCCTCAGCCCCCGGTTGGCAAACCAGGTGGACAGCGTCTCAAGAATGGGATCACTGGCTGTTGCCGTTGATTCGTGGTGAGCATGATCCTTGCGGAACTGCTGCCCGTGGCGAACGTACCGGCTCGCCAGCCGTTCGGGCTCCGCCTCGATAAGCCCCTCACCATGGAAGAACACCTGACGCTGGCGGGCCCGGGTGATCGCCACATTGAAGACGTCATCCCGTTCCAGGTAACGCTGTGTGCCGTGGACCTGACCTGGCCATGCGCAGGAAGCCACCAGCATGATATCCCGCTCATCCCCCTGGAAGGCGTAGGGCGTGCCGACCCGTAACTGGTGGCGGCTGATGTCCTCCAGGGAGATCTCCCTGGTAATGCGGTCTTCAAGCATCATCGCCGTGGCCCTGACCATTCCAAGCACCCCGATACCGGGCGGGCTCGACGAGTCCCGGTACTGGTTGATCAGGGTGTGGAGCGTTTCCACCACCCGTTCCACCTCCGCCAGGTTGACATTGTCCTTCTCCTCTACCGGGCACGCCATGGTCTGCAGCGGCTGGTCCGGCTGGTTCTGGCGATGGGTGGTCAGTATCTTGATGCGTTTCTGGTAGAAACGGTCATTGCTGAAGTCGATCAGCATCGGGTTACTACGGAAATGTTCATCCAGGAACGACAAGGCGTTGCGGTGAGGCAGGGCGTCTATCGCGTAGTCGAGCAGAGACCGGGAACGGTAGTCGAGATCCAGTGTGGCGTTCTTAAGGTCATGCCTGAGAACCGCTTCCTCCTGAACCTTGCGGGCCAGGAAGGAGTAATGCCGGAGTTGCCGGGGATCGCCAACGATCACGGCCCGCTTGCCCCGTTGCAGGGCCGGCAGCGCCTGGGGCAGATTGCACTGGGTAGCCTCATCCACAATGACCAGGTCGAAAAGCTCGGTGGTCATGGGGACCGCGTCGCTCAGGTCACCCGCGGACACGATCCAGACCGGGAAGACCTGGGTGAGGGTTGACCAGTCCAGAGCCTCAAAGCGCTCATTGCGCCGATGGCTCGCCCTGGAGCGCAGGGCCATGGAAAGGGTGGCCAGGGCATCGCGGTGATTGGCCAGCAGCCCGGAGAGCCGGGCATCAAGCTGTTGCAGGAGATAATCGTGCATGCAGGCCTGGTGATCGGAAATCGACATCTGAAGTTCCTGCCAGCGCTGGGTGAGCAAGGGCGAACGCCAGGTGCGAAGGGCTGACCACCAACGCCTCAGCCAGGCACTGGGCCCGACGCCGGCCTCGGTAGACCGCTCGGCGTCTGCAACAGCCCGGAAGAACGACCCTTCGGCATGGCGAAAGCGCCGGGAAGTGCGCTCCAGCCGTTCGGCGGTCCGTGCAAGGGTGGCCTCATCCTCCGGGGGCTCCTGATCGCCCTCGAGCCACTGGTTGATCTGGTCCACCAGATCCTGCTGATAGTTGCCGCGGCCAGGGCGAAGGACAACATGTTCCGCTCCCTCGAGCATAGCGGCAATCTTGTCGCGGACGACATCCGCCGACTGATCATTGCTACAGACGACGAGGGTGCTGCGCTGGTTAATGACCGCATCCAGCACCTGGCAGGCAATGGTGTGGGTCTTGCCGGTTCCGGGTGGTCCGTTGATCACACTTAAGGGAAATCTGGCGCCGTTGAGTATTGCCTGTTCCTGGGCCTTGGTCACGCTATTAGGAAGGAGACTTGGCGTACTTCGTATTTCCGGGTCATCTTGGGTTCTTGGGCAGCCCGTAAGCACGGCGACCGGATCAGATAAATCAGAATGTCCTGACGATAGACTCTTAAGTTCGTGGAGTACGCTACTGGCGATACGCGATCGCCTGCAAAGCCAAAGCCATACACTGGGGAGAAGTGCACTATCAAGCATTAGACGATAATCTCGTCCAAGTTTATCGCGCAGTTTTTCCCATTGGCTGTTACTAAGGGGCAGAGTCAGCCCTGAAGTATCCGGAAAGTCATTCACAATTGCCGGATTAACCGCCAGATCACAGAAATCGATCAGCTTCTTCTCTTGGTTGCCGTACATCTTGACAGGAAAATCTTCGATCCTGCCAACGAACAGAGGTGTGTCTGGGGTGAAATTATTCGAATTGAGGCCGGTATTGAAGAGCCTGCAACCAATGAGGCCAACCATTAGCTGGTAATCTTGTCTGACCATGCGATATCGAGCAATAAAATTTTCGAGCGATCCCTCTCTGAACAACGAGGAGAAATGGCCGACGCGCAAACACTGACCTCCTGAACTACCGGTCAGTGCTTCGCTACCTTCGCATGACATAAAAGTTCGCACATGATGCTGAGCGCCAAGAAAGGGATCCGAAGTACCCTGATGGGAGACGGCGAACTCCCCCTCCAGGCAGTCATGGAAATAGGCGATCAACCGCCTGGACAGGTCGTTGGAAGGTACTGCCACAACCGGCCCTCAGTTCAGGTCGGGTTCAAGCCGGAGTTTTGACCCCCGGGATTCCGACAGGGTATTGATGCGACTGGCGGCCTTGTCGGTCAACCGGGTCATTTCCGACACTGCCTGACCCATGGCGGGCAGGGCCTGCTGCCGGAAACCGGCGATATCGTCCAGGGCGGTGTTGATATCCTGGAACGAACGCTTCAGCGTTTCCAGATCCAGTTGCGATGAGGCCGCCCGGGCCTGGATGTCGGCGCCCTGTGCCCGGAGCTGGCTGGCCGTGCCCGCGATCAGTTCATCGGTGGTCCGGTTGACTGCGTCGATTTTGTCCAGGACCACCTTCTGGTGGGCCAGGGACAGTGCCAGGGTCACGGCGATCTGGAGGGCACTGACGGTCACCTGGGTGGCCCGGTCCACGCCACGGATCAGTTCCCGATTATTCTGCAGGATCACCTCAATGGTAAGGATACCCTGCTGGTTGACCGCCAACTGCTGCTGGAGATCCATGATGCGCTGGCGTAGCGGAAACAGGAGGTTCTCCTGGATAAAGGCGCACAGGTCCTCATCCTCGGCGTGGTCCCGCTCCATCGAGCGCTCCAGTTGGGCGTCCACCTGTTTGCCCACCTCAATGGCGCGGGCAAGCTTGTCGGTGAGCTGGCGCATATCACTCTGATCCGCCTTCAGGGTGATGTTGTCCCGCTCCAGTTGCTTCCTGCCGGCGTCCAGTGAGTTGACAATGGAGGCAATCACGGTGGAGGCAGATTCATAGCGACTGAAATACCGCTTCAGGGGCGTGCCGATAAAAGGCAGCCGACCTGCCAGCCGGCTCCACCAGCCGGGACTCAGGTCGAATCCGGCCGGATCCAGTGATTCCACCTGAACCTTCAGATCAATCAGGGCGTTGGCCACTTCACCGCCGTCTTCCGCACGGCCTGCGAGCTGCTGTACCGGGGCCTGCAGGAGCTGGCTCTGCCTGGCGGACTCCTTCTGTAGCGCATGCCCCAGGGAATCCACGGTGGCCCGGGCCTGGGCACGGTCCTTATCGGTGGACCGTGATAGCGACAACAGGTCCGTAAAAAGGGCGTCGGCCCGGGACTGGACCGTCGGATCGTTCTCAATGGATTGCAGTGGATGAGGGTTCTCGACAACTGAATCGGTGGAACAGGGGGAAAGGGGCGCCGGGGAGGTCATGTCCATATTTGAATAATCCTTAACTACCGTTTTTATCGATTATAGCGGTTACAATGGAACAATTATCGGTTGTCAGGCCAGTCATGTCGACCACCATTACAGTCTGTGATTTGGATCATATCCCTGATTATCCGGGCCTTCCGATCCGCAAGGCGGCTCAACTGACAACCTGGTTATTGACCATCGTCATGCACTGCCAGCGCGGATTCTCATAGGCTACCCGGGGTTCCCGGTATCCATCATTCAAAAGCAGACAGGGAGTGGCAGCATGGACGCCATTGGTTTCAGGGGGGCGTACAGTGCATACCAAAAAGAATGAAACCGGTTTTGCCGATGCCCTGTTCAGGGAAGCGGAAGGTCTGGAGCTATTGGGTGATGCCATCACCATGGCTGATGTTACCGGGGTGCGGGTGCCGGAGATCTATTCCGTCAGCGAAGAACGGCTGGAAATGACCGGAATCGTGCCACTGCGACAGACCGGCGACGTGCTTCGTCAGCTTGGCCACGGCCTGGCCCGGATCCATGCGCTTCCCCAGGCGGGCTATGGCTTTCACCGGGACAACTATATCGGCCTCAATCCCCAGAAGAACCGTGAGAGTGACTGCTGGGGTGAGTTCTTTGTGGAGTGTCGTCTAGGCTTCCAGGTAGGCCTGATCAAGGACCAGCGCGTTCGCGACAGGTTTGCCCAGTTGCTCGAATCAAAGGGCAGCCTGCTGGCGGAATGGCTAAATGAACGGGTCGCCGGCCCAAGCCTGCTGCACGGTGACCTCTGGTCCGGCAACGCCCTGTTCGACGACACCACGGCGTGGCTGATCGATCCGGCGGTCTACTACGGTGATTCGGAGGCCGATATCGCCATGACCGAGATGTTTGGTGGCTTCGGCCCGGAATTCTATGAAGCCTACAACGAAATCCGGCCACTTCATGGCGACTATGCCCGCAAGCGGGAGATCTACAACCTCTATCACTTCCTGAATCACTACAACCTGTTTGGGGGCTGGTATCTTGGGCCTTGTGAGAAGGGGGTGGGGGTTATCAGCAAGCTTTAGGGCTCAGAACAACAGCCCCGATGTTACTGGGAGGAGCTGGCCTCGCATGCCTCTTGAACAACTGCCGGATCAACACCTTCTATGCCTCTTTCGCTGTAAAGATCATAGTTGTCGGTCTGATTCAGAAGATCCTGCAATGTTCCAACATAGATGTCCGTTTGCATGAGGTCGCAGTCTGAACTTCCGATCTGGAACTCACCCAGCCCTCCGTCAAATATTCGCAGTTGGGTATCTGATCGATTTTGCTGAGTGTCGTGTACAGCACCGCTCCAGCGCCCCAGGATTTCGGTACGATTTCCTTCCTTATCTACATAGAAGTACCGGAGTTGATCTGCTTCAATCCAACCTACGTTGGGATCTGTCTGAGATAACAGAAAGCCATCATCGGGGATGCGGTATACGCGGCTACCGTTCTCGTATTCAAGAGGTTCTCCCCCGGGCACATTATGCACAATGAATATTCTGCCAACATATCCGTGTGGTATTAAGAATACCTCTCCTTCACGGTCCGGCGTGCTGTTGGATTCAGAGCAACCAGACAACAGAGTTGCCAGCAGGCAGAGCAAAACCAGCCATTGAGTCCTCGTCGTCATCACAGGTGTGGTAACTCCCTGAGACATTCCATGGTTGGCGAATTCCTGAAGAACTCTTCCCACTGCTGAACGCAGAGCTTCAAGACAGGTTCGGCGCCTGAAACCATACCGGGTAGAACAGGAAAATCGGTAACGGTGCGAGACAGATAAGCCAGTACAGAACGGCCAGCACCTTGTTTCTGTAGAGCCAGAACGAGATTGACCAGACCACGCCAGTGACCATCAAGGCGAATATAAAGAACACCACGCTGAACACGCCAGCACCATTGCCGGATACGATAAAGGGCCAGTTTACCCAGAGAACAAAGGCGTTGGTCAGCCCCATCCCCGTTACCGCGAGCCAACCCAGGAGGAGGCCGACAAACAGGGTTTTTGACTCCGTTCTCTGCGATGTCATCTCAACCCCTGATCGTAGAGATAGCTGGCTAGTTCCCCATGCCTCCGCTTACCGGTTTCGCCATCCACGGAATAGTAAAAGTGGCCTTTCTGCCGGGCCATCTGATATCCCAGTAGCGGAGAGGATGAGGCAACTTCGTGGTAGGGAATACCGGCGTATATGGGGTCGCCGTGTTCGTCGAGGTCCATCACAATGATTTTCTTGATGGCCGGGGTTTTCCTCAGAAGATTCAGGAAGGTCTGGCTGATAGGTGCGCCGATCAGGACCAGATGGTGAACAGTCGTACCTTTCAGCCCGTATTTGGCTGCGACCTGTGCGGCCAGTAGGGAGCCATAGGAGTAACCGACCAGATTGAACTGTTCGCCAGGCCGGGAGTTGGCCCGTAGCATTAGAGGGAAATTGGGGTCGTATTCCCGGGCAAAGCGGACACCCACCAGCGCATCCAGCACTGTGCCACCAGACCACTTGTCCCGGTCTACGAACACGGCACTCGAAATGCCAGCATCATGCATTTCCGAAACGATGCTCTGGATGTAACTACCATCGATGCCTGCACCGCCAAAAAACAGGGTGCCGGAAATAGAATCTCCCGGCATGATGCAGCATTTGCCCTGGAGGGGGCCAAACTGCCGCGTCTCCGGGGAGCGGGATAGCTCTACGGTGCGCATATGACATCACATCCTTGTAACTTTGACGTTGTGGTTGTCCTGATAAGGCAAAGTACTTGGTAGGTCCGTTAAGATCAAGAATTGGTGCGCTTGAAGAGAGGGAGGGATTATTCGGCACTTCGTGCCTCACCCCTTCGGGGCCGTCGTCGCGTTGCTCCGACGTTCCTCCGGCTGCGTTGCAGCCTCCGGTCGAACCCGCGAGGGTTCTTCCTACCCACCTAATCAGCCAATAAAAAACCCCAGCATTTCTGCTGGGGTTTCGTATTGGCGGAGAGGGAGGGATTCGAACCCTCGATACGCTATTAACGTATACACACTTTCCAGGCGTGCGCCTTCAGCCACTCGGCCACCTCTCCAATAAACTGTTCCAAATCAGCGACCTCGTCGCTCATTTGAGGGCGCAAACTGTAATGGTTTTTTCGGGGTTTGGCAACCGTTGGACCGAAAAAATCCTCGTTGGTCAGGATGTGAACAAACCGGCCTGCTGGATGACCATGTACACGGCGGTACCGGCCACGATGGACAGCAGGGCGTTCCGACGCCATAGGTGCAGGGCAATCACAACGGCACAGGGTAGCAGGGCGTCAATGCCGAACGCCGGAGCTTTCCAACTGGCGGACTGGATCAGGAAAACCACCACCAGCAGGGCCATGACGGCGGCGGGCAGGTAACGGCCTATATGCAACAGTAGCGGATGCTCGTGATGCCGGGACAGGAAAAGGAACGGTATCACCCGCGTGGCAAAGGTGGCTGCGGTGGCTACCGCGATGAAGGCCAGGATATAGGTTGTGTTATCCATGGCTCTGCTCCGGGCTGGGGGATTTCCTGCGCTGGTACTGAAGCAGCAGGGCGCCGGTGGCCAGCACCACTGCACCAATCAGCTGGTGGGCATCTGGCAGCAGCGTCACCGCTACTGCCGCTGCCAGGGCGCCCGTCCATAGGGGAAACGCTTCCCCAAGGGCTTTGTATTGCTCAATGGTCAGCACGATAAACAGGGCCACCAACGCGAACTCAATGCCGGTACTGTCAAAGCTGATGTTGTCACCGAGCAGGGCGCCGATGGCGCAACCGGCCACCCAGTAGCACTGGTTCAGCAGGGTGATCATGAAGTCATTGCGCTGTTCCTGCTCCCGGGGGCCGGGCCGGGGTCGACTGGTGAGCAGGGAATAGGTTTCGTCCGTCAGGCCAAAGATCAGGTAGGCCTTGCGCCAGCCCGCTCCCCGGAACTGACCGAGCAGTGACAACCCATAGAACAGGTGGCGGGCGTTGAGCACGAACATGGCCAGGAACACCTCCAGCAGTCCCGCCTGGGCCGCAATCAGACTGACCGAGAGGATCTGGCCGGCGCCGGCAAAGATGGTGATGCCCATCAGTGGCGCGTACCACCAGGCGTAATCCAGTTGGGTGGTGAACAATACCCCGAAGGCCATGCCCAGGGGCAGATACCCGAACAGGATCGGCAGGGTCTGTCGGAACAGCGTCGGATTCATGGAGTTTCCGTAAACAGCGGTGACGGGAAACCGCACATCTTAACCCGGTCGCCATTGCTTTGCCCACATCCGCTGCGCGCGCCATTGATTTTACAATTTTTCACCAGAAATCCGGGACTTGCTCCGGCACCTGAAACAGAACTGTCATTTAAGTGCCATAGGGTGCCGACATCAGGTTTCCACCCGGAGTGATCCATGCTTGCCACCGTCCGTGCCCGTATCTTCTTCTTTGCGTTTCTGGCTGTAACGGCATTGGCGGCGCTGGCAGCGATTTCCTGGTCCATCATCGGCCAGGCCAGCAATGCCACGGACGCCCTGGTCAACCGGGAACTCCACCAGTCGTGGCAGTTGACCGACCTTGAGGAGGACCTGCGCCAGATCCAGGACCTGGCCTACAAGATCAAGGCCCAGTTACTGCTGTGGGACGAGATCAACGGGGAATTCGGGGCTATTCGGGAAAGTCTGCCGGAGCACTGGCAGGCGATCGCTGACAACCCTGATCTGGCCCCCTGGGCTGAATCCCATCAGCAGGCTTATGGCGAAGTGGAAGCCCTGCTGGATGCCATGGCCGAAGGTATTCAGGCCAGGTCCTACTATCAGGTGGGGCAGGTTGTGGATTTCGAGTTGGTGCCCGCGGTGGATCCGATGCTCACGGCGATACGGGAGCAGCAACTGGAACGGCGCCAAGCCATCGAGTCCAGCGCCGACAACCTGCTGGCCTTTATGGAGCGCCAGGGTGGCTACCTGGTGGCCGGTTCGCTGGTGTTCCTGGGCACGGTGTTACTGATGACCCTGTGGCTGCGGCATACCGTGATCCTCCGGTTGCGCCGCACGGAAGCCGCCCTGCGGTACATGGAAGCCAACTCGGACCTGCGGGAACCCCCGGTGGTGTCCGGCCGTGACGAGGTAGCCGGTGTCAGCACCGCCATTGGTGGCCTGGTGGCCCGCCTTGAAAGGTTCATACAGGATACTCGCAAGGCAGCGTTATCCCTTGATGAACGGGCCCGTGTTCTGGAGGAGGAAGCGGAAACCGTCCAGCAGGCCTCGCGGCAGACCCGGGACCAGGTGTCCGACGTGTCCGCCTCCATGGACGAGATTACCGCCCAGGCAGACAACGTGGAAATCGCCGCCCGGGATTCCCGCTCCACCATTGCCACTGCGGCGGAGGGCAACCGTGGCATCCAGCAGGGGCTGGCGCGCTCAGAGGAGGCCGCCGACCACACTGTCCGGGTGATTGGTGAGGTGTCGGATGCCATCCGGGGCCTGTCGTCGTCCACCGGCAAGGTGGAGCAGGTGGTGGGCGTGATCGCCGACATCGCCGAACAGACCAACCTTCTGGCGCTGAATGCCGCCATTGAGGCGGCCCGTGCCGGTGAACACGGCCGTGGTTTTGCAGTGGTTGCCGATGAAGTGCGTACCCTGTCCCGCCGTACGTCGGACTCCACCGGGGAAATCCGCCAGTGGGTGGGCGACCTGGTGGGCAATGTTGAGGGCATCGAGCAGCGGCTGCATGAAATGCGCAGTGCAGGGGATGAAAACCGCAACGAACTCAATAATCTGAGAGTGCATCTTGAGAGTCTTAATGAGCACTTCTCCCGGCTGGAGTCCCTGAGCCAGGATATCGATGGTGCGATACATGCCCAGCGGAACAACATCGACCGGGTAGGGCGTCGCTCCCAGAGCCTGACCCAGAGCGCGGAACGGCTGGTGGGATCGGTATCCCAGACCCGGGAAGTCAGTGATGCCCTGCGCCTGGAGTCCGGCTCCATCCGTGAGATCGTCGCCCGTTTCAGCGTCCGGGAATTCTAGGAGCCTGCTGAGTGGGTTATGATAGGTCCTCATTTTCCCGGATAGAGGCGCCGTCATGGACCACACCGAAAAAGTCTCCCAGGCGGATCCCCGCCAGGAATCCTTTGTGGTGGATACCAGCCTGCTGACGGACGATCAGCTGGAAGGCCTGGTCCAGGAATACTGCACCCGTTACCACGGCCTCAACGACCAGGAAAGCCCCCTGCAGGAACAGGACCGGGTGATGGCCGCCGTCCGGCGTGGAGACCTGGTGGTCTGGTTTGACCCCGTGGAGAACACCGCGGGACTGGGGCGGCCCCATACCCATAAACAGGATTAATAAGAGGATATAACCCGAATCCAGTTCTGTTTATAGCCGTTCCACCGTATCATGACGTTTCCGGTTTAGGCATGGTGGAGACAAGTCCCGAGTGATCTCTGTCGCAAAGAAGTACCTGTCATACATGCAAGGAAATCTGCCAAAATCGGACGCTGTGGACCAGCGTCCGCTTTGTCGCCCGATTCCGGATAACCGGCCCAGAGTTTATGAAACCCGCCGGGTTATCGATACAATGGTCGGGGAGGGTTCGATTATTGATGCTTGGCAACCACAGGTTTTGATTACGCGAATAAAAAAGCTACAGTTTTCCAAAGGTGTTAATTCGTAGGCTATTCGTCCGTTTCGACTGGCGGTACAATCGGTGTATTCCACCGCGCATCGCAGCATTGATCCAGGCAAGAGGTGAACATTGATCAGCGTACTGGTTGTAGACGACCACGAACTGGTTCGTTCCGGGATTACCCGGATGCTGGCCGACAACCCGGATATCCAGGTGCTCGGCGAAGCCTCGTCCGGTGAAGAGGCCGTAGAGGCGGTACGCAATAACCGCCCGGACATTGTGCTGATGGATATCCGCATGCCCGGTATCGGGGGCCTGGAGGCAACCCGCAAGATCCTGCGGCTGGACGATTCCATACGGGTGATCGTGGTAACGGCTTGTGCCGACGATCCCTATCCCACCCGGGTCATGCAGGCAGGCGCCACTGCCTATATCACCAAGGGGGCCGATATTGACGAGATGGTGCGGGCCATCCGCAAGGCCCACTCCGGCCAGCGCTATATCAGCCCTGAGATCGCCCAGAAGATGGCTCTCAAACAGTTGGGTGGTGATGCCGAGGATCAGGATGAATCCCTGTTCGATCGCCTGTCTGAGCGGGAGCTCCAGATTGCGATGATGGTGGTGGATTGCCAGAAGGTGCAGGACATTTCCGACAAACTGTGCCTGAGTCCGAAAACGGTGAACAGCTACCGCTACCGGATCTTCGAGAAGCTGGAGATTTCCAGCGATGTGGAACTGGCCCTGATGGCGGTAAGGTTCGGGTTGCTGGATGCCGACAAGGTCTGACCCGGCTAACAAGCCACAGCCAGAGGGCCAGGAATTCGACAGCAAGGCATTCCTCAAGCGGCTAACGGAACGGCCCGGCGTCTATCGGATGTACGATGGCGAGGGCAGGCTGCTGTATGTGGGCAAGGCCCGTAACCTCAAGAAGCGTGTTGGCAGCTATTTCCGCAAGACCGGGCTGGCTCCCAAGACCGCGGCCCTGGTGTCCCGCATCCACCATATCGAAGTTACGGTCACCGGCAGCGAAACCGAGGCTCTGCTGCTTGAACAGAATCTGATCAAGTCGGAGCGCCCGCCCTATAACATCCTGATGCGGGACGACAAGTCCTACCCGTATATCTACCTTTCGCACCATTCCGACTATCCGTCGCTGACGTTCCGGCGGGGGCGCAGTCGCAAGGGGCAGGGGACCTGGTTTGGTCCCTATCCCAGCTCTGGCGCGGTCAAGGAAAGTCTTAATATCCTGCAGAAGATTTTCCGCATAAGAGACTGTTCTGAAAGTTATTTCAGAAACCGGACAAGGCCCTGTCTGCAGTACCAGATCAACCGTTGTACGGCTCCGTGTGTCGGCTATGTGACGCCGGAGGAATACCAGGAAGACGTTCGACACGCCACCATGTTCCTGGAGGGAAAGAATCCTGCCATCATCCGGGACCTGATGGACACCATGGAGAAGGCCTCGGCCAACCTGGAATTCGAGAAGGCCGCCGCCTGCCGGGACCAGATCAACCACCTGCGTCACGTTCAGGAACAGCAGGCCATCGACAGCGAAGGCGGCGACGCCGATGTGGTGGCCATGGCCCAGGATGCCGGAATTGTCTGCCTGGTGGTCATTATTGTCCGGGGTGGACGGGTACTGGGCACCAAGGACTATTTTCCCCGCTTCTCCATTGAACAGAGCGATGAGGAACTGCTGAGTGCGTTCCTTGGTCAGTTCTACTTCGGTGGTGCCACCCGCCGGGAGATCCCCCGGGATATCCTGGTCACCACCCTGCCGGAAGAGCATGAGCTGCTGTCCCGGGCCCTGTCGGAGCAGGCCGGTCGCGAGACGAGGATCCGCGGCAATGTCCGGGGAGAGCGGCGCAAGTGGCTGGAACTGGCCCAGACCAATGCCCGCCAGACCCTGATGACCCACCTGGCCAGCAAGGAGACAGTCTATCGTCGCCTGCTGGCGCTGCGTGACCTGCTGGATTTGCCGGAGACGCCGTCGCGGATGGAATGCTTCGATATCAGCCATAGCTCCGGCGAAAACACGGTCGCATCCTGTGTGGTTTTCGACGAGAATGGGCCCCTCAAGAGCGACTACCGGCTCTACAATATCGAAGGGGTGACCGCTGGCGACGACTATGCCGCCATGCGGCAGGTGCTGACCCGCCGCTACCGGAGAATGGTGAACGGTGAGGGCAAGCGTCCGGACCTGGTGCTGATTGATGGCGGCAAGGGCCAGCTGCGGATGGCACGGGAAGTCTTCGAGGAGCTGGAGATCCGTGATATACCATTGATCGGGGTCGCCAAGGGCGTCACCCGCAAGGCCGGTATGGAGCAGTTGATCGACGCCCTGACGGACCGGGTCTTCCGGGTGCCTCCGGACTCGCCGGCGCTGCACCTGATCCAGCATATCCGGGACGAGAGTCATCGCTTTGCGATTTCCGGACACCGGGCCCGCCGGGACAAGAAGCGGCGCCAGTCCACGCTGGAAGGCATCGAAGGGGTGGGGCCCAAGCGTCGCCGGGACCTGATACGCTACTTCGGGAGTGTGCGGGGCCTGCGGGACGCCGGCATCGACGAAATTGCCAAGGTGCAGGGCATCAGCAAGGCCCTGGCTGAAACCATCTACGCCGCACTACACGACGAGTAAGGGATTCATGAATCTGCCGAATGTATTGACGCTCTCACGCATCGTGATGATTCCGGTCTTCGTGATGGTGTTCTACCTTCCCGTGGATTGGCGCTATGTGGCCAGTGCGGCGCTTTTCGCCATTGCCGGTGCCACCGACTGGCTTGACGGTTACCTGGCCCGCAAGCTCGACCAGTCCACACCATTCGGAGCCTTCCTGGACCCGGTGGCGGATAAGCTGATGGTGGCAGTGGCCCTCACGGTCCTGATCGAGGAACATGCCAACTACATCCTGACCATACCGGCCATGGTCATTATCGGCCGGGAGATCGTGATCTCGGCGTTGCGGGAATGGATGGCGGAGATTGGCAGCCGCGCCAGTGTGGCCGTCTCCTACATCGGCAAGATCAAGACCACGGCGCAGATGGTGGCCATCGTCCTGTTGCTGGCTGTGCCGCCGGGCGTAATGATTTCGTACGTTGGTACGGCATTGCTGTACCTGGCGGCCATACTGACCTTCTGGTCCATGGTGCTCTACCTGCAGGCAGCCTGGCCTGACCTCTTTCCGAAGGACAACGGGTCTCAGTAGTCGGCAAGCGCCGCGACCACCCAGTCGGCCAGCTCCCTCGATAGCTGATCCGAAGCCTGCCCGAACGCGCTGATCGCTGCTTCGATATCGTCGCCATCCACCGGCACCCGGATATGGAAATCCCGGGTTGCCAGCGTACGGCGGCTACCGTTCTCCACCAGTTGTGCCTGCAGGTACAGACGGACCGCTTTGTCGCTAGCATCGATTCGATCTTCCTGGAAGGCCTTCAGCTCGGAGGTCAGCGTGATGTCGCTGCCAGAGCCACTGGTGTCCGATACCACGGTGGCAATTCGTGGATCATCCCGCAGGGCCCGTACTACATGGTCACGCAACAGCAGCGGCACGTCGGTCATCCAGCGGACAGTGCTGTACGCCGCCAGCTCGTCGGGGCGTGGCTCGATCACAATGCGCTCTCCACTAAGGACACCGTTGGCCTGGGGGCGCACCACCTTCAGCGCCGGTAATGCCTCCTGGCCAACGTCTGAAACGGCTGGAGGCCGGTAGTCGTAGGGCAGGGTGAATATCCGCAGTGGGTGTTTTTCCGGGAACAGGGCGACGCTGCATCCCGCCAGGACCACCATCAGGCCCAGGACTGCTGTCCGGTACAACCACGAAACACAGAGACTCATGGCGACACCTCCTGGATGGAGTCCTGACCCAGCAGGGCGCGCCCAGGGTCTTCCTCCAACCGCCGGGTGAGCAGACTCAGATTGCGCAGGGTGGCCTGGAGTTCCTGCATGACCGGGGCCAGCTCTCCCAGGCTGTGCAGGCCCTGGCTGACGGAGCCCTCGTTCTCCGCCACCAGGGTATCGATCCTGACGGCGGCCCGGTTCAGGGCCTGGGCGGCCTCCCGGGTGGCGTTCAGGGTGGGGTCCCCCTGGTTCTCCAGCAGTTCGCCCAGGTAATCCCCCAGGCCCTGGTAACGCTCAAAGGTGGTCCTGGCCCGTTCAGCGGCATCATAGACACTCACCAGGGCCCGGTTCAGGTTGTCCTGCTCCGCCACCAGTGTATCGGTGGCCGTCCTGAAGTTTTTCAGGGTCACAGTGAGGTTTTCCGCATTCTCCTCTGACAGGAAACGATTCGCATTGGTGATGAACCGGTCTGCCTTCTCAATGATGTGTTCGCTGTTACTGAGCAGGGAGCTGAACTGTGAGGGCTCGGCTTCAATGTAGGGCGGGTTATCGCGATCGCCCTCCAGCCTGGCGCTGTTCGGGTCGCCACCCCGGAGCTGTATGGTCATGGCACCGGTAATGTTGGCCAGGCTCAGTGAGGCCTGGGTGTCCTCCCGCACCGGAATATCGCTGTACACCCGAATCAGGGCGCGGACGTGTCGGGGGTCCTCAGAATCCAGGCTCAGATCGACCACATTGCCCACCTCAATGCCGCTGTACTGGACCGGGCTGCCCTCGGAAAGACCGCTGACACCATAGTGAAAATCAACCATATAGTGCCTGTAGTCACGGTTGTTGTCCGTATCGGCAAGCCAGAGTGCAAACAGCAGGATGGCGGCGAGGGTGGCCAGGGTAAAGATACCGATCACTACGTGGTGGGCTTTGGGTTCCACGTCAGCGGTCCTCCTCTACGGGTTTGCGATGGGCTCCGGCAACGGCGCGGCCTCTGGGCCCATGGAAGTAGTCCTGAATCCATGGGTCTGGATGTCGTTCTACCACATCCAGGGAATCGGCGACCAGCACCTTGCCCCGGGCCAGCACCGCCACACGGTCACAGGTGGCGTAAAGGGTGTCCAGGTCGTGGGTGACCATGAACACGCTGAAGCCCAGGGCATTGCAAAGGGTTCGCAGCAGTTCATCAAAGCTGGCTGCGCCGATAGGGTCCAGGCCGGCGGTGGGTTCGTCCAGGAACAACACCTCCGGGTCCAGGGCCAGGGCACGGGCCAGGGCGGCTCGCTTGACCATGCCGCCGGACAGCTCGGCCGGGTAGTTGAGGGCGGCCTCAGGGGGCAAACCCACCAAGGCCAGTTTCATGCGGGCCAGGTGTTCCGCATTCCGGCGGCTCAGGCCGGCGTGCTCGATCAGCGTCAGGGCAATGTTCTCCTGCAATGTCAGGGAGGTAAACAGCGCGCCCCCCTGGAACAGCACACCGAAACGACGCTCGGTACGGGATCGCTGTTCCGGTGGCAGAGTCATCAGATCGTTACCGAACACCCGGATGGTGCCGCTATTGGCCCGATGGAGTCCGATGATGCTTCGCAACAACACCGACTTGCCGGTACCGGAGCCGCCCACCACACCCAGGATCTCACCGGGGAACAGGTCCAGATCCAGGTTCTCGTGGACCTTGTGGTCGCCGAAGCGGTTCTCCAGCCCCCTGACTGCAATCAACGGTTCCGTCACCATCCCATCTCCATGAAGAACAGGGCCGCGATGGCGTCCAGCAGGATCACCATGAATATCGACTGGACCACGCTGGACGTGGTGTGTTGGCCGACGGATTCGGCACTGCCGCTGACCTTGAGGCCTTCCAGGCAGCCGATCACGGCCACCACGAAGGCAAAGACCGGTGCCTTGCCAAGCCCCACCAGGAAGTGGTTCAGGGGGACCTCCCGTTCGATGATCGACAGGAACTGGGTGATCGAGATGTCGAGGCTGTACAGGCAGACCATGGCACCGCCGACAATCCCGCTGATCATGCCCACAAAGGTAAGAAAGGGCAGGCTGATCACCATGGCCAGCACCCTGGGTACCACCAGCATCTCTATGGGGTCCAGGCCGGACGCCCGCAATGCATCGATCTCCTGATTGGCCTTCATGGACCCGAGCTGAGCGGTGTAGGCACTGGCGGTACGACCGGCCAGCAGGATGGCCGCGAGAATCACGCCAAATTCCCGCAGGAACGCGAACGTGACCAGATGGACGGTATAGATGGTAGCGCCAAACCGTTCCAGCACTGTGGCCCCCAGGAAGGCAACCACTGCCCCCACCAGGAAGGTGAGCAGGGCGACAATAGGCAGGGCATTGAGGCCGGTACGCTGGATATGGGCCACCAGGGAGGTGAGCCGCCAGCGAGCGGGATGGGGCAGCATGGCCAGTATTGTGGTGAGGGTCTGGCCGATAAACCCAGTTAACAGCTTCTGGTCCCTGGCGAAACCGCTGATCCAGCGCCCGACCACCGCCAGTAAATGGAGCAGTCCGGAGGGTGGCACCGGTGGGCTGCTTTCGGTGGATGTTGCATGGGCCACCGTCAGCAGCAGGCCCTTGCGCTCGGTCGCCAGTTCCGGGTCAGATTCCGCCAGTTGTGCCAGGCGTTCGCTGCCCAGCAGTTCGGCAATCAGGCTGGCGCCGGCGCTGTCCAGTTGCCGCAGGTCCGACCAGTCGACCCGTTCCACGGTCTGGGCGGTGTCGGAGAGGGCCGAGTGGACCTCCCGCCTGAGTTCCGTGAAACGGGACAACACCCAGTCATCATGGAGGATGACTGTACCGTCCTTGATTGTCAGGCTGTTGCCGGCTGTCGGCATTCAACGTTCCTGTACAGACAAATGACTGTTAACTGAATGATAGCGGATTCGTCGCGATAGGAAGTGTCTATCCGGTAATGAAAGCCTCACTAAAACATAAACTTGATAAAAAGTGTTGACGGCCCCGGCGTAATCCGTAGAATACCCAGCCGTTGACGAGGCAACGCCTCTGAAGAGCGGGAATAGCTCAGTTGGTAGAGCACAACCTTGCCAAGGTTGGGGTCGCGAGTTCGAATCTCGTTTCCCGCTCCAATTTCTCTCCGGTACCGCCGGCTGGAAATCACAATCCAAGTCTCTCAATGCCCACCTGAGAGCAAAAGCCCTTTAAACGGCTTTCCCGGCGCGGTGGCAGAGTGGTTATGCAGCGGACTGCAACTCCGTGTACGCCGGTTCGATTCCGACCCGCGCCTCCATTTTTTTCTATATAAATCAACACCAAACGCCGTCCTGCTGTGGTTGAGTTTCTCACCCGAAAGATACCCACATTAAGCCCAGAACATTATCCGCACATGTGATAAGGGGCGGCCTGGACAAGGTGCCTTTACGCAGACATATGACGCCGGAACAGCACCATAGCTGCCCCAAAAAATGCGGCTCCGATAGACGTCAGAGCCAGGAACTGGGGCCAGACTACGTCAATACCGGCACCACGGTATAGAATGCCCTGTGCCAGACTCACAAAGTGGGTCGTCGGGGCCAGCAGCATAATGTCCTGAACCAGTTCCGGCATACTCTCCCGGGGTGTAATACCGCCTGAGAGTAGCTGTAGTGGCAGTATGATCAGTATCAGCAAAAGGCCAAACTGGGGCATGGTTCGGGCAACCGTGCCAATCAGAATGCCAATGGCCGTCGTGGAAAACAGATGAATCAACGCTCCGAAGAGAAACAACAGAACGGATCCGGCTATAGGCACCCCTAGCCAGCCCTGAATAACCACGGTTATCGATAGCGTGGCCGCAATCATTACCACCAGTGCATTGGCCCATACTTTGGCCGCCATGATCTCGTAGGAGCGCAGCGGCATCACCATCAGGTGCTCGATCGTGCCGTGTTCTCGTTCCCGGATCAGGGCGGCACCGGTCAGAATGATGCTGATCAGGGTAACCTCGGTAATCAGCTCCATCACTCCACCAAACCAGGAACCTTCGAGGTTAGGGTTAAAACTCACCCGACTCACCAGGTTAATCGGGAGTTCCGTTGAGCCGCTACCCGCTTGGATAAATTCCGCCACTTCGGTCGTGACAAACGATTGAATGTAATTGGCCCCGATAAAGGCCTGGCTCATTCGGGTTGCGTCGATATTCAGTTGTACACTGACAATGTGACCTTTTCGCACATCCCGTTCAAATCCTTCGGGTATGACCAGGGCGAACGTATGTGACCCCCTGTCGAGCATGGTATCAATCTGGTCGTATCGGATCAGGTCTGGCTCGAGGAACCAGGGTTGCTGGAGCGACTGGATGACGCGCCCGGAAAGCGCGGACTGGTCCTCATCCACCACGGCAACCGGGGCATTGTGCAGCTCCATGGATCCGGCCGAGCCCGCCGTATAGATGATCAGGGTGAACGCCAGCAGAACAAATAATAGCAGCACCTTATCGCCCCAAAGGCTGCGCAACTCCTTGAGTCCCATATTCCAGATATTCGCCAGTGATTTCACGACTAGCGCCCCTGTTTCTTAAGCAGAATGACCGATATCAATATCAGCACCGGGATGAAGGCCGCAAGACTCAGTAGTTCCTGTTGAAGGTCGCTGAAGAAAAGCCCCTTGGTAAAAACCCCACGGCTGATCTGAAGGAACCAGGTTGCTGGCCAGAACTGGCCAATGAGGGCGCCGACCCCCTCCTGGGAGGACACTGGCTCCGTCAGACCCGAAAACTGGACGGTGGGCAAGAGGGTAATGATCGCCGTCGCCGCCAGTGCGGCAATCTGGGTGGACGCAAAGGCCGAAATCACCTGACCAATCCCCGTCGTTACCATCACATACAACAGGGCCCCTAGAGAAAGTGCCCACAATCCACCCTTCAGTGGCACCTCGAATACCCACACCGCCAGCATGACCAGGCTGACATAACTGATCATACTGAAAGCAATGTACGGGAGTTGTTTGCCCAGCAGGAATTCAAGACGTGTTACCGGGGTAACATAAAGGTTGGTGATCGACCCCAGCTCCTTTTCACGAACGATTCCCAGAGCCATCAGGATGGATGGAATAAAAATGAGCAGGATGGGAATGACCGCCGGCACCATCGCGTCCAGACTCCGGAAATCCTGATTGTACCGGTACCGGCCTTCTATAGAGACCAGGTTTGATGAGGGGACCAATCCATAGGTTCGTTGTGCCAGTTCCACCAGGTAGCTGTAGTGAATACCCTCAACATAGCCAGCAATAGTCTCTCCCCGAAATGGCATGGCACCATCAATCCAAACGCCGATCTCCGTATCCTGCCCACGCTTCAGGTCCTTGCCATAGCCAGGTGGAATCACGAGTGCCAGGCTCAGTTCACCAACCTGCATCCTCTGTTCCAGTTCGGCCATGTCCACGATGGGAGGTCGCTCGATAAAATATCGCGATCCTGAGAAGGCCGTGACGTAATCCCGGCTTTGGGGAGACTGATCCTGATCCAGTACCGCAAAAGACAAATCTTCTACATCCAGGGTGATGCCGTAACCCAGAATCAGCATCAGCAGGGCGGAGCCGATAAAGGCAAATGCCATACGGATCGGATCCCGGATCAGCTCCCGAGCCTCACGGTGCCCATAGGCCCACAGTCTCCGGATACTGAACTGTCGGTAGTCAGGCTCGTCCTTTTGCTCACTGGTGAGCACAGCCCCACTGCCGATGTCCTCGGCTCCAGTAGCCTCCTCGAGGGTTCTCATGAACGCCCCTTCCAGGGTCTGTTCGCCAGCCTGCTGAATCAGGGCCTCTGGCTTGTCGGACGCCAGCACCTCACCAGCATGCATAAGGGAAATCCGGTCACACCACTCACCCTCATTCATGAAATGGGTAGAGATAAAAATGGTGACCCCATCTTCACGGGACAGGCGGAACAGCAATGACCAGAACTGGTTCCGGGCGGCAGGGTCCACCCCCGAAGTCGGTTCGTCGAGGATCAGCAGTTCGGGCCCGTGTACAACAGCCACGGCCAGTGAGAGCCGCTGTCGAACCCCCAGGGGCAGATGGCTCGCCAATTGATCCATTTCATCGGCAAGTCCGAATTCCGCCGCCAGCTCATCTACCCGGGCACCGATCTGCTTTTTCGGCACGTGAAACAAGCGTGCGTGCAGTTCCAGGTTCTGCCTGACTGTCAGTTCGCCATACAGGGAAAACCCCTGGGACATATAACCAACACGCCGCCTTGTGCTCAGGTCCCTGGCATCCAGAGGCTTGCCAAAGAGTGAAACGTCGCCTTCGGAAGGAGGTAATAGCCCGGTCAACATCTTCATGGTTGTGGTCTTGCCGCAGCCATTAGAACCAAGGAAGCCGAATATCTCGCCTCTGGAAATCGAAAAACTGACGTCGTTTACGGCAGTAAAATCACCAAACCGGGCTGTCAGATGGTTTGCTTCGATTGCCGGGACGGTCTCGGTCGCCTGCGTGTCGGACGCAGTGGCGGGAGGTTCCGCCTCCTTTTCGTTTCCGGCGGTCTCGGGGGCTATTCCTGAAGACAGGGCGATGAATGCTTCATCCAGCGTCCGGGTGCTGGTCTGCTCGCGCAACTCCACCGGCGAGCCGGTCGCCAGAATGGCGCCGTCATTCATGGCCGCCAACCAGTCATATCTTTCGGCTTCTTCCATGTAGGCGGTGGCAACCAGGACACTCATCCCGGGTTGTTGAGCGCGGATTCGATCAATCAGGTCCCAAAAACGGGCACGGGACAGAGGGTCGACACCGGTGGTGGGTTCATCCAGAATCAGCAGCTCGGGGCTATGGATCAGGGAGCAGCAAAGGCCAAGCTTCTGCTTCATGCCTCCCGACAATTTGCCTGCCGGCCGATCCCTGAACGGAAGCAACCCGGTGGCCTCCAGTAGTCGGGGTATCTGTTGCTTTCGTTTTTCACCGGTCAGTCCGAAGAGATCAGCAAAGAAGCCAATGTTCTCGTCGACAGTCAGAGTATGGTAAAGATTACTGCCCAATCCCTGGGGCATGTAGGCAATGCGAGGCGCGAGCCGATTGCGAAATCGCAGATTCCCCATATCGCCGCCAAGCACTTCCACAGACCCGGATTGCAGTTTTCTGGCGCCGGCGATCAGCCCCATCAGCGTGGACTTTCCCGCGCCATCCGGCCCTATGAGGCCGATCATGCATCCGGCAGGCATCTCGATGCGGATATCGGTGAGTGCCTGACACTCACCATAAACGTGGCTTACGCCCTCCAGGCGGGCAACCATGTCAGTCATTGGGCAAGGTTACCTGTAAATGGGCGGGCCAATCCTGGCTTTCATCGAGCAGGACATAGGCGACACCAGGCACCCCGGTCTTCACCCGATCACGGTAGGCTTGCAGCAGCTCCGCATCAATGCGAATCCTGAGCCGAAACATCAACTTCTCACGCTCACTCCGGGTCTCAACAGATTTCGGCGTAAACTGCGCCTCTGCTGCAACAAAACTTACCCTCGCGGGGAGTACATAATCAGGAAGGGCGTCGAGTACAATCCGTGCCTCAGAGCCAACCCTGACTTTGCCCGCCTGCGATGTGGGCAGGAAAATGGTCATGTAGACGTCGGTCACATCCACCACTGTTGCAATCTTGCCCCCAGAGGCAAGGACCTCACCGGGCTCGGCTAACCGATACAGCACACGTCCACCTATCGGGCTCCCAAGGTGACTGTCATCAATGGTTGTCTGAATTTCACGAATACTGGCTCGTGCCGCCTCAATACCTGCATCGGCAGAAGCAACCTGCACCCTGGCAGCCTGCAACGCTGCGGCAGCTGTCTCGGCCGACGTTTGTGCCTGATCAAACTGTTCCCGGGAGACATGACCTTTCTTCATCAGGCTCTCGAAGCGAGCCAACTCAGCCCGCGCCAGGCGCAGTTCGCTTTCCCGTTGGTGTACAACAGCCTCCGCATAGCGTTTACTCTCGCCCGCCTGGTTCAGGGCAGCCTCGGCTGCAGCCAACCTGGCTTCCAGTTCATCGGTATCCATCTCCGCTACAGGATGGCCCGCCTCAATCAAGTCGCCTTCCGCAACGGAGAAGCTCTTCAGTCGACCGGCGAGACGAGTGGCAATGTCGACCTCCGTGGCTTCGATACGCCCATTGCCGGAGGCAATATGCTCGGACAGCGCGGCATCGTCGGTCATGACCCGCCAGAAAATGGCGGCAAGGATGATTATCACAAGACTCAACGCTACAAGGAGTTTCAGGCCAAAGCGGGCTTTTGAATCAGACATGGATCTTCCCTGGTCATAAAGGTTTCAGGATACGGAGTCTGCTACAAGCTGAAATGGGGGAATCTGGATACATCTTCCATTTAGCTTAGTCCTTTCACAGCCAGGTTTCTAATGGAAACCAAGAAAGAATGACCACCAGCATGCGTTGCAACAGGCCCGTTCCAGGCTCATGGTTATGACGAACCGTCTGACCTGTCTTCTGTTCTGGCAAATATAGCTCACTATTTTCTATCTGCACCACCTGATAAGCGCTGAACAGGACTGTTGGTTAAACTCGCGTTCCAACGTCAGGGTCAAGGGCTCTTGGCTACAAAACCAGGCTCGGTATTGAGATGGGGGCAGCCCTATCGGGGGTAGCCGGTAATCCTGCGGATATTGCGGTACAGCGGTGCCAGTTGCCGGTACATCCGCAGGTATACGTCCCGGTATAGTTGGTTGTAGAGTCCGCAGGCCTGCTGATCCGGCTCGAATACATCGGCCACCCGGGTCATCCGGGTAGCGGCGACTTCCACCGATGGGTGCAGGCCCAGGCCGGCGGCCGCCACAATGGCTGCACCCAGCCCTGACGTTTCCCGGGTGTGGGGGCGTTCGGCGGGCATGCCGAAGATATCCGCCGTCAGTTGCATGGCTGCATTACTGCGAGAACCACCGCCGGCGACCCTCAGGGTTGTTATTTTCGTACCGCTACGCCGTTCGATGCGTTCCTTTCCTTCCCGCAGGGCGTAGGCCAGGCCTTCCAGGATGGCCCGATAAATATGGGCGCGGGTATGCACATCGCCGAAACCAATCATGGCTCCCTTGGCCTCAGGGCCCGGGTGCCGTACGCCCGGGGACCAGTAGGGCTGCAGCATCAGGCCCATGGAGCCCGGTGGCACCTGGTTGACCAGTTCGTCGAACAGGGCTTCCGGTTCGATACCCCTTTGCTCGGCAATGCGTTGCTCCCGCAGGCCGAACTCCCGCTTGAACCAGCTCACCATCCAGTACCCCCGGTAGATCATGACTTCGGTGGAATAGTGCCCGGGAATGGCCGAGGGGTAGGGTGGCATCAGCCGGGCGGGCTCCACGTAGCGTGGATTGCTGACATTGATGGTGGCGGTGGTGCCGTAGCTCAGGCAGGCGGTGTCCGGCGTCACGCCACCGCTGCCCAACACTTCGCAGGCCTTGTCCGACGCTGCCGCGATCACCGGTAACCCCGGCGCCAGCCCGAGGTGACTGGCGGCCTCCGGTGTCAGTTGGCCCAGCGGCTCCCCGGGGCGGACCAGGTCCGGTAACTGGTCTTTTCGGACCGGCATCAGTTGCCACTTGAAGTTCCGTTGGCCGGCCCATTGATGGCGGCGGAAGTCGAAGGGGAGATAGCCGACCTGGGCTGCCGTCGAATCCCGGAACTGGCCAGTGAGGCGATAGCTCAGGTAGCCGGACAGCAACAGGTAGTGTCGGGTCTTTCGCCAGGTGTCCGATTCATGCTGGCTCAACCAGTTGGCCTGGGCATTGCGGCGGAACTGGTTAATGGTGTCCTCAAGCCCCGTGGCCCGGAACAGCCAGCCCCAGGGGCCGGGCAGCGGACCTTCAATCGTGGCGTGCCGCTGGTCAAGCCAGAGGATGGCGGGGCGCAATGGCTGACCCTGATCATCCAGTGTTACCACGGTCCCGCGCTGGGTGGTCACGGTGACGCCAATCACCTGGTCCGCTGTGGCCTCCGTGCTTTCCCAGAGCGCCTGGCAGGCCTGCCCGAGGTTGTCCCAGAAATACGACGGATGCTGTTCCGCCCAGCCGGGATGGTCGGAGAAGTAGGCCTCGATGGGCTGGTAACCCCGACCCACCAGCGCTCCGGTGGTGTCGAACAGGAGCGCCCGTACGCTCTGGGTCCCCTGGTCGATGGCGAGGATCAGGGGCTGGGCCATGCCGTCTCCCGCTCCCCTGGCAGGTAATAGGATGTTCGCCACAGGTGCAGGTAGCGCTCGATTTCTGCCTGCCAGTGGTCATCCGACCAGCCCAGGTCGGCAGATAGTCGCTGGCGAAGGACTGACAGCAGGGCCCGGGCACCGTCCGGCAGGATCAATCCCAGCCGAGTGCGCCGTAGCAACAGGTCATCCAGATGCACCACGGACTCCTGCCGTGCGGTCCAGTGCAGTTCTGCCCATAGATAGCAGGTGCCGGGAACCTCTTCCAGCGGCCCCGCCGCCAGCACATTCCCAAGCGATGGGCCATAGTGGCCCTGTAACCGGCGCCAGGTGAGGTGCGGAATCGACCGCGGCCGCTCCATGGACGGAGGGGGCCGGAAAATCGGCGCGTCCTCGTCCTGCAGCACCAGTTCCCGGAACCTTGGGGAGCCGATCAACAGTACGTCCCGGGCAATGCTGCGAAAGGTGGTGAGCTTGCCGCCGGCCACGGAGATCAGTCCGCCTTCGTCCCAGATCACGTGCTCGCGGCTCTCGGCGGAAGGAGATCGCCGGTTGTTCCGGGTAACCACCGGGCGAACGCCGGCCCAGGTGGACAGGATATCGTCCCTGGTGATGCGGGCTGCGGGAAAGGCCCGTTCGATGGCCCTGAAGAGGTAGGCGATCTCCGGCTGGGTGATGCGGGGCTCCTGGGCCAGGTCGTCATCGTGGTCCAGGTCCGTGGTGCCGACCACGGTTCGGCCAAGCCAGGGGAACATGAACACGGGGCGTTTGTCGTCCGGGTGCGGCAGGGTCAGTGAGACCGAGACCGGCAGGCGCTCGAAGGGCAACAGCAGGTGACTGCCCCGTAGCGGGCGGATATGTTCCCTGCCGTGGCCCTCACGCCAGAGGTCTTCCGCCCAGGCCCCGGTGGCGTTGACCACCAGCGAGGCGGACAGGGTGCTCTCCCCGGCGTTATCGGCGATGGTGACGGACCAGGGGGCATCGTCGGGCTTCGTTACCCGGACGGCCCGGGTATAGTTGCGGGTGACAGCCCCCAGGGCCCGGGCCTCGTCCAGCACCCGCAGGACCAGCCTCGCATCGTCGGTGACGGCGTCGCTGAATCCGGATGCCGCCTTCAGGCCGTCAGTCGACAGGCCCGGAAGCCACTGGAGCATTTCGATGGGGTCGATTCGTTGACGGTGGTGTTCACCGGCAAGCAGGTCATACAGCCACAGCACCTTCTGGAACAGCCGGGGGCAGGGGAAGCCCTTACGGTAGTGGGGCATGACATAGCGCATCCGGTCCACCAGCCCCGGTACCTGTGCCAGCAGTCGCTGACGTTCCCGCACGGCATTACGGGCAAGGCCCAGGTGTCCTCCGGCGAGATAACGCAGTCCACCGTGGACCATCTTGGAGGACCGGCTGGAGGTGCCCCAGGCGTAGTCCCGCTGTTCCACCAGCAGGGTGTCCAGCCCTGCCGCGGCTGCTTCCCGGGCAATGCCGGCCCCGGTAATGCCGCCGCCAATCACGATGACGTCATGGTGGGGGGCGAGATTGGCCAGGCTCATGACCCGGACTGCTCGTCGGTATCGATGTCCTCACGGAGGAGGGTGCCGGGATTCAGGCAGCCCCCGGGGTCGAAGGTATGGACCAGGCTCCGCAGCGCCGCCATACCCAGCTCGCCTTTCTCCACCGGCAGCCAGGGAGCATGGTCCTTGCCGACACCATGCTGATGGGAGATGGTGCCCCGGTTATTGACGATCAGTGCGGAGGTGGTGTCTTTCAGATGTCGCCAGCGGGCCCGGGTGTTGCCGTAATTGTCGGCCACCGGAAACACATAGGTGGTATAGATGCTGCTGCCCTGGGGATAGACGTGGGACAGGTGGCTGAAGACGTGGACTGGCTGGCTTTCCTCCACCAGCCCCTGTCGCAGGTTGTCTTCCACCAGGGTCATCAGGGTATCCACGTTGTCCCAGTCGGTGGCGGTTTCGAGGGTGTCCACGGCATAGCCCTGTTGCCACAGGTTCTCCCGGAGGTAGGGCATGGCAAAGCGTTTCTCGGCCCACTTCCGCCCCATGCCGGTGCCCATGTAGACACAACGGAAGGGTTTGCAGAAACCTCGCACCTCTTCCAGGGCAAACCGGCATTGCCGGCGACTGCCGGTGATACCGAAAGTCATCATGCACTTGCCGGATCCGGCGCCGCGCAACCCCAGGTAACGCTCCAGCAGGCTAATCTGGAAGGGATGGCCGGAGAGGGCGAGCTGGGTTTCCGTTTCCTTCTCATTACTCAGGCGCAGCATGGACAGTGACAGCCTCGCCTGGATCATGCGCCGGGCCGCCTCCCGGGCCAGGTGCCAGCTCGGGAAAAACATGACGTGGAAGGATTCCCGCTCCGGCAGAGGGCTCACCCGGACCCTGGCTTCGGTGATGATGCCCAGACGTCCCTCGGAACCCAGGACCATCTCCCGGATATCCGGTCCGGCGGAGGAGGCAGGCAGGGTGGGTATTTCCAGTGTGCCGCACAGGGTTTCCACCGTGCCGCCGGCGAAGAGCTGTTCGATACGACCATAACGGAGGGATTGCTGGCCGCTGGAGCGGCTGGCGATCCAGCCGCCGAGGGTGGACAGCTCGAAGGACTGGGGAAAGTGGCCCAGAGTGTAGCCGCGGGCCCGCAGTTGGGACTCCACCAATGGGCCCGGGGTGCCGGCGCCGAAGGTGGCGATCTGGCTTTCGGTGTCCAGGTCCAGCAGGCGGTTCATTCGCGCCAGGCTGATGGTCAGTACGGGGGTGTCGCCGGCCATCGGGTTGATGTGGCCGGCAACGCTGGTGCCGCCGCCATAGGGGATGACATGGAAACCGTTGTCCAGGGCGAATGTCAGCAGTTCCCGGACCTGTGCCGTGTCTCCCGGGCGGGCAACGCCGTCGGGGTAGGTGTGGATGTGGCCGCTTCGCAGGGCCAGCCAGTCTGGCAGGCTCTGGCCCCGGGCATGGCGGATGCGGGTTTCGGGGTCTTTGGAGATCAGGGGGTGATCGGGGAGTCGTGAGGGCGGCACCTTGGCGATGACGTCTTCGAGGAGGGCTTCGGGCAGGCGGGCGGCTGTGCCGATGCGGTCCTGCAGGAAGGTGAGGCCGTTCTTGGGGAGTTGTGGCTGGATACTGTCGTCACCCCAGCCGTTCCATCTGCGCATCGGGTTGCTCTCTTGTTCTGGTTATCGCGCCTGATACTCCGTGCCAGAGGCTCTGGTTCGGTATACTTTTCCTGGACACGCCCAGCAAGTACATCCGTGGCCGATTTTTGCTCCTGCAAAATCGGCATTCCCGCCTTCCATGGCGGTCATAGAGCTCTACGGGCGCCGTTCATGGCGCTCGACGGTCCGGGAAAAGCAGATCCTCTTCGAGCAGCGAGAGTGCCTGATTTTCTATCGATCTTCGCAGTAAATCGGTGAATATAAAAGTACTTGGTTCCATCCTCAGAACGTTCTGGCGCACAACGGCTGTTGCAAGTTGCTACAAAGGTGGTAATCTGAAACAAACCGTCGACCATACCGTGGAGGTACCATGACTACGCCGGTAAGACTTGAAGACACCCTGGTTCGCCAGGCGGCTGCGGAAGCCCAGGTGCAGCGTCGGTCCACGCCCAAGCAGATTGAGTTCTGGGCCGAGATCGGGCGGGCCATTGCCGGGGAGGTGAGTGCGGAGGACCTGATTGCCATCAGCCAGGGTATTCGCAAGGTGAAGGTGGAGCCGGTGTTGCCGGAGTCGGTGACCAGTGACGATATCTGGGCCGATGTGGAGGTTGACCGGGCATCCGGTGAGCTGTCTCGCCATATCACCCGTGACCGGATTGTCTATCAGGCGTCCGACCGTCATCCGGGATACCTGGAGGCCATCTATCCGGACGGCCAGAAGATTACCGGGCAGTTCCGCAACGGTCGCTTCGAGCCCCTGAACGGCCAGGGCCATGCAGCCTGAACTCTGGCTTCTCGCCGGGGGCAATGGCGCAGGAAAATCAACTTTCTACGAGCGTTTCTTAAAGCGCCACAACATCCCTCTTATCAACGCGGACAATATAGCAAGGACGCTCTGGCCGGCCGAGCCGGAGGCCCACAGCTACGAAGCCGCCCTGATCGCCGAGAAAGAGCGCTTCCGTCTGCTGGAGGAAGGGCAGACGTTCTGTTTCGAGACCGTGTACTCCCACCCCTCCAAACTCGATTTCATTGCCAACGCGAAGGCAGCGGGCTTTCGTATCCATATCTTCTATTTCCACCTGGGAGATACCGGGCTGCACAACGCCCGGGTTGCCTCCCGCGTCACTGCCGGCGGCCATAGGGTGCCCGAGGACAAGGTCAACAGCCGGGTTCCCCGGACGTTTGCCAATATCCGCGATTCCGTCGGCCTGGCCGATGAGCTTCACCTGGTGGACAACTCAAGCACTGTCAAACCCTATGTTCGGGTGGCCTCCTGGAAGGATGGGGTATGGGAAGTATTTGTACCGACGGCTCCCGGGTGGGCCTCGCAGATTATGGGATAACGTGCTCCCAAGTAAGATAATCAGGACGTTAACGCCCTCCCAGCCCGCGATGGATTCTCCCGCTGCAGATCCCGACAGATCGACGCCCCCAACGCCGCGATTTTCCCCAGGTCCACCCCAGTTTCAAACCCCTCGCCCTCCAGCAGGTAGAGCACATCCTCCGTCGCCACATTCCCCGTCGCCCCCTTCGCATAGGGGCACCCGCCCAGACCAGCCACGGCGGAATCAAATATACGGATGCCCCGCTCCAGACCGGCGGTAATGTTGGCGATGGCCTGGCCATAGGTGTCATGGCAATGCAGGGCCAGGTTTTCTGTGCCGGTATCCGGGATCACCGCATCCAGCAGGGCATGGATCTCCCGGGGGCGGGCGACGCCAATGGTGTCGCCCAGGGAAATCTCATCCACCCCCAGTGCCAGCAGGCGCTGGATGACATGGGCCACCTGTGACGGGGCAATGCGGCCCTCATAGGGGCAGCCCACCACACAGGACACATAACCGCGAACCCGTCGGCCCGCCGCCCGGGCACCTTCCACCACCGGCCGGAACCGCTCGATACTTTCATCGATGGAACAGTTGATGTTCTTCTGGTTGAAACTCTCCGAGGCAGCGGTGAACACCGCCACCACCTCAGCCGACGTCTTCAGGGCCGCTTCCAGCCCTTTCAGGTTGGGTACCAACACCTCGGCGGTGACATGATCCGGTTTGCGGATCAGTGACATCACCTTGTCCGTCCCCGCCATCTGCGGCACCCATCTGGGAGACACAAAGCTGCCGGCTTCGATCCGGCGGTGGCCGGCACCCACCAGCGCATCGAACCACTCAGCCCGCTGCTCCGGGGAGACCGGCGTCTTCTCGTTCTGCAGGCCATCCCGGAGGCCTACTTCCACCAGGGTTACCCGATCATCGCCCATGGTTCACTCCTCCGACTTTTCCAGGGTTACCAGCACCTGTGCGGCTTCCACACTATCACCGGTTTGACAGTGAATGGCCTCCACGGTGCCATCAAAACCGGCCTTCAGGGTATGTTCCATCTTCATGGCTTCCATGGTGAGCAGGGCCTGCCCTGCCTTCACAGCATCCCCGGGTTGGCAGGATACCCCCGTTACCCGGCCATGCATGGGGGCCATCAGCTCGGTTTCGGCGGCTGCCGTGCCTTCGACCACCTCCGGATGGTTGACCCGCACATGCCAGGTGGCGGCATCGGCAAACACCGCCAGTTCATCGCCCCTGGACACCGTATCCAGCCTGACGCGGCGACCGGAGAGTCGGACATCCAGCGTGCCATCGTCCATTCGCGACCAGCGGACCAGGGTTTCCTCGTCATTAAAGGTCGCTAACACACAGCCGCGGGAGTCGTGCCCATTCTCGATCCGGTAGTGGCCGTGAAGGCGGTTGCCCTCCAGGTCCAGTTCGAACGGCTGACCGCTGGTGCCGGACAAGCGGAAACTTTTCAGGTTGTTCCAGACATCCCGGTCATCGGTCACCGTTAACGCCCCGACGTTGTCCAGCCAACCCATCAGGCTGAGGTGACTCCGGGCCCACGGGGAGAACAGGGGGCTGGCCAGTGCCTCCCGGTGGACTTCCACGAAACGGGTGGTCAGTTCCCCCCGGGCAAAGGCGTCCTGCTGCAACACGCGACTGACGTACTCCGTATTCAGTACCACGCCGTCCACGTGGTATCGGTTCAGGGCATGGATCAGATTGAGGCGGGCTTCTTCCCGGCTTTTTCCACGGGCGATGACCTTGGCCAGCATGGGGTCGTACCAGGGGGTAATGGCCAGCCCTGTCGATACGCCGGAATCCACCCTGACGAAATCCGTGTCCACTGGTTCACGGAGAGTATGGAGTACCCCGGTCTGGGGCAGGAAGTCGTTGTCCGGGTCTTCCGCGTAGATGCGGGCTTCCATGGCGTGGCCGGTACAGGCCAGGTCCTGCTGGGCCCAGGGCAGGGCGTCACCATTGGCGATGCGGATCTGCCATTCCACCAGGTCCAGGCCCGTTACCATCTCGGTGACGGGATGTTCCACCTGCAGGCGGGTGTTCATCTCCATGAAGAAGAACTCATGGCTTTCCGGCTCATAGAGGAACTCCACCGTACCGGCGCCGACGTAGCCTATGGCCTCGCCGCAGCGCACGGCGGCCTCGCCCATGGCCTGGCGGACATCCTCAGGGATACCCGGCGCGGGGGCCTCCTCGATAATCTTCTGGTGCCGGCGCTGCACGGAGCAGTCGCGGTCGAACAGATAAAGGCCCTTGCCATGCTGGTCGAACAGTACCTGGACCTCCACATGACGAGGGGTTTCCAGGTAGCGCTCCAGCAATAGCCGGGGGTCACCAAAGGATGACCGGGCCTCCCGCTGGGCGGCTTCCACCTGGGAACGCAATTCGCTGGCGTCCCGCACCACCCGCATGCCCTTACCACCACCGCCGGCACTCGCCTTGATCAGCAGCGGAAAGCCGATACGTTTGGCTTCCTCCTCGAATACGGAGAGATCCTGATCGTCGCCATGATAGCCCGGCACCAGGGGCACGCTGGCTTCTGCCATCAGTGCCTTGGCCGCACTCTTGGAACCCATGGCGGCAATGGCTTCGGCAGGCGGCCCGATAAATCGGAGGTTGGCGCGCTCACAGGCGGCGGCCAGGTCGGTGTTCTCCGACAGGAAACCGTAGCCAGGGTGGATGGCGTCCGCTCCGCTGGTGCGGGCGGCGGTGATGATGCGGTCAATGTCCAGGTAGCTTCGGGTGGCTTCCGCCGGCCCGATGTGGAGGGCAATGTCCGCTTCATTGGCGAAGGGCGCGCCCGCGTCCGCGTCGGAATATACCGCCACGGTGGACAGGCCCATGGCTTCTGCGGTCCGGAAGATGCGCCGGGCGATCTCCCCCCGGTTGGCCACCAGCAGTGTTGTGATCGGGTGCGTCATGAGGTTACCGCCCAGTCCGGAGTACGTTTATCAAAGAAGGCCGCCAGACCTTCCTGCCCCTCGCCGCCGGTGCGCAGCCGGGCGATGAGTTCCGCGGTGTACTGGAGGGTGTCGTCGGAGACGGGGCCACCGGATACCTGAGTCACCAGTTCCTTGCCGGCGGCCATGGCCACGGGGCCGTTGCGGAGCAGGGCGGTGATCAGGTCTTCCGCCCGTGCCTCCAGTTGGTCATCCGGTACCCGTTCGTGGATCAGGCCCAGGGCCTGGGCCCGGTCGGACTCGATCACCTCCGCCGTCTGGAAATACCGCCGGGCATGGCGCTGGCCCAGGGTACGCACCACGTAGGGGCCGATGGCGGCCGGGGTAATGCCGAGGCGGGCTTCGCTGAGGCAGAAACGGCTGGACTCGGTGCCGATGGCGATATCCGAGGCGCAGATCAGCCCCAGGGCACCGCCATAGGCCGCCCCCTGGACCAGGCAAAGGGTGGGGCGGTCCAGGCGGTCGAGGGTCTGCATCAGGCCGGCCAGGCGACGGGCGTCGTCGATGTTCTCCTGTTGGCTCAGCTCGGCAGTCCGTTTCATGTAGTTGAGATCGGCACCGGCGGAGAAATGCTTGCCTTCCCCGGCCAGCACCACCACCCGGCAGTCGTCGTTCCCACCGGCGTCGCCAATGGCGTTGGTCAGCTCGGTGATAATGCGGTCATCAAAGGCGTTACGCTTGTCCGGACGATTCAGGGTAATGCGGGTGACGCCGCGTTGATCGGTATGGCTGGTAACAGCGGATTCGGTCATGGGAAGCTCCTTACATCCGGAACACGCCGAAGCGGGTGTCTTCGGCGGGGGCATTGAGGGAGGCGGTCAGGGCAAGGCCCAGTACCTGGCGGGTATCGGCGGGATCAATGACGCCGTCGTCCCACAGGCGGGCGGAGGCATAATAGGGACTGGATTGCTCCTCGAACTGGTCGATGACCGGCTGCTTGAAGGCCTGCTCCTCGTCATCGCTCCAGCTCTGGCCCTTGCGCTCCAGGCCGGCCCGCTTGACGTCGGCCAGCACTCCGGCGGCCTGCTCACCGCCCATGACGGCAATTCGGGCGTTGGGCCACATCCACAGGAATCGGGGGTTATAGGCCCGCCCGCACATGCCGTAATTACCGGCGCCGAAGCTGCCGCCGATGATGACCGTGAACTTCGGCACCCGGGCGCACGCCACGGCGGTGACCATCTTGGCGCCGTTCTTGGCAATGCCGCCATGTTCCGCCTGCTTGCCCACCATGAAGCCAGTGATGTTCTGCAGGAAGATCAACGGGATACCACGCTGACTGCACAGTTCGATGAAGTGGGCGCCCTTGAGGGCCGACTCGGAGAACAGGATGCCGTTGTTGGCAACGATACCCACGGGATGGCCATACAGGTGGGCAAAGCCACACACCAGGGTCGCGCCGTACCCGGCCTTGAACTCGTCAAACTCGGAACCGTCCACCAGTCGGGCGATAACGTCGTGGACATCGTAGGGCGTCCTCAGGTCCGCCGGCACCACCCCGTGAAGTTCCTCCGGCGGATAGAGCGGGTCCCGCACCGGCTGTGTGGTCAGGTGGTGTTTCGGCTCGTGGTTCAGGTTAGCGATGCAGCGGCGGGCCCGTTCCAGGGCTTCCTCTTCGGTATGGGTCAGGTGATCGGCAACGCCGGAGATGTTGCAGTGCACGTCGGCGCCGCCCAGTTCCTCGGCGGACACGGATTCACCGGTGGCGGCCTTCACCAGGGGCGGGCCGGCCAGGAAGATGGAACTCTGACCCTTCACCATGATGCTTTCGTCCGCCATGGCCGGCACATAGGCGCCGCCGGCGGTGCACAGGCCGAGGACCACGGCAATCTGCGGAATACCCTTGGCGGACATGTTGGCCTGGCGGTAGAAGATGTGGCCAAAATGTTCGGCGTCCGGGAACACCTCATCCTGCTGGGGCAGGTTGGCGCCGCCGGAGTCCACCAGGTAGATACAGGGCAGGTGGTTTTCCTCGGCGATGGTCAGGGCGCGGATATGCTTCTTCACCGTGAGCGGATAGTAGGTGCCGCCCTTGACGGTGGAATCGTTGGCCACGATCAGGCATTCCACGCCCTCGACCCGGCCGATGCCGGCAATGATGCCCGCGGCAGGCACATCGTCATCGTAGACGTTGTCCGCGGCCAGGGGGGCGATTTCCAGGAAGGGCGATCCCGGGTCCAGCAGGCGGTTGATGCGATCACGGGGCAGCAGCTTATTCCGGCTCAGGTGCCGTTCCTGGATGGCCTTGCCGCCACCCTCGGCCACTCGTTCGAGGCGGGTGTGCAGGTCGGCGACCAGCGCATCCATGGCTTCCCGCCTCTGACGGAATTCCTCGGACTGTGTGTTGATGGTGCTGTGGAGTATTGCCATGGCGACCTCAGTTGGATTCCCGGAACAGTTCCCGGCCGATCAGCATGCGGCGGACTTCCTGGGTACCGGCGCCGATTTCGTAGAGCTTGGCGTCCCGCAACAGGCGACCGGTGGGGTAGTCGTTGATGTAGCCGTTGCCACCGAGGATCTGGATGGCCTCCAGAGCCATTTTGGTAGCCCGCTCGGAGGTGTAAAGGATGGCGCCCGCGGCGTCCTTGCGAGTGGTTTCACCCCGGTCACAGGCCTGGGCTACGGCGTAGAGGTAAGCGCGGCTGGCGGCCAGTTCGGTGTACATGTCGGCCAGTTTGCCCTGGATAAGCTGGAACTCGCCGATGGGCTGGTCGAACTGTTTTCGTTCGTGCACATAGGGCACCACCACGTCGAGGCAGGCCTGCATGATGCCGGTGGGGCCGCCAGACAGCACCACCCGCTCGTAGTCCAGGCCGGACATGAGTACCTTCACGCCTTCGCCTTCCTGGCCGAGGATGTTCTCTTCGGGTACTTCCACGTCCTCGAAGATCAGTTCGCAGGTGTTGGAGCCGCGCATGCCCAGTTTGTCGAGCTTGGGGCCCCGGCTGAAGCCTTTCCAGTCCTGTTCGACGATGAAGGCCGTGATGCCCCGGGGGCCGCCCTGGGGGTCGGTTTTGGCGTAGATGACGTAGGTATGGGCGTCCGGGCCGTTGGTGATCCACATCTTGCTGCCATTGAGGATGTAGCGGTCGCCTTTTTTGTCGGCCCGCAGCTTCATGCTGACGACGTCAGAGCCGGCGTTGGGTTCGCTCATGGCCAGGGCGCCGATGTGTTCGCCGCTGACGAGTCCAGGCAGGTAGGTCTGTTTCTGGGACTCGGTGCCGTTGCGGTGGATCTGGTTGACGCAGAGGTTGGAGTGGGCACCGTAGCTGAGGCCGATGCTCGCGCTGGCACGGCTGATTTCTTCCATGGCGATGACGTGGGCGAGGTAGCCCATGTTGCTGCCGCCGTACTCTTCGCTGACGGTCATGCCCAGCAGGCCCATGTCGCCCAGTCTGGGCCAGAGGTCGTTGGGGAACTGGTTGTCACGGTCGGTCTTGTCCGCGATGGGGGTGATCTGGTCGCGGGCGAAGCGTTGGACCTGGTCCCTCAGGGTGTCCAGGGTTTCGCCGTGGTTGAAGTTGAGGGTGGTGTAGTGGCTCATTGTTGTTATGCCTCTTGTGTTAGTTAAGGTCAGGCCTCTTCACAATCCGATAAGGCCTCCAGGCACTTCGCCTCGGCCTCGTCCAGTTCGTCCTGCATAAGCCGGATATCGTGCAGCTGGGCTTCAAGCTGTTCACGTCGTTTCTGAATTTTATTAAGTAATGCATTGATCTGATGAAGGTTATCGGAATCCGGATCATACATCTCAATGAGCTCCCGGGATTCGGACAGGCTGAAGCCCAGGCGCTTGCCCCGGAGAATGAGCTTTAGTTTGACCCGGTCGGCGTCGTTGTAGAGTCGGGTCTGTCCGTCCCGCAGCGGGGCGAGCATGCCGGATTCTTCATAGTAGCGAATGGTTCGGGTGGTGACGTCGAATTCCCGGGCCAGGTCGCTGATGGTGTACTGGGGTTTTGAGGTCATGGTTTCGTTTCTTGCATACGTTTACGTTAACGTAAAGCAGAAGTGGCTAATCTGCAAGCGCTGGAATGGGAATCGGACTACTTCATGACTTCAGTCAGCCTGTCCTGTAATGAGCGCCAGTGGCTGAGCTGTTCGGCGGTGCCGGAGCGTTTGGTGCGGCTGCCGCTGATGCGCCACAGGCCTTCGCCGTTGAAACTATAGACGGGTTCCAGGTCGGTCCGCCGGGATGCGGGTCTGATATCGTTGATCAGGTTGTCCAGCACCAGAGGGTCAGCGTCGGGCGAGGGATACCAGGCGAGGACCATGTGGGCCTGGTTGAGTTCCAGGGCCTTTACGTAGACGATCCGTAGCTGGTCGTCGGGGATACCCAGGGCGCGGAGGGTGAGGTACTTGGCAATGGAGAAGTCTTCGCAGTCAGCGCCGTTGGTAGCGAGCAACTCCACCGGTGTCGCCCAGTAGTCCTCCTGGTTCCAGTGCTTCAGGTCGCTGACAAAGGGGGTGCGGTTAAAGAAAGAATTGACCAGTTCTACCTGCCGGCGGGGCGGGGCGGACTTGGCAATGGCGTGCAGGCGCTCCCAGTCTTCCAACCGTGCACGGGCGTCGGTGCCGTATTCCTGTTCAATATACCGGAGCAGTTCGGGGCCCAGCTCGAAGGCGGTGACAAAAGCGGAGAACACAACGACCAGTAGCAGGGAGCTGCGTCTGGGCGCTGGCCGCTTTTGTCCCATGAAGCTACCTCATTGCTATTGGTCCCTGAGCCGTTGACGCAGCTCTTCCAGCCGCTGGCGTATCTGTCTGCGTCGCTCGTCGGTGGCCTCGGGTGTGGATGGTGCCCGGGACTGGCTGGTGGCCGGACCGGCTCCGTTCCGCTGGGCCTGGGCCGGGTCCGGCTGGACGCCATTGTCTATGGCTGCCAGCTCTACCCCCCGGGAATCGTCCGTTTCCGGGAAGTACAGGTTTTCCAGTTTGCCGCCGCGCTCGATGATGATCCGGTTGGCGTGAACCGAGCGCAACTTGGCATTTCCCGGAAGTTCATCACCAATGATATAGACCTCAGTACGGTTCCTGTCATCCTCGATCAGGGCGCTACCAGGCTGTTTCTCGTTGCCGGCAAGCACGCCACGCAGGAACAGGCGCAGGTTGGTTTCCGGGAGGTCTTCGGTGTTCTGGTCGGCAGTAGCGCCTTCGGCAGCAGCCTGGCCGAACATCTCGACGTTCTCGAGCTGCACCTGGGGCTGTTGCCGGGCAGGGCGGGTCACCTCAGCGGTCTGGGCCGTCGACTGGCCCTGCTGGGTCTGTTCCTGTTCCCAGAACCGGTATCCCTGCCACCCCAGCGTGCCAACCATGGCCACGGAGAGTAGCAATGCGGTTATCAGGGGCAGCCTGGCAGTTAAAGCAGACATGTCTATCCTTATCGTTGCTTGGCTGGAAGCGCCTGACGGGCCTCCTCGGCTGATGGGCAGTGCCGCACAACCCGGTGACCTTCATCAAAAAACGCCGCCGTTCTTCCTTAAAAAGACGCCCATCACAATGTAACAGGTTAGCGGCCATTATAGTGTATTGAGTTATTCAGCGGGCGCTTAAACCTGTGGTAGCCTTCACAGCTACAGGGAATAATAATAGGAATGGCTGTCACTTGATCGGGGTTGCCCCCGGGCGACCATTCGTACTGACACACGGGGATGATCTTGACTACTGAAACGCAAATCCAGCCGCAGGATGCTCCGCTGGGCCGTCTTCCTTTCACGTTCGCCAAACGCAACGGGGTGATCCTTACCCGCAACGATTCAGGCGATACGGTGATCCTGGTGCGCCCCGGTGCCCCGCACAGTGCCCTGGCCGAAGCCAACCGGATCAGCGGAGGGCGTGCCCGGTTCGAGTCCATTGACCCCGATCATTTCGATGCGGCCCTCAACAGCGCCTACCAGAACGATTCCGCCGAAGCCATGCAGATGGTGGAAGGCATTGGCGACGACATGGACCTGGCCTCCCTGGCGGAGTCAGTTCCTGAGACAGAGGATCTGCTGGAGCAGGAGGACGATGCTCCGATTATCCGCCTGATTAATGCCATCCTCACGGAGGCGGTGAAGTCCGGTGCCTCAGATGTTCATATCGAAACCTACGAGAAGCGGCTGGTGGTCCGGTTCCGGGTGGACGGGGTGCTGCGGGAAGTGGTGCAGCCGAAGCGGGCGCTGGCGCCCCTGCTGGTGTCCCGTATCAAGGTTATGGCCAAGATGGACATTGCCGAGAAGCGGATTCCCCAGGACGGTCGAATCGCCCTGCGGGTGGCCGGCCGCGAGGTGGATATCCGGGTGTCCACCATGCCGTCCGCCAGTGGCGAGCGGGTGGTGCTGCGTCTGCTGGACAAGAATGCCGGCAATATCAAGCTGGAATCCCTGGGCATGAAGGGGCGCGACCTGGAATCCCTGCGCAAGATGGTCAAGCGCCCTTACGGCATCCTGCTGGTTACCGGCCCCACCGGTTCCGGTAAGTCCACCACACTCTACGCCGGTCTGCAGGAGATCAACGACCGCAGCCGCAATATCCTGACGGTGGAAGACCCCATTGAATACAACCTGCCGGGCATTGGCCAGACCCAGGTCAACACCAAGGTGGACATGACCTTCGCCCGGGGGCTGCGGGCCATCCTGCGCCAGGACCCGGATGTGGTGATGATCGGTGAGATCCGTGACCTGGAAACGGCGGAAATCGCCATACAGGCCAGTCTGACCGGTCACCTGGTACTGTCGACCCTGCACACCAACACCGCGGTGGGCGCCATTACCCGGATGATGGACATGGGCATCGAGCCATTCCTGATCTCCTCCAGTCTGGTGGGGCTGGTGGCCCAGCGGCTGGTTCGGGTGCTGTGCCAGGAATGCAAGGAGCCCTACGTGCCCTCGGCGGAGCAATGCGATTTCATCCAGGCCGATCCGGCCAATCCGCCCACCATCTACAAGTCCAAAGGCTGCGAGCACTGCAACAACCTGGGCTACAAAGGCCGTATCGGTATCTATGAGGTGGTGGAGATCACCGATGCCATGAGTTCGATGATTCACAAGCGTGCCGGCGAGCTGGACCTGGAAAAGGTGGCCCGTGAGTCCGGGCCCAGTATCCACGCGGACGGGGTCGACAAGATCCTCAGCGGCGTGACCACGGTGGAAGAGGTCCTCCGTGTAACCCACCGGAGCCGCTGATGCCAGCCTACGATTACAAGGCGCTGGACAAGCGCGGCAAGCAGGCCAGTGGGGTGATCGAGGCGGACAGCGCCCGTGCGGTTCGCCAGCAGTTGCGGGAAAAGGGCATGGCCCCCCTGGCGGTGGAGCCGGCCACGGAAAAACAGGGCAAGAGCGCGTCCTTCAGCCGCCGGGGCAGCCTCAGTGCCTCCGACCTGGCGCTGGTGACCCGGCAACTGTCCACCCTGATCCAGTCCGGCATTCCCATTGAGCAGGCCCTGTCAGCGGCGGCCCAGCAGTCCGAGAAGCCGGCCATGAAGAGCATGCTGATTGCCATCCGGGCCAAGGTCATGGAGGGCTATACCCTGGCGGACAGCCTGGGCGAGTTTCCCCGGGCCTTTCCCCGCCTGTATCGATCCACCGTGGCGGCGGGCGAGCACGCAGGCCACCTGGACCTGGTCCTGAACCGGCTGGCCGATTACACCGAGGCCCGGCAGGAGGCACGCCAGAAGATCCAGCTTGCGGCCATCTACCCCATCATCCTGACCGTGGTGGCCATCGCCATCGTGGTGTTCCTGCTGACCTACGTGGTGCCCGATATCATCGAGGTTTTCGTCAAGCAGGGGCAGGACCTGCCAACGTTGACCCAGGCCATGCTCAATGTGTCGGACTTCCTGTCCAGCTACGGCATTTGGCTATTGCTGGCCATGATTATCGGGGGCGTGGCGTTCAGTATTTCCCTGCGTACGGAAGGCAACCGGCGCCGTTTCCACAAATCGCTGCTGGAAATCCCCCTGGCCAAGGGCATGGTCCGGGGCATCAATACTGCCCGCTATGCCAGCACCCTCAGTATCCTGACCACCAGCGGTGTACCTTTGGTGGAGGCCATGCGCATTGCCGGCGAGGTACTGGGTAACGATCACCTGCGGGCAAAGCTCCGGGACGCCGCACAAAAGGTGTCCGAAGGGGGCAGCCTTCACAAGGCACTGGAGCAGACCGGCTATTTCCCGCCCATGATGCTGCACATGATCGCCAGCGGCGAAGCCAGTGGCGAACTGGACAGTATGCTGGAGCGCACCGCCCGCATGCAGGAGAATACCCTCCAGTCGAAGATCGCGGCCATGGTCGGCCTGTTCGAGCCCCTCATGCTCCTGGTAATGGGCGTGGTGGTACTCATCATTGTGCTGGCCATCATGTTACCGATCCTGAACATGAGTAACCTTGTAGGGTGAACCATCCACCGGATCGTTTGCCTAAGGTCGAATAACAATAATCGATTCCAATCAAGCCAAGTCGAACCCTGAAACAGGAAAGAGAGCAATGACGATGAAACAACGGAACCAGCGAGGGTTCACCCTCATCGAGATCATGGTGGTCATGGTCATCCTCGGCCTTCTGGTCGCGGTGGTTGCCCCCAATATCATGGGGCGCAGTGACCAGGCGAAGGTTACCATCGCCAAGACCCAGATGAGCAATATTGCCAACGCCCTGGATCTCTACCGTCTCGATAACAGCCATTACCCAAGCACCCAGCAGGGGCTGGAGGCACTGGTCAACCGTCCCAGCGGCTCGCCGGAACCCAAGAACTGGAACCCGGACGGCTACCTCAAAAGTGTTCCGGAAGATCCATGGGGTAACCAGTACCAGTACATGAGCCCGGGTGCGGAAGGTGCCTACGACCTTTACTCTTACGGATCCGATGGCCAGGAAGGCGGTGATGGTGACGCAGCGGACATCAGTGTCCACGATCTGGACTCATAAAGGCCGCCCGTTGAGCCATCGCGAACCCCGCCAGTCCGGCTTCACCATGATCGAAATCCTGGTGGTGCTGGTACTGGTGGGACTGCTGGCCTCCCTGGCCATTGTCAATCTCGGCGGCGGCCGGGAACAGCGGGAGATGACCAGCAAGATCCGCGAACTCTATGTGCTCATGCAGACGGCCTCGGAGCAGGCCATTCTTAATAGCGAGGAGCTGGGGCTGGTCATTGATGAAGAGGGGTACCGGTTCGTGGTGTTTGACGAACTGGAGCGGGAATGGGCAAGCGAAAGTGCACGGCTGTTCCAGGGCAGGGGCTTTCCGGAATGGATGAGTGTCACCCTGTTTACCGACGGGGATATTCCCCGCCTGGCGAAGGGAGAGGACGACGAGGACGAGGAAAACCGGCTCCGCCCGGATATCGTGTTCTACTCCAGCGGTGAAACCACGCCATTTGAGCTGGAGTTCCTGGCAACCATGTCGCCGGATCAGATCTACCGCCTGGAATCCGATGGCCTCAACGAGATTGACATGAAAACCCCAGGTGATGACGGGGACGATTTCTGATGCGACAGCGCGGTTTTACCCTGATAGAAGTGCTGGTGGCGTTGATGGTGTTTGGGCTGATTGCCACCGCAGCTTCGCAGGTGGGCAGCCAGTACATGGGAAGCTATGAGCGGGTACGGGACCTGACCCTGGCCTCCTGGCTGGCCGGGAATCGTATGAATGAACTTCGGCTGCAGGAGGAGTTCCCCTCCGTCTCGGAAAACAGCGAAGAAGTCGAGTACGCTGGTCGCCGCTGGCGCGTAGTAACGGTAGTGTCAGACACCGACGTACCCACGATGCGTCGGGTCGAAGTGAATATCGAAGCCTACCGGAGCCAGGGCGATCCCGCCCAGATCCAGAGCCTGTCCGGGTTCATCCGGGACTCGGAGCAGACGTTGTGATTCCCCCCCGGCCCACCATGACAGCCAGAACCTTTCCCGGGAAGGGGGCGCAACAGCGCGGCTTCACGCTGATGGAGGTGCTGATTGCCGTTTCCATCACTGCCGTCATCGGGATTGGTGTGTGGCAGGTGATGTCCAGTGTGGTGACCTCCCGTGACCGCGTGGATGCGGTGTCGGAAGAGTTCGAAGGCCTCCAGAAAACCTTCCTGTTGCTGGAAAGGGACCTGCGACAGGTGGTCAGTCGTCCGATTCGCAATATCTATGGCGACTACGAGCCGGCGATGACTTCCCAGGGGGAGGAGTTCGAACTGCTGGTGACGCACCAGGGGTGGCGCAATCCCCTGGGCAAGCAACGCAGCGAGCTTCAGCGCAGCGCCTGGGAGTACACCGGGGACGAGGTTCGCCGCCGCTACTGGGTGATGCTGGACCAGCCCCAGGAAGAGGAAAGCCGGGACCAGTTGCTACTTTCCAATGTCACCGCATTCACTGTTCGCTTCATGGACGAGAACCGCGACTGGCAGGATGCCTGGCCGCCCCCCAATCAGGGTATTCCCAGCGGCCCCGGTGCTCCCGTCATCCCCCTGCCCATGGCGGTGGAGGTGACACTAGAACATGACCGCTTCGGAGAGTTGTCACGACTGTTCCTGATGCCCGATTTCGATGTCACCAAGGCCCAGACCAACATCACCCAGGGCAACCAGCAGGGTGACGAGGAGGAGGCCGAAGACGGCGACGAGAACGGGGAGAACGCAGACAATGGGCAGACGGGGGGTGGAACGTGACCTCGCTTTCCCCGGTTCAGCAGCCGTCCATCCGTCGTCAGCAACAGGGTATGGCCCTGATCATGGTCCTGCTGGCCATGGCCCTGGTGGTCATGATGGCGGCGGGTATGGTCCAGCAGCAAAGTGTCAGGGTGTTCCGTGCCGGCCATTTCCTGGCCCAGAGCCAGGGCTATAACGTGGCGCTGGGGGCCGAGGCCTTCGCCAAACAGATCCTGTTCCAGGACCTGGAGACTGACCGGGAGAACAATGAACAGGTCGACAGCACCGATGAGCTGTGGTGGAAACACTCAGCCGTACTGCCCCTGGACGATGGTGGCGTGGCCGAGGTGCAGATCGACGACCTGTCCGGACGGATCAACCTGAACGACCTGGTCAGCCCCACCGGCGCCATTGACCAGACTACCCGGGAACGACTGCTGCGCCTGCTGATGGTGCTGGGCATTACCGATGTCCATGTGGATGCCTTTGTGGACTGGGTCGATCCGGATGAGGAGCCCATATCCGCCTATGGCGCGGAGGATGGCCAGTACCTGATGAAGGATCCGCCATACCGGGCCGGTAACCAGCCTTTTGCCAGTGTTACCGAGTTACGACTGATCGAAGGGATGACCGAGAAAATCTACCAGGCACTACGCCCACATGTTGCGGCACTTCCCGTTTCCGGTACCGGAATCAATGTTAACATGGCTTCAAAAGAGGTCATCCGCTCTCTCCACCAACAGATTACTGACGCCCAGGCCGAGGCGGTTATCGAGCGTCGGGAAAAGGAGCGGTTCCTGACGACCAGCGACTTTACCGCGCTGCCGGAATTCGCCGGGCTGGGTTTGAAACCCCAGGGGCTGAAGGTGAGTTCGGAGTTTTTCGATGTGGTATCCCGGATTACGTGGGATGAACGCGTGGTCAATCTGGTCAGTACGGTCTATCGCACCCGGGAAGGGGAGTTTTCGGTGGTCAGCCGCGACACCGGGCAAAAGCACAGAATCACCAAGGAGCCCTACGGGGTGACCGAGGAATAGAACACAAGGACGCACGATATGTCATATCACCTCTACGCCAGGCCTGTGCCCTACGCCGCAGACAATCCGGCGGCGGAGCCCCGCTTCGACTGGGTATTGCTGGACGCCAGTGGCGACCTGCAGAGCACCGGCGCAGGGGAACCCCGGGAGGCCATCGAGGATGCCCTGAGTCAGAACTCCCTGGACGGGGTGCGCCTGATCGGACTGATCCCCGGGGACGAAGCCCTGTTCTGCTTCGCCGACATCCCCGCCAAACAGGCGCGGTTTATCCGCCAGGCGCTTCCCTTCGCGGTGGAGGAACAGCTCGCCCAGGATGTGGATTCGGTGCACCTGGCCCTTGGTGGCCAGGACGAAGGCGGGGAGGGTTACCGGGTCGCTGCCATTGACCACCAGCGCATGGGCCTGTGGCTGAACGCCTTCCTCGACTGGGAAGGTGTGGAACTGGAGGCGATCTACCCGGATGCGGCACTGGTGCCACTGAAGGAGAACGACTGGGCCGTCTGTCTTGGCGAGGACCTGGTACTGGTGGCCTCCCGCCGTGGTGAATGGATGACCATGCGGGCCGAGAACCTGGCCGTCTTTGCCCAGACCCTGGCCATTCCCAAGGAAGACGAGGTGGCAGCCGAGGTACAGGTGGTGGTCTATGGCACCGATGATGCTTTCGCCGCCAATGAGGAACTGGTGTCGGCCCTGGTCGGTACGCCTCGGCTGAGTGTACACCGGGAGCCCATGGAGGGGGCCATTATCGAGCTTCTCGCCAGCGCCCACTACCATCATGCAGCGAATCCCATCAACCTCTGCCAGGGCCAATACGCCCCCGACAGCGGTGAGGGTGGTGCGCTTCGGCCCTGGAAGCCGGCCATCGCCATTGCCGCCACCTGGTTCGTGTTGCTGCTCGGCGGTCAGCTCGCCATGGGTTACTACTACAACCAGCAGGCCACCGCCGTGGAAGAGCAGGCCATGGCCATCTACCACGAGGCGTTTCCGGATGACCGCCGTGCCACCCCCCGTAATGTCCGACGCATGGTGGAGGCGCAGATGCGAGTGGCGGGTGAGCAGGGGGCCGATGCCGGCTTCCTGCCGCTGATGAAACATACCGGCCAGCAATACCGGCAACTGGCGGGCAACCAGACCATCGAGTTCAATTCCGTCAACTACACCAGCTCCCGCGGCCAGTTGGTGGTGGATGTCCGTGCCGACAGTTACGAGAAACTCAATGCGCTGCGCTCCAGTATTGCGGATCAGGGCCTTGAGGCCAGCGTCGGTTCGGTGGTCAACGATTCCGATGGCACCCGTGCCCGTCTGACGGTATCAGGAGGTTAACCGTGCTCAGCAAACTTATGGAAAGTCCGTCGGTCAAGCGACTGGTCACACGCTACGACCATCTTCCACGGCGTGACCAGCAAGCCCTCAAGCTGATGACCCTCGCCATCATGCTGGCATTGGTCTATTTCGCCATCTGGCGCCCCATCGACCAATACCATGACCAGGCTCTGACAGCCCGGGAGAATGCCGAGGAGTTGTTGGCGTGGATGCATGAGAACCGCCTTACCCTCCGGGAGCTGTCCGGAAAAACCGGCAACGCCACCAGTAGCGCGCAAAAGCCGGCGGATGGCCGTGAACTGATGGCGACCGTGACCTCCACCGCCCGGGAGGCCGGACTGGATCTGCAGCGGTTCGAACCCAGTGGTGACGATGCCATCCGGGTCTGGCTGGAGGATGTGCCTTTTACCCAGGTGGCGGCATGGCTTGAGGGCCTGAGCAGCAACCACGGCATCCTCATCGACCAGGCGGCCATGGATCGCCGGGACACTCCAGGCGTCGTGTCCGTTCGTCTCACACTGGCAATCTGAATGAATATGGGACAAAGTATCCGCAACGGCTGACCCTTGCGACCTCCAACGGAACCACGGTAATGGCAGAAGGCATGACAGCGACCGATAACGACAAAAAACCTGTTCGCGAACCTTCCCTCGTCCGGCTGGACGACAGCGCCTATAACGAGGCCAAGTCCATACTGTTTCAGGCCTATCGGCACGAACCCACCTTTCAGTACCTGTTCGACCACCGCAAACCCGGGTACGAGAAACGGGTCCGTGCCACCATCCGCGAACTGCTGAACCTGTACTTCGAACTGAACCAGGAAGCCATCGGCATCATGGCGGACAACACCCTGGTGGCGGTTGCCTTTATCGGCGCGCCTGAGTTACGGCTCAATCTGGCCGAGCAGTTGAGCTGGCGTCTGCGGATGGTGTTGACCGCGGGTTTCGCGTCCACAAGGCGGTATCTGGACTATCACGAAAAGATCCGTAGCATGCTGCCGGAGGGCGACACATTCCAGTTGCCCTTGATGGGAGTGCATCCGAAGTATCAGAATCGCGGCTTCGGCCGCATGCTGCTTGCCGCCGTCGAAAGGCTGTGTGCCCAGAATCCACGGGGCAATGGTCTGGTGCTGGATACCGGCAACAGTCGTTACCTGCCGTTCTACGAATCGGAAGGGTTTCGCAGCCTTGGCACCATCCGGTTAGGGGACTACGAGGATTTTGTACTGTTCAGGGATGCAGACGCTCCGCCGTTGGCTGCCAGCGAATAATATCCAGAAAAACTTGAACAGGAGTCCACGTGTCCGAATCCCGGGATTTTGATCTGATCGTCATTGGTGCCGGTTCCGGCGGCGTACGTCTGGCCCGCATGTCGGCTCAGAAGGGCGCCAGGATTGCCATCGTTGAGTCCCGATATCTGGGAGGGACCTGCGTCAATGTGGGGTGTGTTCCCAAGAAGCTGTTTGTCTACGGGGCCCATGTCCGGGAAGACCTTGAGGACGCCGCCGGCTATGGCTGGCAGGTTCCCGGTGACGGGGTTCGGTTCGACTGGCCGACCCTGGTGGCCAACAAGAATGCGGAAATCGAGCGTCTGAATGGCATTTACCAGCAGCTCCTTGAAGGCGCCGGTGTCACCATTATCCAGGGCACCGCCACCCTGAAGGACGGTCATACCGTGGCCATCGGAGAGCGGGAACTGAGCGCGGACCACATTACCGTGGCCACCGGAAGCTGGCCCTCCACCCCCGATATCCCCGGTCGGGAGCTGATCCTGTCATCCAATGAGATGTTCTACCTGCCGCAGTTACCCCGGGAGGCCGTGGTCTGGGGCGGTGGCTATATCGCCGTGGAGTTTGCCGGCATTCTGGCCGGGCTGGGCGTGGAAACCACCCTGGTCTACCGGGGCGAGCTTTTCCTGAGGGGCTTCGATGACGATATCCGCCAGTTCATGGTGGGTGAGCTGGAGAAGAAAGGTATCCGGCTACGTTTCAACACGACCATCAATGCCGTGGAAGAGTCGGGGACCGGCTACGCCGTCAGTCTGTCCGACGGCAGTGTGATGCAGACCGGGCTGGTACTGGCGGCTACAGGCCGTCGTGCCCTGACGGACGGCCTGGGGCTGGAAGCCCTCGGGGTAGAGTTCACGGCCTCCGGCCATGTCCGGGTGGACGAAACCTTTCACACCGCCGCTCCTTCCATCAGCGCCCTGGGTGACGTCATCGGCACCCCCCAACTGACGCCGGTCGCCCTGGCACAGGGCATGGTCCTGTCGCGCCGGCTGTTTGGGGATGGTGAAGGGGAAATGGACTACCGCAACATTCCCACCGCCGTGTTCTGCCAGCCCAGCATTGGTACCGTCGGGCTGACCGAGGCGGAAGCGAGAGAGGCTGGCCACAAGGTGGTCATCTACCGGTCCGAGTTCCGCCCCATGAAGCATACCCTCAGCGGTCGCGATGAGCGCAGCCTGATGAAGCTGGTGGTGGATGGCGACACAGACCGGGTCCTGGGCGCCCACATGGTCGGACCGGATGCTGGCGAGATCATCCAGGGCATGGGTGTCGCCCTGAAGTGCGGTGCCACCAAGGCGGATTTCGACAGCACCCTGGGCATCCACCCCACCTCCGCGGAGGAGTTCGTCACCATGCGGACCCCGGTCGCCTGAATCGGGGCCGGTGTCACCCCGCCTGCCTTTACCTACAATGGCACCCAGCGGCTGAGTACGGTCCGCAGCTCATGCTTGCGGACCGGTTTGGACAGGTAGTCGTTCATCCCCGCTTCCCGACAGGCGTTCTCGGTACCGGGCAGCGCGTCGGCGGTCAGGGCGATGATCGGAGTCTGGCGACGGCGTTCACGGCTTTCCCAGTCACGTATCGCCTGAGTGGCGGAGAAGCCGTCCATCACCGGCATGTGGCAGTCCATCAGTATTACGGTGTATCGGCCTTCCTGATCGGTCACCGACTGCACCGCTTCGTGGCCGTTGCTTACTGCTTCGGCTTCAAACCCGAGACGGTCCAGCAAGGTCCTGGCGACCCGCTGATTGACGGGGTTGTCCTCCACCACAAGGGCCCGGGGAGCACGACGGGATTTACGCTCCTCTGGTGAACGGGGGGCAGGGCCGGCTTCCGTCAGTGGATCGTCCGGCTGGATGGGGAAGGCCGGGGGGAGTTCGAACGGCACTTCGAAACGGAAGTTGGATCCCTCGCCTTTATGACTGCTCAGGCCGACGTGCCCGCCCATCAGTTCCACCAGTTTCTGGACCAGTGACAGCCCGATGCCGGTGCCTCCTGAATGCCTGGAGATCGACGTGTCCACCTGCTCAAAGCTGTTGAACACCATGGCCAGGTGCTCGGCGGGAATGCCATCACCACTGTCCTGGACTTCGCAACTGATAAACACACAATCATCCGCCTCCTGGTGCCAGTCCAGTGTCACCAGTACCTGACCGTCATTGGAAAACTTGATGGCGTTATCCAGCAGGCTAGCCAGTACCTGGCGGTAACGCACGGCATCGCCGGCGACCTCCGGGGAGTCCGGCCAGGGACCGGTCATTCGGAACGCCAGTGACAGCCCCCGTTCCTCGGCGGTATGGCGGAAGCTCGCCAGGCAGTTTTCGGCCAGCTCCCGGAGATTGAACGGCCGGTTCTCCAGTAGCAGTTTGCCCTGATCCAGCCGGGACACATCGAGGATGTCATTGATCAGTGTCAGCAGATCCTCCGTCGACCGCCGGGCGGTCTGCAGGTAGTCTGCCTGGCGTTCGGACATCGATTCCTCGGATACCAGGTCCACCATGGCCAGCACCCCATTGAGGGGAGTGCGCAGTTCATGGCTCATAACCGCCAGGAACTCGGACTTGGCCTGGCTCGCGGCTTCAGCCTTCTCCCGGGCACCTTCGGACAGGGCCAGGGTATGGTCACGGGATTCCTGCAGGTGTTCGAGATTACGGGCGAGCTGGTTCAGGTTTTCTTCCAGTTCGGCAATCTCCGCCACCTTGGCGCGAACGGGACGGGTTTCCCGGTATTCGCGCTGTGTCATGTTGAGCACACGCTCCGCCAGGGCTCTTATCGGGTCCAGCAGGGTTGCCGACATGCGGTTTACCAGTAGCAGTGTGAACACCAGCAGCGAGACTCCCACCACACCTGACGTCAGCAGGATATGGGTCCGGCGTTCCGCCAGTTGCTGTTCGCTGACCGCCACCTCTACGGAGCCGACCCGCACAGCGCCGCCGGACAGACGGAAGTCGGGTTCAAACCACTCGGCACCGCTGTCGCTACCGAGATCCACGGGATGCTGGAGGATATCAGCGCTGAAACGACGAACCCCCGGCCGTTCCTGGTCTTCCCCGGGCCATTGTTCGATGCCGTCACGGCCGACAAACCCCAGTTCCGTTCCCACAATATCGGTCACCCGGATCCATTCCAGGCTGGTCCCGCTTATGGATTCCACAAGGATCCTGTCGAGAACTTCCCGGTTGCCGGATACCACCGAATATTCCAGTGCCGGCGCCATGTTATCCGCCAGTTTCTGGGTGGAGTCGAACAGATCCTGGCGCGCGTCGGAAAGCCGGGCATTGGTGAAGAACACCATCAGCCCGACAAACATCAGGATGGCGGGAATGGCGCCCAGCAGTAACAGCTGGGTGCCCAGGCTGCGTTTCGTGGAGGACTCTTTCATGGTGCCCCCTCCGGCGACGATGTCTGTTCAAGCATTCGCTTAACGTCTTCAACGATATGCTGACGGTCCGGCAAGGGAATATTCAGCGACCGAGCCACCTGCCGATTGATTTCGATACTGAATGTCTCTGGATAGGCCGGGGAGGGCAGTGACCCTGTTCTCTGCCACTCACGGATGTAATCGGCGGCAGCCCCGGTATAGTCGGACAGTGGCACATAGGATGAGGCCAGCACACCAGCCCTGACGAAAGCATGGCCAGGCCCGATAACGAGGCGATTACGGCGATAGGTCGTCAGGAGTATGTGCTTGATGGTACGGGCGTTATAGATGGCCTCATCCGGAGTGGCCAGGAGGAAGTCGCCAAAGCTCAGGGCCCGGTTGAGGGCCGGTATCAGGGCATCCTCGCCGCTGACCATGAACACCCTGGCTTCAATGCCGTAATCGGCCAGTTGCCCGATCAGTGTATCGTACTGGTTGGCCTCTTCCCGGCGGGCCAGTAGTGCCATGCGTGACGCCTGGGGCAGGATAACCTTGCCGATCAGCGCCTGGCGCAGCAACGGGGGGTCGTAATAGATCGCCGAAAAAGATGTGGGCAGGTCCGATGACACGTCCTCGAGGAACGGCTTCCCCACAAGCAACGCCAGTATCGCCCGGTGGGTGCCCTGTTCCAGAACCTGGTTCAGGGCCTCCTGGCCCAGGGTAACAACGGGCCCGGGCGGGCCCTGGAAATTGCCCATGGAACCGAACGACCGGATTTCAGTGTCTTCTCCCAGTTGTTCCTGCAGGAGTTCTGTGAACCGAAGGTTAAACGTCGGGTTCGCGGATCCCTGGATGTAGACAACATCGGCGCGTAACGGCAAGCAGAAAAACAGCAACAGGGCAAGGAGGACACCTTTCGGCAACCGGTGCCGGCCTGACCCATGGCCTGTTCGTCTGAAACGGGAGAAACTACTGCCCATACCCACCCTGGTTATCGTCAGTTACCTGCCAGACAAGCGGTGTCAGAAATGCACACCTGCTTCCAGGAAGAACTGATTGCGATCCTTGTAATTGTTGTCGCGACTCAAGACAGGGTTGTCGTTGAGATAATGCTGCATAATCAAAGCGACATCGTAACTAAGGTTAGTTCCGTGGACGGTTTTTGCCAGCCGGAAATCCGCCCGTTGGTAGGGGCCGGAACGGAATTCGTCAGCCACATACCAAGCCACGGCCGTGTTCCAGTCTCCCGGATAACGCTGGATCCAGGACAGGCTGCCGGAGTGGCGGACAGACAATCGGCCTTCCAGAGCCACAATATCCTGCTGCTCATCCACCGGCACCCCATCGTTGGCGGTGTACTCACTGTCCTGGTCGAGGTAGCCATAACTCAGGCGCAGGCGGGTGTTGCCAAGGTCCAGGGCGGTTTCCAGCTCGATACCCTGCTGGTCAATGGCCACCCGGTTACCCAGGTCGAAATCGTCCACACTGATCACCCCGGCCACCAGGTCCCTCAGTTCGTCATAGAAATAGCGCACCTCGGTGGAGAGGATGCCCTGGCCAAGCCGGAACTGACCATAGTAGCTGATTTCCCGGCTGGTGATCCGTTCTTCCTCCAGATCTCCGCCGGCCCGGTTGTAGAAATCCGAGAAGTCCACGGGCCACTGTGCATCGAATTCCGCGTCAACCCGTTCGCCCTCAAGCCAGGTATAGGCCGCCGGACTGACATCCTGCGGGGTGTAGGCCCAGTCGGCCCGTTGTTCCAGGGCGTCAGGTGTACGTACCGCCCGGGAATAGACCAGGCGCACGGTCTGGTTTTCCGTCAGGTGGAAGTTCGCGGCCAGCCTGGGTGACAGGAAGTTGTCGTCCAGCAGCGACGTGTGTTCCCAGTTGGCGCCGGCGTTGAGGGTCAGCCAGTGGATGGGGGTGTACTCAAGGTTGCCGAAAATCCGGGACTGGTAGATGCTGCCACTCCCGTTGAAAAAGGTTTCAGACTCGTAGCCGTCGTCCCGGTAGCTAAGACCACTCACCAGGCGAAGATCCGGGTTCAGGGACCAGGTGTCCTGCAGCTCGAACTCCAGCCGCTGTTGCTGGAAATCCTCATTGAACCGGGCACAGACCGATGGTTGCCCCGCCACGATCGGAACGCAACTGACCCAGTTCTTGTGCCGGTCATAACTCTGGAAACTGGTCTGGAATTCCACCAGGTGACGCTCAAAACCGGTATAGTCGTAACTCGCCTGCAGATAATAGTCCCGGACGTCTTCGTCGGGCTCTGGATCGTCCTGGACAAAAAAGTCTTCTCCCATCTTCAGGGGATCATCCTGATCGACACCGTCGGTGACTCCCGCCCGCAGTTCCAGGGAATGGCCGGGCGATGGGTGAACAATGCCGTCGTAATAGAACTGATTGAACTCGAAACCGTCCCGGATCGGCACTTCCCGGAAGTTATCGGTGCTATCAAGCTGGTAGTCGAAACCGTCGGATTCACGATGCTGCCAGGCGACGCGCCAACTGTAGTCGTCGTGGTTGCGTCCATGGTAGGCGGTGTAGTTCCTTATACCCAGGTCGCCACCCAGGGCATGAAAGGCGGTACCCGCCGTATTCTCCGGCGACAGGGTGATGATGTTGATGGATGCCAGGAAGGCGTTGTTACCATAGGCTGCAGAATTCGGCCCACGGCTGACCTCGATGCGGTCGATCAGTTCCATGGGCACCGGCATGGCGTTCCAGTCCACATCCGCCAGGCTGGGCTGGTATGCAGTGCGACCGTCTATCAACACCTGCAGGCGCCGTTGTTCATAGGCGACGGTGCCGTGGTAGCTGACAACGGGCTGATTGCTGCCGACGGCCGCCACGGTCATCCCCGGTACCAGGCGAAAAACATCCGCCAGGGCCGTGAACCCCAGGTCGCGTATGGTTTCGCCGGAAATAACCGTGGTGGTGCCGGGCACCCGGGCCTTCGGCTGCCTCAGTCTCGCGGTGGTGAGCACTTCGGGTACGCTGTAGCTATCCTCGCTGGCGACCCCGGCATCATCCCCAAGGCCCAGCCAGGTAGCAGGTACGGACGGGGCATCGGCGTGGGAAACAGGTGGTAGGCAGAAAACCACCATCATGGTCGCTATCGACAGCCTGGGAACGGATACTTCTAAACCACGTATTGTTGTCATGTTGCCAAAGGCCTTCCCGTGTCGGACTGGAGCGAAGGGCAGGACAGGCGGCGTCCGCACTCAGGACGTTTATCCACGATATTGTTTTCAGATTAGTCCAGGAATTGGCATCATAACGAATACGGATGCCATTGACACGCACGAAACATGGCGCACCAATGGTGCGACTCTGCGATAACCAGCAACAGTTTTCAAGGTTAGCTGGCATACACTCTGGTAAAGTTATCAATGTTTTACAATGCAGGCCCTCACGCCTGACACCAGGAGACACCTGATACATGAATTGTTGGGAAATACTCGGTATCGAACCAACCCGGGACAGTACCCGGATTCGCGATGCCTATGAGCGGCAGAGCAAATTCGCCGAAGGCGACGAAGCCCAACAGCTTCGCCAGGCTTACCAACAGGCGATGGGGGAGGCCGGCCACGCCGACGCGCCGGAACCGGCCCGCGAGCCGGCGGAAACAGCCGTCCCCCGCGAACAGCCGTCAGCTAACCCTTCTTCCTGGCAGGCGGACGCCCATAGTGGCCCGCTGTCCGCAACCGACAGGCAGGTTGTGCGGGAGGTGGTGATTCAGGTGAATGCCATGCTCAACGACAGTGGCCGACTGAACGATGTGGCGATCTGGCGGGCCATACTGACCGAGCCACCCGCAGATCAGGATGCGATCCGTGCGGCCATAGGTGAGGAACTTGAGCCCCGCTTACGCCCCCTGGCCGAGGAGGCCAGGCTGGCAGCGCCCGTAGCCCGTTTCCTCGGTGACTGGTTCGGGTGGTACGGAATGACCGATGCCCTGGAACGCGAGGGCCAGGAGGATGAACTGACCCTGGACGATGCCGGTCGCTATCAGGGTATGAACTTCCCCGATTCCGATGATGCGAAAGGCGAGGGGGAACAACATCAGCGTCCCCAGATGACCAACTTCTGGCCGGCGGTGATCGGCTGGATTGTGGGCATCGTTATACTGACCAGCCTCTTTGGCGCCCTGACCGGCGGAGGCGGCTGATCCCGCCGCGCTATGTCTCCTGCCCGGCGTCGATCAGGCGCCGGTAACGCTGGGCCAGCATGGCCCCGACGATCACCTGAATCTGGTTGTAGCACATGATCGGCAGCACAATCATGCCGAATCCCGGATGGCCAGAGAACAGCACTTTGGCCATGGGCAGGCCCGATGCGAGACTCTTCTTCGACCCGCAGAACACCACGGCAGCCTCGTCCTCCAGGCTGAAGCCGAATCGCCTGACCAGCAGGTGAGCCACCACCATGAAGAAGGCCAGCAGGGCAAAGCACAGCACGACGGTCAGCACAATGGCGTTCAGCGGTAGCTGTACCCAGAGGCCGCTGACCACCGAGTGGGAAAACGCGGAGTAGACGATCAGCCAGATCACACACTGGTCATAACGGGATGCCAGGTTCTCGTGACGCGCCAGGAACCCGCCCAGCCAGGGCCTCAGGGCATGACCCACCGCAAATGGCAGCAGTAGCTGCAGCACGATATCCTTCAGTGCTTCCAATACCGAGAAGTCGCCACTGCCAGAGGTGCTCACCAGCAATATCAGCAGGAACGGCGTGAGCATCATGCCGAAAACGTTGGAGGCGGCGGCACTGCATATGGCTGCGGGCACATTGCCCCGCGCCATGGCGGTATAGGCAATGGACGACGATACCGCCGAGGGCAATACGCCAAGGTAGAGGAACCCCAGGCCCAGGTCCTCCGGCATCCATTGGGGCGCGACGCTGCTCAGCCCGTTGATGGGCAACACCATCAGGGGGAAGAACACGAAGGTGAGAGCGGTGATCACGATATGAAGCCGCCAGTGGGTGGCCCCGTCCAGGATCTGCTGACGGGAGAGGGCCGCACCGTGCAGGAAAAACAACAGCCCCACCGCGACGGTGCCCACCACGGACAGAACGTCCGCCAGATCGCCACGAACCGGCAGGAAGCTCGCCAGAACAATGGCACCCAGCAACAACAGGGTGAACGGGTCGAGCCTTAATCTCATGGGGAATTGCTCCCTTCCAGGGCCGCCAGGCTGGGAGCAAGCAGCGCCCTGGCCAGGGTCACCGCCCGCTCTGGGTTCTGTTGTCGGATGGCTGCCAGCAGCAGTTCATGGTCCTCCTGTGAGGGCTCCGGAAGGTCGGCATCCTGTTCCGTGCGTTCAATGGTTTCGGTCACCGACTGGGCAAAATAGCGGTACATCTCCAGCAGGGCAGGGTTGTGGGCCGCCTCCACCACTGCGTGGTGGAACTTCTCGTCATGGGTGACACGTTCAGCCAGATTGTTCCCGGCCCGGGCCCGCTGGTCCAGGGCGTCGGTCATTCGTTGCAGATCCCCGGAGGTACGCCTGCCAGCGGCAAGGCCGGCCGCTTCCGCCTCCAGCATGATGCGAACTTCCAGTTGATCCCTGAGCCGTGACCGGCCTGCCCGGCGCAGGGCCTCGCCAGGATCCCGGATCGACCGCACATAGGTCCCGTCCCCCTGGCGGGTTTCCAGCATGCCCACATGCACCAGGACCCGCACCGCTTCACGGACCGTATTCCTGCTCACGCCCAGGGCTTCCGACAGTGAAGCCTCCACCGGCAATCGCTCGCCGATTCGCCAGTGCTCTTTTTGTATTGCATCCCGGAGACTCTCGATAGCGGTGTCGACCAGGGAGCCGCGCCGGATACGGGTGAGTTCTGCCATGGCATTAACATCCTTAGGTTGGTCGTCCAATCATCCTATGTTTGCATGTTTCGTTCAAGTGAAATCCCGCCTCCGGCAGGTTCGATCCGTCGGAGAAGCGACTACACTGGAAAGAGAACAACGCCATCCATAGCAGCAAGATGAGAGGACTCCATGGAACAAGGCATCCATACCCTGTCGGAACTGTTCAAGCAGCTTGGTCTGCCGGACGACAGCAACTCAATCGAGGAATTTATTGCCACTCATCGCCCCATACCAGACAACACCCGCCTTTCGGATGCCGGCTTCTGGAATGAAGGCCAGCGACGCTTCCTGACCGAGGAACTGGAGGAGGATGCCGACTGGGCGGAGCTGGTGGATACCCTGAACAACCGACTTCGTTAGTCGGTAAAAATGTTGATGGATCACTACGTGTCTAGAAGGGAATTCGCCCGATCAGGATGTCCCGGAACATCACCCAGTCGCCCATCAGGCTGTATAGCGGGTACTTGAAGGTGGCGGGGCGATTCTTCTCAAAGAAGAAATGGCCCACCCAGGCGAAGCCGTAACCGATAACCGGAATGGCCAGCAGCCACCACCAGGCTCCGGTCAGCAGTACCGATGCAAGTACGGCCAGGACCAGCAGACTACCAACAAAATGCAGGCGCCGGCAGTTCCTGTCCCGGTGTTCGTCCAGGTAATAGGGGTAGAATTCAGAGAATGACTGGAATGGCTGATCGGACATGGCGACCTCCAACAGACGTTTTTTCTTGTGGTTCTGTCAATCAGTCTAATGGAGTCCCTTAATGGGGCTCAAGGAAAACCGCGCGGGAATACTGCCCCTCTGTTTGGCGCCTTGGGAGCATGCCGGTCGGATCAGAGGTTCAGTAACGCAGCAGGACCGAACCCCAGGTAAAGCCGCCCCCGAACGCTTCCAGCATCAGTACCTGATTCTTCCTTATCCGTCCGTCCCGGACCGCTACGTCCAGGGCCAGGGGGATAGAGGCGGCGGAGGTGTTGCCATGCCTGTCCACCGTGACCACCACCTGGTCCATGGGCAGGTTCAGCTTTTTGGCCGCTGCCGAGATAATGCGGAGATTGGCCTGGTGGGGCACCAGCCAGTCGATTTCGGACTTGTCCATACCGGTCTCGGCCAGGGTCTCGTCGACAATCCGCCCCAGGGTGTTGACCGCCATCTTGAACACTTCATTGCCCTTCATCTCAATGAAGGCATTGCCGGCCTTGACCTGCTCGTAGTTGGAAGAAATGCCGCAGGGAACATGCAGCAGGTCTTCATAGCGACCGTCTGCGTGGATCTTGGCGGAAATGATGCCGGTTTCCTCACTGGCTTCCAGGATCACCGCGCCGGCGCCATCGCCAAAGAGCACGCAGGTGCCCCGATCTTCCCAGTTGACGATCCTGGAGAAGACTTCTGACCCCACCACCAGCACCTTCTTGCTGGCACCGGTGCGGATGAACTTTTCCGCTGTGGACAGGGCATAGACAAAGCCACTGCACACTGCCTGGATATCGAAGGCCGGACAACCCTGGGCGCCGAGACGGGCCTGCAGGATACAGGCGGAACTGGGGAAGATCTTGTCCGGCGTGGACGTGGCAAAGACGATAAGGTCGATGTCGTCGGCGGCAACACCTGCCGCCTCCATGGCCCGCAGTGATGCCTGTTCAGCCAGATCCACCGCGGTCTGTCCTTCGGCGGCCACATGCCTTTGTGCAATCCCGGTCCGCTCCCGGATCCACTGGTCGGTGGTGTCGACCATGGATTCCATGTCCTTGTTGGTTAAGACCTTTTCCGGCAGATAGGATCCTGTACCGGTAATTCTGGCGTATGGCATGCGTTGTGTTTCCCGGGATTGCAAAATTATGTAAGCAAGGAAGTGTATGGCAGCATCCTACACTGTATCAACGACTCATGGTTATTAGCGATTTGTCAAAGAGCCCGAAAAGTCATCCCCATGTCATCAAACTGTGAGTCAGAACATGGACGACAGGCAACTTGACCGGCCCGGGGCCGCAGTCCTTTACTGGAAGCACCGCCGGCCTGAGGGCCCTCTCTGGATTCCATCTGAGGAGGAGTCGTTCCCATGAGCAGATACGATCCTTTCCCTTCACGTTTAAAAGATTCCGATGAACGGATCAATCCCTTCGTCCGTATCGATCCGGTCGTTCATGCCCGAAACGAGTTCCGCTGGCACGGCCCGTTGGATGAGGTCGCCCTGTCGCGGTACGAACGGGATGGTTTCCTCTGGTTCGAGGGATTCTTCAACCAGGAACGGATGGCGCCGTTCTTTACCGAACTGCGCGAAATGGCCCAGGACAGCGAATTAATGGCCTCGGACCAGGTGATCCAGGACCCGGCCAGTGGAGACATCCGTTCGGTCTTCGCCATGCACCAGCTCTCCGAACACTTCAGTCGCCTCACCAGGGACCCCCGTATCCTGGGCATGGTAAGGCAGTTGCTGGGTAGCGAGGTCTACATCCACCAGTCCAGGATCAACGACAAGTTCGGCTTCGAGGGCAGCGGTTTCAACTGGCACTCGGATTTCGAGACCTGGCACAGCGAGGATGGCATGCCCAGGATGCGGGCGGTCAGCGCTTCGCTGATGTTGACGGACAATAACGAATTCAACGGACCGCTGATGCTGATCCCGGGCTCCCATCACTACTTCGTTCCCTGTTTCGGGGAGACCCCGGACCTCAACTGGAAGGATTCCCTGAAGACGCAGCGGCTCGGGGTTCCGGACCAGGACGCGCTGGCGATGCTGGCCAATCGGGGCGGCATCCAGGCTCCCAAGGGGCCCGCAGGCTCGCTGTTGCTGTTCGAGTGCAACACCCTGCACGCCTCGAACAAGAACATGTCTCCCTGGCCCCGGTCCAACCTGTTCTTTGTCTACAACAGCGTCGACAACACCCTGGAATCGCCCTATGCCGCAAAATCCCAGCGCCCTGAGTTCCTGGCCACTCGGGAGAATACCGACCCGCTGACCATGTACGACGATTTTCCGGAACTGGCCAATCAGGGCGTGGAACCACTCCGGTTCCGGGGTAGCTGATCGACCTGGAAGGAGGCAAATCCGATAGGCGATCACTCCCGGCTTTGCTATCGTTTTCACTCAGGCTAACGACCGAACACCACCAGCGATCAGAGGTGCTTCAACATGAGCAAAATCGCGATTCCGGAAACCATGAAGGCGATGGTGCTAACGGGCCATGGTGATGTGGACAAGCTGGAGTATCGTGACGACATGCCAACGCCCGAGCCGGGTTCCGGCCAGGTCCTGGTAAAGGTAACGGCGACCGCCAAGAACAACACTGACCGCAAGGCCCGGGAGGGCCTGTACCCGACAAAGGAAAAGGGCGATGTCACCTCCTTCGCCATGGGCGGGGAACCCACGCTGACGTTTCCCCGCATTCAGGGCGCGGACATTGTCGGCCGGGTCGTCGCAGTGGGTGAGGGCGTGGATGAGACCCGTATTGGCGAACGGGGCCTGCTGGATTTCAACATCTACGCCGACGAACGCCGGGACATCAACCTGACACCGGACTACTACGGCCATGGCGCCGACGGCGGTTTCGCGGAATATGTAGCAGTGCCGTCCGATCAGTTCCACCACATACCCAACCCGGACCTGGCCGATGCCGAACTGGCGGCCATGGGCATGTGTTCCTATCAGACCGCCTATCACATGATGACCTCCGCCCGTATCAAGCCGGGGGAACGGATACTGGTCACCGGGGCCAGTGGTGGCGTGGGCACCGCGCTGATCCAGCTCTGCCGGATTGTCGGGGCCATTCCCTACGCCCTGAGCCAGCAGAGCAAGGCCGATGCCCTGAAAGCCCTGGGGGCCGAGGCCGTACTGGACCGCTCCGACATGGAGCGGTTCGAGGACCGGGTCAGGGCGGTTACCGGCGGCTCTCCCGTTGACGCGGTTATGGATCTGGCCGGCGGTGAGATGACGGATCGTTTTATCGACACGATGATCTTCGACATGAACGCACGAAAGGACTACCCGAGACTCAGCATCGCGGGTGCCAGCGCCGGCAATCTCTCGGAGATCATGTGGACACGCATCTACCTGTACCAGGTGCAGATATTCGGCGTGTCCCATGGTACCCGGGAGGAGGCGGAGCAGTTGGTGGAGTGGATCCGGGGAGGCCAGCTCAAACCGGTGCTCCATGCAGCCTTCAAGCTATCGGAGCTGCACGAAGCGGAGCGTTACTTCGTCAATCGTGGCAGTGGTTACCTGGGTAAGATCGTGATCGTGCCAGACTCGGAGTGGGACGAGCATGGGCAGACGTTCGGACTCAACGCCTGAAATCATGCCCTGAGTGGACTACATGGCGGATACAGACATGACCTCAACTGACACAACGACATTCCAGGTAAAACTGCTCCGACCGGCCAAGCCCGGCGATGACGACTCCTGGGCGTTCGTCATCCTTCCCAAAGAGGCCAGTGATGGTCTCCCCAGGCGAGGCAGAACTACGGTTGCAGGTGCTCTCAACGGCCACCGGTTCCAGGAAACCCTGGAACCGGATGGCCAACTGAGCCACTGGCTCCGGGTCAGCCGGGAACTAAGGGACACGGCAGGCGTGGACGTTGGCGATACGGTCACGCTGGAAATCCGCCCTGTGGAACAGGAGCCGGAGCCCGAGGTGCCACCGGATCTTGCGGAAGCACTCGCGGCTGCACCGGAGGCTCGCCAGGTATGGGATGGCACCACGACCATCGCTCGACTGGACTGGATTCACTGGGTTGTCTCTGCCAAGCAGGCCAAGACCCGGGCAAAGCGAATCCGCGATGCCTGTGACATGCTGGCTGAAGGCAAGAAGCGGGTATGCTGCTTCGATCCGTCCGGATTCTACAGCAAGGCCTTACGTGCGCCTGACGCGGCGGATTGATCCAAAGGCGTTCGCAGCATCAGCCAGGCGGGCCTTTTTAAGGTAATATAGCAACAAGATCATCTATGTCATTTTGACTGAACACTTTTATACCGTTCTCCCGGAGCAGGGCAGTTGTGCATCCAACCCCGGGAATTTGCGTACCGGTAAAGCTCCCGTCATAGATAACATTGCTGCCGCAGGAAGGGCTTTTTTCCGCCAGGATCGCAAATTCAATCTGCTCCGCCTGACAGTGTGCCAGCGCCAGTCGAGCGCCTGCCAGGAAATGCTCGGTCAGATCATGCCGATCGGTATCAATGATTCTGGCGTGGCCAGACAACACCGCCCGACCATCACCGTTAATGATCTCCGCTGGAGCTCGTGGGATGGGCAGGCCTGAGGCCACTTCGGGACAGAAAGGGATCAGTTGGTGGATATCCAGCAGCACCCGGAATCGCGGATCTCGGACCGCCAGATCACCACCGTCATAGCGGACTTCATGCCCAAGGAGGCAGGCACTTACCAGGATCTTTGCCATAACTGTCCCTCCAACCTTCGGGCCATAAACCAAGTAGAAAGTCTGCAGAGATGCGAGCCAGAATTCAACGATCCCGTGGCCAGAGACGCCCATTAACAGACCATAGTCGTCTGGCGCGAGGGCCAGACTTTTGCAGACCTACCATCTTTGCTTATGCTGACTGGTATCGTCTAGCGGTGACACCATGCAGCCTCATTAATAAACTCTGAAACGACATTGCCACTTCACTCCAAATCGAGAATGCCGAGATAACATTATGAAAGTAATCATCATTGGTGCTGGTATCATGGGAACCACCTTTGCCACTTTGGCGAAAGAGCTTGCGCCAGAGCTGGACATCACCATTCTGGAAAGACTGGATGGCCCCGGGGCGGGCAATTCCTGGGTTTTCAATAATGCCGGCACGGGTCACGAAGCAAACTGTGAGCTCAACTACACCCCCGTGGATGAAGAGGTCATTTCGGTAGAAAAGGCCCTGAAGATCCATGCCCAGTTCAATATTGCCAAGCAGTTCTGGGCGTATCTGGTCAGACAGGGCGCCATCAAGGATCCAAAGACATTCATCAATCAGACCAGGCACTGCACCATTGTGTCCGAACCGTCGATTGAGGAACTGAAGCTGCGCTTTAATGAAATGTCCGCTCACCATTTCTTCGAGCAGATGCGCTTCTCCGAGGATTTTGACGAAATCCAGAGCTGGATTCCGTTCCTGATGGAAGGCAGGCCACGTCACGAGAAAATGGCCGCAACCGTCATTGAAACAGGTACGGATGTGAATTTCGGCAAGCTTACCGGGCACCTGGCCACGTACGCCGAAAGTCTGGGCGTCAGTATAGAGTACGGCACCCATGTAAAACGTGTCCATCGCAGCCCGGCCGGAAGCTGGCTGATCGAAGCCGAGAAGAATGGAGAAGCCACCCGGCACAAGGCCGATAGCCTGTTCGTGGGTGCGGGCGGGGGCGCTTTTCCGCTCCTGAAAAAGAGCCATCTCCCGTTCAGCCGCCGGTTCACCGGATTCCCCGTGGGCGGTCGTTTCCTGAAGGCGGCCATTACGCCGGAGCAGGCGGCGCAGTATCGCGCCAAGACCTACGGCAAGGCAAAAGTGGGTGCTCCGCCCATGTCCGTACCCCACCTGGATCTACGTGTGTCGGACGGTCAGCATTATCTGCTGTTCGGACCCTTTGCATCGTTCAAACCGGTCCTTGAGAAAGGCCGCGGTTTCTTCGATTACCTTCGTGCCATGCGCCTGCATGATATTCCCGGGTTGCTCAATGTCACCCTCGAACACTTCCCTCTGGTCAAGTACCTGGTGTCAGAGACGTTCACGGGTGAAAAAAGCATGCTCAGGCAGTTGGATGAGTTCGCTCCGGGAATGAGCAGCAAGTTCAACTGGAAGGTCATGGACGCCGGGCAGCGCGTGCAGATCATCAAGGACGGTGACCTGCAGATGGGCACGGAAATCCTCGTGTCCGATGACAAAACCTACGGGACCCTGCTGGGGGCATCGCCGGGGGCGTCGGTTTCGCCGGAGGTGATGCTACGCGCCGTGGAGCAAATGCTCCCATCCCTATTCTCGAAAGAACACGCCCAGGAAAAGCTGAAGGAGATGTTTCCCGAGCATGATATCGAGACATTGAGCCACAACGCAGACCGGTATCGGGAGGTTCGGGATGCCGCTAATAGCACTCTCGGGATCAAGAAATCCATGGAGTAAAGGCTGTAAACCAGATTGTGTGACTGCCCAACTCTAGCAGCTGCGCCTGAAACCAGTTCAGCAGGAACATATCGGCGGTTTACGCCGCTCGTTACGACACATGAGCCCACAGGAATCAAATGCGTACCTCGGGCTCCATTTGGTAGGCCTGATGAAGCAAGTCATTGAATCTGGCTGAAATCGGTAATGTCACTTTACCAATCCCGCTGACAGGAACACCCGGGGTCCAGGAGTTCATAACGACTCCACCTGATAACCCCTGAACCGTTTCCAATGTCAGAGGTTCCCCCCTTTGAGGGATGTTAAGTGCTTCCAATTGCCGCTTGACGATCTGCATCGTGATCCCATCGAGCAGTTCGGCCTGGGGCCATATAACGGTCTGACCGTCCCAGAAAGCCAGATTCCAGATGGTTGCTTCGCTGACGTGGCCATGTCTGTCCAGATAGGCCGCATCATCAAAGCCTTTCTCGACGGCTTTCCGGAGATAGTAGGTTTTCGTCGCTTCGCCGACGTGCTTGATAGTTGGTAAAGGGCGCTCATGTGTAACAGCATCCAGCCACAGAGGTCCGACAGGACCATTGGCGGCCGGCGCAGTGCGAACAAGTATTGCTGGATCGTTTGATGCACCTACCGGAGTAAATTCACCACGACGTGAGAAAACGGTTGCAGTCAGCGATAGGTCGGTTGGCCCGCCCTCAACGGCTGAGCGAAGAAAGGCTCTTATGTCATCATCGGAATGTGCCTGCCCAAACATTTCCACCGACGCCGAACTCAGGCGTTGCAGATGAAGATCCAGCCCCCGCACCGCCCCGTTACGAACCTGCATAGCGGTAAAATGCGCAAACCCCGAAAAGGCGAGGGGAGGCAGGTCTGACATTAACGCTTCGCGCCCATCAATCATTGTCTTGAATGGTGTTGTCTTCGACATCTCTGTGCTCCTCATAGTTGACCTGGTGAAACCGGTACGAAGACCCTAAACTATGACAGCGGTGTCAGGGTCAAGAGGTATTCATGAAGATTGGAGCGTTAGCGCAGCAAACAGGTGTCAGTGTCCGCATGCTACGGTATTACGAAGCCGAGGGATTGCTGACACCTGCCAGGACAAGTAGCGGGTATCGGGACTATGGCTCGGCTGATCGGGACACGGTAGAGCGCATCAAAATGCTGGGGGCATCCGGAATGACATTGCCCGTGATCCAGCAATTTCTTCCCTGTGCGCTTGATACGCGGGGGGAGTTTGAACCCTGCGATGAATTGACTGACATTCTGGACCAGCAGATGGAGCTTGTGGCTGACAGAATCCAGCACCTTCGGGAAAGTCATGCTTTGCTTTGTGAATTGCGGGCGAAGGTCGATACCAGAGCCCGCAATTACTAGATCAGTCCCGCAACGAACCCGGTCCCGCGATCATCGCATCCACAGCACAGCGGCCCATTCGGAGGCTAAACCAGAGGTGGATTCACACGGGCAAAACCCTCCTGGGGAGGTTCGGGATGCCGCCAATAGCACTCTCGGGATAAAGAAGTCCATGGATGACATGAGTTGAAAAAGCTCCGCTTGCCGCCCCACATATCGCAATGGCGCACGTCGGTTCTGTTGTCCTTAACATCGAAAAAATGAAAGTGTGCGAATCGGTGCTAGATGGATAATCCAACCGGAATTTTCCGATAGAGACCCGTCTCTGCCTTATTGCGTCTATTTAGCTACGCCAATGGCGGCATGCCTAGGATTGGTCCAGACTGAAGACGACATGCCCGCGTCATACGCACCTATGGAGAGACCTGTCCATGAGTAAGTTGCATGGAGAATATCGCAGGCATATGCGGTCTGGGATCCGTATTCCGGTGGATCTCAGTTATGCGGATGAAACAGTCGTCACGAGCACGCTGGATATATCCTCCAGCGGATTGCGGTTAAAACGGCCCAATCACTTATTTATTCGCCCAGGCGAAGTGATCGACATTTCATTCCGGGGCAAACACCAGATGACCCTGCCGGCCGTGGTCGCGCACATGGGCAAGTCTCATATCGGCCTGCAGTTCTGCAGAAAACGCTTCTCGGATCAGGAACTCAAAGAACTCTATGACCAGGCGCCCGTCTGGCAGCAACTATGGGCACGCAATAAACGCGGGCTTTGGCGGGGCAGCCGCCGATTTGGCATATTCGCCGCGAACACTTTTCTGCGTTCGATAATCATTGCTCTCATACGACCGCATTTCGTGTTTGCCGTGTATGGCAATGAAAGAGATGCCGAAACCTATTTCACGCCCAGAATGGCGAAACGTATGCCGCCCAATCTGGTGCTGGGTTTCATCCGCAACCAGGAAACGCGAGGGTTAGTGGTGGCCTCGCAAACCCTTGAACACGAATTGCAGGCCGACTCCGACAAAGTTCGACGTTATATCGGAGAACTGCAACAGGACTTCCCCCATGTGAAGCGCATTGCCCTGGTCGGCCGGTTACCCAACTTCGTCAAGAAGGCCGGCATCGACATTTCAGATCCGCTCGTCGAAGGCAGTCTTGGCACACGTTACATGATCTGGGATGTGGCCCGGCAAATGCGGTCCCGCCCGCAGTATTCCCAACAGGACAGTATCGTGGTGCTGGGCGGTGCCGGGCGTATAGGCAATGCGGTCTGCGACGACCTTACCCGCCTGTACTCCACGGTGATCGCGTTCGATCCTCGCTATGAACAGGATGAAGAGAGCCCCGTAGGCGAGGGGATGGTATTGCGCACCTCGAACGTAGCCCGGCTGCACGATCAGAAGCTATATATTGGTCTTACATCCCATGGCGATGTGGTGCTCGATCTTTACCAACACATGCCTACCGGTTCGTTGATCGCAGACGATACCCATCCCTGCATCAGCCTGCCGGTCCGGGAGAGCTTGCAGGAAAGGGAGATTGCCGTAGAAAAAGTGGTCCTCTCCCATACCGAGTTCCTGATGTGGCCGCGCCTGCCGGCGTGGAACAACCGCGACATACCTGGCTGCCTGGTGGAGGCCCTGGTGTTGCTACGGCAACCCCAGCTCGAAGGCGGTGACTTTCACTCGTTTTGTCTCCAGGCCGAGAAAATGGGCTTCACTGGCCGTCTGATCAGGCCCCTTGATGAGTAGGGGGGGCAGGGCATGAACTATGAAGCAATCAGTGCGTGCATATTGGATCCTCCTGGCGTTTTCCCTGGTCTTGTCCCCCGCCTTGGACGCGGAAGTGGTGATCCGGGGTGACCGTGATCATTATTCACTGAATGACCAGGTAACCTATTCGGTAGACGACAGTGGCGACGCGACCCTGCAGGACATCCTGGGGCAGGGGGAATGGACCGCCAACCCGGATGATGGTGTGCTGAACCTGGGCTTCACGAGTGCGCCTGTCTGGGTAAAAATGTCGGTTCAAATCCCGGCATCCACCCGTGGGCAGTGGTATCTGGTGATTCCCTATCCGTTGCTGGAAGAGGTGGAGCTGTTTGTCTTGCGGGAGGGCCGTTTACCCGTGCTCTACCAAAACAGCCGTCAGGATGTGCACGAGACCCACCGGCACCTGGCTGCCTACAGTGTGGGACTGCCTGTTCCGCAAGGGCTCACCGGAAATCTGGACCTGGTGCTTCGGGCCGCGTCATCCACATCGCTGCAGGTCCCGGTCGAACTATGGCGTGAAGATTACCTGTTTGATCGTTTCATGGCACATAGCCTCTATTGGGGCGGATACTTCGGGATACTTTTTGCGCTGGCGATTTACAACCTGGTCCTGTTTCTGTCCATTCGCGATGCGGCCTATGGTTACTATGTGCTGTATGTCGCTGCCCTTAGTGTTGTGATGCTCAGTATTTCAGGCGTGGGCAGCGCTTTTGTCTGGTACCAGGACCCGCTCCTCACGCGTTATGTATTGCCGATTGGAACCGGACTTACTTCTCTGTGTGCCGTGTTGTTTGCGCGCCAGTTCCTGAAGTGGCCCGGCTTTTCTCCACGCCTGGACGGCACCATGAAAGTGGCGGCCGGCCTGGCGTCGGTGCTTATCGTCTACACCCTGTTTGATCCCCTGAATGGGACGCGTCTGGCAGGACTCCTTGGGGCTCTGGTGCTGGTGGTTTTGATCAGCGTGGGCGTGGCCAGCTTGCTGGCAGGTGTCGCCATAGCCCGTTATTTTGTGCTGGCGTGGGCGGCTTTTGCCGGAGGAGGGCTTCTATACCTGCTGACGGTTTTCGATGTGTTTCCGGTGAACGCCATTACCAACCACGCCATGGCCGCCGGCTCTGCCGCAGAAGTGCTTTTGTTGTCCTTCGCGTTGGCACATCGCATCAAGGAAGAGAGGTCCCATAAGATGGCCGCACTGCGTCGGCAGCAGCAAGCGGAACAACAGGTGAGAAAGCTGCACCTGAAGGCCCTGGAGCAGGCCATGCACGATACGCTGACCCAGATGCCGAATGCGTCGCTCCTCAAACAGCGTTTGCAGGAAAGTGTTGACCGTAACACCCGGGTGGCGCTGGTCCTGGTGCACTATCCACAGGTGAAGGAGATTGCGTCGAGCATGGGCCATAGTCTGGCCGAGAAGATGTTTCTGCAGTTGGTGCATAAAATCAATCAGGCCCTTGGTGGCCCTGGATCGGTTATTCGTCTGGAGAATACGGGGCCTGCCTACCTCGCTATCCCCGACTTTGGATCAATCGCCTTCCTGATAGATTTCGAAAAGCTCGATACTGAACTTGAGCTCTTTGTCGAACAAATGGCGGGGCATCACGAAGTGTCGGTGAACTCCGTTCGATTGCCACTGTTCATGAACCTGTACTGCGGTGTGGCGATTCATGCCGAGCATGGTGACAAAGCTGAAGTGCTTTTCCAGCATGCCTCTGCCGCCAGGGATAGCAGTGCTCGGGACAAGGTGCCTGTGCAGGTGTATAACGAGGGTATCTCGGCATTTGCACGCCGCCGATTGGCCTTGTTGAGTGCCCTGCCTGCCGCCATCGAAGCGGGAGAGCTGGAGTTGTATCTGCAGCCGCAGATGAATGGGTCCGGCCAGCGACTGGTAGGGGCGGAAGTATTGCTGCGCTGGACGAGTTCACGCTTTGGCCCGGTCCCGACATGGGAATTGATCGAGATTGCCGAAAATGCCGGGTTGATGGATTTGCTGTCACGTTTTGTGATCAGGGAGTCATGGAAAACCATTAAACGACTGCAGCAGCAAAAACTGGACATCACCTGCAGCATCAACCTGTCGGTACAGAACCTGATCAACAGTGACTTCGTTGCTTTTTTGCTCGCCGGCGCAAAGGAACACGCTATTCCCATGGACCGTCTGATTTTGGAGGTAACCGAAACCTCCATGATGCACAACATGGACGCCGTGATCGGCTCGTTGCTGTTGATTGCGGATAAGGGCTGCAAGGTCGCCCTGGATGACTTTGGTACGGGTTATTCATCTCTGGCTTATCTGAGCCGTCTACCCATTCACGAGCTAAAAATTGACCGCTGCTTTGTCAGTCAGATGTGTTCCAGTCGCAATGATTTGTGGATTGTCGAGAACACCCTGAAACTGGCGCGCACTCTGAATCTGGAAACCGTGGCCGAAGGGGTAGAGGACGCCGAGACGGTATCGCTCCTGCACAAGTTGGGGTGTCATCGCCTGCAGGGGTACCACTTTGCCAAACCCATGCCGGTTGAAACCTTTTGTGATTGGGCGCTGCAACGGAAAGCCAGCTGAATCCATGAGTAAAACAACTTGTTGAATTGCGGGCAAAGGTCAATACCAGAGCCCGGAATGATTAGATCCGCCTCCCAATGATCTTGTTTCCGCGATCATTGCATCCGCAGCCTCCTCTGATGAAGCTGTGACTCATCGCGTGTGCCTATGGTCACAATGCGTGGTTCAGGGCCGGAAGCGTTAACGAAACAACCACCCCGCGACCATTCGAACGACCCTTGGCATGATCAGATACACCACCAGAGCGACGACGGTTGCGGCGATGATACCGTGACGGATTCCCCAGAGGGCCAGATCCGGGACGGTTTGGAAAAGCGGCCTGTACAGTTCCGGCACAATCATCGTCAGTGGCCAGATGACAGCCGTAGTGATGAGCCATTGCTTCCATCGCGTCGGTTGCTTCGCCGACGACGAGGGCGGTGTGAACCAGAAATCAATGCCGCTTTTGATGTCCACTTGCTCATCCGAGGCCAATACCGGAGATATGTCGGAAACAAGCTCTCTTCGAATGTCCGAGTTCAACCAGGTTTCAGCGTCGTCTTTCGAGGAAAAACGTACTGATATCTCGAACGTGTCATTGCCCTCTGTTGGTCGGACAATATGGACACCCTGATGTCCGGGAAACTCAGCCGCCGCCTGGATTATCTGCCTTAGCCAGGTTTCGTACCGTTCCCTTTGCCCCTGACGCACGGTATGGCGAATGATGATGGACCGGCCTGAGTCATAGTGCACGGACGGAGCGGGACTATTCGTGTTTTCATCACTCATCGATAGTTACCTGGAGCTGGTGACTGGTGAAGCCAGTCCCTACTCACATCCCTGTGGGCAGGAAGCATGGCTCGGGTTTACTCGCCTTTCTGCGAAGCGTAGCTCTGCATCAGGTTGGAGTAGTGGGGCAGGTGGTTGGCCAGAATACCGCCGAAACCTTCGATATCGTTTCGCCAGTCACGGTGTAGCTCACAGCCAACGCTGAACCAGTTCATCAGTTGAGCGCCTGCCGCCTGCATACGGTTCCAGGCTGCATCCCGGGTCACCTGATTGAAGGTACCCGAGGCATCGGTGACCACGAACACGTCGTAACCTTCCTCAATCGCGGACAGGGTCGGGAAGGCCACGCACACGTCGGTGACCACACCGGCAATCAGGAGCTGCTTCTTGCCGGTTGCCTTGACGGCATTCACGAAGTCCTCGTTATCCCAGGCATTGATCTGGCCGGGGCGAGGGAAGTAGGGCGCGTCCGGAAAAGCGTCCTTGAGTTCAGGGACCATCGGTCCATTCGGCCCATCCTCGAAACTGGTGGTGAGGATGGTGGGAATGTCGAAGAACTTTGCGATGTCCGCCAATGCCAGGACGTTGTTCTTGAAATCATCCGGGGAGAAATCCCTGACCAGGGAAAGCAGACCGGACTGATGGTCGACCAGCAGCAACGCGACATCGTCTTTATCCAATCGCTTGTATTGAAAAGCCATGATTGCATACTCCTTCATTTCACTCGGGTGGTTGTCGGCCGATCGTCCGGCCTTTTGTATCGCCAGTGCCGGCTTGGCGCACTAGCGGTGTAGCAGACCGAACTTCCCGTTCTGGAAATCCTCCATAGCCTGCCGGATTTCATCCTGTGTATTCATGACGAAAGGGCCATGCCCGACGACGGGTTCATTGATTGGCTCACCGGTCAGCAACAGCGCATGGGCATCGTTATTGGCATCGATCGTCAGCTCCTTCCCGTTACGGTCCAGCACCGCGAATTCTGCATCCCGCAGAACTTCCGTGCCGTTAACCTGCACGGTGCCCTTAAGCACGACCAGCAGGGTGGTGTGCCCCTCAGGGACGGACAGCGACAGCCTGGCTCCGGGCAGTAACCCCAGATCCCAGACATTCACCGGCGTATGGGTCCGGGCGGGGCCTTGCTGCCCCTGGTAAGTCCCCGCCACGACACGCAGCTGGCCTACATCGTCGCCCAGGGAGACCCTCGGAATGTCCTTGTCCAGCAGTGTCTGGTAGGCAGGCGGCGTGCGCTTCGCTGTGGCCGGCAGATTTACCCAGAGCTGAACCATCTCCAGTGACCCGCCGTTCTCGGAGAAGGCCCGGGAGTGAAATTCCTCGTGAAGGATGCCTGAACCTGCGGTCATCCACTGGACATCACCGTCGCCGATCAACCCGCCCGCGCCCGACGTGTCCCGGTGCTCAAGCTCACCTTGATACACCAGAGTCACGGTTTCGAAGCCCCGATGGGGGTGTTGGCCAACTCCCCGTTTGCTCCGGGTAGGAGGAAAGACCGTTGGGCCGGCATAGTCCAGCAGGAGAAAGGGCGACAGGTTCTGCGGGCCCATGCGGTTATAGGAGAACAGCGAGCGCACGGGGAACCCGTTTCCCACCCAGTGGCCGACCGGAGGACTGTAGGTTGTCAGGATCTGTTTCATTGATTGCCTCCGTTTTCTGACCAGTGGATGATGTATTCACAATAGGTCAGGCCGGATGACCTGGAAAGACACCGAAAGTTATACTCTGCGTTCCATTTATAGGACGGCGTTACATGCAGGATTTGAACGATCTGTATTACTTCGTGAAGGTGGTGGACATGGGCGGCTTCGCGCCGGCGGGCAGGGCTCTGGGGCTGCCAAAATCCAAGCTCAGCCGCCGGATCGCCAGGTTGGAACACCGGCTGGACACCCGCCTGCTTAACCGTTCTACCCGGACATTTACCGTCACGGAGTTGGGTAAGGAGTATTACCGTCACTGTGTTGCCATGCTTGTTCAGGCAGAGGCGGCCCAGGAAGTCATCGATCGTTCCCTCGCGGAACCCAAGGGCACCATTCGCCTGAGTTGTCCGCCCGGGCTGATCTATTTTCTTATTGCCCCCCTGGTTGTCCGTTTCATGCAGAAGTATCCGGAGGTCAAGATCGAAATGGAGGCGACCAGTCGACGGGTGGATGTGATGAAGGAGGGCTTCGATATCGCCCTCAGAGTCCGCTTTCCGCCGCTGGAGGACAGTAGCCTGACCATGAAAGTGCTGTCCAAAAGTCCGCAGTGTCTTATGGCAGCGCCAGGCCTTCTTGAGTCGTTACCCAAACCCTCGACGCCCAATGACCTGACGGGGCTGCCGAGCATCGATTTCGAGCAATGGAATGGCCAGCATGTCTGGAACCTGGACGGCCCCGATGGCGCATCGGTGCAGATACACCACCAGCCGAAACTGGTGACTGATGATGTGTTTACCCTAAGACAGGCAGCGCTTGGAGGTCTTGGAATCGTCAAAATGCCGTTGCTTGTCGGGGGAAGGGACCTGGTGGAAGGAAGACTGGTCAGTGTCTTGCCGGACTGGCGCCCGCGCGGGGGCATTTTCCACGCCGTTTTTCCATCCCGTCGTGGACTGTTACCCGCCGTCCGGGCGTATCTGGATTTTATTGCCGAATCGATGGATGAGGTGGATTTCCGCTTACCGGAAGAGCAGGCCTAGGGTCCACTTTCTGCGGATAAGCCCGAAACGGCTAAGCAGATGCAACACGATTGCGGATCACCTGGATGGTATCGATGTCGGCGGCTATGTAGGCCTGTTGGACGAAAAGGTCATAGGGGAGTTCATCACCGAGACCTTCGGGGTAGTGGGTGCAATAACTGAATCGGACCAGCAGGGCCTCGGGTTCCGGCTCCTCAATCGTCATGGTGAGGCTGCCGCCAGGTACCGTTTCCGTCGGTACAATTTCATAGTGCACGGATTGGCCCTCATCCAGGGTGACCACATCGTCCACCACAAGGCCCGGTAGCTGGAGGCTGCGCTTCAGGCGGTGGTTGCCCTGCCACTCAATCTCGTACTCGCCCAGCCCTATGATGAAATGGTGAGGGGAGGTGGCCCGTAGAACGAGACCTTCCCACAGGTCATCTCTCGTCATGTCCTTGATGGACTGGTCTGTCAGGTCGTTTACCTGAACCAGGTGTTCGAATTGCATATTGCCCTCCAGGTTGTCGGGCCGCGCCCAGGCAGAGCAGAGTCTTTGCCGGCCGTTACCCGGAAACGGGCAGAAGTCGACATGGGTGAAGGCCTGTCCTCAATCTAGCTGATAATCACCCGCTATGCGAAAACCTACCCGGCATTGGTTGCAGGTTCTCCTCTGCCGTTTTTGGTTATGCCAGTGTCGTATTGGTTCAACCCGATAAACCCGAACAGGATCACATTAGGGCTATCAACAACCCGGTAGAGGGAGATAGCAATGGCCGTTAAGTTCGAACACGCACTTCAGGATTATCCGCGACAACGGGCTAGTGCTGCGCGCCAGCCTGAAAGCGTCGATCAGTCTGATCGTCGCGTTCCCATCAACCTGCGCCAGTCCGGCCCCACGCCGGTGGAAATGCTGATTTCCACAAGGGTCCGTAAGTCGCCGTACTGGCATCTGGCCTATGAGGCTGGCTGCTGGCGGGCTACCGTCTACAACCGCATGTACCACCCCCGGGGCTATGTCCGCCCGGAAGACGGCGGCGCCATGGTGGAATACGAGTCCCTGATAAACGATGTCACCATGTGGAACGTAGCGGTTGAGCGCCAGATCCAGGTCAAGGGCCCGGATGCGGAGCGCTTCGTCAACTACGTGATCACCCGTGACGCCACAAAAATAAAACCCATGCGCGGCAAGTACGTCATCCTGTGCAACGAGGACGGCGGTATTCTCAATGACCCGGTGCTGTTGCGGGTAGCAGAGGACGAGTTCTGGTTTTCCCTCTCCGACAGCGACCTGGAGTTCTGGCTGCGGGGCGTGAACGTTGGTATGGGCTTCGATGTCAGCATTGCGGAAATCGATGTGGCTCCGGTCCAGATCCAGGGTCCCAAATCCGAGGCACTTATGGTCGATCTGTTCGGCGAGGGGGTGAAGGAGATTCCCTACTACGGGCTGATGGAGGGCCAGGTTGCCGGCCATGACGTGGTCATTTCCCAGACCGGTTTCACCGGCGAAAAGGGGTACGAGATATACCTCAAGGAAGCCACCAAATACGCTGAGGATCTCTGGTACACCGTGCTTGCCGCCGGTGAACCACACAATCTGAGGGTGATTGCCCCGGCGCACCACCGTCGCATTGCCGCAGGCATTCTTTCCTGGGGCCAGGATGTGGACCAGGAAACCCTGCCATTCCAGTGCGCCCTGGCCTACCAGGTACCGCGCAACAAGGAGGCGGACTACATCGGCAAGCAGAAGCTTGAGAAGGTTCGCGAGCAGATCGATGCCGGTAGCCCTCCCTTCAGCCACATCATGGTGGGTATCCGCTTCGGTGGCGGCCAGGTGACCGACTATGCCAATGATTTCTGGTTGATCAGCAGGCTTGATGACGGTGATCCGGAAGGCTATGTCACCTCGCCCTGGTACTCACCAGAACTGGAAACCAACATCGCGCTGGCCTATGTGCCGTTTGACATGCGCGCCATTGGTACACGCCTGACGGTTCACCTGCCGGCGGAGTACGCCGCAGCCAACGGCTCAACCGAGGTTGAGGCGGAGGTGGTGGAAGTGCCCTTCCGGCCATCGGTGAACCCCAACGCCCGTGAGCGAGCCCGGGCGAAGGGTATCGACTTCGCCGACTAGCAGAACCGGCAGGGCAGGTGATAGCAGCCGCCTGATCCCTGCTGGTGCACACGGGCAACAAGGGGGCGTGGTTTATGAAACTGGTGAGAGGAGAACAGACGTTTCATCCCGGCAATGAGGAGGCCGAAGCACGGTTCCGTGCCCTGGTGCGCTCGGCCTCTATCGAGGCGACGCCGCGCCAGATACTGACAACGGAGTATCTGCCGAATCATCTGCCCGCGGGTACTTGCGTCTACGTGCCGTTCCTTCCAAAGGGCCAGTTCAGCGACACGCTTGAAGCCTGCCGGTATCTCCTGGATCTTGGTATGCAGCCGATACCTCACGTGCCAGTGCGAATGGCGGAGAGCAGCGGGCAACTACGGGACTGGCTGTCACAAATGGATGAAATCCGGGTTGACCGGCTGTTGCTGATTGCCGGCGACAGTGAGGCGGTCGCCGGCCCCTTTCCGGATACTCTCGCCGTTCTCGAATCAGGCCTTTTGGCCCAGTTCCGTTTTCACGGTATCGGTGTGGCCGCTCATCCGGATGGGCACCCCATGGCAGACCGGGCCACCCTGAGCCAGGCCCTCCGTATCAAGCGCGAATACGCCCGCACTACCTCGACACGGCTGTGGGTGGTGACCCAGTTCACATTTGGCGCTGATGTGGTGATCGACTGGCTGCAAAGCCTGGGCAATATCCTGGAAGAGGTGCCGGTGTACATTGGCATGGCCGGGCCGACGCGGGTGAAAACCCTCATCGCCTACGCTGCCCAGTGTGGGGTAGGCGCATCCGCCCGCCTGATGCTGCGGCGTCCGGGCAGCGCCAAAATGCTGCGTGCCTGGACACCGGATGACATGGTGCGTGCGCTGGTCCGGTATTGCCTGGACAACCCGGATACCCTGCTGCGGGGCATCCATCTTTTCCCATTCGGCGGTCTGCGCCAGTCGGCGCAATGGATTAAAGAGCACAGCGGGTCCATTGAGGACCAGAGAGGCCAGCTCCATGAGTCTTCAGTACAGTAAACTGACACCTACAACACCGGTGCCCGCGGAGTTTCCGCCGCCGGGCACTCCCGACATCGAGATCGCCCGCTCGGTCCAGCCTCTATCCATACTTCTGCTGGCCCAGCAGCGTTTCGGGCTGCCGGGGGAGAGTCTGGTGCCCTTTGGTCACTACAAAGCCAAACTGGATATGGCGTATGTGGATACTTCCGCTACCGCGCCCCGGGGCAAGCTGGTGCTCGTGACCGCCATTACCCCGACCCCGGCCGGCGAGGGCAAGACCACCACCAGCGTGGGATTGAACGACGGCTTCAACCGTTTGGGGGTGCGCTCTTCCGTCTGCCTGCGGGAGCCCTCTCTCGGCCCCTGTTTTGGCATGAAGGGCGGGGCCGCCGGCGGTGGCCGGGCCCAGGTGATTCCGATGGAGGATATCAACCTGCACTTCAATGGCGACTTCCACGCCATTACCTGTGCCCACAACCTGTTGGCATCGCTGATCGACAACCACATTCACTGGGGTAATGAAGCCGGCCTGGACCCGCGCCATGTCAGCTGGCGAAGAGTTCTGGACATCACCGATCGCTCCCTGCGCAATATGGTGTGCGGCCTTGGTGGTGCCGCCCATGGCGTGCCCCGTGAAACCGGGTTCGATATTACCGTCTCTTCCGAGATCATGGCGATCCTGTGCCTGGCCGATGGGCGTGCGGACCTGAAACAGCGATTGGGGAATATCATCGTTGGCCGGCGTTCCGACAGGACCCCGGTGACCGTTCGCGATCTGGGCATGGAAGGTTCGCTGTCCGTTCTGCTGAAAGAGGCCCTGCAGCCAAACCTGGTACAGAGCCTGGAGCACAATCCGGTGTTTATCCATGGTGGGCCGTTTGCCAATATCGCCCACGGCTGTAATTCCGTGACGGCCACTCGTGCGGCGCTGGCCCTGAACGACATCGTAGTGACCGAGGCTGGCTTTGGTGCCGACCTGGGTGCTGAAAAGTTCATTGATATCAAGTGTCGGCACACAGGTTTGCGCCCTGATGCCGCCGTGGTTGTCTGCACCATTCGGGCGCTCAAGATGCAAGGCGGTGTTGCCCACAGCAAACTGGCGATTCCCGACCTGGCTGCGCTGCGGGATGGCGCTGCCAATCTGGAGCGACACGTCCGCAACCTTCAGCAGTTCGGACTGACTCCGGTGGTGTGCATCAACCGTTTCCCGGACGACACCGAGGAGGAGATGGCACTGGTTCAATCAATCAGTGAAGAGCTGGGGGTAAAGGCCGTGCCCGCTGACCACTGGGCAACCGGTGGCGAGGGCGCCACGGACCTGGCTCAGGCTGTGCTCAACCAGATGGGCGAAGGCACACCGGAGGTAAAGTTCCTCTATGAGGACAGCCTGCCGCTGGCGGACAAAATCCGTACTATAGCCACCCGTATCTATCATGCGGGAAGTGTGGAATTTACAACGGTGGCCAAGCGGCAGCTGGAGGAGTACGAAAACCTGGGTTTCGGCCATCTGCCAGTGTGTATCGCCAAGACCCAGTACAGCTTCTCGGCGGATTCGTCGATAAAGGGCGCGCCGTCTGGTCACATGCTGCCGGTGCGGGAGGTGCGTCTGGCCGCCGGCGCGGGGTTTGTGGTGGCGGTTTGCGGCGACATCATGACCATGCCGGGCCTGCCGCGGCGCCCTGCGGCCTTGGACATTGCCCTGGATGAAAATGGCCTGGTGGTGGGGCTAACCTGAGCCGGTGTCCTCGCCCGAGCCATGCCCCCGGCCCAGAAAGGTACCGTAGGTCGGCTCAGTGCGAGCGCGCCTGAGCGCCTGCAGAGAGGGGGATGAAAAACTGGCCTCTGCCAGGGCAGTATCGGTCGCTACTGGGGTATCGGCGTCCATCCGCTCATGTTTCGGAGCCCGCCCCATGACTTTACGATAGCACCGGCTGAAGTGAGTGGCGGAGATGAAGCCACACATGGAGGCAATTTCCACAATCGAACAGGAGGTCTGCTTCAGCAGCCGGCGTGCACGGTTCAGGCGTACCCGAAGGTAATAGCGTGAGGGAGTGCAGCCCATGTGCTTGAGGAACAGCCGTTCAAGCTGCCGGCGCGATATGCCCGCCAGTGTTGCCAGTTCCTGCAGTTCGATGGGTTCCTCGATGTTGGCCTCCATCAGTTGGGCAGCCTCTGCCAGCTTGGGTTGCGCACAGGCCAGTCGGGGATGCATCGGCATGGGCTGCTGTTCGCTATCTTCCCGTACCCGATCGCAGACAAACATGTGGGAAATCGCGTTGCTGAGCTCCTTGCCATGGCGCCGTGCCAGGAAACTGAGCATCATGTGCATGGGTACAGTGCCGCCGGTGCATGTCATGCGTTCCCGCTCGACGGTAAACAGTCGATTGTTGGTCTGGACCCGGGGGAAGCCCTCCTGCATGGCTTCCAGACATTCCCAGTGGGCACTGCAGGAGTGGCCGTCCAGCAGGCCGGCACTGGCCAGGACATAGGGACCGGTACAAACAGCCCCCAGCAGGACATGTCGCCGGGCCATCTGTTTCAGCCAACTGACTTCCGTGCGTGAAAAACTGTGCGGGACATCAATGCCGGCCACCACAATCACCAGGTCGAAACTGTGTTCTTCCTGAATGGAGCCGTCTGGCACCATGGTGATGCCATCACTGGCGCGGGCGTAGCCACCTCCGTCCGTGAGCAGTTTCCAGGAGTAGAGTTCGGAGCCGGCGAGCTGGTTGGCCATGCGCAGGGGCTCAACAGCGGTGGAAAGTGCAATCAGGGTGAAGTTTTCGATCAGCAGGAAGCCCACTCGGTAAGGTTGCTGGGCGGGTCTGTTTGCGTGCGAGTCTGTATCAGTGGCCATGATTAACCCCCTTGCCCCGCCTGGGCCTGTTGCGACAGCCCGTGCACGGAATGCCCGTTTTGACCACTTCAACCTGAACACTAGTTGTTGCACCTTGATCGTGCAATAAGTGATCAACTCCATTGTAACTCCATTCGAAGTCGGTGGTCAGGCTGGCAATGGTCCACATGCGACATCCCATGCCTGAGGATGCTCCCGACGCGATTTTCCAGATTGTCGTAAATCAACTTTTCAATGTCGTCGGCGAGCATGCGGCAGGCAATTGACGGCGTTACTGTTGGGACAGGTCCCCCGGCAGGAGTCAATGAATTGTCTGTCAGTCTGTTTGAGCTGTTCAAGGTAGGCATTGGTCCGTCGAGCTCCCATACGGTCGGGCCCATGGAAGCCGCGCGCCGGTTTGCCGAGGCCCTGGAACGGGAGCAGCTGTTGGCATCTGTGCACCGGCTCAAGGTGTCCCTGTATGGCTCTCTCGGTGCCACTGGCAAGGGCCATGGTACTGGTCCGGCTGTGATCGTGGGGTTGGAGGGAGAACGGCCCACCCAGGTCAACCCTGAGGAAATGCCGGCCCGTCTGGAGCAAATCAGACACACCGGCAGGTTGTCTCTGGCAGGACAACACCAGCTTCGCTTCCGGGAATCCAGCGACATTGTGTACTACCGCCGGAAATCATTGCCGGAGCATCCCAACGGCATGATCTGCCAGGCGTTTGACCAAGAGGGGCAGTGCCTGTGCGAAAGAACCTATTACTCGGTCGGGGGTGGATTCGTGGTGGATGCAACCGTCAACAACCCCTTGAGAATTCGAGAGGACGACACTTCGCAGCCATACCCGTTCAGCAGCGGCAAGACGCTGTTGGCCCTTTGCCGGGAACATGACCTGACCATCGCCGACATCATGCTGGCCAATGAGCAGGCCTGGCGCACCCCTGCAGAAATTCGTAGTGGTATTATAGAGTTATGGCAAGTGATGCGGGCATGCGTGCAGAGCGGTATTCGTCACGAGGGGGAGTTACCCGGCGGCCTCAAGGTCCGGCGCAGGGCGGCGTCATTGTACCGGTCGCTGATGGACAAGCAGCGAGTGGATCTCATTTCACCGTCTTTGAGTGCACTGGACTGGGTCAATCTTTATGCCCTGGCGGTCAACGAGGAGAACGCTGCCGGGGGGCGGATTGTAACCGCCCCCACTAACGGCGCAGCGGGCATTATTCCGGCGGTGCTCCATTACTACTGGGAGTTCTGCCCACAGGCGAATGAAGACGGCATCGTGTGTTTCATGCTGAGCGCCGGGGCGATTGGCGTTCTGTTCAAGGAAAATGCGTCCATTTCCGGGGCCGAAGTGGGTTGCCAGGGAGAGGTTGGTTCGGCGTGCGCCATGGCGGCTGCCGGCCTGGCGGCGGCTACGGGCGGGTCACCGGAGCAGGTGGAGAATGCCGCCGAAATTGGTATGGAACATCACCTGGGCATGACCTGTGACCCCATCGGCGGGCTGGTGCAGATACCCTGCATCGAGCGTAACGCCATGGCCTCGGTGAAGGCCATCGACGCCGCCATTATGGCCTTGCGGGGTGACGGCAAGCATTATGTCTCCCTCGACAAGGCACTCCACACCATGAGGGAAACCGGTCTCGATATGATGGATAAATACAAGGAAACGGCGAGGGGCGGATTGGCTGTCAACATCATCGAATGTTGATCGCCAGCCGCGACAACAGACTACCGGTCAGGACCTGACCCGTTCGTTGTCCGGATCAAACAGCGCCCGGTATCCCACTGCCTCGATACGGATGGGGTAGTGCTCCTGGAAGTATTCCAGAAGCAGTTCCCGCCCTTCCTGGGCATACTCAACGGGGATGTAGCCCAGCAGGATGATCTTGCCCACCGAAGGTCCCCATGCCGCGCTGGTGTTATAGGAGCGCCTGCCATGGCTGTCCACCAGAACCTCGCCGGTCTGCGGGTCCAGAATGGGCCATTGGCCAACCGGATAGCGCAGCACGCCATTGGCGTCCCGGTGGTCGGTCATGGTCATGGTACACAGGTACGCCGCCTGACGGGTCCAATCCCGCTGTTCAAGGTAAGCGGCCTTGCCGTGGAAATCCGCGTCCTTGACTTTGGGCCGCTGTAGCCCGGCTTCGTACAGGTTGTATTCGGTTTCCAGGTCCACATTCTGCAGGCGCAGGCTCTTCTCCAGGCGCCGGGTATTGGCGTAGGTCTCGATGCCCACCGGGGTGACGCCGGCTTCGTAGAGCAGGTCCCAGACCCTCAGGCCGTAACTGAACGGGAAGTAGAGTTCCCATCCCTGCTCGCCGACATACGAGATCCGGAAGGCCCAGACCGGAACCCCCTGAACGTTCAACTCTCGCGCAGTGGCAAAGGGGAAGTTCTCTGCCGACAGTTCGTCCGGGTCGGTGACAAATTGCGCCAGGGTTTCCCGGGCCTTCGGGCCCCAGAGCCCCAGCGTTGCCAGCTCGTCGGTACGGTCCTGCAGGTGGATATCGTCCAGACCTTTCTCCCGCGCGATGCGTTTGATCCAGCAATGGTCCCGGTGGCCGGTATCGCCGCCGCAGACCACCCGGTACTCGTTGTCGCCCCGGCGAATAATGGTCAGGTCAGAACGGACGCCACCACAGGCATCAAGGAAGTGGGTGTAGACGCCTTTACCATGGGGTGTGGTGCCGCCAACTTTGGCCACCGACAGGTATTCCAGAAGTGTTTCCGCGTCGTTCCCGGAGACGTCGAAGATGGCGAAGTGGGAGAGGTTGATCATGCCCACCGATTCGCTCATCTCCAGCTGCTCGGCGTTGGACACTTCCCAGAAATGCCGTGCGTCCCACTCATGTTCCCGTACCGGGATGCGGTCGCGGTATTTCGCCAGCAGGGTGGACTCATTGGCAGCGTAACCGTGAGCACGCTCCCAGCCGGCGGCCTCCATGAAATAGGCGCCCAGCTCAACTTCCCGCAGGTAGAACGGGCTGGTCCGCATTCTGCGGCCGGTCAGGTAGGGCTCCCGGGGATGAACCGCCGGTGTGTAGATCTTCTTGGCAGTTTCGTAGCAGCGGTTGTACACATAGTCCGGCGTTTTCTGCAGCGGGTAGTGGCGGGCAATATCAATGCTGTGAGGGTCCATGTCCGGCGAGCCATGGGTCATCCAGTCCGCCAGAACCTTGCCCGCGCCAGGACCATCCTTGACCCAGACCGCTTCGCAGAACCACAGGTTGCGCACTTCCGGGGATTCACCCATCAATGAGCCGCCATCGGGCGTCACCGACAGCAGGCCATTGAAGGAATGCTTTTCCTCCCAGCCCAGCTCGCCCAGGATCGGGGTCATTTCGATGGCTTTTTCGTAGGCGTCCATGACCTGTTCGAGGGATAGATCCCGCATGGACGGTGACATTCGCGCCTCGCCGGGCTCGGCGATGGCACCAGGGTAGACCAGTCGCGGGTTTTCCGCTTCGTAATAGCCCCACTCAACACGACCACCTTCGGTGGTAGCAGGGTCGCCGGTATCCCGCACGTAGGCAGAGTTGCCCTGGTCGCGGAACAGCGGATAGACAATGTGTTTGCCGGTGCCGGCCAGTTCCTCCCAGGGGCCGAAGAAGAGCAGGGGATGTTCCAGTGGCATCAGCGGCAGGGGCGCATTGGCGGTGCCTGCCATCAGTGGCCCCCATATGCCCATTGAGAGCACCACGTATTCAGTTTCAATGTAGCCCTTGTGGGTTTCAACGCCGCGTACCTGGCCGTCCTGGACATCAATGCGGATGGCCGGGGTGTAGGCAAAAGCCTGCAGCTTACCGGTGGCGACCGCTTCCTCCACCAGGTCGCCGGCGACTTTCTGGGAACGGGGCACTACCAACCCTGCGTCCGGGTCCCACATGGCGCCCTGGATCTGACTCTCATCCACCAGCGGAAACAGCTCTTTCGCCTGCCTGGGCGAGATCATGCTGACGTTGGTACCAAACGCTTTCCCGGAGCCTACCTTGCGGCGGAGTTCGTCCATGCGCTCGTCATCGTCGATGCGAGCCACCTCCATGCCGCCGCATTTCACATAATTGCCACGTTTTTCATAAAAGGCCTGGCTGTACCTGGTGGTGTAGATGTTCAGCTTGTCGTGGGAGGTGGTGAAGCAGAAGTCCGAGGCGTGGGAGGTGGAGCCGATGTCTGTGGGAATGGCGGATTTCTCCAGCCCTACGATGTCATCCCAACCTTGCTCAATCAGGTGGTGGGCTACCGATGCCCCGACGATACCGCCCTGGCCAATGATGACGACTTTCGCACGTTCTGGTAGCTGTGCCATCTTGTTCCCCTTTACCCACAATGAACGCCAGCGCCGCGCTTCGGCTTTGGTTCAATGTGACCCTGATTGGCCGGGGGAGATAAATCCAATACGACACCAAGTCGTCCAAAAACGGCAGAGGCCAGACCGGATTCAGGATGGCTGGGGCACCGTCAGTCGTTTGACCGCCAGCCTGGAAACCGTTGACAGTTCGATCCCGTCAGATTCCGCGTAATCGATAATGTCCTGCTTCATGCTTCGGGCCCAGAACTTCTTTATGTGGGTCGCGACCACCTCGGCGGCCTGATCTTCATCGCCATGGTGGAGGTTATTGTCGCTGATCTGGTTGATCATCCTGATCAGATTCTGCAGCTTCTGGTCACTCATCCTCGCATTCCTCAGAAGGTTGGTCATCGCCACGGTTGTAGATCACGTGCCGTCCGGGACGGGCAAAACCAACCAGCGTCATACCAGCCTTTCGCGCCTCTCCGACAGCCAGGGCCGTGGCCGCAGAGACCGCGACCAGGCAACCGATACCAACACTGGCGCTTTTCTGCACCATCTCGAAGCTGGCACGGCTGGAAATCAGCGCAAAGCCGTCATCAAAGGCTGTATCGCCGCGTTCCCCTATACGTGCACCAATCAGTTTGTCCAGTGCGTTGTGGCGACCGACATCTTCCCGGGCCAGCTCAATGCGGCCCTGGTTGTTGCACCAGGCGGCGCCGTGAGTGGCCCCGGTCTGTTTCTGCAGGGGCTGGTGGTTCCGAAGATTGCGCAGAGCCTGCTGTACCAGATTGTCATCCGGTACCGTTTGAACCGGTACCCGGGGTATCGCCCGGACGGCGTGGGCCAGGGACTCGGTGCCACACAGCCCGCAGCCGGTCCGTCCTGTCATGTTCCGTCTCTGTTCCCGCAACCGTGCAAAACACTCGCCCGCTATATGCATCTCGATGGAAATGCCGTCTTCCGCCATCACCACATCCAGTTGGAACAGTTGGTCCGAGCGGTCCAGGACGCCTTCAGTGAGGCTGAAGCCCAGCGCAAAGTCCTCCAGATCGCAGGGGGAGGCCATCATTACCGCGTGGGAGACGCCGTTGTACACCATCGCCACGGGCACTTCTTCGGCCACAAGGTCCTGCGCTGGTGCGCCCTCAATGCCACCACAAACCTCCACGGCAGTCTGACGGACCGCCGGGAAATCTTTGGGCGAATCGGGGCCTGTGGCTGCCATGGCAGCTAACTCCGGATTACTTGAGCGCCGAGGCATCTGGCGTCTCCGTGGGGCTGGCCGCAGGTTTCAGTAACTTGAGCTGGCGCTGGTCGAACTGCTCGAAATGGCGCTGCCATTCCGACGGCTGGGACACCTTCTCCACCTGCACCGCCGTCACCTTGTATTCCGGGCAGTTGGTGGCCCAATCGGAGCTGTCGGTGGTGATCACGTTGGCGCCACTGCCCGGGTGATGGAAGGTGGTCCAGACCACCCCAGGCAGCATGCGGTCACTGATCCTCGCCCGCAGAACCGTCTGTCCCACGCGGCTGGTAATACCCAGCCAGTCGCCTTCGCGAATGCCCCGGAGTTCCGCGTCGCTGGAATGGATCTCCAGCACATCCTCACGGTGCCACTCGCTGTTCCGGGTACGACGGGTCTGAGCGCCCACGTTGTACTGGCTCAGGATACGGCCGGTGGTCAGCAGCAACGGGAACCTGCGGTTGGTTTTCTCCTCGCTGGCGACATACTCGGTCACCGCGAACCTGCCCTTGCCGATCGGGAAGTCGAGCATGTGCATGGTCGGCGTGCCGTCCGGGTGTTCCTCGTTACAGGGCCACTGGATACTGCCGAGCTCGTCGAGCTTCTCGTAACTGACGCCGGTGAACGTTGGCGTCAGCCGGGCGATCTCATCCATGATTTCGGAGGGGTGGTTGTAGTGCATGGGGTAGCCCAGGGCGTTGGACAGGGCCATGGTCACTTCCCAGTCTTCCAGGCCCGCCACCGGCGCCATTACCTTGCGTACCCGGTTGATGCGGCGCTCGGCGTTGGTAAAGGTGCCGTTCTTCTCCAGGAAGGTGGAGCCCGGCAGCAGCACGTGGGCGTACTTGGCGGTTTCGTTCAGGAAGATGTCCTGCACGATCAGGCAATCCAGCGATCTGAGAGCCGCTTCCACATGCTGGGTGTTGGGATCTGACTGGGCAATGTCCTCGCCCTGCACATACATGGCCTTGAAGCTGCCGGCAATGGCAGCATCGAACATATTGGGAATCCGCAGCCCCGGTTCGTCGTCGATGGCCACGCCCCAGTCGTCCTGGAACCTGGCCCGCACGGCCGGATCGCCTACATGCTGGTAACCGGGAAGTTCGTGGGGAAAGGAGCCCATATCACAAGAACCCTGAACATTGTTCTGGCCCCGTAGTGGGTTAACGCCGACACCTTCACGTCCAATATTGCCGGTGGCCATGGCCAGGTTGGCAATGCCCATTACCATGGTGGAGCCCTGGCTGTGCTCGGTGACGCCCAGGCCGTAATAGATGGCACCGTTGCCCGCCTCGCCGTAGGCGAGGGCGGCTTCGCGTACCCGTTCGGCGGGGACGCCGGTCACGGCCTCCAGGGCTTCCGGAGAGTTGCGCTCTTCAGCGATAAACTCACGCCACTGATTGTACGGCTTCGGATCACAGCGACTTTCGATAAATGCCTTGTCTTCCAGGCCTTCGGTCACAATCACATGGGCCAGGGAATTGATCATGGCCACATTGGTGCCCGGGCGTAGCGGCAGGTGAAGGCCCTCGGTGCCGTGGGGCGTTTTCAGCAGGTCGATACGGCGCGGGTCGATCACAATCAGCTTTGCCCCCTGGCGCAGGCGACGGCGCATCAGGGAGGCAAACACCGGGTGCGCATCGGTGGGGTTGGCACCAATTACAACGATGGTGTCCGCTTTCATCACCGAATCGAAGGTCTGGGTACCGGCGGACTCGCCCATAGTGGTCTTCAGGCCAAAGCCGGTAGGGGAGTGACACACCCGCGCGCAGGTATCGGTGTTGTTATTGCCAAACGCCGCCCGGATCAGTTTCTGCACCAGGTAGGTTTCCTCATTGGTGCAGCGGGAGGATGTGATGCCACCAATGCTTTCCCGGCCGTATTTGGCCTGGGTGTCCCTGAGCTTCTTCGCCGAGAACCCGATAGCCTCGTCCCAGGACACAACCTTCCAGGGATCGTTGATCGAGTCCCGGATCATCGGTTCCTTGATGCGATCCTTGTGGGTGGCATAGCCGAAGGCAAAGCGTCCTTTCACGCAGGAGTGGCCATGGTTGGCGGCGCCACCCTTGTAGGGCACCATGCGTACCAACTGGTCGCCTTTCATTTCCGCCTTGAACGAGCACCCCACACCGCAGTAGGCGCAGGTGGTCACCACACTGTGCTCGGGCTGGCCGGCGTCGATCACGCTCTTTTCCATCAGCGTGGAGGTGGGGCAGGCCTGTACGCAGGCACCGCAGGACACGCACTCGGAATCCATGAACGGATCGTTCTGGCTGGCAGCCACCTTGGAGTCGAAACCGCGGCCTTCGATGGTCAGGGCAAAGGTGCCTTGTACTTCCTCACAGGCACGCACACATCGGGAGCAGACGATGCACTTGCTGGGGTCGAAGCTGAAGTACGGGTTGGAGTCGTCCACGTCCGCATCCAGGTGGTTCTCACCCTCGAAGCCATAGCGCACCTCCCGCAGGCCCACGGCACCGGCCACATCCTGCAGCTCGCAATTGCCATTGGCCGGGCAGGTGAGGCAGTCCAGCGGGTGGTCGGAGATGTACAGCTCCATGATGTTACGCCGGAGCTTGGCCAGCTTGCCGTTCTGGGTGGTGACCGCCATGCCTTCGGAAACCGGCGTGGTACAGGACGCGGGATACCCCCGGCGACCCTCGATTTCCACCGCGCACAGGCGACAGGAGCCGAATGCTTCCAGATTATCCGACGCGCACAGTTTGGGGATATTGATGCCCGCCAGGGTTGCCGCCCGCAGCACCGAGGTGCCTTCGGGCACTGCAATGTCGGTGCCGTCGATGGACAGACTGACCAGGGTTTCAGAGGTACTCGGCGGCGTCCCATAGTCGATGTTCGGGTTCAGGCCGCTCCTGCCGGGATCGGTCTTACTCGGGTCGTAATAGTGCAACATTGTTGATGCCTCCACTCGAGTCGGTCAGGCTGACAGGTCGTCCGGAAAATGTTTCATCACACTCTGAACCGGGAACGGTGTCATACCGCCCATCGCACAAAGAGAGCCGTCAACCATGGTCTCGCACAGCTCTTCCAGCAGGACCAGGTTGGCCTCGCGGTTCTTGCCGGCGCGGAGTCGGTCGATCACCTCAACACCACGCACCGAGCCGATCCGACAGGGTGTGCACTTGCCGCAGGACTCCACGTTGCAGAACTCCATGGCGAAACGGGCCTGCTCGCCCATGTCCACGGTGTCGTCAAACACCACGACACCGCCGTGGCCGATACCCGCGCCGAGTTGGCCAAAGGCCTCGTAATCCATGGGCGTGTCCCACTGACTCTCGGGCATGTAAGCCATCAGCGGCCCGCCCACCTGGACGGCTTTCATGGGCCGACCGGTGAAGGTGCCACCGCCAAAGTCTTCCAGGATATCCTTCAGGCTGACGCCGAACGCCAGCTCGATCAGGCCACCCTGACGGATGTTGCCTGCCAGTTGGATCGGTAGCGTGCCCCGGGATTTACCCATACCGTAATCCGCATAGGCCTGACCGCCCTTGGCGAGAATGAAAGGTACTGCAGCGAAGGACAGCACGTTGTTCACCACGGTCGGCTGGCCGAACAGGCCCTTGATGGCCGGCAGGGGCGGTTTCGCCCGCACCATGCCACGCTTGCCTTCCAGGCTTTCCAGCAGGGCCGTTTCCTCGCCACAAATATAGGCGCCCGCCGCCAGCCGCACCTCCAGGTGGAAGGCACGGCCACTGTCCCGGACATCTTCGCCCAGGTAGCCCTCAGCCTCGGCACGCCGGATAGCTTCATCCAGGATGCGATGTGCCACGGGGTATTCCGAGCGCAGATAAACAAATCCGTGGGTTGCGCCCACCGCCAGCCCGGCAATGGCCATACCCTCGATCAGCATGTAGGGATCGCACTCCATCGCCAGCCGGTCGGCGAAGGTGCCGGAATCGCCCTCGTCGGCGTTACAGACAATGTACTTCTGCTGTTGCCAGGGCTCATCGTGCACCGTCTGCCACTTGATGCCGGTGGGAAAGGCCGCACCACCGCGGCCGCGCAGGCCAGAGGCTTTCACTTCATCCACAATCGCCTGGGGAGACAGCAACACGGCCTTGTCCAGCCCGTCGAAACCGCCATGGGCACGATAGTCGGCGATGGACAGCGGATCGGTGATGCCAATGCGGGAAAACGTCAGCCTCTGCTGGCGTTTGAGGTAGGGGATGTCCGCCACCGGGCCGAGAAACAGCGAGTGATCGGATTGGCCCTCGAACAGGCCTGCCTCGACCAGCCCCGGTACATCGTCCGGTTCGACCGGGCCGTAACCGATACGCCCGGTGGCCGTCTCGACTTCCACCAGGGGTTCCAGCCAGAACAGGCCACGGGAGCCGTTGCGCACCAGTTCGATATCCACGTCCCGGGTACCCGCGTAGTGCTCAATCAGCCCTGCCACCTCGTCCGCGCCCATGGACAGCGCGGTGGTGTCGCAGGGCACATAAACTCTTGTCGCCATGATAATGCTCCTGTCACTACCGGATATCCAGCGTGGCCGTGGTGAGCTTGTCCACAAGGCAATCAAACTTCTGCGGAGTGACCCGGCCGTGAACGTCATCGTTCACACGGATAGAGGGTGCGCAGGCGCAGTTACCCAGGCAGTACACCGGTTCCAGGGTGAATTCGTTATCGGCGGTGGTGCCGTGATAATCCACACCCAGACGGGCCTTGATGTGGGCTTCCAGGGCACGACCGCCCATGGACTGGCAGGCCTCGGCGCGGCAGACGTGAATCACCTTGCTACCAACCGGGTGCGTGCGGAAATAGTGGTAGAAGCTGATCACCCCGTGCACTTCGGCGCGGGTCTGTTGCAGCGCTTCGGCAATGATGGCCACTGCACCTTCGGGAATGTAGCCGACCCGGTTCTGGATGGCATGAAGGATGGGGAGCAGGGCGCCGGGCTTGTGCTTCAGGGCGTCCACTTCGTCCCGGATCATGTCAGGTGTCCAGTCGCCGATGCCGGGCATCGTGGCGCCACCCGGATGTTGGTTTATCTGCTCTGACATATGCATGATCATTCCTATCTGTTTTTATTCTGGTACAGTGCATAAACTGCAATATCTATACGCTAGCACTCCATTGCGCCCTACGGAATATGAACTCACATGCATAAAAAGAAGCTTTCCATCTCACCTGCCTGGGTTTTCCGTACCGATGAAGGGGATCTGTTTGAGCCGGTGCTGTTTCGATTGCTGGAAAGCATCCGCGATAGCGGGAAGCTCACCTCCGCATCCACCTCCGCCGGCATTTCCTACCGGCACGCCTGGAACCTCCTGAACCGGGCCGCCGACACTTTTGGCTTACCACTGGTTGTGATGCGCAAGGGTCACGGCACCGAACTGTCTGCCCTGGGTGAAAAGCTGCTCTGGGCCGACCAGCGGGTCAAGGCACGGCTGGGCCCCCAGATCGACAGCATGGCCTCCGAGTTCAACGACCAGATCCAGCAACTGCTGGCGGGGCAGCACCCGGTGCTTCGCCTGCACGCCAGCCACGGTTATGCCGTGGCCGTGCTGCCGGAATTTTCCGATCAGGTTGAAATCAACCTGCAATACCGCAACCCGGAGGAAGCACTGACCGCCCTCAACCGGGGCGAATGCGACCTGGCCAGCTTTCACTTTCCCACCTGCCCGGAACGCGCCCGGGAAATCATGGCCCACTACCAACACCAACTGGCCGGCAACCGGTTCCGGCTGATTCGTTTTGTCACCCGGCGCGAAGGCCTGATGGTGCGAAAGGACGCCCCGGTGAAAGTCAGCAGCCTGGCCGAGCTGGCCAACTCCGGGCTCCGCTTTATCGGTCGCGACCGACACTCCGGCACCCGTATCCTGTTCAACCTGCTGCTGCGCCAGGCCGGGCTTGCAGAGGACAGCATCAACCGCTCGCCCCAGCATGAGTTCACCCACACCGCCGTTGCTGCTTTCGTGGCGTCCGGAATGGCGGACGTGGGCTTCGGCGTGGAAGCGGCCGCCAGCCAGTTCAATCTCGATTTCGTGGAGATGGCCTGCGAACATTACCTGCTGCTATGCCGTGAAGACCGTCTGGAGCAGGGCGATCTGTCCCATCTGATCGAACTGATACGTTCCCAAGCCTTCATCGACCGCATCCACGATCTCCCGGGCTATGAGCCGGACAACCCCGGAACCGTCACTACCTTCGAGCAGTTGCTCGCCGGTAATGGCTGAACCGGTGGATGTAGTGGTTCAATGATTCCGGGCACCATCTGGATCGTAAATTTGCAGTAGAACGCCTTAACCAGGCCTGGTGTGATGACACCGCCTGCACGGGATCAGTTGACCACTACACAGGTGAGCTCTACCCCGTCATCGCCTCCCAACCCGCCATGGCGCAGTCTGCAATTGCCCTGAGGGTGTCGTAGTCAGCCCCGTCGGCGGCCTGAATCGACATACCATGCTGCACCGTTGCGAAATACCTGGCGATCGCCTGGGAGTCCAGACTGGAAGGCAGCTCTCCTTCAGCTTTGGCCCTCTGGATACGTTGATGTAGCTGATCAATATTGGTTTGACGACGGCCCCGAAGTTCCTTGCAAACGGCAAGGGGAGCGCCGTCGCTCTGCGGTGCCGCCATCACGATCATGCAACCTCTTCCGGGCTGGTGGTGGCTAAAGGCCTCTGCCGTGGCGTATAGAAAGTCGCGAATACCCTCCCGTGCGGTGGGTGCTTGCTCAAGATGAGCCCAGATCCCACTAGCCATGGTTTCTGCGTAGTGGTCGACTACTGCCCTGAACAACCCCTCCTTACTGCCAAACGCAGCATAGACACTGGGTGGTCTGAGCCCCATGGCCGCTGTCAGATCAGCCATGGAAGCGTGCTCATAGCCCTTGCTCCAGAATACTTCCATAGCGCGGTTGAGCGCTTCCTCCCGATTGAAGCCACGGGGTCTGCCACGTCCTGCCATCAGTTCACACCTTTAATGTATCGATCATTAAAAAATAATTGACATCACCTGTGTCGGGCATTTTAATATGTATCGATCGTTAAATAAATAGAGGGATTGGGTATGACGAATTTACGTGGAAAAACTGCTCTTGTTACCGGTGGCGGACGTGGCATCGGTTCCGCCATCGTAAGGCAACTGGCCGCTGAGGGGGCCGCTGTAGCGCTTACCTATAACCGCTCCGCGGAGGCGGCCGAAGCACTTGTCGATTCAATACGAAAGCAGGGCGGCCATGCCCTGGCGATCCGCGCGGATAGTCGGGACCCAGAGGCGGTCGCCGTTGCGGTGTCCTCTGCTGCGAAGGAGCTCGGGCGTCTGGACATACTGGTCAACAATGCCGGAGTGCTTGATGTGGCGCCGATTACTGATCTCACCCTGGAACAGTATGAGCGCACCATGGAGATCAATACCCGTTCCGTGTTTGTTGCCAGCAAGGCGGCTGTAGAGCAACTGACCGACGGCGGCCGCATCATCAATATTGGCAGTAACCTGGCCGCTCACGTACCCGGGCCTGGCATCAGTCTCTATGCAATGAGCAAGTCCGCTCTGATAGGTCTGACCCGAGGCATGGCCAGAGATCTCGGCGATCGGGGGATTACGGTTAACCTGGTGCATCCGGGCGCTACCAATACCGATATGAATCCGGCGGACGGGAAAACCTCTGACCTGCAACGCAGTCTGCGTGCCATAAAAACCTACAACAATGCTGATGAGGTGGCATCCCTGGTGAGCTGGCTTGCCGGCCCCAGTGCACGATCCGTCACCGGGTCAGAGTTCGTGGTGGACGGTGGCGCCAACGCATAACACTACGTTCCCCTGAACATAAGGAAAGGTATTGACATGAATATGAATGTAAACCCCAAGCAGTTGGTCACTTCCGCCGCGAATCGGCACCGGTGGAACTCCAGTGACATTCCCGATCAGACGGGCCGCACTGTGCTGGTTACCGGAGCCAACAGCGGGCTCGGCTACCTCACCAGTCTGGAGTTGGCCAGGCACGGTGCCCATGTGATCATGACGGCCCGGGATATGGATAAGGGGCATCGGGCCCGTGCCAACATCCTGGCAACGCATCCCGGAGGCAGCGTCGAGTTGCATCACCTCGACTTGGTCGACCTGGATGAAGTGAAGGCATTTGCCGGCCAACTGCTCGATGGGAAAAAGCGCGTGGACGTGCTGGTCAACAACGCTGGTGTCATGATGCCGCCTCACTCTTTGACCCGGCAAGGCCATGAACTGCAGTTTGGCGTAAACCATCTGGCGCATTTCTCGCTAACAGGACTCTTGCTCCCAATGTTGCGGGAGGGACGCGACAGCCGGGTTGTCACCATCAGTTCCGATCTACACAAACGGGGCCGCATCCACTTCGACGACCTGACAGGTAGCCGCAACTACAGCCGTGTTGCCTACTACGCGCAGTCAAAGTTTGCCAATGTCCTGTTTGCACTGGAGCTCGACCGCCGTCTCGCCGCTACGGGACTGTCGATCAAGAGCGTGCTGGCACATCCCGGTTATTCAGCGACGAATCTGCAGATGAGTGGCCCAAGCGGCATCCTCAAAATGCTCTTGCGATTCGGCAACCGTTTTCTTGCGCAGCCAGCCGAAATGGGCGTACTGCCTCAACTCTATGCTGCCACAGCGCCGGAATCGGGTAGCGGTCAGTTCATTGGCCCGGATGGTCGGAACGAGATGAAGGGCTATCCGACAGTGGTGCAACCTGTCGATGCCGCACGCGATAAAGATCTCGCCGAACGATTGTGGCAACTCTCTGAAGATCTCACGGGCGTGCGTCCGGATTTCTCTGGCATGGAAGACAGCGGTGTATGATGGGGAAGGGCAGCTTCAACTTCCTAGATCCGGTTGCAGGCACTCTGAAATATCTCAATCGCTTCATGGAGCTGCTGCCGGTTAACAATAAGAGGAGGAAGCCAGCGAACGATGTTGCCGTGCACGCCGCAACGCAGTAACAGCAGGCCTTCCTCCTCGCAGGCCTTTATAAGCGCTTCAGCACGCGAGGGGCTGGGCTGGCCATCGTGATCAACAATGTTGACCGCCTGCATCAAGCCGATGCCCCGAACATCATGAATAATGGGGCATAGCCCAGAGAGCGCTTCCAGTTGTTGCCTGAGAAAACGGCCGGTCTCGCGCGCGTTATCCACGAGGCGCTCGGACTCAATCACATCGAGGGTGGCGAGGGCGGCCGCGCAGGCCACGACGTTGCCGCCGTAGGTCCCTCCCTGGGATCCGGGCCAGCCTTTTGCCATGAGTTCCCTGGAGCCACCCATAAAGGACAGGGGCATGCCGCTTGCCAGCCCTTTTGCGGACACGAGAATGTCTGGCACCACCCCGGAGGGCGTGTGGGCCCAGTAACTTCCGCTTCGGCCATTTCCACACTGGACTTCGTCAAAAATCAGCAGAATGCCATGTCTGTCACAGCGCTCACGCAAGCCTTGCAGGAAGGCAGCGGGTGCCGGGACAAACCCCGATTCTCCCTGAACGGGTTCGATAATGATGGCGGCGGTTTCCTCGGGCGTGCTCTGGGTTACCAGTATCCGATCAAGCTCACGGAGACAGAAATCGGTTGTTCGGCCCTCGCTCCATCCATACCAGTACTGGTCCGGGAAGGGGGCGATAACCGCGCCTCCCATCATGGGCTGGACGCCATGCCGAACCTTGGCGTTCGAGGAGGTCAGCGACAGGGCGCCCATGGTGCGGCCATGGAAGGCCCCCTGGAACGCAATGATATTGGTCTTGCCGCTGGCCTGCCGTGCCAGGCGCACTGAAGCTTCAACGGCTTCGGTGCCGGCGTTGGAAAAGAAGAATGAGTTGATACGGGACGGGGTCAGTCCATCGAGCCGTTCGGCGAGGTTCAACAGTGGAGAATGGCGCACAATGGCATACTGGGCGTGAATCAGCTTTTCCGCCTGGTCCTGAATGGCGTTTACCACGGTGGGATGGCAGTGGCCGGTACTCAGGACCCCAATACCGGAGGTGAGGTCAAGGTACCTTCGACCGGACTCATCCACCAGATAACAGCCTTCACCGCTGGCCGCTTCCAGCGTGCTGGATTGCTGCAGAAGAGGGGATAGGTTGCTGCTTTGATTCATGTTTTGTCTCCAATCCTTTGTTGTGGCTTCTGTTTTGACATCATCAATATGAAAACCGAGACGACGGTATAGGCCATCATTTCCGCTCCCCCAGACGATTGCTCCAGTCTTCGATCTGACCTGTTTCAAGGCGACGGGCTGCAAGACTTCGCCAGCTGTCACTGAGTCCTTCAGGTACTGACATCGCCTCCAGGGCCTGTCAGTCCTGTGTTTTGGTGGGCACATTGCGTCAACCACCTGTGAAAGACTTCCCTGGCAATGGGCTCAAGCCTGGGCAGGTACCTCTGCGCTGCCGCCCGCATTGCCGCCACGTCAGTGTTGATGGATGCCAGCTCATGGCAGTGGCCAACAAGCCAACGTTCGAAGCCCTGCAGAGGCACCTCCAGATGGAACTGCAATCCCAGGATTTGCGAGCCGCACAGGAAGGCCTGGTTCGTGCACGCGGGTGTGCAGGCCAGGGCGGGTAGCTGCCCTTCAATCTGGCAGACCTCGCCGTGCCAGTGCAGTACCGCTTCCGCCTCGGCCAGAGGAGCCAGAACGGATTGGTCACCGGCTTCAGTCAGGGCCAGCGGCGCGAATCCGATTTCCCTGGAGGTCATGGGCTCGACTTTGGCACCCATAACGCGTGCAATGACCTGGGCACCCAGGCATATGCCCAACAGGGGGCGACCGCTTGCGATCTGACGTCCGACCAGGCGTTGCTCCATGGCCAGAAACGGATAGGCGTCGATATCGTTGACGGAAATGGGCCCCCCGAGGATGATCAGAAGATCCGGTGTCATCTGCTCCAGCTCGGTCAGGTCATCCACTCCGACATCCCAGTAGTGGTAGTGGTAACCGTGCTTGGCCAGAATTGGGGCTAGCAGGCCAAGGTCCTCGAAATGGATATGACGGATAACATGCGCGACTTTCATGTTGACAAATGTCCTATGCCAAATAAAATAATGTCATGAGTAAAGATTATCTGGAAGGAAAAACGGCTGTCAAGATTGCCGAAAGCATCGAGCATGCAATTCAAAGCGGACGATTGACCGAAGGTGATTCCCTACCGTCCGTCCGTGAGGCGGCAGTGATGCTGGACGTTAATCGAAATACCGTGGCGCAGGCATACTCCCGGCTGCGTGAACGCGGTTGGGTCTACGGGCGCGGCAGGGGGGGAACCCGGGTAATGCCGCTGCACGAGGAAGGAGAGACTCTCGGTGAGGCGCCCGCTTTCCCCGGTACCGTTGATCTCGCTTCCGGTAATATCGACCCCACGTTGCTGCCGTCCCTGAAGCGGGCCGCGGCGGAAGTGGACTGGCACCAGACCGGATACGACCGGTCCGGTGAGGACCCTGAACTGCTTGACCTGTTCCGGGACAGGTTGGCGCGTGAAGGAGTACCAGCAGACTCAATGATGCTTGGGCATAGCGCCCTGGATCTCATCGAACGGGCGTTGCGGGTTCGGGCACAGATCGGTGAAAAGGTCCTGGTCGAGGATCCTGTCTGGCCGCCACTGCTTGCATTGTTGCGATCTCTTGGCCTCGTGGTGGAGCCAGTGCCCCTTGACGATCAGGGGGTTATTCCGGAGGAGCTTGCCGCCAGGCTCGGTGCCGGTGTGGCCGCCGTTGTGCTGACGCCGCGTGCCCAGAATCCGACCGGTATTGATCTCCCCGCCGGGCGTCTTGAGCGGATTCAGGTCGCGTTGCGGGATCATCCGCGGACCCTCCTGATCCTGGACGATCACTGGGGCCCACTGTCCGAAGCGCCACCACCGGCGATTGATCCCGTCACACCCGCCTGGTTGCTGGTACGGTCCGTCTCCAAGTTCCTCGGTCCGGACCTGCGCCTGGCCGTTGCCACCGGCGATCCGGATACAGTCAACCGGATGGCCCGGCAGTTCGCCCTGGGGCCTCGCTGGGTCAGCCGTCTGGTACAACGGATTGCCGTGCAGCTCCTCCGCAGCGAACATACTGAAAGGCAGCTACAGACCGCCCGGGCCACCTATGCCTCGCGTCACAAGGCGCTGGTTGATGCTTTGCGCCGGCATGGGCTCCCGGTCAGTTCCGGTTCCGGTGTCAATCTGTGGCTTCCCGTGAAGAATGAAACGGCGATGGTTGAACGCATGACCGCGCGCGGCTACCGGATTCAGGCTGGCCAGCCTTTCCGGCTGCGGTCAGGGCCCGGTATCAGGATCAGTGTCGGGAATCTTCCTGTCGAAGACGCCGATGCCGTTGCCGGCGCCCTTGCGGACTGCACACTGGGTACCTCGACGCCAATGGTGTAGAGGGGCAGGGCACTCAAGACCAAAAGTGTGGGCCTGGTTGAGAGCATCAGGCAACAAAGTGCGACGCCCCACGAACGGGAGGCGCCGCGAGTACACGAGTGGACTACTTCAAATCTGAAATACTCGCGCCAAAGTTGATGTGGAAGGGTGTACCTTCAAGGACCAGGGCCGGGACCGACTTCACACCGACCGCCTCGGCCTCCGCGATCCTCCCCTTGTCGTTGCCAAGATGCACCACCTCGACATCGTATCGGGAGGGATCAATGGCCTTGGCAACATTGTCCTCGGCGGCGACGCATACCGGGCACCCTGCATGGTAGAAGATGGCTTTGCTACTCATCTCTGAACTCCTATGATTAATTGGCTGATTGGCGTGCGCACAACCAAAAGATAGAGTGGGCTGAGAGTGCTGACTAGCGGGCACAAATCGGTGGGCTGGGCACCTTTTGGTGTATTTTGTTGAAATTGAGGGAGAAAATTTCTTGAAGGCTCGCAGCTCGTATCGCAAGTTGGAGGACGTTGTAGGCTGCAAGTGGTCGGTTTCCGTCCTGCTTGCGGTCGAAAAGGGCATTAACCGACCGGGGGCTCTCGAACGGCATATCGAGGGAATCTCAACAAAGGTCCTGTCAGAGCGACTTCGAAAACTCACTGCGTACGGTCTGATGCGCAAGGAGACCTTTCCTGAAGTTCCGCCACGCACCGAATATTCACTGACCAAATCGGGTAAGAAGCTGATTAAAATTATTCAACAGATACAGGACCTTGATGTCGAACTAAACGGGACAGACGGAAAGTCTGCATACAAGGATATCGGTATTTGATCGTTAGCGGCTCCGAAAAGCCATAGCTCCGTTATGCTCGTGGTTTCATTCTCTGATAAAAAAGGACCTTGGCAATGGCCATCGATATCCTGGTAGCCGGACGTTTGCCCCCCAATGTTATCCCCCAGTTGGAAGACCGGTTTCGGTTTCATACGCTGCCGGGAGACAAGGATAAAGCCGATGCGATGTTGCAGGAAGTGGGAGGGGCCATCCGGGGTTTGCTGACAAATGCCGCCCAGGGGGCGCCGGAAGCCTTATTGGCGGCGCTGCCGAACCTGGAGATTATCTCCTCGTCCGGAGTGGGTACGGATGCCCTCAATGTGGAGATTGCGGAGGCCAGGGGGGTCCGGGTTGAAACGACGCCGGGGGTACTGACCGACGATGTGGCGGACGGGGCCATTGCCCTGATGCTGGCAACGACCCGACGACTAATGCAGGCCGAGCGCAATGTTCGCGCCGGTCGCTGGCTTAAGGGCCTGCCCCTGGGTAACCGGATGACCGGCAAGCGTCTTGGAATCCTGGGCCTGGGCAAGATCGGGCAGGCGCTCGCGAAGCGGGCTGTCGCGTTTGATATGCCCATTGCCTACCATCAGCGGAACCGTAATCCCGAAGTTCCCTATACCTATCATGATTCGGTGGTGTCACTGGCTGAGGCCAGCGACTTTCTGGTGGTCATCGTTCCCGGTGGCCCGGCCACGGAAAACATGGTGAACGCGCAGGTGCTGGATGCCCTGGGACCGGAGGGGATTCTGGTCAACGTGGGCCGTGGCAGCGCCGTCGACCAGTCCGAACTGATCCGTGCCCTGCAACAGGGCCGCATCCGGGCGGCCGGGCTCGACGTTCTGGCGGATGAGCCCCGCGTGCCGAAAGCGTTGCTGGAACTGGATAATGTTGTGCTGACGCCCCACTACGCCAGCGGCACCATCGAGACCCGGCTGGCCATGGGGCAGCGGGTGGCGGATAACCTTCTGGAGTATTTTCGGCTGAGTGATGGATGCGTTTGGACGCCTGAAGAATTGACTTAACCATGTACACTCAAACTATCACCCATAGTCAGACCAACGCATGAGGAATTCCTATGATAACGCGACGTCACCGGGAAACGCCCACAACGGTCGCGACCCTCGACGATCTCGCAACGTTGGCAGACTATTCGCTCATGGACACGCTCAACTGCGATCCTGAGGGGAAAGCAAACGGAGCTGACCACGCGCCACGGCAGGTGTTCTCGGGCCACTATGTTCCGGTCAAGCCCACGCCGATCAAAAACCCCGAATACGTCGCGCATGGGCAGAATCTGTTTCGCGAACTGGGTTTTGCCGACAGCATGGCGCAGTCCAACGACTTCGTCCGCATGTTCTCCGGCGACTTATCCCGGGTTCCGGAGCCTCTGCGCAATGTCGGGTGGGCGTGTGGCTACGCACTTTCCATCTACGGCACCGAATTCTACCAGCAATGCCCGTTCCAGACCGGCAATGGCTACGGCGACGGTCGCGCTATTTCGGTACTCGAGGCTGTCATCAATGGACAGCGCTGGGAAATGCAGTTGAAAGGGGCAGGGCGCACACCCTACTGCCGCGGCGCGGACGGGCGGGCCGTTCTACGCTCCAGCGTACGGGAGTTCCTGGCACAGGAGCATATGCACGCGCTCGGTGTGCCCACATCAAGGGCCCTGAGTCTGTACGTGTCGAAAACCGAGGAAGTCAGGCGTCCGTGGTATTCCGAGGGCTCACGCTCAATAGATCCCGATGTCCTTATATCCGAGCCAGTTGCCATCTCAACGCGTGTTGCGCCGTCGTTCATTCGGGTAGGGCAGCTCGAGCTCTTTAGTCGTCGTGCCCGCAAGCAGGAACACACGCAGGCGATGGAGGAGCTCGAGAAGGTCATCCTGCACCTGATCGATCGTGAGTACGGTGACGTTATCGACCAGTCACTGGCCACTGCTGAAAAAGTCGTGTTGCTTGCACGTGAGTTCCGCAGCCGACTGACGTCGCTTGTGGCGAACTGGATCCGTGTTGGCTACTGCCAGGGTAACTTCAACAGCGACAACTGTGCGGCGGGCGGCTTCACGCTCGACTATGGACCATTCGGATTCTGCGATGTATTTGATCCGCAGTACCAACCATGGACCGGTGGCGGGCATCACTTCGCGTTCCTCAATCAACCAGCAGCGGCCGAACGCAACTTCCACTCGTTTTGTTCGGCGGTTCGGCCTTTGTTGGCAGGGCATCCAGACTGTCTGCGGCAACTGGAAGAGATTCAAAGTGATTTCCCAAAGGTGATGCAAGCGCAAATGGAGAAGATGTGGGCTGCCAAGCTCGGACTCGACGCTTTTGACGCGGATCTGTTCCGCGAGCTGGCAACGCTGATGATGCAAACGCCTGTTGATTACACCATGTTCTTCCGGGAACTCTCGTCGTTGCCAGATGACATTGAGCCACTCAAAAAGAGCTTCTACAGGGGCCCGACTTATGCTGCAGACCCCGAAGGGATAGACAAGCGCTGGGCAGCGTGGCTCACACATTGGCAATCGCTCACTCGACCGGGGACCCGTGAGGAGCTTTCCAGTCAGATGAAGCTCGTCAACCCGAAGTACAGTTTGAGGGAGTGGTTCGTTGTGCCTGCCTATCAGCAAGCGGCAGCGGGGAATTACGCTTTGCTGCGAGAACTGCAGGACGTGATGACGCAGCCATACGCCGAGCAAACGGAGGATGTAGAGAAGAAATACTACAGGCTGAAGTCACCTGAGCTCTTTGAGCTTGGTGGGTTTTCGCACTATAGCTGCTCATCGTGATGGACATTACGATGAGCAGGATGGATTAGAAAGTACTCACATCCTTGTGGGCAGGAAACGTGGCTCGGATTTACTCGCCTTTCTGCGAAGCATAGCTCTGCATCAGGTTGGAGTAGTGGGGCAGATGGCTGGCCAGGATACCGCCAAAACCTTCGATATCGTTGGACGACCACATAAAGTACTAAATTTGTCATCCAACTCAGGAGCCGGGTCCTCCAACTGTGTCGCCTGGATTTCAATAAATACCAAAATCGCCGTTCCGCCAATCCGGTTCAGGACTTATCTGACGTTTCAAGAAATCGGTATCCAACCCCGGGTTCAGTCTGGATATACCGTTGCTCCGTAGGGTCATCCCCCAGCTTGTGTCTCAATCTCCCGATCAGAATGCGCAGATAGTGGGTATCAGTGGTGTGAGTCGGCCCCCAAATATCCTTAAGCAATTGTGATTGTGTGACGATCTTTCCAGACGCAAGCAGCAATACCTTCAGTACGGCAAATTCCTTGGGTGTCAGCCTGACAAGCTCACCACTGGCCTTGACTTTACGCAGGGCGAGGTCGATATGTAGTTCACCGTTATCAAAAATGGCGGAGGTATCGGAAGCAACAGGGTTGTTGCTTTGCTGGTGGATACGCAGCTGGGTCCTAACTCGTGCGAGAAGCTCATCGACGCCAAAAGGTTTGGTCACATAGTCGTTAGCGCCGAGGTCCAAAGCTTTTACCTTTTCCAGTTCCCGGTCGCGCACTGAAAGAATAATCACGGGTGCGGATGACCACTCTCGCAGACCGGCAAGCACTTCAGAGCCATCCATATCCGGAAGCCCCAAATCCAGAATCACGAGGTCCGGCGAATGCCTCGCGCAAAGCCCCAGCCCGGTCTCACCATTCTCTGCTTCAAGCAGCTCGTATCCTTCCGTTTTCAGGCTGATGCGCAGAAAGTGCCGGATTTGCGGTTCGTCATCGATGACCAGAATGCAGGGTTTTTCCCGATTATGTGCTGGTGCAGTCATTCACTGGATTCCCGATCGGACTCTTGTTCAAACGCTACCCAGCCTATGGCTTCCAAGCTGTTCAAAGTGCTGCGTCGATGGGGGCACAGCTGGAATCACAAGCGGGTACATCGGCTGTACTGCGCTCTCAACCTGAACAAGTGACGACGAGGTAAGAAGCGACTTCCAACGCGACAGCCTATTCTGTGGCCGGCGGTTCCGGACGTTTAACGTGGTCGATGATTTTAACCGGGAGGTGCTGGCGATTGAGATCGACCTGAATCTACCGGCCCCAAGGGTCATCCGAGTCCTGGAGCGCATCATCGCCTGGCGAGGCTACCCGGCCAGACTGCGAATGGATAACGGCCCCGAGTTCATCTCCATCGCTCTGGCGGATTGGGCAGAAAAGCACGGGGTTGCGCTGGAGTTCATCAAACCCGGCAAGCCAACTCAGAACTCGTACGTGGAACGCTTCAACCGAACTTACCGGGACGAAATCCTGAATATGTATGTCTTCCGGAATCTCACCGAAGTTCGGCAACTGACCGAATCGTGGATGGCCGAATACAACGACGAACGCCCCCACGATTCACTGGAAGATCTGACGCCATGGGAATATCTGGCGAAACACCAACGAGCGGACAGCGGAAAACTCTAATCAACGGTGCAACTAAAACAGGGATGTTTACAAATTGGAGAAGATACTCGTTTCACGGTTGGGGTGCGACCAAGAGTTGGACGAAGGCGAAAAAGAAAATTCCCAGAAAAACAGTGTGATACGAACCGAACGACAAAATCAGCACTTTCTGTGGAAATTAAGCACTTATTTTGGAAAATCTTAAGCACTTTCTGTGGTAGCTCACAGATCAGAACGAGGTAGCCCCGCCACATCATACGCTACTGCGCATAATGTATATTATGTTAAATAACGTGTATCGCGTCGTTTAACCCATAAGCCCCTGACCAGGATCTCAACACCCCATATCCCCTTTGCTTTTCTCATCATCCACGTTGACCCTGTAGCAACTACAACCTTTAACCTATTCCATAGCTCTAAGCCTGAGAAGCCTTTCCATCCATGTAAAGGACAAGCTATGCAAAGTGAACTGAAGCACTTCTACCACGAGGAGCTTGTTGCCGCGCTTAAGGCTGAGGGACTGCGTAATTTCCCGAAGGCCTTCACCCACCTGGAACGGGCCCATATCCTCAGCCAGCGATTTGCTCTGGCCCATGCTGCGACTCATCTGCGCATGCTCAGACTCGGTTGGCGCACCCATGACTTTCGGGAGGTACTGGGACAACTGACCCGGGCCATTGCAGCGTTGCTGTTTTCCCGTATCTGGGTTCCGATTGGCAATACGGGGCGCGTCAACGTCAGTCCATTTGAACCAATGCCTCTGCCTGAAGACCTGGCTCATGTGCTGAAGAAAGTGAACGACCAGTAGTCTCTCGGCCCGTATACCAGCGTTGACCTACAGACCGGTGACCTCACTCAACGGCAAGCGACCGATCCGGTCGTTGTGCAACGTGCCGAAATACAGGTCGTCGCCATACACTTCCACGGACGTGATTTCCTGCAGGTGCTCCCCGGAGGGATCATGCAGGCTGGTCAGGATCTCGCCGTTTTCGTCCAGGGCCAGGGCGAAGCCATAGCGTTGCGCCTGCGGCTGGATCGCGTCGGGCAGCTTGGCCACGACGTTCTTGATCCAGGGAGTCGGATGAATGCGATCCACCGTCGCGTTACGCGGCGTGGCCAGGGCCACCCAGAAACGCCCGCTTGGGTCCCGGGAGATGCCGTCCGGAAATCCTGGCAGGTTATCGACGAAGAGTTCACTTTGCCCTGCCTTCTCGCCACTGAGCCAGAAACGCTGCACCCGATAGCGATAGGTCTCGTTGACCAGGACAAACGCTTCGTCCGGATCCACCGCGATACCATTGGCGAAGTACAGGTCCTCCATCAACACCGTGGTCTCACCGGTCGAGGGCTCGTACTTCAGCAGGCGGCCGTGGGGGCGCGCCTCCAACAGGTCGAGTTTGTAGTCCGGCTGATGGAAGCGGCTGCTCGCATCGGAGAAATAGATGGTGCCATCCGCCGCAATGTCCAGGTCATCGGTAAAGGCGAAGGATACGCCATCGGCCTCGGTGGCGAGCACGGTAATGTCCCCCTCCGGGGAGACGGACAACAGCCCCTTCCAGGCATCACAGACGATAAGGTTCCCTGCTGCATCAAATTCCAGTCCCAGTGGACGCCCGCCGGTTTGAACCCAGTCCTCGACGCTGCCATCCCGACCGATTCTCATGATGGAGCCGGTGTGAGTGCCGCCGTATACCCTGCCCTGATCATCCACCGCCACGTCTTCGGGCCCGACCAACTCACCCACAGCGAGTAGATCGGCCTGCTGCAACGTGTTATTGGGTGCCAGTGGCCCCGTCATCGGGGGTGCCTTGGGCGGTTGATAGGCTACGGAATCCACCGGCGACGGCCAGAACAGCACCCAGAGAACAACCGCGACGAGGACGAACACAACAGGCACTAGCAAGCGTTTCATAGGCATCCTTTCTACTGATTTGTTGTTGTCGACGGTCGCTCCTTCTGCCCGGCGACCGGGGCACACTCAATTCTTTTCCGAACAGGAAATCTGCGAGGCGTTGGTGACCCCGGGAGGCTCCAGGGTAATCGCCGACACCATCCAGCACCAGGAACTGGTAGGCCCCTCCTCCAGATCGGCGCAGGTATCCACACGCTGTATTTCCCGTTGTGCGCATTGGGCAACCAGTACACCAGTGTCGGAGCCGGACGTCCAGCGGACACGAACCTCCACATCCTCGCCAGTCTGTTCCGGTGGGACTGGCTCAACCACAAGGGCTTCGGCGTTGAGCCCATGGCGTGCCAGCCATTCCAGTGTTGCGGTTTCGGCGCACTGCTGTGCCGGCGTCAGCCCGCCGTTGCCCCGATAGCACGGCAGGTAGGCCTGGCCACGGATTTCGTGCTCCAGTAACGCCCGCGTGTGATCACGGCCGATGCGGCCATATTTACGCCTGGATGGAAACGTGATCAGGCTCGCCGCCAGCCGGCAGCCCCCAAGGTGAGAACTTTCCCAGAGATCCACCGGCAGCTCCCGCTGTGCGATCTCGCCCTGGAGCGCCCGGTAGGTGTCATACCCGAATTTTGCGCAACACTTGTCTTTCTTGCCATGGGTGCAGCACAGCATCACCGGGTTGTTCACCGGATGGCCTGCCCATGACGCAAGATCACTACCCTGCTGCACATGCTCCAGGAAGTCCTCAAGCTGGCCCGGTGTAACGTCAAACGCCAGGCCTTCCGGAAACAGCAGTATCCGATGGATATCCTCCGGCTCATGACGACGGTAGATCAGGTTGACCCGCCGACCGCCGGCGGCAAGCCCGTCCAGTTGGGTAACCAGCGATGGCGCCATATTGCTGGCGTGACGCAGGTTGCGCTCCCAGTAGCGGCGGGGCCAGCTCAGCAGCAGGTTGCGTTCAGGATGGGTGGCCGTGCCCGGTAACGGATCCCCTGCCCTGACGCTTTCAACGGCGCAGAACTGCTTCGGGTTACCCATTATCCGGTTACCACACTGGCTTCGGTTGGTTCCGGTGCGGCGACGTAACCCGGTCGTATCGGGATGCAGACCGGGCGGCCCGAATCCGGATCGGCGACAATCCGGGCGTCCAGGTCGAACACCTCTTTCAGGTTGGACGAGGTGAAGGTGACCGATGGCGTCCCTCGATGGCGGATCTCGCCGGCCTTCATCATCACCAGCGTGTCGGCATAGGCAGCGGCCAGGTTCAGATCGTGGAGCACCACCAGCAAGGTACGGCCGCCTTTATGGGTCATGGTGGCCAGCAGTTCCAACAGATCCACCTGGACCTTCAGGTCGAGAAACGTCGTGGGTTCGTCCAGCAGCAGAAGGCCGGTCTCCTGGGCCAGCACCATGGCGATCCAGCAGCGCTGTCGCTGGCCCCCGCTGAGGCTATCCACCGGTCGGTCGGCGAACTGGGTGACAGCCACCTCCGCCATGGCAGCCTCCACCGCTTCCTGATCGCGGCGGGACCACTGGCGCAGCATGGACTGGTAGGGAAAGCGTCCGAGCGCCACCAGCTCACGGACCGTCAGGCCATCCGGTGCCGTGGGACTTTGCGGCAGTATCCCGAGCATACGCGCCACGGCCCGGGTTGACTGGCGATGGATATCGTTGCCATCCAGCAGCACCCGTCCCCCGTCCGGTGTCATGGTCCTGGCCAGGGTTTTCAGCAAGGTGGACTTGCCGCACCCGTTGGGCCCCAGGAGTACGGTGAGCTTGCCGGGTTCCAGGGTGAAATCCACATTCGCCAGGACGGGGCGTTCCCCATAACCAACGGTCAGGGAGTCACCGTAGAGAACACGTGGCGTCGTGGATTGGTTCATAAAGTGTGGGCAGCTATGGCTGGGTCGTTATGAATGGATAGTATCGCTTTATCCGATGGAGCAATGATATTATTACCAATTCTCATTTACAATAACTGTGCTGCCCTGGAGCCATTCGACCCGCCCGTGCTTTTCACTTTAAGACCCACTCTTATCCTTTTGTTTTTGCTTACCTTCAGTGCCGGTTCCGTGGTATCCGGAGCTAATCATCATGCCGTGGAAGTGCGACATTCGCTGGGCACCGCCACCATCACTGGCACCCCGTTGCGGGTGGTGTCCCTCTACCAGGGGGCGTCCGACAGCCTCGCCGCCCTGGGCATCCGGCCGGTCGGCATGGTGGAATCCTGGACACAGAAGCCCATCTACGACTACCTGGGCGACCGCCTGGGCCAGCCCAGGATGCTGGGCATGGAGACCCAGCCCGACCTGGAGGGCATCGCCTGGCTGCAACCGGATCTGATCGTGGGCGCCCGGTATCGCCATTATGAGGTTTATCCCCTACTCGACCAGATCGCCCCCACCGTGATTGCGGAAGATGTCTATGACTTCCGGTCGTTGCTCGGGATGGTTGCCCAGGCTACCGGGCGGACCGACAGGGCCCAGGCCCTGCTGGATCAGTGGGATGCCAGAGTTGAAGACTTCCAGGGCCGTATCCGGGAGAAGCTGGGGGACCAATGGCCCATGGAAGTGGCCATCCTGAGCTTTCGTGGCGACCATGCCCGTATCTATTACCAGGGTTTCGCCAGGCAGGTGCTGGACGAACTGGGTTTCCTGGCGCCTCCGGCCCACCGCAAGGAGAGCTGGGGCATCAAGCTGACCAGCCAGGAAAGCATTCCCGCCATGGATGCCGACGCCGTGTTTATCTTCATGCTGGATGATCCGGCCATACAGCGGACCTACGAGGACTGGACCTCCCACCCGCTGTGGGAAAACCTTAGTGCCGTGCGCCGTAACCAGGTGTTCCAGGTGGACCCGGTGACCTGGAACATGGGCGCCGGCATTATCGCCGCCCATCGTCTGCTGGACGACCTGTACGACCACTACGGGCTTGAGGACGGTGTCTCGGAAGGCTGCATCCTATGCTGAACTCCCCCCTCGCCCGATCCGCCGGCGGCCTGACCTGCCTGCTGCTCCTGGCCCTGGCAGCGGTGGCCAGCCTGGTGTACGGCAATATTCCGGTGACCCTCAGCACCCTGCTGGACAGTCTGTTGGCCTATGATGCCGGCAACATACAGCACCTGGTCATCCGGTCCGAACGGGTATCCCGGACCGTGGTGGCGGTTGCCGTGGGCGCCGGACTGGCCGTTGCCGGAGTGCTGATGCAGTCCCTCACCCGCAACCCCCTGGCGTCGCCGGGCATCCTCGGCATCAACGCGGGCGCCCTGTTCTTCGTGGTGGCCGGCGCCACCCTGTTCTCTCTGTCATTGCCATCGGACCTGATCTGGCTCGCCTTCCTCGGGGCCGGGGTGGCTGCGGGATTCGTCTTCACCCTCGGCCAGGAACCTGGCCAGGGGCTCTCGCCGGTACGAACGGTACTGGCCGGTGTCGCCATCACGGCCCTGTTCGTGTCTTTTTCCCAGGGCCTGCTGATCATGAATCAGGACCGGCTGGAGAGTCTGCTGTTCTGGCTCGCCGGATCGGTATCCGGTCGTTCACTGGATTCGGTGGCTGCCCTTCTGCCCATCATCGCAGTGGCCATCGTGATAACGCTCCTGATCGCACGTCAACTCAACCTGCTGGGCATGGATGACGAGGTGATCCAGGGCCTGGGCCTGAATGTGGTTCGCACACGGCTGCTCTGCGTGGTGCTGGTGATCGCCCTGGCCGGCACCGCCGTGGCCATTGCCGGGCTGATCGGGTTTGTCGGGCTGATCGTGCCCCATATCGCCCGGGCCATCTTCGGTACTGACCACCGCTGGCTGCTGCCCACCTCCGCGCTGATCGGGGCGGCCCTGCTGCTGATCGCCGACACCGTCGCCCGGCTGGTGATCCCGCCCCAGGAAATCCCGGTGGGGGTGGTCACCGCCCTGCTGGGAACACCACTGTTCCTCCACCTGGCCCGCAAGACCCGGAGCCTGACATGACACGACCAATGGTGCTCCGCGCCCCTGACGACCGCTGGTCACTGAAACTGAATCCGCACACCCTGACGGTCACCACGGCCATGGGCCTGGCGCTGGTACTGGTGGCCGGCCTGTCCCTGGGCACGGGCAGCCATCCGGCGTCGTGGCTGGAGGCGATGTCGGCCCTGGTGGCCGGGGACGATCCCGGCCTGCGGCTGGTGGTGATGGAAATACGGCTGCCCCGGGTGCTTATGGCGATCCTGGCGGGGGCCTCCCTGGGCATCGCCGGCCTGATCCTGCAGGGACTGGTTCGCAACCCCCTGGCCTCACCGGACGTGATTGGCATCTCCAGCGGGGCCTCCGCCGCTGCCGTACTGTGCCTGTGGCTGTCCAGCGCGGCCTGGCTGGTGCCTGCCGCCATGGCCGGCGCCCTGGCCGTTGCCGGCCTGCTGGTAACGCTGACCTGGTACAAGGGCATCAGCCCGGGGCGTCTGGTGCTGGTGGGGGTTGGCCTGGCGGCGGGCCTGGACGCCCTGACCACCCTTTTGCTGGTGATCAGCCCCGACACCACCGCCATGACCGCCTTTATCTGGCTGACCGGCAGCCTGTACGCTGCTCAATGGCACGATGTGCTGGGTCTGGCCCCCTGGCTGCTGGTCTGCCTGCCCATCGTGCTGGCCAAGGCCCGCCACCTGGATATCCAGGCCATGGGCGATATCGCGGCCCTGGGACTGGGCAGCGCCGTGCAGCGCCACCGGCTGCTGTTCCTGCTGGTGGCCGTCGCCCTGACCGGGGCCTCGGTGGCCCATGTGGGCGCACTGGGATTCGTGGGGCTGATCTCCCCTCACCTGGCCCGGCGCATGGTGCGTTCGGGGCATCCGGGGCTGGTGATGCTGACGGCCTTCAACGGTGCCATTATCCTGGTGTGTGCGGACCTGGTGGGACGGATGGCGTTCCTGCCAAGGGACCTGCCGGCGGGGATCTTCGTGTCGGGGATCGGTGCGCCGTTCTTCGTGTACCTGCTTTATCGGATGAGACGGTAGGCGGGAACCAGGCAATAAAAAAGGGGCCCTGAGCGGCCCCGATACAGAAAGGCAAGGTACAGTGGAGCCTGTGCGGGCAGCGTTGCCGCACAGGCTCCCAACCCTCAGAAATCGAGTTGGTAACCCAGGCTGACCGTCCGGCCACGGCCCCGGAAATAGTAGTCATCACTGACACGGGCGGCCTGTGAATAGTAGGTGAAGTAGTCCGTATCCAGCAGGTTCTCGATGCCCAGGGATACCTGGCCCACCGGGCTGCGGTAGACGACAGAGCCGTCCAGCAGGCCGTAGCCGTCGAAGTCCAGTTCGTCGTTATCCACGTTGCGATCCAGGAAGTGACTGTACTGCAGGTGGCTGGACAGCACCGGCGCCCAGGCGGCGGACCAGGACAGCTTCACGGTCTGCGGTGGAATATTGATGCCGGTGAGCTCGGTATCCACATCGCCGTCGCCATCGGTATCCGATTCACCGTCCGTGTAGGTGTAGGACGCGCCCAGTTTATGCTGGTCGGTGACCCGGGCACTGGCGGTGATCTCCGCCCCCTTGATCTCGGTTTTTTCCCTATTACCGACCCAGACGCCGTTTTCCTCGGTCAGCCGCTCGCCATAGTCGGAGTCCGACTCGTAGTAGCTCACTTCCAGCTCATAACGATCCCAGTCAAACCGGGCGCCGATTTCACGCTGCTCGGTAACGATGGGCTGCAACTCCAGCAGGGTGTCCACATCCTGGCCAGGCGTGCTGATACCCCGCAGTACACGACCCACGTCCGGCATGCCGAAACCTTCGGAGTAGTTGGCATACACCTGGGCCCAGTCCGTCACCTGGTAGATCAGGCCACCGTTGAACAGGGTCTCGTCAAAGTCCGGCTTGCCGCCTTCCACGGTCACGTTGTCCTGGGTGACGTTGCTGCGGTCGATGGTCTGGTAGGTGTCCACGTCCAGTTCCGCATGCTCCTGGCGCACCCCGGTATGCAGGCTGAGCCGGTCGGTCACCTTGATGTCACCCTGGAGGAACGCCGCCACATTGCGGAAGCGGGATTTCGGCACGTACACCCGGTCCGTATGCACCAGCACCTGTTGGGTTTCATCCTGCAGCAGGTCCAGGCCGGTGGTCAGGCTGAGGTGGTCATTGAACAGGCCGCCCCGGGTCAGGGTGAACTTCGCCCCCAGCTTGTCGGATTCGTTCCGGGTCTGGTCATACTGGGTGTTACCGTTTCCATCCTCGTAAGGGAAGTACGGCGTGGTGGCGAACTGGGCCCGGAAGGCCTGGCTGTATAGCTGTGCGTCCACCTCATTGCCCAGCCAGTCGGCGTGACTGTAGGACAGCCGTGCAGTGGTGACTTCGTTGTAGCCAGGGTCTCCGGGAAGGTCCCCTTTCTCCGCTGTGGTGGGAACACCGTTGTCGCGGTCACCGGACACCGGGCGGTAGTCGTCGCCCCCTTCCAGGTCGAAGCGATTGACGAAAAACTCGACATTCTGGTTATCATCGATCCAGTAGCCCACCTTCGCCAGCAGGTCGTAACTCTGGGAGTTCTGGATCTCACCGGGATAGGCAATGCCGATGGGCTCATCCTTGCCATCGTAATACACGCCCCGCTCCTGGAAGCTGGCCCCGGCCAGGTAGTCCCACTGACCGGACTGCCCACTCAGCCGGTAGCCCAGCTTGTAACCCTGGCCATCCGAGCTGACATCGTCATCGGTGGTCACCTTGGCCGTTACCGACTGCTTCAGGCTGCCACTCTCCGGCTCCCGGGTGACGAAGTTGATGATACCGCCGGTGGCGCCCAGGCCATGCTCCGCGCTGGCACCGTAGATCACCTCGATCCGCTCGACCATGTCCATATCGATGGTGTAGCTGTCCCGGGCACTGTCCCGCAGCGGATTGGTCTGGGGTACACCATCCACCATGAACAGCGGCGCCCTGCCCCGCAGGGTTTCACCGGCGTTGGTGAGCTTCTGCCGGCCCGGTGAATAGGACGGAATCAGGTTGCTGAGCACCTGCCCGGGGTCATCGGAAATGGCCAGTTGCTGCTCGATTTCCTCCCGCGAGATGATCCTGGTCCGTTGGGGCGTCTGGTTGACCGTGGCACGGTTACGGGTGGCGGAAATCACCAGTTCCGGCATGGCAGAGGCGGCGGAGTCCTCACTACCGGTTTCCTGGGTATGGCCGATGGCCGGCGCCAGAGCGGTGATGCCCGACGCGAGGAGCAATGACCTGGAATTCAACAACGTCATAATCTGGTTCCGTTCTTCGTGGATTGTGCCTGCTGGCCGTCTCGAACAGTAAAACGGGCCAACGAATTCGGTACGAACGGTAACCGTTATCATTTGCATTTGCAAGAAAAGGCAGGCCCGGCCAGGAATATCGACGGATATCAGGGCGGTTCCAGATTCCGGGAGAACCGATCCTTCCAGGCACGGTGCCGGTTTTCGGGTGCTCCTGTTCAGTCCGCGGTTGCGGTCCTGGCTGACCGTGTCCCGTAGCTCTTGCCGATCTCACTGTCGAAGTAGGACAGAGCATCCTCCTCAAGCCGGTAAAGCTTGGAGGCCTGCCCCCGGGCGCCCAGGGATTTTCTCTCGCCGGTATCCACCAACAGGCCGGGATTCACCCATCGGCTGAACACCGTCTGCTTGGTCACCCGGATGCCAAAGGTGTCATAGGCATCCACGATCTGGCTGACCGCCACCTTCTCCGGTAACAGGTAGAGCAGGAGTGACGAGTACTTGATCTTGTTGAGGAAGGCGTCGTAGGCGTTGGCCACCAGGGTACGGTGGTCGAACGGCAAGGGGCACCCACCCTGGAGGATCGACGCCAGCGGGGCCCAGCGAATGCCCTCCCGGGTCTGAAGGGACTCGGTGTCGTCCCGGTTAAACAGACACAGGTGGGGGATGGTGACCGACCACCCCAGCGTCGGATCCCGCTGAAGGCTGCCTTCCACCCTCACCTGCTCCAGGTAGCTCGGCATCGGGCCGACCTTTTGCCGCATGATGCGGGTAACCGCATCGTCCAGGGTCTCATCGAACTCTCCCCCTTCTTCTACCGGCTGCTCCCACACCCAGCCTCCCACCAGGGCATCACGGCCCTTCTCCGGGCCCCGCTGGCGTTGCTGGAGCATGACTTCCGGTTGCCCGGAATCCGGGTTCAGTCGCAGGCAAATAAAGTCGAGGGTAACAACCATTCAGTGTCTCCGGTTGGTATTGTGATAGACCACAGGATAGCAATCGCATTTTTTTAGTCAAACTGTTTGACAATTAAAAACCGCCGCTATAGATTAATGGTCAAATGAATTGACGAAAGGAAGCCGACCCCATGAACACCACCGTCAGCAAGGAACTGTTTCGTGACCAGTTGATCACCAGTGCCATGGACACCGACGCCTACAAACTGCACATGCAGCAGGTGGTGTTCGAGAAGTACGCGGCGATACAGGTGAAGTACGAATTCCGCTGCCGCACGGACGAAAACCTGGCGGAGTTCGCCGGTGAGATCCGGGAAGGCATCTACGCCCTGGAAGGTGTCACCTTCACCGATGACCAGCTCCTGTACCTGAGCCGCATCCCCTTCCTGAAGCCGGCGTACATCGACTTCCTGCGCCAGTTCCGCTTTGATCCCCGCCGCTATGTCACCGTGCGGGTGGAGGATGGCGAGCTGGTGATCCGGGCGGAAGGTCCCTGGCTCTATACCATCCTGTTCGAGATTCCGGTACTGGCGGTTGTCAGCGAGGTCCGCAACCGTAACCGCTACGGCATGGTGGACGAGGAAGTGTTCCGGGAAGTGCTCTACCGCAAGGTGGCCCACCTGCAGGCGGAGCTGGACCGCCGGCGGATCAGCAACTTCCGGTTTGCGGATTTCGGTACCCGGCGACGGTTCTCCTATAACGTACAGAGGGATGTGGTGGCCTACCTGACCCGCGCCATGCCGGACAACTTTATCGGTTCGAGCAACTACCACCTGGCCCGGGAATACGGCCTGACGCCAATTGGCACCATGGCCCACGAATACCTGCAGGCGCACCAGGCCTTCGTGAACGTGTCCCGGTCCCAGAAGGAGGCCCTGGAGGTCTGGAACCAGGTCTACCGGGGACGGCTCGGGGTTGCCCTGACCGACTGCATTACCACCGATGCCTTCCTGAAGGACTTCGATTACCTGTTCTCCGTCCTGTTCTCGGGGGTGCGTCACGACAGCGGCGACCCGTTTGTGTGGGGCGAGAAGTTCATCCGCCATTACCAGGACTTCGGCATCGACCCGAAGACCAAGACGCTGGTGTTCAGCGACAGCCTCGATTTCGACCGGGCCCTGGATATCGCTGAACACTTCCAGGGACGGATACAGACCAGCTTCGGCATCGGCACGTTCCTGACCAACGACCTGGGGGACTTCACCCGGCCTGACGGCGAGGCGTACCGGCCCCTGAACATCGTGATGAAGATGGTGGAATGCGACGGCATGCCGGTCGCGAAAATCAGTGACGAACCGGGCAAGAGCATGTGCAACGACCCGGTCTACCTGGCCAACCTCAAGGCCCGGTTCAACGTGGAGTAAGGAGACAATGATGAGCGACAACACGACCTTGAGCGCTACGGATATCCTTCGGGAATGGGCCGTCCAGCCTACGGAGGAACGGAACTGGCTGCAGGAGATCGACACACGCGTAGCCTTCCTGCAGCAAACCCTGCTCAATGCCGGTCGTAACCGCCTGGTACTGGGTATCAGCGGCGGCGTGGATTCGCTGGTGGCGGGCCGGCTCTGCCAGTTGGCCATCGAGGGTCTGAAGGCGGACGACCCCAATGCCACCTTTATTGCGGTACGCCTGCCCTACGGCATCCAGGCCGATGAGAGTGACGCCCGGGCCTCCATCAGCTTTATCCGCCCTGACCGGACCGACACCGTGGACATCCGCCCGGCCGTCGATGCGCTGCACGGCGCGGTGATCGGTGCCGCCGAAGAAGCCGATCAACGTCCCGCGGAGGCCAACCTCGACTTCGAACGGGGCAACGTCAAGGCGCGGGTCCGCATGACCGCGCAGTATGAGATCGCCGCCCTGAACAACGGCCTGGTGGTGGGTACCGACCACAACGCCGAAGCCGTAACCGGGTTCTTCACCAAGTGGGGCGACGGCGCCTGCGACCTGCTGCCACTGCGGGGTCTGAACAAGCGCCAGGTGCGGCTGCTGGCCAAGGCCCTGGGCGCGAGCCCGGAACTCTATGAAAAGCCGGCCACGGCCGACCTGGAGGACCTGCGGCCACAACGCTGCGATGAAGAGGCCCTGGGAATGCCCTACGACGTGATCGACGATTTCCTGGAAGGAAAAGACATTGCCGAGGCCGACCTGCGCAGGATCAAGGCGCAGTACCTGAGGACGGAGCACAAGCGCGCGGACCCGCCCGCCGCCATGGGGCCCTTTGTGGCCGCTTCGTCCAACTGACCAAGGGAGGAAACGCCATGAACAGAGTCATCGCTGCCTTCGATGTGGATGCACAGAAGACCTTCACTCCCCTGTGCCCGGACGAGTTGCCGGTACCAGGAGGCGATGAAATCGTCGATGAACTGAACACCAATGCCGCCCTGGCCCGGTTCCGGATCGGCTCCCGGGATGCCCACCCGGACAATGCCCGGTGGATTGCCGACGATCCGGCCGACGTGTTCTCCCCGGTGGAGGGCGACAACATCGACGTCCGCTGGCCCCGTCACGCCATGATGGGCACCCGGGGCTTCGAGTTGCTGGATGGCCTGCCCCACCCCATTACCGGCTATGACTTCATGGTCAGCAAGGGGCTGGACGTGGACTGCCACCCCTACGGAGCCTGCTACCACGACCTGGGTGACACCCGCAGCACCGGCGTCATCGAGTTCCTGGAAAGCCGGGGCGTGACCACGGTGATCGTCGGCGGGCTGGCCCTGGACTACTGCGTGGCCACCACCGTCATGCAGCTCAGGGCGGCGGGGTTCGAGGTGATCCTCAACCTGGCCGCCAGCCGGGGCATCGCCGAAGCGTCCGTTGAAAAAGCACTGACCGATATGCGTGAGGCGGGCGTTCTCTTCGCCAGCGACAGCCGGGAAGTGAAGGGCCTGCTGGCCTGAAGATGTTACCAGGGGCGCTCCAGTCAGGCCTCCGGCCCTGTACCGGGCCTGACTGGGGCGCCCCGTCAGGCCGCTGCTTTTTGCAGGTCCCGCTGCTGGACCCGGTGCTTGACCCAGTCCCGACAGGGTTTCTCCACCCATTCGTAGGTGTAGCGGGAAAACCCGATCACCACCACCAGCAACAGCAGGTTCAGGGGCACCGAAGGCCACCCCATCGGTTCACTGGGATCAATCTCCAGGATGAACTCGAACACGTTGGAGGCGCCAAACTGGATCAGGCGGTGGGTCATGTAGATGGAGAAAGACCACACCCCGATCTTGCGCACCAGGTCGATGTCCAGCAGCCGACTGACCGCGCCGCCGTTGCGGGTGGCAAACACAAACACCGCCAGGGCAAAACTGAGTATGGCCACCATGATCGCCGCATAGCGGTTGCCGGAGAGGGAGACAGACACGATGATGGCGGCCATGGTCAGCCCCTCCACCGCCGAAAGTGGGCCAAACGAAAGCCTGTCCAGGGTGCCATAGGCCCTCACGCGGTAGACGAATATCCCCAGGTAGAAGGCCGCCAGGCAGCGTATGAAACCGTGGTCGTAGGTGATCTTCAGCTGTTCGGGCTGGATCACCAGGAAAATGGCGGCGTACAACCCGGCCGACAATGCCAGCGGCACCCACAACCGCCGCCCGCGGTCCACGGTAATGGCGGTCACGAAGAACACGATATAGGCGAAGAACTCCGTACTGATACTCCAGCTCGGCTGGTTCCAGCTCAGGGACTCGTTGACCCCCAGCCCGTGGATCATCAGCAGGTTGGTGATAAAGGTGAACAGGTTGTTCTCATCAAGCTGGCTGGTACCGCCAAAGCCGGTTTCGTACAGGTATTGCTTGATGAGCACATAGGGCACCCAGAGCATCAGCGTAAACAGGTGCAGCGGGTACAGGCGCCCCAGGCGAAGGGCAATGTACTGGCCGAAGCCCATCCCCCCACGGATTTTGTCGCCATAGGCATAGGCCATAACGAAACCGGAGAGCACAAAGAACAGGTCAACGAACAGGTAGCTGTTACGGATCAGGGAGAGAGACGGTTGTTCGATATAGAACGGGGTGTGGTAGATCACCACCATGATGGCGGCCAGCCCGCGTAGTGATTCCAGTCTGGTAAACATGCCCGGCTCCCTGGGAAGTGGATTCCTTGCGGGTCACTCTGACCTGCCTGGATACCGTGAAAACGCTGCCTACGATAGCAAACTGCACCGGCATGTCATCTGTCGTATTTCTTGGCGCATGCTCCTGGACAGCGCCGCAGAGGCTATCCGGGGTTACGGCTCCAGCCTGGAACGACTGAACGCCAGCAGGTCCGGAAAAAAAGCCAGGAACCGGGCTTCCAGCTCGTCGTCCATCGGGCGGATCTCGTCAATAATACCCTCGAAGCCATGGCGGAACCGGATGCGGCTGGCGACCCGGTCCATGGCCTGGCCCACCGTATCCAGGTTTTCGTAGGCATTGAACCAGTCATACGCCACCATACGCCGGGTCACCTGCTCCATGGCTGGCGGCATCAGGTAAGATCCCGCTTCAAGATCCGCATATAATTCTTTGATAAAACGATTTTTATCAGTATGTCCGAACTGTTCCCAATGGCGCAGCAGGTAATGGTCAAAGAGGATATCCAGGGCGATGCCCGCAAACCGGCGACGGTCGGCGGAAAAGAGCGCCTTGCTGGCCAACACCTGCGGATGGGAATCAGTGAAGGCATCCACGGCCCGGTGATGTTCCAGGCCTTCCCTCACCTGTTCCGGCAGGTCCCGGCTATCCAACCCCCGGGCGAAATCCCCGAGCAGGTTGCCCACCCGGGATTCCAGCGTCGGACGGGCCAGGAACAGGTGACAGAAGTGGTTCACAGGATCAGTAACTCCACCATCCCGTTATCGGAGCACCAGGACGTTCCGCAGGAACTCGCCGATGGCGTGGATCTCCTCCAGGCATACAGCATGCTCCATGGGCCAGGTCTGGTAATCCGCCTGGTAGCCCATGGCCTGTAGCTTCTCAACAGATGCCCGGCCCAGGGCCTCCGGTATCATCGGGTCATGGGTGCCATGGAACACACTGATGGGAATGTTCCGGTTGGCGTCGGAACACTGCACGGTATCCGCCGTGGCAAAGTAAGTGGACAGGGCCAGGATGCCCGCCAGGGGCTTCGGGTAACTCAGGCCCAGTTCGTAGGCCACCGCGCCCCCCTGGGAGAAGCCCGCGATCACGATGCGTTCGGACTTCACACCCCGATCGATCTCATGCTCCACCAGGGCCGCCACCGCCTGGGCGGACGCCACCAGTTGATCCTTGTCCACGGTGCGGCCCAGTTCCAGCGACTTGATGTCATACCAGGCCGGCATCCGGATGCCGCCGTTAATGGTCACCGGAATTTCCGGGGCGTGGGGGAAGATAAAGCGGACCGAAGCGCCCTGTGGCAGACCCAGCTCCGGTACCACCGGCTCAAAGTCATGGCCGTTCGCGCCAAGGCCGTGGAGCCAGATAACGGATGCATCCGGGTTCTCACCGGTGTCCTGCTGGATGTACTCAAGTTGGTTCATAACACCTCGTCATCAATCGGTAAAAAGTCAGTTGGTGGATGGTTCCCTGGTGTCCCGTCTGGGTAATTCGTTAACCTACTGCGGGACACTAGCCTCCTGGGCATTGAGCGAACTCAGCACCGGGTTGGCATACATGGAAATCAGGTAGGGGCGGATGGCCTCGTCGCAGGCCTCAATGCGCCGCTCCAGTTCCTCTTCCGCCGCTTCCAGCTCTGCCGGGGTCCAGCTCTCGGCGGTCACCACCTCCTCGCCGACCACGTCCGGGGTATCGTGAGTCGCCGGGTGTACCCCTTTCATGTTATAGGCCACCAGGTTGGAAGCATGCAGGTGGTAGTTGGCACGGATCTCGGTATCGATCAGGGCCGCCAGGTCCTTCGCATTGTCGGGCGAATCACTGATCGGTGAGCCGAAGTGCACGTGCACATGACCCTTGAAGCCGGTCAGCCCCTTGACGATCTGCTCGGAATCCTCGTTCTCCGCCTTGGTGTAAGTACCGGTCCGCTCGCGGGTTTCCAGCTCCCGGGCCTTGTCCACGTCACAGGGGTCGTACTCGTAGGCAATGGACACCGGCACGATACGCATGCGGTTCATGGCCTCGGCGAAGTCCAGCCCCTCCTTCTTGCGGCTCATGTAGAACATCTTGATGATGGCGGGATCGGTCTGATCCACCCCATCCTTGGCGCGCCCTTCCCGCTGGGCAATCCAGATGCTGTGGCCATCATCCAGGCTGTGGTTGATGAACCCGGACAGGGTCAGGAACACCTGCCGCATTTCCCGGGGGCTCTGGATGTCCCGCTGCACCACAAAGCTCTTGTTCAGGCGCATCATCTCAGCGAACACCGGGTTCTTGAGCAGATTGTCACCGATGGCGATGCGGGTGGTCTCGAAACTGTTCAGATGTAACAGGTGATTGACCACCATCGGATCAAACACGATATCCCGATGGTTACAGATGAAGAGGTACGGGGTGTCCGGATCCAGTCGCTCCAGCCCTGACGACGTCAGGCGGGTGGTGGTCCGGCCCACCAGGTCGGTCACGTACGCCTGCACCCGTAACTGGACATCCCGGATGGTCCGGGCACTGCCGAATTCTTTCCTCAACCAGCTTTTCACGCGCTTGCGAAGCAGGCCCGGAAGCCAGCGGGCAAGCATGGGGGAGCGGAACCGCCCCACCATCAACAAGAAATCGGGGTCGTTGGACAGCCGCCGTACAGCGCCTTCGACCTCGTCATCCCCATAGGGACGTATGGCATCAAATTCCTGCATTAGAGTCCTGTTCTTGTTGCCTTTTTTATCGAATAAACAAGGCCCGGCCCGGTTGGCCGGTGCGAAAAACCGCGTTATTGTATCGCGGCAGCGCCGCAGATGCCTCCTCCCGACAACCAATCCCCATTCTGATATCATCCCGCGTTCATTCACGAACCCGGCGAGCCATCCATGGACTCCTACACCGACTTCGACCAGCTCAGCCCCGAAAAGCCGGTGATGCCCTCCGCCAGCCCGGAACAGGTGCTGCACGAGGTATTCGGCTACGAGTCCTTCCGTCCCCTGCAAGGTGATATCGTCCGGGAGCTGGTCAATGGTGGCAACGCGCTGGTGCTGATGCCCACCGGCGGCGGCAAGTCCCTCTGCTACCAGATTCCCGCCATGGTCCGGCCCGGAACGGGCATTGTGATTTCGCCCCTGATTGCACTGATGCAGGACCAGGTAGCCGCACTGCAACAACTGGGGGTGCGGGCCGCCTTCCTGAACTCCACCATGGGCATGGAGCAGGCCATGGACGCGGAGAACGCACTGCTGCGGGGGGAACTGGACCTGTTGTACTGCGCCCCGGAACGGCTGCTCCAGCCCCGTACCCTGAGCCTGCTGGAAGATGCATCGCTGTCACTGTTCGCCATTGATGAAGCCCACTGTGTGTCCCAGTGGGGGCACGATTTCCGTTCTGATTACCTGGGCCTGAGCATCCTGGCGGAGCGTTTCGCCCATGTGCCCCGCATCGCCCTGACCGCCACCGCCGACGAGCGCACCCGCAAGGAAATCGCCGAGCGCCTGTCCCTTACCGACGCGCGGCACTTTATCAGTGGTTTCGACCGCCCCAACATTCAGTACCGCATTGCCCCCAAGACCAACGCCAACAAGCAGTTGCTGGACTTCATCAAGGCCGAGCATCCTGACGATTCCGGCATTGTCTACTGCCTGTCCCGCAACAAGGTGGACGCCACCGCCCGACTCCTGCAACAGAAAGGCTACACTGCCCTTCCCTACCATGCCGGGCTGCCCGCCGAGGAGCGGGCCCGCAACCAGGAACGCTTCCTGCGGGAGGACGGCGTGATCGTGGTGGCCACCATTGCCTTCGGCATGGGCATTGACAAACCGGATGTCCGCTTCGTGGCCCACCTGGACCTGCCCAAGAGCCTGGAAGCCTACTACCAGGAGACCGGTCGCGCCGGCCGGGATGGCAACCCCTCCACGGCATGGATGGTCTACGGCCTGCAGGATGTGATCAAGCTACGGCAGATGCTGGAGGCCTCCCAGGGCAATGACCACTTCAAACGGGTGGAACGCCAGAAACTGGATGCCATGCTGGGCCTCTGCGAGATCACCACCTGTCGTCGTCAGGCCCTGCTGCGCTACTTTGGCGACCAGTTGGACGCCCCCTGCGGCAACTGCGACACCTGTCTGGTACCACCGGAGACCTGGGACGGCACCGACGCGGTGCGCAAGGCCCTGTCCTGCGTCTACCGGACCGGACAGCGCTTCGGCGTCAACTACGTGATCGATGTGCTGCGAGGATCGGAGAACGACCGTATCCGGCAGGCGGGGCACCAGACCCTGTCCACCTGGGGCATCGGTACCGAGCTGTCGGTCAACCAGTGGAAATCCGTGTTCCGGCAACTGGTGGCCAATGGGTACCTGCGGGCCGATCCGGAGGGATATGGCGCCCTCCAACTGACCGAAATCTGCCGCCCGGTGTTGCGGGGTGAAGCCGCCCTGGAGCTTCGCCGGGATCCGGAACGCAAGGTGACCCGGCGCCAGGATGGAGACCGCCGTTCCCGTACCCAGTCCATATCAGACCCGGAAGGCTGGGAGGCGCTCAGACAGAAACGCAAGGAACTGGCGGACGAACAGGGTGTGCCCCCCTTCGTTATTTTCCACGACACCACCCTGATGGAGATACTGGAGCGGCGCCCGGCCAGCCTGGAGGAAATGTCGGAAGTCAGTGGCGTTGGCAGCGCCAAGCTGGAGCGCTACGGGGCAGTTTTCCTGGCCGTACTGGACAGTCTTCCACCGAGGTCATAAGCCCACCCCGACGGCGGAAATGCGTGTTTTTGCACAATATATGCTGCAACAGCCGGAAAACGACTACACTGTCTGAATAACCAATAATTCGATGCCGCAGTGCGCGCGTACCGCCCAGCAGTTCGGAAGACTCAATGGCCCTACCAGGATCCTGTCAATTCCAGCGTGTTATCCTCCTTGCCCTTCTGATACTGCTACCCATCGGCAACCCGTCCGCCGCCCGGGACAGTACCGACCCGATCGTCTACCGGCTCTGGTATCGCAACTACGACAGCCCGGCCGTGCTTGCGGTACTGCGGCTGGCCTTCGACAAGACCCCGGAGTACGGCCCGTACCGGATTCTGCGATCGCCGGAAATGGTCCAGGGACGCGCTCTGGTGGAGCTCCAGGAGGCGGATGACCGGCTGATCACCATCGCCAATGTGGCTACCTCTCCTGAGCGGGAAGACAACCTCTACGCCATCCCCCTGCCTATTGACGGGGGGTTGCTGGGATTGCGGGTCTGTGTGGTCAGGCAGGATAACCTTCTGCGGTTCCGGGGTGTGGAAGACCTGGACGACCTGGTGGCCCGTGACATCAGCATCGGCCAGGGCACCCACTGGCCGGACAGCGAGATCCTGAAGGCCAACGGCGTCAAGGTGATTACCAATACGCGGTTTGAAACCCTGTTTAACATGCTGCAGCGGAACCGGTTTGACTGCTTTGCACGGGGCGTGAGCGAAGTGCTGTTTGACCTGGAACGAGTGCATGACAGCGACCTGGTGATAGAACCTCACCTGTTGCTTGCTTACCCCATGCCATCCTACTTCTTCGTCGGTCCGGATGATCACGATACCGCCCAGAGGATCCAGCTGGGCCTGGAAAGGGCCATCTCCGACGGCAGCTTTGCACTGCACCTCGCCACCTACTATGGTCGTGCCGTGGAGTCGCTGAATCTCGACCGGCGCAAACTGCTGGTACTGGAAAACCCTCTCCTTAGTGATGACTCGGCGCCCATCGGCCGGGAAGTGCTGGAGACCCTGCGGCGGCGGATCTCCAACGGCCTTGCCCGACAGGACACGCCTTAGCGTCCCGCCCTCGATCAGACCCGGAAACGCCGGACCTTGTCGTTCAGGTCAGACGCCACTGAATCGATCCGGTTGCTGTACTGGTCGTTCTCGGACGCAGCCTCCGCGGCATCCTGACCTTTCTCTGCAATGCGGGTGATCGAGCTGTTCAGTTCCTCGGTGACCGAGGTCTGTTCCTCCGACGCGGTGGCGATCTGGGAAGTCATCTCGTTGATGGAGGTGATCGCGGCGGCAATCCGGTCCAGGGCATCCATCGCATGCTGGGCCTTCGCCGCGCTTTCCGAGGATACCTCGGTTGAGGCCTCCATCACCCGCACCGCTTCAGAGGCCCCGGCCTGGAGACGCTCGATCACGGCGCCCACTTCACCGGTGCTCTTCTGGGTGCGTTGGGCCAGGTTACGGACCTCATCGGCCACCACCGCAAAACCACGGCCCGCCTCGCCGGCCCTGGCGGCCTCGATGGCGGCATTCAGGGCCAGCAGGTTAGTCTGCTCGGCCACGCCCTGGATGACCTCCAGTACCGTGGTGATCTCATTCACATCCCGGCCCAGGCGCTCAATCACCTGGGCGGCACTGCCAATCTCTTCCGCCAGCCGGTCCACCGCGTCCCGGGACTGGGACACCGTGCCCACCGTCTCCCGCGCATCGGAATCGGCTGTCTGGGCTGCATCGGCGGTCTGCTGGGCATTGCGGGCAATTTCCGAAGCGGCGGCGGACATCTCGTTGATCGCCGTGGCAATCATGTCCACCTCCTGCTGCTGGCCCTCGACACTGCTGCGGCTGGTGCTGGCAGTCTGGCGCAGGGCCGCCACTGACTCATGCAGTTCACCGGCGCCCCGCTGGGCGTCCCGGACAACCCCCTGGATGTTGGCCACAAACTCGTTGAAGCTCCCGGCCAGTCGCCCGAACTCATCCTTGGTCTCCACATCCAGCCGGCGGGTCAGATCCGCGTCGCCGCTGGCAATATCCGCCATGGCATTGTTCAGGCGATGTACCGGTCGCATCAGCACCCGGATACCCAGGTGCAGCAGGATCAGGGCAACCACCAGGCCGACCACCAGGATCAGAAGGCCTGTGGTGCGGGCCTTGCGGACCGGCGCGTTCACCAGATCCTCATTGGCAAACATGGCCAGGCGCCAGTTCACGCCACGGGCCTGCTCAATCTCGTGGAAGCTTACCCGCCACGGAGTCTCCTCAATGACCACGGTACTGGCTTCACCACCGAACCGAGGCTCCTGCCCCAGAAACCCGGAAATGGGTTCCCCCACCAGATCACTGTTTGGATGGTAGAGCACCGTGCCGTCACCACCGACCAGGGCGACATAACCGGTATCCGCCAGGTTGACGCTACCCAGAAGCTCATCCACCACATCCAGGGTAATGTCCGCCCCGGCCACGCCCCGATATTCCCCGGAGCTCACCGGCGCCAGGGTCGACAGGATCATCTGCCCCGACGAGGCGTCCTTGTAGGGCTTGGTAATAGAGGCCCGACCCAGCTCCTGCGCCAGCTTGTACCAGGGGCGGGTACGGGGATCGTAACCGTCAGGCAGGGTCTGTTGCGCTTCACGGTCGGGCATCAGCATCTTGCCATCGGTGCGTCCCACATAGACGTTGTTGAACCCGCCACCGACGTTGGCGGACTGCAGGATGGCCCTCGCCTGCCCGTCGTCTTCCGCCGACGCCAGCGCCCCGGCAACGCCCTCGGTCATCTTCAGTCGGGTGTTGAGCCACTCCGCGATACTCGCCGTGGCCTGGCTGGCGGTATCCGCCGCCATGGACTCGACATAGCGGCTTGTGGTGGCGGTCAGTCGGTGGTCGCCGGTAACGGCGTAGCTACCGACTACAAGGACAAGCAAAATACCGAATGCGATCAGCAGTTTCTGGCCGAAGGACAGATTCACTGGCGTTCTCCCGTGGTGAATAGGCTGGAAGGCGTTACTGGAATGCATGTCGGCCACGGGGACGAAGTCTTTAACAAACTTCTGATACCATCACGGTTTTCGGCACCCTGATACAGAGGCTGGCGACACCGCCAATCCCGGTCAGTGTCTACAATGGGTCTTGAACACCCCCTATCGAACAGGAGCCACCATCGCCATGGCACATGAAGAACTGCACCTGAGCCTGCGCAACCTTGAAGACAGTGACTATGAGCAACTCAAGGTGCTGATGGACCGGGTCTACAACGATATTGGCGGTGCCTGGCCCCGGGACACCATCAAGGCGCTGGTCGACCAGTTCCCGGATGGCCAGATCTGCATTGAGGACAGTGGTGAGCTGGTGGCGGTCGCGCTGACGGTCTGCGTGAAGTACGAGCGCTTCAGCAACCCCCACACCTATGACGACCTGATCCTCCGCAACGAGAAGATCTGGCACAACGCCAATGGCGATTCCCTGTACGGCCTGGATGTGTTCATCCATCCGGACTACCGGGGCTATCGCCTGGGTCGCCGCCTTTACGAGGCCCGCAAGGAACTCTGCCGGTCCAAGAACCTGCGGGCCATCCTGGCGGGTGGCCGTATCCCCAACTACCACAAGTATGCCAGTCAGTACACGCCGGCGGAGTACATCCAGCGGGTGGATCGCAAGGAGATTTACGACCCCATCCTGACCTTCCAGCTCTCGAATGATTTCCAGGTCACCCGGCTGATGCACAAATACCTGCCGGAGGATGAAAAATCATTGGGTTACGCCACACTCCTCGAGTGGAACAACATCCTCTATACCCCGCCCTCCACGGTGCTCAACACCCGCAGGACCCAGGTGCGCATGGGGGCGGTCCAGTGGCAGATGCGGGAATTCACCTCTGTAGAGGAAGTGCTGAAACAGGTGGAATACTTTGTCGATGCCCTGTCCGACTACAAGAGCGATATCGCCCTGTTCCCGGAGTTCTTTAACGCACCGCTGATGGGGCTCACCGACCAGATGGACCAGACCCGGGCCATCCGTTTCCTGGCCGGTTTCACCGAGCAGTTCCGCAATGAAATGTCCGAGATGGCGGTAAGCTACAACATCAATATTGTCACCGGCTCCATGCCCCTGATCGAGGATGACCGGGTCTACAACGTCTCCTACCTGTGCCATCGCGACGGTCGGGTGGACGAGCAGCGGAAGATCCACATTACGCCCCATGAACGCCGGGACTGGGTGATCGAGGGAGGAAGCCGATTCGAGGTATTCGATACCGATGCCGGACGCGTCGCCATCATGATCTGCTACGACATCGAGTTCCCGGAACTGGGGCGCATGGCCGCCGCCGAGGAGGTGGATATCATCTGCGTGCCGTTCTGGACCGACACCAAGAACGGCTACCTGCGGGTTCGCCATTGCGCCCAGGCCCGTGCCATCGAGAACGAGTGCTACGTGGTCATTACCGGCAGTGTCGGCAACCTGCCCAAGGTGGAGAACCTGGACGTTCAGTATGCCCAGTCCTCGGTGTTCTCACCGTCGGATTTCGCCTTCCCCCACGACGCGGTGATGGCGGAAACCACCCCCAACACCGAGATGATTATGTTCTCCGACCTGGACCTGGAAAAACTCAAGCTGGTTCGCAACGAGGGCTCGGTAACCAACCTCAAGGACCGGCGCACGGATTTGTACACCTTACACACGAACGACAAGGATCATGATATCGTAGAGGATGATAGCTGAGACCGCGCCTCATCCTTTGTCGTGAAACGGGCGGCAACGCACATTAAGTGCACCCGCTACGATACTGAAACTGTTGCCAAACCGTTTTCCGGTGACTAAAGTTTACGCACTGGGAACACAACCATAATATCCGGGGAGTCCCTGAATAGATCCTGAGTGTCATCCGTCAGGCTCCATTCAAAGACTCCCTGACGCGTCGAGTATAATAAATGTTGTTGGCGGTCTGCGCCGCCCAGGGAAATGAGCCATGCCAATGTCAGACAATGCTTACCACACCCCCCTGCCAGACCTGGTAGCGCGGTTCACCCTGAAGAAAGGGCTATTCCGCAAGGAACTGGTAGAAGCCAGTCTGTTTGATCTGAATCAGTTCGGTTGCGTATTGAAAACCGATAAGGTGTTTGAACCGGGCGAAACCCTCGGATTGGACCTGGAAATGGATATGCCGTTCGAGAACCTCCAGGCAAACGGCCTGACCGGGCTGATCACCGAGCGAAGAAAGTACTGTAGCAATTTCTTTTATCATATTGATTTTATTGCAAGTGACTACCGCCCGAAGGCTGAGCGTTCGGAGCAGTTCGAGCGCATTCGCGACGTACTTGACCGCAAGAAGTCCCTGCTTTCCCGCCGCGAAAATCCCAGCCTGGGTGCAACCGCCTGAACCCCTCCTGCTCTTTTGCGGGCCGGAGGGAGTCCATTCAGGGTCAGCACTGCCACAAATTCCGTCGGTCGGTCATCCGACCGGCTACCTTAACGGACTATCCGTTAGCTCGTCACAACCCGTGAACAGGGAGCGGTACCATGGCCAAGACCAGCAAGAGCAGTAAGACCGACAACAAACGCCCCAACGTCGAAAAGATCGTCAAAAAGGTCAACAAGGAATTCGAGAAGACCTCCGGGCAGATCGAAAGACTGGTGGACGACGCCTTCAAACAGCTTGATTCACTCCAGAACCAGATCCAGGAGCCGGTCCGCAAGCTGATGAAGGAGATCGACGAGCTCCGTGAGCGCGAAATGAAGCGTTTTCACGATGAGCTGGACCGCCGGATGGAAGAGTTCCAGAAAATCCAGGACTCGGTGATGGACCGCCTCGGCATTGCCCAGCGCGAAGCCAAGCGGGGCCAGGAGGCGGTTACCAAGTCCCTGGAGCAGGAAACCAGGAAAACAGCCAAGACCGCGAAATCGGCGGGCAAGACCACAGCCAAAACGGCAAGCAAGGCTGGAAAGAAGACCGCCACCAAGGCGAAATCCGGTGCCAGGAAAGCAGCCACCAACACCAGGGCCGGCGCCCGCAAGACCGGCGCCACCGTAAAGGCGGCCGCCAAGGGTAACGACCTGTCCGACCTGACCCGTATCAAGGGCATTGGCCCGGTCACCGCCCGTAAGTTGCAGGGTGCTGGCATTACCTCCATTAACCAGATTGCCAGCCCCACCGAAGCCGAGCAGGAGAAACTGAACCAGTTCTCCAGCATGAAAGGCTTCAGTGACTGGCCTAACGAAGCGAAGAAACTGATCGGATGAAGGAAGCGGAACAACCGGTACTGCGTGACATCGTATTGATTGGTGGTGGCCACAGCCACGTTGGAGTCCTCAAACGTTTTGCGATGAAACCAGTGCCGGGGGTTCGCCTCACACTGATCTGTCGCGACACGCACACCCCCTACTCCGGCATGCTGCCCGGCTACGTTGCTGGCCACTACACCTATGATGAATGCCACATTGACCTGAGCAACCTGGCGGAATTTGCCGGTGCCCGCTTCTACCGGGACGAGGCCGTCGACATCGACCGCACTAACAAGCGGATCATCTGCCGGGGGCGTCCGTCGGTACCCTATGATCTGCTGTCCATCAATATCGGCTCTACCCCGCAGGTGGGTGAAGTGCCCGGTGCCGGAGAGTATGCCGTGCCGGTCAAGCCCATCAATGGCTTCAACCAGCGCTGGCTGGCGTTGCTGGAGCGGGCCGAGACCCACCAGGGCCCCATGGCCATCGGCGTTGTCGGCGCCGGCGCCGGCGGGGTCGAACTGACCCTGGCCATGCAGCACCGCCTGCGCCATGAATACCAGGCCCGGGGCAAGGACCCGGACCAGCTCTCCTTCCACCTTTTCGACCAGGCTGGTGACCTTCTCCCCACCCATAACGACCGGGTGCGACAGGCGTTTGCCCGAACCCTGAAACAGCGGCATGTGCACACCCACCTGGGCAGCGCCGTGACCGCTGTCGAGGCGGGACACCTGCGTACCGATAACGGCCACGCCTTCGACCTGGATGAAGTGCTCTGGGTGACCCGGGCCGGTGGCCCTGAATGGCTGCGGGACACGGGCCTGGCCCTGGACGACGGTGGCTTTATACGTTGCCGGGACACCCTTCAGACCGAGACCGATGACGACATCTTCGCCGCCGGGGATATTGCCAACGTGGTGGACCACCCCCGTGAGAAAGCCGGTGTGTTCGCCGTGCGTCAGGGGCCGCCCCTGTCGGAAAACCTCCGTCGCGCCGCCATCGGAAAAAAGCCCAAACCGTTCATCCCGCAGAAGACCTGGCTGGCGCTGATCAGCACCGGTGACAAGTACGCCATCGCCTCAAAGGGTGACCGCTTCATGCAGGGGCGCCTGGTGTGGCGCTGGAAGGACTGGATCGACCGCCGCTTCATGAAGAAATTCAATGAGCTGCCGGCCATGGAGGAATCCGCCGCCCTGCCCGACACCGCCGCCGCCCAGAACCCCGAGGAGGCCTCCCAGGCTATCTCGGCGGTGGCCATGCGATGCGGTGGCTGCGGCGCCAAGGTGGGCAGCACCGTGCTGTCCCGGGCCCTGGGGGAACTGCGCCCCATCGAGCGGGACGATATCCTGGTGGGGCTCCACGCCCCGGACGATGCCGCCGTGCTGACGGTGCCTCCCGGCAAGGCCGTGGTGCACACAGTGGACTTCTTCCGCGCCTTTATCGACGACCCCTACGTGTTCGGCCGGGTGGCCGCCAACCACAGCCTGGGGGATGTATTCGCCATGGGCGCCGAGGCCCAGAGTGCCACTGCCGTGGCCACGGTGCCCTACGGCATCGAGTCGAAGGTGGAAGACGTGGTGTTCCAGATGATGTCCGGAGCGGTGGAAGTGCTCAACGAAGCCGGCTGCGCCCTGGTGGGCGGCCACACCGGCGAGGGCAAGGAACTGGCACTGGGTTTTGCGGTGAACGGCCTGATCGATCCGGATCAGGTGATGAGCAAGGGCGGGCTGAAGCCTGGCGACAAACTGATCCTCACCAAGGCCATCGGTACCGGCACCCTGTTCGCCGCCCATGCCAGGCTGGCAGCCCGGGGGCGCTGGATCGACGCCGCCCTCGCCTCGATGATGCAGTCCAACCTGGAGGGGGCCCGCTGCCTGCTCCGTTACGGCTCCAGGGCCTGCACCGATGTCACCGGTTTTGGCCTGCTGGGCCACCTGGTGGAGATGACCCGGCCATCGGAAGTGGACGCCGTGCTTGACCTGTCTGCCATCCCCATCCTGCCGGGTGCCGAGGAAACCGCCGCCGAGGGCATCCTCAGTTCCCTGCAACCGGCCAACATCCGCCTGCGCCGGGGTATCCGGGACCAGGCCCGCTGGGTTGACCATCCCCGCTACCCACTGATCTTCGACCCCCAGACCGCCGGTGGTCTGCTGGCCAGCGTGCCCGCTGACCGGGCCGAGGCCTGCGTGGAAGAGCTTCGATCCCTGGGCTATCCCCTGACCGCCATCATCGGCGAGGTGACGGCCCAGGGGGAAGCCATCGAACCCATCACCCTGAGGGACTGATCGCCCGGGCGATGGCCTCTTCCAGGGCCGCCTGTTCCCGCCGGGGCGTGAAATCCTCCGCCAGGTCACTGACAATGGCCGCCAGGCCGGCCAGCCAGTCGGCGTCGTTCTCCGCCCTGGCCAGCCGCTGCGCAAGGGCGGCCTCGTCCCTCACATGATAGAGCCCCGGGTACTGCTCCCCCAGCAGGCCCCGGTTACCGGGAATGTCGGAAGCCAGTACCGGCAAGCCGGCACGGCACGCCTCGGACACCACGTTGGCCCCTCCCTCCATGATGGAACTGATGACCATGATCCGGCTGCTGGCCATCAGGCGTCGGGTGGCACTCCGGTCCAGTTCGCCCAGCCAATGGTAACGCGGGTTATCGGCCATTTCCCGACGGGCGGCCTGCGCCCATTCCTCACTGTGCGCCCGCCCCGCCTGCAACACCCGGATGGCCGAGGCCGGTGGTAGCTGCCGGGCGGCCAGGGCGGCCCTCAGGGGGTCTTTCTCGTCCCTCAGGTGTCCGATCACACACACATCAAAGTGGTCCGGTGACGGGCTGACCGGGGCGTCAGGCTGTTCCGTTGACTGCAACACCACACTGACCCGCCCCTGCAAGCGGTGGGGAACATCCCGGGCCGCCAGGCGGTGCAGCACGATCAACCGGTCGGCCTGCTCCATGGTTGGCAGGGTCTGTTCGGGCTTGGTGAACTGGTAGCGGTACAGGTCGGTCCCGGTCAGGGCGACAACAACGGGCTTGCCGGGCTGTTCCCGACGCCAGCGGGCGACGGTCTCCCGGCTCCGCCAGGCGTGGAGTGCAATCAGCAGATCAGCGCCGTCGGCCTCCCAGGGATCATAGTCGGTCCCGACAACAACCCGGTGCCCCGCCTGTTCCAGCAGTCCGGCCCAACGCTCGGCGGTGGCCCTGTTGCCGGACAGGGAGCCCTCCGGCGCCGGCGTCAATAGCAGTAGTTTCATTAAGTTGCTACCATTCAGAATGTGTCTGATGATTTCTACGTTAGGCTAATCCAGTCAGGCTATCGTAGAGTATCATTACAACCGGCACATTGGTGCCTGACCCCGTCACTTCAAGGAATGACTCCTATGCTCAGAAAACTCTTTGGCCTGGCTACCATAGCCGCCGCCATGCAGACCTTTGCCCTATCCGCCGCTGCGGAGACATTCGTCTTCACCGCCATTCCGGACCAGGATGAAACCCAGCTGGTTGAGCGTTTTGGCGCCGTGGAGGCCTACCTGGAGGAGCAGCTCGACGTCGATGTACGCTATGTCCCGGTGAAATCCTACGCTGCCGCCGTATCCGCCTTCCGCAACAACCAGGTGCAGTTGGCCTGGTTCGGTGGCCTGTCCGGGGTCCAGGCCCGTCGGCTGGTACCGGGCTCGGAGGCGATTGCCCAGGGCGTGGAGGACACCCGATTCCGGAGCTACTTCATCGCCAATACCGAATCCGGGCTGGAACCGGCCAGCGAACTGTCCGATGCCCTGCGGGACAAAACCTTCACCTTCGGCTCCAAGGGCTCCACTTCCGGTCGACTGATGCCCGAGTACTACCTTCGCGAAGCGTTCTCCGAAGCGCCCGACGAGGTGTTCTCCCGTGTCGGCTTCAGCGGCAACCACACCCGCACCATCCGCCTGGTGGAAGCCGGCACCTATGATGTTGGCGCGCTCAACTTCAAGGTCTGGGAAACCGCCGTCGAGAACGGCGAGGTGGACACTGACAAGGTTCAGGTGATCTGGGAAACCCCGGAGTACGCCGATTATCAATGGACCATCCGTGGTGACGTCAACGAGCGTTTTGGCGAAGGTTTCAAGGAGCGTGTCACCGAGGCCCTGCTGAACATGGACGATCCGGATCTGCTGAAACGGTTCCCCCGGGAAGGCTTCATTCCCGCCTCCAATGACGACTATTCCGCCATTGAGGACACCGCCGAGGAACTTGGCCTGCTACGTTGATGGAAACTGACCTGGAGTTTAACGGCCTGTCCGGTTTTTTCGGAGGGCAGCGGGTGGTGGGCCCGCTGTCCCTCACCATACGGCCCGGCGAACAGGTCGCCCTAGTCGGTCGCAGTGGCGCCGGCAAGTCCACCCTGATCCGGCTGATCCACGATCGGGTGGCCAGCCAGGTCGCCCTGGTGCCCCAGGAACTGGGCCTGGTGAACGCGCTGCCGGTTTTCCATAATGTCTTCATGGCCCGGCTGGACCAGCACAACAGCCTGTACAACCTGGTGTCCCTGGTTCGCCCCTTCCAGGCGGACCGGCAAGCAGTGACAGCGATCCTGCAACAACTGGGCATGGAAGAAAAACTGTGGACCCCCGCCGCCGCCCTGTCTGGCGGACAGCGCCAACGGACCGCCATTGCCCGGGCACTGTTCCACAAGGCGGATTTCCTGCTGGGGGATGAACCGGTATCCGCCCTGGACGGCCCCCTGGCACACCGAGTCATGTCCCTGCTGACGTCCAGGTTCTCCACTTACCTGATCGCCCTGCACGACGTGGACCTGGCCCTGGAATACTCAACGCGGGTGGTGGGCATCCGCAACGGCGAGATAGCCCTGGACGCACCCAGCCACGAGCTGACGCCCGCGGATATCCGACCACTCTACGACTGACGGTAGACGCCCATGCCAGCCTGGCCCAATGTGCCCCTGAGCCGCTCCAGAACCGCCCGCACCAGTTTCGGTTTCCTGGTCCTGGCCCTGGTATGCCTGGCGTTCTCGGATATCGCCATTACCACCGCCAATCCCTGGCAGGACCTGTTCCGGTTTTTCTGGGGGATGATAACCCCGGATTTCTTTTCCAGCGAAGGCCTGGCCACCGCGCTGCTGCGAACCGTCTCCTTTGCCTTTGTCGGCGTCACCATTGGCAGCATCTGCGGCTTCGGGCTGGCGCTGATCTACCGGATCCGGCTGGTACGCACCTTTTGCGCCTTTATCCGGGCCATCCACGAACTCTTCTGGGCGCTGATTTTCCTGCAGTTCTTCGGTTTCCACCCGCTCACCGGAGTATTGGCCATCGCCATCCCCTACTCCGGCATCTTCGCCAAGGTGTACTCCGAGATCCTGGACGAGGCCGATCCCGAGCCCCGGACCCTGTTGCCGCCCGGCGTGGGCGCACTATCAGCCTTTGTCTATGCCCGTATCCCGGACTGCTGGGACCAGTTGCGTACCTATACCTCCTACCGCCTGGAATGTGGCCTGCGCTCCAGTGCCATCCTCGGCTTCGTGGGACTGCCCACCCTCGGCTTCTTCCTGGAATCGTCCTTCTCCCAGGGGCACTATTCCGAGGCCGGCGCGGTGCTGTTGCTGTTCTATGGGCTGATTGCCACCATTCCCCTGTGGGTACGTCCCCGCCTGCTGCCCTTCTACATTGTCGCCGCGCCCTTTTTCCTGGGGGACGGGTTGCCCATCGTGTGGGGCAACGTTAAACGGTTCTTTACCGAGGACATCGTGCCCGCGCCACTGAGGGAAGGCGTGGGTAGCGATGAACTCTGGCCGTGGCTGTCGGAACTGGTGATCGACCAGGCCTTGCCGGGCATCTGGAACACCCTGCTGCTGACCCAGATGGCCCTGGTGGCGACCGGACTGGTGGCGCTGGCAGCCTTCCCACTGATCTCCAGGCACTTCGGCAACCGGGTGAGCCGCACGGGCGGCCATGTGCTGCTGGTCATTGCCCGCTCAACCCCCGAGTACATCCTGGCCTACATCCTGTTGCAGCTCTGGGGACCATCCATGCTGCCGGCGGTGGTGGCCCTGTCCCTGCACAACGGCGGTATCATCGGGCACCTGATCGGCCGTCAGTCCAGTGGCCTGTACCTGAGGCCGGATGCGCCCCGTGGCATCACCCGCTACGGCTACGAGCTGGTACCGCGACTGTACCCGTCGTTCCTGGCGTTCCTGTTCTACCGGTGGGAAATCATCATGCGGGAAACCGCCATCCTCGGCATCCTGGGGATCTACACCCTGGGCTTCTACGTGGACAGCGCGATCCAGAACATCCAGTTCGACAAGGCCATGATCCTGATCCTGGTGACCGCGCTACTGAACATCGGCATCGACTCCCTGTCCCGCAGGATCCGCGGTAGACTGGCCCTGCAGACCATGCCCACCTGCTGAAAGCCGTTACTCTGTGGGCTAGAACAGGACATTGAAAGGTATGCCCATGGGAGCGCCGTCGGCACGCAGGCTTGCTCGCCATGTCATGGCATCGCCTGTGGTGCAGTAAGGAGGAACAAAACGAAGCCGGTAATGGCCTGTTTCATCGGTCGTTTCCATCCTGAGGGGATACTCGCCCATGTACATGGTCTCCCCGGTCAACAGGACCATGACCCGGTCCGGGGCGGTCGGCAAGGTAGCCGTCAGTTCCAGTTCATTGCCCGCCAGGCGCTCTATGCGGACAGAGGCTTGGCCGGAATCGGTCTGCCAGCGGCAAGCTTCCTGTAGCGGATGACAGTCGGGTCTGTCGCCGGCGTCACTGGCCCCCGCCGACCTGGACTCAAACCAGCGCGGGCCCATAACGGCAAGGGCTCCCAGCCCGATTACCAACACTACCATCAACAGACCACGTATCATTCAGGATCCCGATTAACACCAATGGGCCGACAGAGGGAGGGCCCGGCGACGGCATTATGCCCTTTCGGCCCGGAATGCACCAACGGAACGACAAGTCCCATAGCATGCAAAACTATAAGGGGCTATACGGGGTGCCCTGATACCCCATAACGTGCGAAAATGCCTGCCTTTTCCAAACCTGCTGACGGAGTACCCGCTGTGCACCCGGAATTATCGGTCCAGAACCTCAGCAAGACCTACGGTGACGGCTTTCAGGCCCTGAAGGACGTCACCCTGGAGATCCAGAAGGGTGAGATCTTCGCCCTGCTCGGCCCCAATGGCGCCGGCAAGACCACACTGATCAGCATCATCTGCGGGCTGGTCAACCCGAGCCACGGTTCCGTGACGGCGGCGGGCCACGACATCCTGAAGGAATTCCGCGAGGCCCGCACCAAGATCGGCCTGGTGCCCCAGGAACTGAATACCGACTCCTTCGAGAAGGTCTGGAACACCGTCAGTTTCAGCCGCGGCCTGTTCGGCAAGGCCCCCAACCCGGACCATATCGAGAAAATCCTGCGCGACCTGTCCCTGTGGGACAAGCGCAACAACCGGGTGATGTCCCTGTCCGGCGGCATGAAACGCCGGGTGATGATTGCCAAGGCCCTGTCCCATGAACCCGACATCCTGTTCCTGGACGAGCCCACCGCCGGGGTGGACGTGGAACTGCGCCGGGATATGTGGGAAATGGTCCGCAAACTCCGGGAAAGCGGTGTCACCATCATCCTCACCACCCACTATATCGAGGAGGCGGAGGAGATGGCCGACCGCATCGGCGTCATCCGCAATGGTGAGCTGATCCTGGTGGAAGACAAGAGCACGCTCATGTCCAAGCTGGGCCGCAAGGAACTGCGCCTGCATCTGCAGACCGCCATGGATGAGCTTCCGCCGGAACTGAAGGACCAGCCCATCGAACTGTCCGAGGACGGTTATGAGCTGATCTATACCTTCGACAGCCAACGGGAACAGACGGGGGTTGCCCTGCTGCTTCGGTCCCTGGGCGAACTGGGTGTGGAATACCGGGACCTGCAGACCCGGGAGAGTTCGCTGGAGGAAATCTTCGTCGGTCTGGTTCACCACGACTGAACCGGCCCCGTGACAGAACTGGAGTATCACTATGAACGTGTATGGCATCCTCGCCATCTACAAGTTTGAAATGGCCCGCATGTGGCGCACCCTGATGCAGAGTGTCGCGTCCCCGGTCATCTCCACGTCGCTGTACTTCGTGGTGTTCGGTTCCGCCATCGGGTCACGGATGGGCGATATCGACGGCATCAGCTATGGCGCCTACATCATCCCCGGACTGATCATGCTGACGCTGCTGATGCAGAGCATTTCCAACGCCAGTTTCGGCATCTACATGCCCCGCTTCTCCGGCACCATCTACGAGGTGCTGTCGGCGCCGGTATCCTATATCGAGGTGGTCATTGGCTACGTGGGGGCCGCCGCCACCAAGTCCGTTATCCTGGGGCTGATCATCCTGGCCACGGCACGACTGTTCGTGGACTACAGCGTGCTGCACCCGTTCTGGATGATCGCCTTCCTGGTGCTCACGGCGGTCACCTTCAGCCTGTTCGGCTTTATCATCGGTGTCTGGGCTGACGGCTTCGAGAAACTGCAGATTGTTCCGCTGATGATCGTCACGCCCCTGGTGTTCCTGGGCGGCACCTTCTATTCCATCGACATGCTGCCGGAGATCTGGCAGACCATCACCCTGTTCAACCCGGTGGTGTACCTGATTTCCGGGTTCCGCTGGGCATTCTATGGTGTTTCTGATATCCATATCGGTATCAGTGTCGGCATGATCATCGTCTTCCTGACTCTGTGCATGGTGCTGATTGCCTGGATCTTCCGTACCGGCTACCGACTCAAACCCTGACCGGAGACTGCTCATGAACTGGCGGACAACCTGGATAGCGACAATGCTGCTGGCTACCCCTGTCGCCATGGCGGAGCAGGCCCCGCCTCCCCAGTTCCTGGAACCCTACCAGGCCTGTCTGGTCACCGAATCCGAAGCCATCCCCGTGAAGCTGGAGCAGGCCATTGAACCGCTCCAGCATCGCTTCGGACTGATGGAGCGCACCTCCCTGCCGGACAACGGCGGGATGCTGTTCGTCTACCAGGAGAACCGGGGCCCCAGGGCGGGCTTCTGGATGTACAACACCCTGATCCCCCTGGATATCGCATGGCTGGATGAAGACGGTGTCATCGTGGCCATGGACACCATGGTGCCCTGCGAGACCGAATCCGCCACTCAGTGCCCAAGCTGGATTCCCGGGGTCGGTCACCGGAACGTACTGGAGATGAACGCCGACTTTTTCGAGGAAAATCATGTAAATATCGGAGACAGGTTAATCACAAACCTGAACGACCATACGACCTGTCCCACGGTTGATTAGGTATCACTTTCCCGCTGCCCGGTTGAACAGTCTCACAGCCTCCGGTTTCTCCCCTGTCCCTGCTCTTGCGTATATCCTTATACTTCCCGCGGTTTTTATTGCTGACCGGTCGTAAGTGACTGTCATTAATGAATAATATTTCATTTATGTGAATGTTGCCAGGTCGACCCGGAGAAGGATGTCCCGGGCCAAGGGAGTCAAGCCAAGGATGTCGCGAGATGGATCTGCCCTCCGTTGAAACGCTGAAAACCCTGTTCATTGCCGGCCACCTGATTGGTCTTGCACTGGGCGTCGGCGGCGCCCTGACCCTGGATATCATTGCCTTCCGCTACTTCTACCTGGAGCGCATCACCCGGGAGAAGCTGGTGCTGTTCCACTTTATCGCCCGCCTGGTCAGTACCGGCCTGTTCATCCTGTGGGTGACCGGCCTGGCCTTCCTCTGGATCTACTGGCAGCACCAGCCCGAACTGCTGGGCAACCCCAAGATCTGGGCAAAACTGGTCATTGTGGTGGTCCTGACCGTCAACGGCTATTTCCTGCACCACAAGGTATTCCCCATCCTTGACCGGAACCTGGGGCATCAGATGTTCCACCGGGTCACCGTCGACGAGAAGGCCATGATGTTCACCTTCTCCAGCATTTCCATCATTTCCTGGGGCTTCCCCCTGGTGCTGGGCATTGCCCGGTCCCTCAACTTCAACACCGGTATGGAAAACATCCTGGCGTTCTATTTCCTGATGCTCAGCAGCACCTGCCTGCTGATGCTACTGGTGTTCAAGCTGTTTCTGGATCCCATCAAGTATTTCGTTATTGACCGTCCCGCCCGCCGGCGGGAAGTCAGGTCGTAGGGCGGGCGCAAGTCCTGCCCACGCTGTAACCCGAATTCAATTGCAGACGCAGTACCCCCTGCAGTTTTCCAGGGCCTGTTCCGGCAGTAAGGGCCAACGTTTGCTACCCGCGTTATCGCGGTAGTCGTGTTTAACCACCAGGTACAGGATTAAAAACGTGCGCTATGAAGACTAAATCCAGACTGGCACTACTGCTGTGCGGCACGGCGATGACCGGCACAGCCGTCGCCGACTCGCTCTGCGAGGTCGACTACAGGATCCAGCATAGCTGGCAGACCGGTGCCGTACACCGTGTACAGATGACCTACAACGGCCCGGATGTCACCGGTTGGGAGCTGAGCTGGACGTTCCCCGGCGGGGATACCATCGATTCCATCTTCAACGTCACCCATACCCAGAACGAACAGGACGTCGTTGTCGAAAACCTGCTATGGAACGCCCGCCTGTCCGAGGGTGGGGAGATCAAATTTGGTTTCAACGTGCGTAACCCGTCCGGTGAGGTGCCGGTGGAGTTCTACCTCAACGGAGAGCCCTGCGACGAGGAGCTCAACGACACCCCGGACCAGCCGGACGACCCCGACCAGCCCGACAATCCCGGTGACAACCCGGGCGACGGCGGCGACCAACCCGGCGATGGCGGTGATCCCGGCGACGATGATCCGGCCAAACCCACTGCGTGGACCCTCGATACCGGCGACTCCTACCTCGGCTTTGTCACCACCAAGAATACCCACACCGTGGAAAGCCATCGCTTCGGCACCATCTCCGGCTCCGTGACCGACGACGGTACCGCCACCCTGGATATCGACCTGAACACCGTCCAAACCGGTATCGATATCCGCAACCAGCGCCTGAAGGAGATGCTGTTCAACACCGGCCAGACGCCCACCGCCACGGTGGCCATCGAGCTGGGCGACAACCTCTCGCAGGTGCAGGGCCTGTCCGCCGGCGAAGTGATGACCCTGGATGTTCCGGCCCAGGTACAGATCAGCGGTGAAACCCGTGACATCAACAGCCAGCTCCGCGTCCAGCACCTGGGCAGCCAGCGGTTCCTCGTCAGCAGTGCCCAACCGCTGATCATTACCGCCGACCAGTTCGGCCTTGAGGGCGGCGTGGAGGCACTGCGGGAAGTGGCCGGCCTGGATTCCATCAGCATTGCCGTGCCGGTGGATTTCGCCCTGTTCTTTGAAGCCGACGAGCCCACCACCCCGTGACGCGCTCCTGACACCGCATGAGAGAGGCTTTTATGAAACCCTTACTAAGAAACCTGCTGACACTGGCCGCGGGGGCGATGGCCGGCAATGCCGCGCTGGCCAATGAGCTCTGTACCGTGGACTATCAGGAAATCAACAACTGGGGCAACGGTGCCACCCACCAGGTGACCGTGCAGTACAACGGGCCGCGTATTGAACAGTGGGACCTGTCCTGGACTTTCCCCGGCAACGAAACCATTGCCAACCTCTGGAAAGGCCATTTCGAGCAACAGGGCCAGCAGATCGGCGTGATCGATGCCGGTTATAACGGCACGGTCACCAGCGGCGGCCAGTTTGATTTCGGCTTCAATATCGAGAACCCGTCCGGCAGCCTGCCCACCGAGTTCTTCCTCAACGGGGAAAGCTGCGGCAGCCCGGCGGACGGCAGCGGGTCAGACCCTGGCGATGACTCGCCCGGAGATGATTCACCGGACGAGCCGGTCATGGGCTGGTCCCTGAACGGAGCCGAATCCGACTTCTCGTTCGTCACCGTCAAGAACACCGATGTGGCCGAGGCCCAGAGCTTCCAGAACCTGCAGGCCTTCGTGGACACCAGCGGCAAGGCTACCCTGGCCATTGACCTGAACACGGTGGACACCGGTATCGACATACGGGATGAACGTATCCGTGATCACCTGTTTGCCAGCGGCCTGTTGCCCACCCTGACCTTCACCACCCAGGTGGATATGGCGACGGTAACCAGCCTGCAACCGGGCGAGGCGGAAATGATGACCCTGGACGGCCGGCTCAGCCTGAACGGCATCAGCCAGGACACCACCGCCGAGGTCATGGTGATCCGCACCGCCGACGACCGTGTGGCCGTACGCTCCGCACGCCCGGTGATGATCCAGGGCGGTGACTTCGAGCTGGTCGGCGGTATCGAGACTCTGCGAAGCCTTGCCGGCCTGTCCGCCATCGGGCAGACCGTACCGGTGTACTTCAACCTCAGCTTCTCGGCCATCAGTGGCGACGACGCCGACAACCTGATGCCGGTGGAAGTCGGTGACGCGCCGGCAGCGCCGTCCATCGTGGATGCGTCCTACACCGAAGGTAACAGCACGGTGACCCTAAGCTGGCAGGACCTCAGCAGCAACGAAACCGGTTTTGTCATCAAGCGTCGCCAGGGCGATGGCTACTGGGAAACCCGGGACGCCGTGGATGCCAACCAGACCCAATGGATGGAACAGCTTGACGCCGAGGGCAACTACACCTACCGCGTGATCGCGGTGAACGACAGCGTGCCATCCATGTCCTCCGGCAATGTCATCGTCAACGCCCAGCCGTCCGACGACATGCCCGGGGATGATGGCGGCGATGATCCCGGCACCGATCCGGGCGATGACCCCGGCGACGATGACGGCGGCAACGACAATGGCGGCGATCCGGGCAACGATGACGGTTCCGGCAACGACGACGGCGGAGACAATGGTTCCGGCGATGACGGGGGCGACAACGGCAGTGGCAACGATGATGGCGGAGACGACGGCAATGAGCTGGACGGCGCCGAGATCTATGCCACCCAGTGCGCTTCCTGTCACGGGGCTGACGGCACCGGTGGCGCTGTCGGTGTCTCGCTGACCCAGTCCACCGAACTGGACTCCCTGGTCAGCTATATCGACAGCACCATGCCCCTGGGCAATGCCGGCCGCTGCGTGGGTGACTGCGCCCAGGCCGTGGGCGAGCACATCGCCGACAACTTCTGGAGCGACCAGGGTGATGGCGATCCGGTCAACCTGGAAGACGAGACCGCCGGCCCGCGCCAGCTCAACCTGCTGACCCGCTACCAGTACGAGAACGCGGTATCCGACCTTCTGGGCATTGATGCGGCCAACATCACCAACAACTTCCCCACGGAAGCCAGGGTGAAGGGCTTCAGCAACAACGCCGCCAAGAACTTCGTCAGCGCCCGTCACTTCGACGAGTACATGCGGGCCGCCGAACAACTGGCCGACGACGCCGTCAGCAACCAGAAGGGCACCCTGCTCCCCTGTGACGAGAACGCCGACGGCTGCGACGAGCAGTTTGTCGACAACTTCGGCCTGAAAGCCTTCCGCCGTCCGCTGACCGACGAGGAACGTAGCGGCTACCTGGGCCTGTTCCAGGACCAGGGCGACTTCAACAGCGGAATGACCGCGGTGATCGAGGCCATGCTGATCTCACCCAACTTCCTCTACATCAGCGAGCTGGGCGAAGCCCAGGGCAATGGTGTCTACAAGCTGACCCAGTACGAGCTGGCGTCGCAATTGTCGTTCATCTTCCAGGGCACCATCCCGGACGACACACTGCTGTCCGCGGCGGCCAGCAACCAGTTGGAAACCCCGGAACAACTGGCCGCCCAGGCCCGTCGGCTGCTGGAAACCGAGCAGGCCCGCGTGCATATGGGGCACTTCGCCGAGCAGTGGCTGGAGTCCGACCCGGCCTCCATGGGTAGCAAGGACCCGAACATCTATCCGCGCTTCAACGGCCAGGTTCGCGATGCCATGCACCAGGAGCTCCGTGCCTTCTTCACCCACGTGATGTACGACTCCACCGGCCAGTTCCAGGAGTTGCTGAACGCCGACTATGTGTTCGTGAACCAGGCCCTGGCCAACTACTACAACCTGTCCGGCGTCAGTGGTGACAACATCCGCAAGGTAACCGACACCACCGGCACCCGTGGCGGCATCCTTGCCACCGGTGCGGTCATGGCCTCCCATGGCCACGCCAACGAGTCGGCCCCCATTCCCCGGGGCAACTTCGTGCGCCGGCGCCTGATGTGCCAGGAGCTGCCACCGCCCCCGGAGGAACTGGACACCAGCTTCCCGGACCCGGACCCGAACTACACCACCCGCGAGCGGTTTGAGGAGAAGACCGGCGACCCGGACTGCCAGACCTGTCACCTGTACATCAACGGCGTTGGTTTCGGTTTCGCCGCCTTTGACGGTGCCGGTGGCTATCGCACCACCGACAACGGCAAGCAGGTCAACACCTACGGTGAGATCTACGGCCTGGAAAGCCTGCTCGAGGAGTCCAGCGTGGCCTACGACGGCGTGCGCGAGATGCAGCAGGTGCTGGCCCAGACCGACAGCAGCAAGAGCTGCCTGGCCACCCAGTTCTACCGGTTCGCCCGTGGCTATATCGAAACGTCATCGGATGAAAACACCATCGATAACCTGACCCGGTTGTTCGCAGCCAATGACTACCGGCTGAAGGATCTGATGGTGGGCATCACTCAGTTGCAGACCTTTGCCCTGCGCAGAGATCAATAAGGAGATCGTCATGCATTCCAACAGACGTCAGTTTCTCAAAGGCCTTGGTGGCAGCGCGCTCGCGCTGCCCCTGGCGACGATGCCCTGGGCCCGGGTTGCGACAGCGCAGGGCGCCATCGCCAAGCGTGCCGTCTTCATGTACATCCCGGACGGGTGTATCCCCGAGCGGTTCCACCCCACCGGCGGCGAGTTTGATTTCCAGCTTAACGAGATGACCAGCCCGCTGGAGTCCGTGCGGCAGCACTGCCTGTTCGCCAGCGGCCTGAACATGTACGAAGGTGGCCACACCCACGAGGGCGGTGTTGCCAAGGTACTCACCGGCAACCACACCGAGTCGCTGGACTACTTCCTGGCCCAGCGCCTTGGCTCCGCCACACCGTTCAAGTCCATGAACCTGGGGGTCGCCGCCACCTTCCAGAACGGTGAAGGCAACGTGTTCAACTTCAGTTCCGGCAACGTGCCCATCACCCCCAACGACAACCCCATCAACGCCTTCGACACCATGTTCGGTGGCGGTGGCAACGGGGGTGGCGAGCCGCTGGCGGACCGCCGCAAACGCAGCATCCTCGACCGGGTGCTGGCGGACCTCAACGCCATGAACAGCAAACTGGGCCAGAACGAGCGGGAGAAACTGGAGTTCCACACCCAGAGCCTGCGCGAGGTGGAATCCCGGATACTGGATGCGGGGGCGGAAGCCGGCGTGTGCAACACCGGGGGCTTCAACAGTGACAACTTCACCGTGCCCGAGGGCTGGAACGGCTACCCGCCCAAGATCCACCTGGACGAGCACTACCAGACCATCGGGCGCCTGCAGATGGACCTGATCACCGAGGCCTTCTCCTGCGACATGACCCGGGTAGCCTCACTGATGTGGTCCCACCCGGTCAGTCCGCTGCGGGTGGAGGGCATCGACCAGGGCCACCACGACACCTCTCACTACGGCAACCGGGACAGCGACACCGCGGACAAGTTCGTGCAGTACAAGCAGTACCACATGCGCCAGTTCCGCTACCTGATCGAGAACCTGGCCAGCCGCACGGATACCGACGGCAACAGCCTGCTCCACAACACGGTCATCTTCCTGTGCTCGGAACTGGGCGACAGTAACGCCCACGACCACCGGAACATGCCGTTCATCCTGGCAGGCAACGCCGGCGGGGCGCTGCAGACCGGCCGCTACGTGGACTTTGCCGGCGACGCCCACAGCAAGCTGCTGGTGTCCATCGCCAACATGCTGGACGTCAACATCGACAGCTTCGGCTACACCGGCCACGGCACCGGCGGCCTGCCCGGCCTGCTGGCCTAGAATGGTACTGCGCGCCACAGGGAGGTGGTGCTATCCGCAGGTACAACAACAACTCGGTCTGAGAAAGAGAAATGCTGCCCCGGCGACACGCCGGGGCTTTTTTATGCAGGCTGGTCGGTCGTTACATCCCGTGGGTGGAAGGATCGACCCGGGAGAAGACCTCTTCCCAGTACAGTTCCGCCAGTTCCTCCTGGCTATCCACGTCCTTCACCAGGTCCACCCATTTCTCCAGTACCGGCCGGAATTCCTCAAGCATCTCGGCACCGTTTTCCACACCATAGGTCTTGGCGTAGTACTGGGCGATCACCTCCATATCCTCACGTACAAACTCCCGGGTGGTGGCGGCCAGGTCCTCCGACGCGGTGTGCAGCTCGATGCCCAGTTCCTCCCGGGCCCGCTTCAGCACCTCAGCTTCCCGCTGGTGATACACCCACGGAATCTCCGCGGAAATATAGGCACCGGCATGCAGCATGGCCTTGCGTTGCTCGTCGGTCAGGCTCTGCCAGCGGTCCCGGTTGGTATTGGTGATCTCAGCCCCCGCAAACACGCCACCGGGTACGTCGGTAGTGATATCCGTGGTCGCCTCGATGATGCCAAGGTTCTCAAGGTCCGGCGCGGAAATAACCACACAGTCCACAACGCCCTGGTCCAGGGCCTCATAGGCTTCGTTGCCGGAAAGCGTGACCGGACTGGCGCCAAAACGCTCCGCCCAGCGGGACCACTGCGAACCCGACGATCTCAGCCGCTTGCCTTCCAGGTCCTCCTGGCTGGTTACCGGTTCACTGCAGTTGAGCATGTAGTTGGAGCTTGAGGCGATGCCGGTAATGACCTGATTCTGGGCATGGAAGTCCTCCAGGCACTCCTCGCACTGGAAGAAGATGTACTCGGCAAGGGCGCCGATATAGGCAGGCCCTTCCTTGCCCTGTATCTCCTTGCCGAAAAGCTGCAGCTGCATCGCCGCTTCCGCCAACAGGTTGGTGTGGGGATATTCGGACGGGAAGTACGGGCTGAGCAGGTAACCAATGTCCGCCATACCATCCCGGACACCAGCGGACGTTTCCGCAAAGTTGAGCAGCGACAGCGGATACACCTTGACGGTCAGCGAGCCGCCGGAGAACTCCTCCACCCGGTCGGCATAGTTCTGGGCGGCCTTGGCCGAATCACTCCCGGGGGGATAACCCAGGGCATAGCTGAGTGTCTCGGCATGGGCAGTGGTCGCCAACGCGGCTCCCCCCATCAACAGGCTGGCAGACAGGGTACAGAAAAGGCTTGGTTTGGACATGGCACGACTCCCTGGGCGTTATTGTTGTCGTAAGCAGGGGCACGGAGCGTTTCACTCCGAAACCGGTTGTACCCTGACACATTAGATCCGGCCACGTGACCAATCAACTGTTTGGTCAAAAATCGTCCATTCCGACGAGACGGTTCTTGCACTCTTATTTCTGGCCTCCCTGTCCATCGAAACATCCTTCATTATCCTTAAGGGAAGTGCCGTTGAGCCGCAAACTCGAAACCTGGGAATCGTGTGCTAGCATCAAATGAAGCGGCATGGCCGCTTACCACATCCCAACCGAAATAGCTTGATCAAACCAATAAGGACAACAAAATGGCAAACGGAAAGTTCGAGCTGTACACAGATAAGGCAGGAGAATATCGATTCCGCCTGAAAGCTGGTAACGGCGAGACCATCGGCGCCTCCCAGGGCTATAAATCGAAGTCTGGCGCCGCCAACGGTATCGAATCCGTAAAAAAGAACGCCGCAATTGAGGAACGCTTTACCGTCTTCGAGGGCAATGGAGGGAAATGGTACTTCAACCTCAAAGCTGGTAATCAGGAAGTCATCCTTGCCAGCCAGGGATACTCATCAAAACAGGGGGCTGAAAGCGGTGCCAAGTCGGTGCAAAACCATGCGCCTGATGCGGCGGTGGAAGAGGTTGCTTGAAGCAATTGCCTTTTAGAGCCCCTTAACCGCTTGCCCGTTACCTGATCGGGTAGTCGCCGCCCGAGAAGGTGGCTACTCGATCCGACTAACAGTTGCCCTGGAACTGATAGAAGTTTTTTTCTTCTGTATTGAGTGCTCGAATGGTGCCCGGGGCCGGACTCGAACCGGCACGACCTAACGGTCAAGAGATTTTAAGTCTCCAGTGTCTACCAATTTCACCACCCGGGCAGGGGGAAGGAATGCTGGAGGCGGGATTGTATAAGGCCTTGCGGATCAACGCAATTCCGGGGCGGTGACGCTGGACTCGCCGGTGGCCCCGTTCACCTCATCCGCCCCTGGGGGGGCATTCCACCACGATCTTGCGGTATATCAACCCCTGCGACATTCCGTCCCATTGGGATTGAGCTATGGTTGGGTTAGCATCGTAAGCATCTGCCGGTACAACAAGAACTGCACAATCATCGGGCGGTTTGCTTGGGTGGAAGTATTCTTCCCTCACTACTGTGGTTACCGGAGGTTCCAATGGAGCTCGATCCCCTGTTGCTATCGCGAATCCAGTTCGCGTTCGTGGTCTCCTTCCACGCGATCTTTCCCGTGTTTACCATCGGCCTGGCGTCGTTCATTGCCACCCTGGAGGCCCTGGCCTTCAAGACGGAGAATCCGGTCTGGACGCGACTGTCCACCTTCTGGACCAAGGTGTTTGCCGTGGTGTTCGGCATGGGGGTGGTGTCCGGGATCGTGATGTCGTTTCAGTTCGGCACCAACTGGTCGAACTTTGCCCAGGCCACCGCCAACTTCATCGGCCCCATGCTCAGTTACGAGGTGGTGACGGCCTTCTTCCTGGAGGCGGCTTTCCTGGGGGTCTTGCTGTTCGGGCGTGACAAGGTGCCACCGGGTGTCCACCTGCTGGCGGCGATCATGGTGGCGGTGGGCACATTCATCTCCTCGTTCTGGATCCTGTCGGCCAACAGCTGGATGCACACCCCGCAGGGGGTGGAATTCCGGGACGGGGTCTTCCATGTGCTGTCCTGGTCCGAGGCCATCTTCAACCCGTCCTTCCCTTACCGCTTCGCCCATATGGTGGTGGCGTCGTTCCTGACCGGCAGTTTTGTGGTGGCCGGGGTCAGTGCCTGGTACCTGCTGCGGGGCCGTGAGGTGGAAACCAATCGCAAGGCGCTGTCCATGTGCCTGTGGTTCCTCCTGCTGGTTGCGCCCCTGCAGGCGGTTATCGGTGATTTCCACGGCCTGAATACCCTGGAGCACCAGCCGGTCAAGGTGGCCGCCATGGAGGGTAACTGGGAGACGGATACCAACGTTCCCCTGTTGCTGTTCGCCCTGCCCGACCAGGACAGCCAGACCAATCATTTCGAGGTTGGCATTCCCGGTATGGCCAGCCTGATCCTGAAACATGACGTACAGGGTGAGGTCCCCGGGCTGGAGTTGGCTCCGCCGGAGGAACAGCCCCCCGTGGCCCTTGTGTTCTGGAGTTTCCGGGTGATGGTCGGGCTTGGTGTGCTGATGATCGCCTTTACCCTGGCCGGTCTTTTCCTGCGCCCCGGCGGGCGCTATGCCACCAACCGCTGGTTCCTGAACGGGTTGCGTCTGATGTCCTTCACCCCGTTCGTTGCGGTACTGGCGGGGTGGTTCGTGACCGAGACCGGGCGGGCGCCCTGGCTGGTGTACGGCATGATGACCCACGCCGAGGGCCTGACGCCGTCCCTCACCGGCGGCATGGCGCTGTTTACCCTGATTGGCTATATCGTGGTCTATGCCCTGGTGTTCTCCGCCGGCGTCTACTACCTGATGCGGGTGCTCCACGACGGCATGGAAGCGAAGGATGATACCCACGAATCCGATCATCCCAAGCGACCGCTGTCCGCCGCCCATGTGCCATTCGAGTTCAACGAGGACGTCGTCCGCCAGGGGGGATACTGATATGGAACTGTTCGATCTGGCCCTGATCTGGGCCTTTATCATCGGCTTTGGCGTGATCATGTATGTGCTGATGGACGGCTTCGACCTGGGCGTGGGCATCCTGTTTCCCTTCGCCCCGGACGAGGACGCCCGGGATGTGATGATGAACTCCGTGGCCCCGGTGTGGGACGGCAACGAGACCTGGCTGGTGCTGGGTGGTGCCGGCCTGCTGGCGGCCTTCCCCATGGTGTACTCGATCCTGCTGCCGGCGCTCTATATCGGGGTGTTCCTGATGCTGGCGGGGCTGATCTTCCGGGGCGTGGCCTTCGAGTTCCGCTTCAAGGCCAACACCTCCCGCTACCTGTGGAACTGGGCCTTTGCCGGTGGTTCCACCATTGCCGCCTTCGCCCAGGGCGTTGTGGTGGGGGCCTATATCGAGGGCTTCGAGACCGCCAATGGTGTCTATGTCGGCGGCGCCCTGGACTGGCTGACTCCCTTCAGCGTGCTGACCGGCTTTGGGTTGCTGGCGGGCTACAGCCTGCTCGGGGCCACGTGGCTGGTGCTGAAGACCGAGGGTTACATCCAGCAGTGGGCCCGCGGGCTGGTGACCCCCTTGTTGGTTGCAGTACTGGCGGTGTTTGCCATCATCAGCATCTGGACACCCTTTGTGGATGAGTTCGTCCGTGACCGCTGGTTCAACAACCTGACGCTGATCTGGATCTTCCCGGCCCTGGGGCTGGTATGCGCGTACATGATCTTCCGCTCCACCCGACGCCACCAGGATGGCATGCCCTTTGTGGCCACCATGGGCCTGTTTATCTTCACCTACCTGGGGTTGATCGTCAGCAAGTGGCCCTACGTGGTGCCGCCGGACTACACCCTGTGGGATGCCTCATCCGCCTACGGCTCGCAGTTGTTCCTGCTGCTGGGGCTGTTGTTCGTGATTCCCGTGGTGCTGGGCTATACCGCCTGGACCTACTGGGTGTTCCGGGGCAAGGTCAAGGCTGGCGAAGGCTACCACTAGGTGGCATCTGGCTCTCCCCGTGAGGCGGCGCGTTGGCTGAAGGAACGCCAGCGCCCCGCCCTGGTCTCCATTCGCCTGGCCGCCCTGGCCGGGGCCGTTGCGGCACTGGCGACCATCGTCCAATTGGCGGGCATCGCGTGGATTGCCCACGGCACGCTGGTGGAGGAGGCCAGTACCGGCCAACTGCTCCCGGTGGTCGGGGTGGTACTGGTGGCCCTGCTGGTGCGTTCGGTGGCCACCGGTTACCAGAACCACCTGGCGGCAAGGGCCAGCGACGAGGTGCGGGGCCGCCTGCGGCAGGAACTGCTGGACCACATGGGCGCGTCAGGCCCGGTGCAGCTTGCCCGGCAGTCAGCGGGTACCCTGGCGGCGGAATGGATCGATCAGGTGGATGCCCTCCACGGTTACTATGCCCACTACCTGCCCCAGATGATCCTGTGTGTGGTGGTGCCGGTGATGATCCTGGCTACCGTGGTCTGGCTGGACTGGCTGGCGGCGCTGTTCCTGCTGCTGTCCGCACCACTGATCCCCCTGTTCATGGCGCTGGTGGGCATGGGGGCGGAAAAGCTGAACCAGCAGCACATGGAAACCCTGGGCCGGCTGTCGGGTCACTTCCTGGACCGGCTACGGGGGCTGACCACACTGCAACTGTTCCAGTACACGGAACCGGCCACCGAAGGGATCGCCCGGGCCACGGACGAGTACCGGAGGATCAACCTGAAGACCCTGAGGGTGGCGTTCCTGTCCTCCGCCGTACTGGAGTTCTTTGCCTCGGTGGCCATCGCAGTGATCGCCATCTATATCGGCTTCGGGCTGCTGGGATATATCCAGTATGGCCCCTCCCCGGACCTGACCCTGTTCTCCGGGCTGTTCATCCTGCTGCTGGCGCCGGAGTTCTTCCAGCCGTTACGGCAACTGGCCCAACACTACCACGACCGGGCCACCGCCCTCGGGGCCGCCGCGCAGCTCCAGGCACGGCTGGATGACCGCCCTCACCCGGCACCGGAGGTGGAGCCAGGCACCAGTACAGCTCCCGATACGGCGGTCCATGTCCACCAGCTTAACGTCACCTATCCGGATGGCCGCACGGGGCTGGCTGGGGTGTCTCTGGAGATCAGGGCGGGGGAACTGGTGCTTCTGGAAGGTCCCTCCGGCAGCGGCAAGACCACTCTGCTGAATGCCATGGCGGGCTTCCTGGCGCCGTCCGCGGGCTATGTCAGTACCTTCGGGAAGCAACCGGGCGGGGAACCCTTCGGCTGGCTGGGTCAGACGCCGTTTGTCCGCGCTGATTCCTGGGCCGGCAACCTGCGACTGGGGGCACCGGATGCCTCGGACGATGAACTGCTGGAGGCCCTGGCCCGGGTGGGTCTGGGGGAACTGGTCAGGAATCGCCCCGACGGCCTCGATACCACCATCCGCGAGGGCGGCGCTGGCCTCTCCGGCGGGCAGGCCCGGCGCCTGGCCCTGGCGCGCCTGTTCCTGGCCCGCCACCGGCTGGTGCTGATGGACGAACCCACCGCCGGGCTGGATGCCCGCAGTGAGCAACAGGTCATCGACGCCATCCGGTCACTGCGGGACCTCGGCATCACCATCGTGATCGCCAGTCATCACCAGGCCCTCAAGGCGGTGGCGGACCGGCGGCTGGCACTGGCGGACGGGAGGCTGGCCGATGGCTGAACTCTATCCCTGGTTGCGGCTGATCCTGCGGCATCGGCAGCGCCTGCTGGTCGGTGGGCTGCTGATGTTCGCCACCATACTCGCCGGTGTTGGCCTGCTGGCGCTTTCCGGCTGGTTCATCACCGCCACGGCCCTGACCGGGCTGATCCTGGCCTCCGGGGGAAGCGCCTATCTGAATATCTACGCCCCCGGCGGCGGTATCCGGTTCTTCGCCCTGGGCCGGACGGTGTCCCGTTACCTGGAACGCCTCTACAACCACGATACGGTGCTGCGGCTACTGGCGGATATCCGGGTGGTGTTCTTCCAGCGTCTGGCAGCCTCATCACCGGACACCCTGGGCCGGAAACGGGCGGTGGACTGGCTCAATCGCCTGACTCGGGACATCGATACCCTGGATACCCTCTACCTGCAACTGGTGGCGCCGCCGGCCATGGCACTGGCAGGCCTGGTGCTGCTGGCCGGTGTCATGGTGGCCGTGGCGCCGCCTCTGCTGCTGGCGCTGGTTCCGCTGGCCCTGCTGCCGGCAGTGTTGTGGCTGCTGGCGCGATCCACCCTGGGGATCAGCCGCCGCCAGGGATATCAGGAAGAAGCGCTCCGAGGCCAACTGGTGGATGCCATCGAGGGGATGGCGGAACTGCAGGCCGCCCATCACTGGACCGATGAGGCCCGCTCCCTGCTGGACCGCAGCCGCCGCCTGGACCGGGCAAGGCAGTCCATCGAGTCCCGCACCGCCGTGGCCAATGGCATCACCCTGCTGGCCATCCAGTTGGCGGTGGTCCTCTCGCTCTGGACCGGTCTGGCGCTGTGGCGTGATGGGGCATTAAGCGGGCCGGTGGCGCTGTTGTTTACCCTGGCGGTGCTCGGTCTTGGCGAGGCCTTCACCGGGCTGCCGGCCGCCTTCGGGCGACTGGGCGCCACCCTGGGGGCGGCCACCCGCCTGAACGGGGAAGGTCGGCCCCAGCCACGGGAAAGCGTACCTCCCGTATCACCGGGAGTGGTCGCCCTGTCGTCGCCGGTTGCCGTGCGCAATAACGAGCACCTGTTCCCGCCGCTGACGGTGACACTACAGCCCGGGCAGCGACTGGCACTGGTGGGTCGGTCCGGTTCCGGCAAGTCGACGCTACTGGACTATCTCGCGGGGGTATCCGGTGCGGTGGAGGGCCAGGTGCATCTGGCCGGTGAACCGCTTGATCCGGCGACGCTGCCATCCTGGCGTGGCGGTGTCAGCTATCTGAGCCAGCGCACACACTTCTTCAGCGACAGTCTGCGGGCCAACCTGCTGATGGCCCGGGCCGATGCCACGGAACAGGAACTATGGGCCATCATCGAGGCTGTCGGCCTGACACAACTGGTGCAACGGCTGCCCCGGGGGCTGGATACCTGGATCGGCGACCAGGGGCGGCACCTGTCCGGCGGTGAGCGCCGTCGGGTGGCCCTGGCCAGGGCCCTGCTCCGCCCCGGCTGGTTGCTATTACTGGATGAGCCCTTTACCGGCCTGGACGAGGCGACCCGGGAACGGATCAAGGTCCGGATTGAGCCCTGGCTGGCCAATCGAACCTGCATCCTGGCCGCCCACGACACCGACACACTGCCCGATGCCGACATGGCTATCAACCTGGACTAGCTGGCTGACAATACCTCGAAGGTCATCCGGGCATTGTTTTTAAGTCGCTCCAGCAGCTTGCCATCCAGCAGGCTGGCTGGTGTCCAGAAACCACCCGGGGCATCCTCGGGTACATCGAACGCCAGACACTCTGCCGCCTGGGCGAGGATACGGCTGGTGGAACCATACCCCGGGTCGCCCTGGCCGGTCACCTTGGTGATGATGGTCTGGCCGCCTTCGGTAAGGCCGATAAAACGCAGATCGTAGAAGCCCTGCACCTGGGATTTCACGTCCGGGCCCTCTCCCGATTCCGGTAGCACAAAGCGCTCCAGAGCCCAGCGGGTCGGCTTGATGGCGGTGGCAAGGGCAAACCCGCCCATGGCGCCGGCCAGGGCCATGGCCGTGGCCCTGCCCTTCAGCCCCCGACCGGTCATGGTGGCCTCGTCATAGAGAAACTCTGTCCCGTAGGGAGCATCTTGCAGCGCGTTGGAGCGGTGCACCACCCGGGTGTTGATCGCCGCCATCAGGAAGGGTGCCACCCAGGATTCCAGTTCCGGGTCGAACTCCGCGAACTTCACGTTGGGCTGGCGTACGGCAGAGCGATGGTCCGGCGGGCAGATCGAGAACGGGTTGGCCAGTTCCTTGCGAAGGGCCTTGTTGGAGGCGGCTTCCTTCACCACGTTCATCAGGCTGGCGACGGTACCGCCGGAGAGGCCCCCCTTGGCCGCCTTGACCCGCATCTTCACCTGCTGGCAGGGCTGCCCGAAGCGGGCAACAGCCTCCTGTTGCAGGTGCCAGACCCCCAGGTCCGACGGGACTGAATCAAAGCCACAGCAATGGACGATACGAGCGCCGGAGGCCTTGGCCCGGTCCTCGTAGAGCTGGATCATCCGCCGGATCCACTGCACCTCGCCGGTCAGGTCGCAGTAATCGGTGCCACTGTCCACGCAGGCCCGGACCAGGGGCTCCCCATACAGGGCATACGGTCCCACCGTGGAGACCACCACCCGGGTCTGTTCACACAGGGCGGCCAGGGAGTCTTCGTCCGCCGCATCCGCAATCACCATGGGCAGGTCCACGGCGCCGGGGCCAAGCTCGTCCTTCAGTTGATCCAGTTTTGCCTTGGAGCGACCGGCTATGGCCCAGCGAACGCCGCCGTTATCGTCCAGTGATCCGAAACCATGACGCTCCGCCATGCGTCTCGTCAGTATCCTGCCCACAAAACTGGTGGCGCCGAAGAGTACGATATCGTACCGGGGTTCCATGCGATTCTCCTGTCGCTGATGGGGTATGGGTGCAAGCTGTCAGGCCTGGTCCAGAGCATCCCAGCATAGCAGAGCGGGTTCCAACAACCACGGGAAAATAGCAGGACCAGACACAAAAAAGGGGCACCCTCAGGTGCCCCTTTTTCTTTCTGAAGCAGGTTCTTACAGAACTTTCTTCAATTCCTCTTCAAGCTGGGGTACAGCTTCGAACAGGTCGGCAACCAGGCCGTAGTCGGCTACCTGGAAGATCGGCGCCTCTTCGTCCTTGTTGATCGCAACGATCACCTTGGAGTCGCCCATACCCGCCAGGTGCTGGATGGCACCGGAGATGCCCACGGCAATGTACAGCTGCGGGGCAACGATCTTGCCGGTCTGACCAACCTGCATGTCATTGGGCACGAAGCCGGCGTCAACGGCGGCGCGGGATGCACCCACAGCAGCGCCCAGCAGATCAGCAACCTGCTCCAGCATCTTGAAGTTCTCGCCGTTCTGCATGCCGCGACCACCGGAGATCACGATGTCAGCGCTTGCCAGGTCAGGACGGTCGGACTGGGCCAGCTCTTCGCTCACGAAGGAGGAAACGCCAGCGTCCTTGACCACATCCAGGTTCTCGACGGCAGCGGAACCACCCTCGCCGGCAACCGGATCAAACGCGGTCGGACGAACGGTGATCACCTTGGTGTCGTCCTTGGATTTGACGGTCGCTATGGCGTTACCGGCATAGATCGGACGAACGAAGGTGTCAGCGTCTACAACGCCCATGATGTCGGAAACCTGGGCAACGTCCAGCAGCGCCGCAACGCGGGGCATGAAGTCCTTGCCGGTGGTGCCGGCAGCGGCCAGGATGTGGCTGTAGCCCTTGCCTACCTCGGCGACCAGCTCACCCAGGTTCTCACCCAGGTTGTGGCCATAGACCGCGTTGTCGGCAACCAGTACCTTGTTGACGCCATCGGCCTTGGCAGCCTGCTCGGCAACCGCACCACAGTTCTCGCCGGCAACCAGAACGTCGATATCGCCGCCGATTTCCTTGGCCGCGGCCAGGACACTCAGGGTAGCCTGCTTCAGGCTGCTGTTATCGTGTTCAGCAAATACCAGGATGCTCATTTAGATCACCTTCGCTTCGTTCTTCAGTTTGTCGACCAGCTGGGCTACGTCTTCTACCTTGATGCCAGCCTGACGTGCGGCCGGAGCCTCAACCTTGACGGTTTCCAGACGGTGAGCCATGTCAACACCCAGGTCGGCCGGGGTGGTGGCATCCAGCGGCTTCTTCTTGGCCTTCATGATGTTCGGCAGGGAAGCGTAACGCGGCTCGTTCAGACGCAGGTCGGTGGTTACAACCGCCGGCAGGTTCAGGGAGAGGGTCATCAGGCCGCCGTCCACTTCACGGGTGACGTTGACCTTTTCGCCCTCAACAACAACCTCGGAAGCGAAGGTGCCCTGCCCCATTCCGGTCAGCGCGGCCAGCATCTGGCCGGTCTGGTTGTTGTCGGAATCGATGGACTGCTTGCCGAGAATAACCAGCTTGGGCTCTTCCTTCTCGACAACCGCCTTCAGCAGCTTGGCAGCTTCCAGTGACTGGACTTCCTCGTCCGTTTCAACGTGGATACCGCGATCCGCACCCAGTGCCAGGGCTGTACGGATCTGCTCCTGAGCAGCCTTGGGACCAATGGAAACCACGACGATCTCGCTGGCAACGCCCTTTTCCTTGAGGCGGACCGCTTCTTCAACCGCGATCTCACAGAAAGGGTTCATCGCCATCTTGACGTTGGCAAGATCAACACCGGAGTTGTCCGGCTTGACGCGTACCTTCACGTTGTAGTCGATAACTCGTTTTACCGCGACCAGAACCTTCATAGATTCCTCGTTCTTCTACGATGGGTTTAATGACTCGTAATCAGAAAGACTCTCGACTAACCCGCCTGGGGCGACACCAGAGTATTCATGATTCCTGTCGCTTCGAACGCCTGGAAAAGGCGCCCGAACGTTGATTCAAACAGCAAAAACTCCATGGGACCTGCTGTCAGGGCGCCATAATACTGACGGCAAAGACCGGGCGGGTCAATAGTTAATGCCGTATTGAGACGCATTCACATCCGGATAATGCTACCACCTGTTCTGATTTTGAGGCCTGAAAGGCATTTTCGGGCCTGTTTTCGAAACACTGTTTCGCAAAATATGGTATAGTTCCCTTTACTAGCTATCCGGTTGCGACCTTTCCCTGGCAGAGCTGCGCCCCATTCGGTAATGCGGTGGTAACATGCCAGAAAAGGCTCCCGCATTCAAACGGTCGTTTGAACTGAATGAAATGCGGGGTAAACTGTCGTTATACAGCCGGGTGTCCGGTATCATAGGCGTTTTGCCCTGAGGGCAAAGGCCACGGCAGAAGCCGTCAGGTCTGTGGTTCTGCTTTAATAAAAGATGAAGGGTTGCGAGCAGCGTGCGCCCAGCGCCACCTGCCCTGGGCTGAATTCGGTCAGCACCCGAACGTGCCAGATTCCTTCTGTTCAACTGATGAGAAGTTTGAGGAGACCAACGTGGAACGCGAATCCATGGAATTTGATGTTCTGATCGTCGGCGGAGGGCCCGCGGGCCTTTCGGCAGCCTGTCGCACCATGCAACTGGCGCAGGAAGCCGGCGAGGAACTGACCGTATGCGTGGTGGAGAAAGGCTCCGAGATCGGCGCCCACATCCTCGCGGGTACCGTATTCGAGCCCACCGCCCTGAACGAACTCTTCCCGGACTGGAAAGAGAAAGGTGCGCCCCTGAACACGCCGGTCACCCGTGACGACATCTTCCTGATGAAGAGTCAGGACAAGGCCACCAAGATCCCCAATGCCTTTGTGCCCAAGAACATGCACAACGAAGGCAACTACATCATCAGCCTGGGCAACCTGTGCCGCTGGCTGGCCGAGCAGGCCGAAGGACTCGGCGTTGAGGTCTACCCGGGCTTCCCGGCAGCCGAAACCATCGTTGAGGATGGCCAGGTCAAGGGCATCATCACCGGTGACATGGGCGTTGCCCGCGACGGCAGCGAGAAGGAAGGCTACATGCCGGGCATGGAGCTGCGCGCCAAGTACACCCTGTTCACCGAGGGCTGTCGCGGCCACCTGGGCAAGCGCCTGATCAACGACTTCAAGCTGGACGAAGGCAAGGACCCACAACACTACGGTATCGGCATCAAGGAACTGTGGGATATCGATCCGGAGAAACACGAGCCGGGACTGGTGGTTCACAGTACCGGCTGGCCCCTGAACGAGTCCGGCACCACCGGCGGCTCCTTCCTGTACCACCTGGAAAATGGCCAGGTGTATGTTGGCCTGATCACCGACCTGTCCTACAGCAACCCCCACGTGAGCCCGTTCCATGAAATGCAGCGGCTCAAGACGCATCCGGAGTTCAAGAAGTATCTGGAAGGCGGCAAGCGCGTGTCCTACGGCGCCCGCGCCATCACCAAGGGCGGCCTGAACTCGCTGCCGAAGATGAGCTTCCCGGGTGGCCTGCTGCTGGGCTGTGATGCCGGCACCCTGAACTTCTCCAAGATCAAGGGCTCCCACACTGCCATGAAGTCCGGCATGCTGGGTGCAGAAGCCGTCTTTGAAGCGCTCAAGGAAGGCAAGGCCGGTGAGGAGATCAGCAGCTTCCAGGAGCGTTTCGAGAACAGCTGGCTGTACAAGGAGCTGTTCAAGGAGCACAACTTCGGTCCGGCCATGCATAAATTCGGCATGGTTGGCGGTGGTGCCATTGCCTTTATCGAGCAGAATATCCTGGGCCGCCCGCTGCCGATGACGTTCCACGATACCGTGCCGGATTACGCCACCCTGAAGCCGGCGGACCAGTGCAAGGCGATCGACTATCCGAAGCCGGACAATACCCTGACCTTCGACAAGCTGTCCTCGGTGTTCATTTCCAACACCAACCATGAAGAGGACCAGCCGATCCACCTGAAGTTGACGGACCCGGATATCCCCATCCAGCAGAACCTGCCGAAATACAACGAACCGGCACAGCGTTACTGCCCGGCGGGTGTCTACGAGGTGGTGGAAGCGGAAGATGGCAGTGGCAAGACGTTCCAGATCAACGCCCAGAACTGTGTCCACTGCAAGACCTGCGACATCAAGGACCCGGCCCAGAACATTACCTGGGTAACACCGGAAGGTGGCGGTGGTCCGAACTACCCGAACATGTAACACCGGTTCGGCAACCAAAAGGACTCCTTCGGGGGTCCTTTTTTGTGCCTTTGAAAAAGCATAAAAAAAGCGGCCATAAGGCCGCTTTCTGTACAGGAAACCGGGTCCGGCTTAGTGCGCGTGACCGTGCTCCTGCTCTTCATCCGTTGCGTCACGGGCTTCAACCACTTCCACGTCAAAGTGGAGGGTTTCACCGGCCAGCGGATGGTTGGCGTCGATGGTGACGGTTTCGTCGTTTACCTCGACCACCCGAACGATCTGGGGACCGCCTGGGGTCTGCGCCTGGAACTGCATGCCCGGCTCGATGGTGTCCACACCCTCGAAAGCGGAGCGGGGAACCGGCTGGATCAGCTCGTCATTTTTCTCGCCGTAACCTTCTGCGGGGTCAACGGAAACCTTGACCTGGTCGCCAGGTTCCTTCTCATTCAGCGCGTTCTCGAGACCGCCGATGATGTTCTGTGCACCCTCCAGATACGACAGTGGCTCACGACCTTCCACGCGGGAGGAGTCCAGCTCTTCTCCCTGATCATTGGTCAGTGTGTAATGAATGGTAACAACGCGAGGTTGGGCCATGGTTTCTCCTTGCATGTCGTAATGACTGTAAAATGTGTATTCGGTTGATCGAAAGTGATCTTGAACAGTCGGACTGCACAGAGGAACTAACGACAACCGGGTCTCTCATGTGAGAGCCGGGTTCGATAACAAAACAGAAATACCAGTCTAACAAGTGTCAGACGGCCATTTCTACCGTGTTACCCCCAATGTTGGAGACGCCGGACAGCTTTTCAACCGTTACCCACCGGAAAATATTCCCCACCGCTCCAGACACCGAGTGACGGCGCCCCTCCGGCTGCCTCGTTTTCGACCAACAGGTCTGCCAGTTCATAATAGGCCGCGGTGACCAGTCTTGCCTCAAGGCCCCGGCGAACCCGGACCAGGGGACGGGGGCTGCCATCCTCGTACTGCCCCACTTCCAGCGGATGCTCGGTGCCCAGCAGCAGCTTTTCGCCCACATTGGTGGTTACCGCCAGCGTCTGCCGCTCGCCCTCTCCCTCCTTCTCAAGAGTGTGGGCCAGCAATGGCGTATCCTCCACCCGGATGCGCCACTTTTCGACCGGGGTCACGAGATAGTAGTGACCGTCCTCCTCCCGTCGCAGGATGGTTGAGAACAGCCTCACAATCGCCTCGCGCTGGATCGGCTCTCCCTCGTGATACCAGGCACCGTCCCGGGCGATACGGATATCAATGTCACCGGACAGGTCCGGGTGCCATTTTTCAATGGGCGGGAGATCGCCGGCTTCAACGGCGGCCGCCCTCACCTGCTCCTCCAGACGCTTGGGATCCTGGCTCATGGGTGTCCTCCTGATCATAGGGATACGTAAGTATGGGGTACGACATGATGTGGAAATGGGGTTTTTTGTGGTGGGTTACAAGGCCCGAAGCCAAAGGGCGGGCTGTCAGGGCAGAAACTGCTCCCGCAGGTCGGCGCAGCCCGGGCCCACCACCGGCATGTCCAGGGCCACCGCCTGACTGGTCATAAAGGGAATACCATGGCGATGACCGTCTACCAGCAGCGTTGCCAGGGCACCTACCAGGGGCATGTGGGACACGATCATGATCCGGTTGGCTACCGGCTCCTCCAGTAGGGCATCCAGGCACAGACCGGGGTCGTCCTCGGGGGTCAGGAAGGGCTTCTCCGTGACCCGGCAATTGAGGATCTCCGACGCAATGGCGGCTGTCTGGCGCGCCCGTACCAGGGGACTGGCCCAGATCTCCCGGGGGCGCCAGTGGGACCTGGCGATCTGGCGGGCAACCAGCGCGCACCCCTTGCGGCCGGACTCGGTCAACTCCCGTTCCTGGTCGATGGAATGCCAGCCCGCCTCACCATGGCGCATCACCAGCAGGTCCATGGTCAGCCCTGCCCCGCCAGGGTTCGCGGCAGAATGAACTCCACATCGGAGTTCTGGACCGCAGTCATCAGGCCGCTGATCACGGCCTTGATGGAGGCCCCGCCGTACAGGATATCGTATAGCCCCTTCACCAGGGGCATGTAGATCCCCACAGACTCAGCTTTTTCCTTCACCAGCAGCAGGGTGTGTATGCCCTCGGCCACCTGCCCCAGCTCGGCCACCGCGTCGTCCAGTGCCGTGCCTTTGCCGACGGCGTAGCCGACACGGTAGTTGCGGCTCTTAGACGATGTACAGGTCACCACCAGGTCACCGATACCGGCCAGCCCCATAAAGGTCATGGGGTTGGCCCCCAGACTGACCGCGAAACGGCTCATCTCCGCCAGACTACGGGTCAGCAGCATGGCACGGGCGTTCTCCCCCAGGTCCAGGGCGGCGCCCATCCCGGCGACGATGGCGTAGATGTTCTTCAGGGCGCCGGAAAGCTCAACCCCATAGACGTCGACATTGGCATAGACCCGGAAATACTCACAGCCCAGGAGGGCCTGGACCTCCCGACGGACGTCCGGATCCTTGGCAGCAATCACCGTAGCGGTGAGCTCCCGGTTGACGATCTCCGCCGCCAGGTTGGGACCACTGAGGACACCGATACGGGTACGGGGGATTTCCTCCTGGAGGATCTCGCTCATCAGCTTGAACCCTTCCCGCTCAATACCCTTGGTCAGGCTGATCACGATCTGCCCGGGGCGGAACTCGCCGGCGTGGGTCCGGATAACCTCTCGGAAGGCCTTACTGGGGATGGCCACGAACACCGTGTCCGCGGCGGCAACGGCGGTGGCGAAATCAGTGGTGGGCTGCAGGTCGCCTTCAATCTCGACGCCTGGCATATAGCGGCTGTTGGTGCGCTTCTCCGCCAGCTCCCGGGCCTGGTTTTCGTCGCGCATCCAGAAGTGGACGGTATGGCCGTTTTCCGCCAGCACCTTGGCCGTGGCCGTGCCGAAGCTGCCGCCGCCCAGGACGGCAACGTGTCGTTTGCCCCCGGGTGATGCCTGTGGGGATGAGGGGGACGATTGCCCGTCGCCGGGCGGGTTGTTTTCAGACATAGAGCTTCCGTTTCGGCCCGCGCGTGGCTGATTGGGGCATGTCACGCTGAATCAGCCGGTGTCTTCGCACTCCAGGGCGCGTACCAGGTTGTGAAACTCCTCCCGGTTACGGCTGTTCAGGCCCATCAGTACGCGGTGGGCATCCAGTACCTTGTCCCGGACTTCCTGCTCACTGGCACGGAGTACGGGAATCTCCTCGAGTTCTTCGATGCGCGACGCCGGTTCCCGCACAATAATAAAAATCCGGTCAAACCCCATCGACGTAATGATGCGGGTGATGTCCGGATTGGTGGAGATCAGCGTCGGCAGAAAATGACTCTGCTTCTTGGCGGCCATGGCGATCTTGGCCAGCAACCCCAGAGTGGTGCTGTCGATCACCTCGGTTTCCGTCAGATCAATCACCACGGTCTTGAACGCCGGATCGGAAGTGATGGACTCCACCAGGTTATCCAGCGTCGAGCACAGGTTGAGACGGATTTCACCGATAAACTTGAGGACGTAAATCCCCTGCTTCTCAGCCTGCAGAATCTTATAGCCAGCCATGTCTTCTACTGCCAGTCATTCGACAAAACGGAAACGCCCGGTGAGCTTGACTCACCCGACACCCGCCGGCTTCCCGGCATCAGTGACAGATACGCCATGCAAATCGGAATCGGTCACTGTGATATCGGATACCGACACGATCGCGATGTCGTCTGGGAGCTCTGCGGTCCCTTCCAGGTGCAGGGCGTCGCTCAGCGATGCGATAGTGTGACGGCCTCCTGATACGAGTTCAAGTAATAGCTGTTCCTTTTTATCCAGATTCTCCGCCTTCAGAACCTCAAGGATGCCATCGGAAAACAGGAACAGGTGAAACGGCCCCGGCAGGGGGATTTCATATTCCTCCCATTCCGGCTCATCGAAAAGCCCCACCGGCAGGCCGGACCCTTCCAGGAACCGCGTTTCCCCATCCCTGAACGAGATCATGGGCATCGGAAAGTGCGCACCTACAGCGTAACGCAGGGTTCTGGCCGAGGATGAGATGAGCCCCACAAATACCGTGACATGTTTGCCCAGCCCGGTATCCAGCAATTCAGAGTTAATCCGTTGCAGGAAGCGCTCCGGATACAGGATGTCGTCCGACGATCCCCGGCGCAGGTTGCGCTGGAGCCGGTTGGTCAGGTTCTTGAGCAATACGGTGACGAAGGCGGAACTGGCGCCATGGCCGGAAACGTCGGCGATGTACACCAGGGTCAGGTCCTCGGAGATCCGGAAATAGTCCAGGAAATCGCCGCTCAGGAACAGGGACGGCTTGATCAGGTGGTCAATGGCCAGGCCATTGAGCATGACCTGGTGATCCGGCAACATCTTGAGCTGGACCTTGCGCCCGGCCCGCTGATCGGCCCTGAGCTCGGAGATCCCCTCGCGCAGGTCGGTGTTGGCCTCCTCCAGTTCCTGACGGTAAAGCTGGTTGAGCCGGTGCACCCGAACCCGATCGAAAATGCGCCCCAGCACTTCCTCCACCATCGACCGGTCCGTTACCGGCTTGAGGATGAAATCCACCGCCCCGGCCCGCAGCACCTCGATAACCTCGGCGGCATCGGTGGCGTGGGAGCAGGCAATCAGCGGGATAAAGGCACCGTCGCTGCGCAGGCAGGTGGTCAGTTCCCGGATGGTAGACGGAGGCAGGTCCGCAAAGATGACGTCCGGAGGACGGTCGTCAAAGAGCTGACGGGCACCGGATATACTGCCGTAACCGTGTACATAGAAACCGCGGGAGACCAGATAGCGGTCAAGCTCCCCACGAGCGGATTCGTCGGGATCGATAATCAGTATGCGCTCGGTGCGCGCTGCCATGCTTCGACCTTCATTGTTTCAATTATGCCGGGATCACCGGTTACCGCATACTGGGTATTCTGGCATGGTGCTGTGATATAACAAGTACCCAACCTGTTTTCCCGGCGAGGTTTAATCATGCGCAAGGCGGTCAATGACCTTCTCGGTGCTTATGACAAGATCATCATGGATCCGGTTCACGGCGGCATCCCCCTTTACCGCCACGAAATACGGGTCATCGACCATCCCCTGTTCCAGCGCCTGCGCAATATCTGCCAGAACGATATCCTCAGCCTGGTCTTTCCCGGCGCCACCCATTCCCGCTTCCTGCACAGCGTGGGCGTGATGCATGTGGGCGGGCGCATGTTCCGCGCCATGATTGATGCCTATCTGCGGGAGCGTCAGCTCAGTGAACAGGTGGACCTGACCCTCAGCCAGCTTGACGCCATCGATTACCTCTCCAAGACCATCCGGCTGGGCTGTCTGCTCCATGACAGCGGCCATTCCAGCTTCTCTCACCAGTTCACCCAGGCACGGCGCATCCATGAACTGATGGCCCAGCCGAACCGGTTTGAACAGCTCTGGGAAGGGGCGGATTTCACGCGGTATTTCCGGGAGCCTCCGGCGGAGCTGGAACATGAGCACTATTCAGTACGAGTTGCCCACGAGATCCTGACCAGCATTGACCTGGAGCAGGCGGGGCTATACCTGGAGGATGTGATGGGCATCATGGAGACCACCGAGGTCACCCCCAGCGAGGCGTTCTGCCGCCATGCCCACACCTTCTGGGAATTCATTGCCGGCGAAGATTCGGATTCGGGCCGGCTGCGTAACGCCGATATTCCGAAGCTGGTGATGGGGATGCTGTCGTCCATTGTGTCCGGCGAGATCGACGCTGACCGGGCCGACTACATGCTGAGGGACGGCTTCCATTCGTCGGTGACCATCGGCGGGTTCAACCTGGATCACCTGCTGAGCAACCTGCGGTTCGGCTGGGATACCCGCACGCCCTGGCTGGGCCTGGCCATCACCCACAAGGGGCTGGGGGCGCTGGAGGATTTCGTCTACAGCCGCTACCAGATGTACCGCAAGGTCTATGCCCACAAGACGGCGCTGGGTTTTGACTGGCTGTTGCGGGAGGCCATCAACGAAGCCCTGGAAGATCCGGAGATTTTCGACTGGATCAACATCTGCCTAAGTGACATCGGCTATTTTTCCGATCTCACCGACAGCTTCTTCTGGGAGGCCTTCCGGCGCATCGCCCGGCGACGGCCCGCCAGCTATTCCCGGTGCATCGTGGACCGGGTCAAGCTGCACCACCTGGACACCCGGGAGAACCTGGAGCCGGACGAACTGGGCGCCCACCGGCACTGGCTCGCCCGGGAGCTGTCACTGCCACCCGGGGATGTGGTGACGTGCACCATGCGGGCCAAATTCTCCCGCATCGGAGAAAGCTTCGACGGCATCCAGGTGCTGGTCCGTGACCCGATTTCCCGCACCCGGCGCCTGCGACGGATCACCGATGTGAGCGCCTTCTTCAGTAAATTTGCGGATGGCACCATCACCCATTTCTACCTGCGCCCCCGGGAAGTTACCGGGACGTCGGAATAAGGCCTTCCGATTCCAGCCGGCCGACCAGCCCGGAGGCGCTGTTGTAGGCGCCCTCCGCGCGACCACCCTCAAGCCAGTCGCCGGCAATGGCAAGGCGACTGTCGCAAAACCAGAGGTGTCCCGGCGTGGTGCGGGCCCGGGGGCGGGCATAAAGCCAGCGGTGCACCAGGGACTCCCGGTGAAGGGCGGTAATGCCGCTGCAGGCCCGGAACTCTTCCAGCAACTCTTCGCGGACCTGTTCGGGGGCCGTATCGGTATGGGCATCGGACCAGTCCGGGTCCGCGTGAAGCACCCACCACTCGCCCTCGTCGTCACGGCCGGGTTTGCTGGAGTTGTTGGCAATCCAGTGCAACCGGCGGCTGTCCGGCATCAACGCCTGGAAGGTTGCTCCGGCACCCTCCGGGAAATGGAGCACTACCGTCCAGCAGGCCTGCATGTGGCTGACCCGGATGTTCAGATCGCCAGCAAGCTCCGCCAGGCCACTGCCGGACAGCAATTCCACTGTCTGCGCCGGTGGCGGCGTCAGTACCACCGCATCAAACCGCTCATAGACCTTGCCGTCAGTATCCCGGAGCTGCCAGAGGCCATCGCTGTCCCGTTTCAGCCGGGCGATACGAATGCCGGACCGCACGTCGAGATCCCGGGAAATCGCCCGTGTAATCGCGGACATTCTGGGAATCCCCACGTAGCGCTGGGCCGACCGCATATCCTGCCAGCCCTGCTCACTGTCCTGGTAGCGGAAAACACCATTCCACTCACCATAGGCGGACGGTCCGGCGTACTGGTCCAGGAACTGCCGGAACTCCGGGTTGCGGATGGTGAAGTACTGGGCGCCGATGTCCGCCGAACCACCGGCGGGCTCCGGCAATCGCTTGGCGGCCATGCGGCCACCGGGGCCACGACTCTTTTCGAACAGTGTCACCTCGACACCAGCGGCACGAAGCCTGGTTGCAGTGACCAGACCGGCGAGCCCTGAACCAACAATCGCGACACGACGTATTACGGATTGGGTCTTGTGGGAATCAAACATGGTTTCCTGAACATCCAGAACGTTGGTAACCAACGTAGTTAAGGGCGCAGCATTCGCTGCCATCGTATCAATGTACCGGACAAGGTTGTAACAGCATGACCAGAGTGCATTCCTGGCTCAATAACATCCTGAGATGGTTCGATTCCGAAGCCGGTTCGGATCAGCTCGACCAGACATCACGACAGTTCAACCTGGTGCGGGTACTGCCTTTCATTGCCCTGCATGCAGCCTGCCTCCTGGCCTTCCTGACGGGTGTCAGCGCCCTCGCCCTGGGGTTCGCGCTGGCGTTCTTCGCCATCCGCATGTTCGCCATTACCGGCTTCTACCACCGCTATTTCTCCCACAAGACTTTCCGCACCAGCCGTGGATGGCAGTTTGTGTTTGCCCTGCTGGGAGCCTCCGCCGCCCAACGTGGTCCCCTGTGGTGGGCCGCCCACCATCGCCACCATCATCAGCACTCCGACCTTGAGGACGACCTGCACTCCCCCCACCATGGCGGGTTCTGGTGGTCCCATGTCGGCTGGTTTACCTGCGATGCCGGCTTCCGCACCGATGAGCGCCGGGTGAAAGACTGGCTGCGCTATCCGGAACTGCGATTCATCAACCGTTTCGATGCCCTGGTACCGGCGGCCTGTGCCTTAGCCATCTACGGACTTGGTGAAGCGCTCGCTGCCTGGGCCCCGGGACTTGGCACCAACGGCCTGCAACTGCTGGTCTGGGGTTTCTTCGTGTCCACGGTGGTGCTGTTCCACGCCACGGTGTCCATCAATTCCCTGTCCCACGTCTGGGGATCGCGCCGTTTCGATACTCCGGATGACAGCCGCAACAATTTCTGGCTGGCACTGGTAACGTTTGGCGAAGGCTGGCACAACAACCACCACCGCTACCCCCAGTCGGCCCGTCAGGGCTTTCGCTGGTATGAAATCGACCTGACCTACTACGGGCTATGGTTACTCTCCAAAGCCGGTATTATCCATGGGCTCAAGCCCCTGCCAGAGCGCGTCCGGGAAGAAGCCCGTCGCCTTGATCAGCAACGGAGGATCCTATGACCAGGCACCCCTCATCCGCTGCCGCCACCGATATCCGCCAGCACGAGTCTGTTGCGGTTACGGTGGAACGCTTCCAGCGCCTGTTCAATACGCTCTCAGCCGGTCGGGTCACCGGCCTGGCTGAGGTCTACAGCGAACAGGTCCGGTTTGTCGATCCGTTTTCCTCCGTGGAGGGGCTGGAGGAACTACAGGCCTACTTAGACAAGGTCTACACCAATGTTACCGCCTGCCGGTTCGAATTCGACGATACCCTGGTGTCCGGTGACCAGGCCTGCATTGAATGGACCATGCACCTGCAACACCCCAGGCTGCGCCGTGGCCGCGAACTGGCCGTTCATGGCATCAGCCGGCTGACCATTGCCGAAGGCCGGGTGCGCTACCACCGGGACTATTTTGACGCCGGTGAACTGCTCTACGAGAACCTGCCCCTGCTGGGCTCCGCCGTTCGTCTGGTCCGGAGCTTTGCGTCATGAGCCGGTTTCTCGGGAAAGCGTCCAACGTGTGGCTGACCGGCGCCACCTCGGGCATTGGCGAGGCCCTGGCCCGTCAGTTGATCCGGGAGGGACATTCACTGGTGGTCACCGGTCGTCGCCAATCCGCCCTGGACGAACTGGCCAGGCTTGATGCCGACCGGGTCAGGACCGCGCCTGCCGATACCACGGATGCCGGGGAGCTGGCCAGGGTGGGTTCGATACTCGATAGCGGCGAGCCGGTCGATATTGCCATCCTCAACGCCGGCACCTGCGAGTACCTGGATATTGAACACTTCGATAGCGAGCTGATTGGCCGCAACATCGAAACCAACGTCATGGGTACGGTACGCAGCATTGAACAGGCCCTGCCCCGGCTCCGGCGGACCCGGCGGCTCGGCAGGCCCGCGGCCCTGGTCATCGTCGGGTCATCGGCCTGGTGGTTTCCGTTCGCCCGGGCGGAAGGCTATGGCGCATCCAAGGCGGCTCTGGCCTATCTGGCACATTCCCTGCGGGCGGATCTGGCCCGGGAAGGCATTGACGTCTTCCTGGTGTCACCCGGATTCGTGAAGACGCCGCTGACAGACCGCAACGACTTTCCGATGCCCTTCCTTGTCACGGCGGACAATGCCGCCAAGCGGATTATAAACGGCCTTAAAAAAGGCCACTGCAACATTGAATTTCCACGTAAATTTACGTGGACACTGCGACTGCTCGGCAACCTGCCCCAGGCGCTGGTTGACCGCATGGCCGCGGCCATGGCACGCGACACTTCCGGGAACCAACAACAGACATGACCCAGATATCCCAGCGTATTGCCGTTATCGGCGCCGGCGTTTCAGGGCTGACAGCCGCCTGGTTGCTGGCGGAGCACCACGACGTACACCTGTTCGAGTCTGGCAGACAGGCCGGCGGCCACACCAACACCCGCCCCGTAACCGCTGGCGGCCGGACCTGGCCGGTCAACACGGGGTTTATCGTCTTCAATGACTGGACGTACCCCGGTTTTATCAGGCTGATGGACCGGCTCGGGGTGGCCTATGAAGACAGCGACATGAGCTTCAGCGTCAATGCACCCACCATCGGGCTGCAGTACAACGGCACCAGCCTCAACACCCTGTTCGCCCAGCGCCGTAATCTGGTCAATCCGCCCTTTCTGCGGATGATCCGGGAAATCCTGCGCTTCAACCGCCAGACCCGGGCCGACCTGCAGACGGACTCACTGGACGACACAGAAACCCTGGGCCATTACCTGGACCGCCACGGCTTCTCCCGCTATTTCCGGGATCACTACATCGTGCCCATGGGGGCTGCCATCTGGTCCGCCCCGGAGATGGTGCTGACACGGTTCCCGGTACGCTTCTTCCTGCAGTTCTTCAATAACCACGGCATGCTGTCGGTGGACGACCGTCCCCAGTGGCGGGTGATTTCCGGCGGTTCCGCCCGCTATATCGATCGCATGATGGACCGGCTGGGCGAGCGGACACACCTGGATAGCCCCGTGGAGCGCATTGACCGGGATGATGACGGCGTGACCGTCCGGGTGAAGGGCGAGAATCAGCGCTTTGACCAGGTGATCCTGGCCTGTCACAGCGACCAGGCCCTGGCCCTACTGGGGGATGCCTCAGCGGCAGAGACTGAGATCCTGTCGGCCATCCCGTACCAGAACAATGATGTGGTGTTGCATACCGACGCCACCCTGCTGCCCTCAAACCGCCGGGCCTGGGCCGCCTGGAACTACTACCTGCCTGAGCGGGGGGACCAGCCGGTGTCGGTGACCTACAACATGAATATCCTTCAGAACTTCCATGAGGCACCGGAAACCTTCTGTGTGACCCTGAACCGTAGCCGTGACATTGATGAAAACCGCATCATCGAGCGCTACACCTACGCCCATCCGGTGTTTTCCCTGGACGGCGTCGCGGCCCAGCAGCGTTACCACGAGATCGGTAACCGCAACCGCACCCACTTCTGCGGCGCCTACTGGTTCAACGGTTTCCATGAAGATGGCGTGCAGAGCGCCCTGCGGGTGACATCCGCTTTTGGAGTCTCCCTGTGAAAACACCGGGGCACTACGCCAGCAGTTGGCTGAGCGGCACCGTTCGCCATCGCCGCCACTCGCCGGTGGGGCACGAGTTCCGTTACCACACAGGCATGCTGGCCCTGGACCTGGACGAGTGGTCCCGTTTTGGAGACGTCAGCCCGCTGGTATCGGTGGGACGCTTCAACTGGATGTCCCTCCGGCGGGGGGATTACCTGGACCCGGGCCATCCCGACCTGCGCCAGGCAGTGGCTGACCGTGTCGAGGGGGCCACCGGCTGGCGGCCGGACGGCCCCGTGGAGTTGATCACCCACCCCCGGTATTTCGGGTACGTGTTCAACCCGGTCAGTTTCTACTTCTGCTACCGGGCCGGGGACACCCCGTCGGAAGGGGCCGTACCGGCGGTGATCCTGGCCCAGATCACCAACACCCCCTGGCACCAGCGGCATGTCTACTGCCTGGAGGTGGCGGATGTCACCACCACGAACCAGGGTTGGCGCACCATCAAGGCGAATTTCGCCAAGCGTTTCCATGTCTCCCCGTTCAACCCCATGGACCAGGACTACCGGTGGACCTTCAGCTTCCGGGGCCCAGAGTTGCGTATCCACATGAACGTTAACCGGCCTTCCGGCAAAGACGACACCCGTCAACGGGTTTTCGACGCCACCCTGGTGGTCCAACGCACCCCGGTCACTCGTAAAAGTATCCACCGAAGCCTGAGGCAGTTTCCCCTGGAGTCCTTCAGGGTGATCGCCGGCATCTACTGGCATGCCCTCAGGCTCCGGCTCAAGGGCGTCCCCTTCCATACCCATCCGGACAAGCTCCCGGGGGATCACCCCCACCGGGGCCAGGGCCGGGAGGATCGTGGAAGGGAAGCAACGGCCAAGAGTTCGAAAGATTCAGGTTCCACGAGGATCAGTTCATGGAGAACATAGACAAGATTTCCCCGGACACCGTCGAGGCAAGACCGCCGGTCATCAGCCGCCTTGCCCGTCACCTGGTTCTGGGTCAGCTCCGGCAACTGGGTTCCGGTGAGCTGGTGATCCGGGAACCGGGGCAACAGGAGCAGGTGCTTGGGGACGGCGACCGACGCTGGCCGGTGGCCCGCCTTGATGTGCATGACCACTCGGTCTGGCGGGACCTGCTCACCGGTGGCGGCGTAGGTGCCGCCGAGGCATTCGTTGCCGGCGACTGGAGCACCCCGGACCTGACCGCCCTGCTCCGGTTCTTCACCCGAAACGTGGATCGCATGAATGCCTTCGAGGATCGGTTCAGTTGGCTCAGCAAACCAGCCCTGAAGGCGCTGCACTGGCTTAACCGCAATACCCGGGAGGGGTCCCGCAAGAACATTTCCGCCCACTACGACCTGGGCAACGACCTGTTCCGGCTGTTCCTGGACCCGACCATGATGTACTCCTCGGCGGTCTATCCCCGCGAGGAGGCCTTCCTGAACGAGGCCGCCACCTACAAGCTGGACCTGATCTGCCGCAAGCTGGACCTGAAACCCGGAGATCGGGTGATCGAGATCGGCACCGGCTGGGGCGGTTTCGCCATCCACGCCGCCAAACACTATGGCTGCCATGTCACCACTACCACAATCTCCAGCGAACAACTCGCCCTGGCCCGGGAAAACGTCGCCCGGGAAGGCCTGGAGGAGCGGATCACCCTGCTGTTCGACGATTACCGGGACCTTGAGGGCCAGTTCGACAAACTGGTGTCCATCGAGATGATCGAGGCGGTGGGCCCCCAGTTCCTCGACAGCTACCTGGGTCAGATCAGCCGTCTGCTGAAACCGGACGGACTGGCCCTGGTGCAGGCCATTACCATGCCCGAGCAGCGTTATCGGCGGGCCCTCAGGAATGTGGATTTTATCCAGCGCTATATCTTCCCCGGCAGCTTCATCCCGTCCTTCGGCGCCATCCTGGATGCCATGCGCCGGGAAACCGACCTGGTCATGACCCACGCCGAGGACTTCGGTTTCCACTATGCCCGCACGCTCCGGGATTGGCGGGACCGGTTCCTGGCACAAACCGACACCCTGGACGAACTGGGTTACGACGAGTCCTTCCGTCGACTCTGGCGGTTCTACTTTGCCTATTGCGAGGCCGGCTTTGACGAGCGGGCTATCGGCGTCAACCAGCTGCTGCTGGCCAAGCCGGAGAACAAACGCCCCCACCTGCTGGCGGACCCGGGCCGCGCCTGACCGGTATGTCCCGTGACACCGCGTTCAAGCTCGTCAATTTCCTCCTGTTCCAGGCGGGCTGGTTGGCGGGCGTGATCCTCACCAACCCCTGGGCAGTGGCCATTGCCGTGGCCATCGTAGCCTTCCACCTGGCGGTGGTGAGCGACCATGCCCGGGCCGAGGGACGCTTTATCCTGCTGGGGGTGGTCCTGGGCTCACTGCTCGACGGGCTCTGGTTCCGCACCGGCATCCTCCAGGACAGTGCCGGCAGCGCCTGGACGCCGCTCTGGCTCGTAGCCATCTGGGCCATGTTCATGACCACCCTGGCCCACTCCCTGGCCTGGATGCACCAGCGGACCTGGTTGCCACTAATATTCGCGCCGGTTGCCGGCCCAATGGCCTACTACGCCGCCAGCCGCCTGGGCGCCGTTGACATGCCGGACCCGGGCCTGACCCTGGCGGTCCTCGCACTGGGCTGGGGTGTCATCTTCCCGCTGTTGATGTCTATCCAGCGGCGGTACTTCAGGGAGACACTGATATGAAGCGTATTCTTGCAGCCGCCGGTGCCCTGGCGGTGATGATAGCCACCACCCATTCCCTGGCGGACGAAGCCCCCGGCCTGGCCTTCAAGGGCACGGCAACGGCCCCTGACAGTAACCGGGTCATCTATCAGGAATTCCATGAGGTTTCCGGCACCTGCACGGATGGGTGGTGGCAGCCGGACCGGCAGGATGTCCGCTATGTCCGCCCCGAGGACGACAAGGCATTCGCCACCAAGGCCCTGACCTACCCGAACAGCCTGCAGACCCCGGATGTGGACTTCCGCCAGCCCTCGTTTGGCGAACGTCTCAACATAGTCCGGAAGGGCGACACCCTTGCCATAGACTGGTCTATTGAAGGGGAGGAAGGCGGAAGCTGGACCCTGAATCCGGGCCCCGATCTGGTGATCGATGCCGGGTTCGACCATTTCATCCGCGCCAACTGGACCACCCTCACCACCGGCGATTCGGTGACTTTCCGGTTCCTGGCGCCTACCCGGGGCGAGGCTTATGATTTCGTCGTCGAACCGGCACCGGAAGCCATCAACGGCGCCCACCACAGCTTCCGCATCCGCCCGGAAGGCCTGATCATGCGGTTGGCCGTGGATCCCATCCGCCTGGGCTACGGGGACGACGGCCTGCTCACCCACTACCAGGGTCTGGGCAATATCCGACGCAACCAGGACGAAAACTACCGGGTATCGATACAGTACCAGGCCACCACCCGCCCCGGCTGCGCCCTGCTGCCCCGATCCTGACCGCCACCTTGGCGATTGTCGTGGCTATGGTAGACTTGCGCGAGCACTCCCCACGAATGGCAGAACCGAATCCATGAAAGTCGTTTCCTTTAACGTCAATAGCATACGAACACGACTGCATCAGCTACAGGCGGTTGTCGACCAGTTCAGCCCGGACATTATCGGCTTGCAGGAAACCAAGGTGAATGATGACCAGTTTCCCGTCGCCGAGGTGGAAGCCATGGGCTACCACGTCCATTTCCACGGCCAGAAGACCCACTATGGCGTTGCCCTGCTCTCGAAGCAGGAACCGGAAGAGGTCCACAAGGGCTATCCCTGGGACAACGGGGACGCCCAGCGACGCCTGATTCGCGGGCGCTTCACGGTAAACGGCGAGCCCCTGACGGTGATCAATGGCTACTTCCCCCAGGGCGAAAGCCGTGATCATCCGGTCAAGTTCCCCGCCAAGGAGAAGTTCTATCACGACCTGATGCGACTGGTGGATGAGCTCAAGGCAAGGGGCGAGCACCTGCTGGTTATCGGTGACATGAACATCTCCCCCACGGACCTGGACATTGGCATCGGCGCCGATAACGCCAAGCGCTGGTTGCGTACCGGCAAATGCAGTTTCCTGCCGGAGGAACGTGGCTGGATGTCGGAAGTGGAGAGTCGTGGGCTCACGGATGTGTTCCGTCACCTGCATCCGGACGAGGACAACACCTTCAGCTGGTTTGACTACCGCAGCCGCGGTTTCGAGCGTGATCCCAGGCGCGGCCTGCGTATTGACCTGATCATGGCCAGCGAGTGGTTACTGCCCAGAGCCAGCTCTGCCGGCGTCAGCTACGAGATACGGGGCATGGAAAGACCATCGGATCATTGCCCGGTCTGGGCGTGCTTTGATCTCTAGAACCCGAGGGCCAGGGAGACGGCGGTGAAGGTAAAGACCCGTGACCGGATATTGTCCACCAGCCTGACCCTGTTCAACGAGCTGGGCGAGCCCAACGTCACCACCCTGCTGATTTCCGATGAGCTGGATATCAGCCCCGGCAACCTCTATTACCACTTCCGCAGCAAGTCGGATATCGTCGACGAGCTGTTCAGCCATTACCGCGCGGCCATGGATGACCTGCTGGCGATTCCGCCGGATGTGGACGTGGGGCTGGACCAGCTCGGTTTCTTCCTGCACCTGCTGTTCGAGACCCTGGAACACTACCGCTTCCTGTACCACGACCTGGTCAACATCCTGTCCCGCTACCCGGAGCTGAAGAAGGCCTTCCGCCGGATACTGCAACGCAAGGAAAAGGGGTTCCACATCCTGTGTGAGAGCCTGAGCCGGCAGGGGCTGATGTCCATAGAACGGGATGCCCGGGATGCCCTGTGCGAGCAACTGACCCTCACTGTGTGCTACTGGGAAAGCTTCGACAGCCTGAAGCAACTGGGCAATCGTAATGGGATGGATCCCGCCCGGGGCGTCTACCAGGTGTTCTACCTGCTCATGCCCTACCTGAACAAGGAGACAGCCGACGAGTTACGGCTGCTGGCCGGAGACTACCGGCGGGACTGAGCGGAGCCTATTCTTCCTCGTCCCTGGCCCCCAGGCTTCCACGCAGAGGAGCAGCATCCTTGCCGCCAGCATTCCTGATTTCGGACAGTTCCTGCTCCAGCTCCGCCACCCGCTGCTCCAGGGCTTCGATATCCTCCCGGCGGGGAATGCCCAGGCGCCGGAGGGCACCGGCCACACGCTCATCGAACAGGGTTTCCAGGCGGTCCCAGGTGCCGGTGGCCCGGTCACGGGCATCCTCCACCCGGTGTTCCACCGCCTTCACCTGGCGTTCCACCAGGCCACGGGTCCTGCTCTCCAGTTCCTCGCCTTCATTCACCAGTCGCTCGAAGAACCGGCCGGCATCCTCTTCCGCCTTGGTATAGGCGCCCAGGCCCGCCAGCCAGATCTGCCGCGCCGAGTCACGGATGCGTCCGGCCAGTTGCGGGTCTTCATCGGTCCTCGGGGCCGATGTCCGGGGTTCCCGGGAGGGACGTTTGCGGTCGGTCATAAACACGACTTCCTTCAGAGTGAATCCAATTGGATTAGTGTATTACATCCCTCCGCACAAATCAGTGACCATGCCGGTGCCAGTGGCGCCATACAGTTTAACTATAAGAGTGCTATTTATATTCAAAAACAGTTTGAAAGTAGCCAAGTCTTTCCTTGAACTGTTCAAAATATCGTCAATACTGAAACTGACCGGCATCCCTGCTGATGTCGGTTTGTCTGGAAGTCTTTCATGGATACTACTCGCACGCCTCTGCCCGGCCTTTGAGCCGGGCCTTTTTTTGTCTGACATGGTATGAAAGCCCTGACCAATCACTTCGATAGGCACTATTAGCGGCGCCGCTGGCTGTGCTGCCCCATGGTTTTCTGTAGAATTCCTGTCACAGTCAAGCCCAGTGACCGTTGGTCCTGTCACCGGTATCAACCAGGAGACGAGTGCCCGTGAATATACGCAAGATTGATGACTCCATTTCCGTCGCGCCGCAGATAAGCCCGGACGACGTGGCCAACATCGCCCGGCTTGGGTTCCGCACCCTGGTGGCCAACCGTCCGGATCACGAGGAACCCGGCCAGCCCGCCATGGCGGAACTGGAACAGGCCGCCCGTGATCACGGCATCACCTGGGTCTACCTGCCCGTGGAGTCCGGCAATATCCTGGACGAGGACGTGGATGCCTTCGCCCCCATGTTCGAGCAGGCCGAGAAGCCGGTGCTGGCCTTCTGTCGCTCCGGTACCCGCTGCAGCGTGCTCTGGGCCCTGAGTTCCGCCCGCCATATGCCCCTTGAGCCGATCATCCAGCGGGCCGGCCAGGCCGGTTACGACCTGCGGGGCCTGATTCCGCGACTACAGCAACAGGCCGAGACCCACCAGAACTGATCCCGGCCTGCCGACGCGCCGTATAACCGGGCGCTGTCATGCCCTGAACCGACCAACACGTTTGCCGAGGACCACCAGCCCCATGAGCTTCAAGGGTGAGGAAGAATTCCGCCACAACCAGCCCTCACGGCTGGGTATACTCGTCACCAACCTGGGCACACCCGACGCCCCCACCACCAGTGCCCTTCGCCGATACCTGGGCGAGTTCCTGTGGGACCCACGGGTAGTGGAAGCACCCCGGCCGCTGTGGTGGCTGATCCTGCACGGTGTCATCCTCCGCATCCGGCCAGCGCGTTCCGCGGCGGCCTACCGCTCGGTCTGGCAGCCGGAGGGCTCTCCCCTGCTGGTTCACACCGCCAACCAGTGCGAAGGTATCCGCGCCGCCCTGCAGAAGAAGTACGGGGACAACCTGGTGGTGGGCTTTGCCATGCGCTACGGCAATCCCTCCATTGCCAGCGTGCTGGACCAGATGCAGCAGCAGGGGGTCCGCAAGCTGCTGGTGTTGCCGCTCTACCCCCAGTACTCGGCATCCACATCGGCGTCCACCTTCGATGCCATTGCGGCGGATTTCACCCGGCGGCGCTGGTTGCCGGACTTCCGGTTTGTCAGCCACTACCATGACTTCCCCCCCTACATCGAAGCCATGGCCCGACATATCGAGGAGCACTGGCGCCAGCATGGTCGTCAGGACCGACTGATCCTCTCGTACCACGGTATTCCCCGGAAGTACCTGGACCGGGGGGATCCCTACCATTGCGAGTGTCACAAGACCTCCCGCTTGCTGGCGGAAAGGCTGGGACTCTCCGCCGATGACTACATGACCACTTTCCAGTCCAGGTTCGGCCGGGAGGAATGGCTGAAACCCTACACCGACGAAACCATGAAATCCCTGCCGTCCCGGGGCGTGGGGTCCGTGGACGTATTCTGCCCCGGCTTCTCCGCCGATTGCCTGGAGACCATCGAGGAAATCAACGAGGAGAACCGGGAGTATTTCATGAAGGCCGGCGGCAAGGCCTTCGAGTACATTCCCGCCCTCAATGCCACCGAGGGACATATCGATGCCCTGGTCCAGTTGATCGAAAACAACCTGGAGGGCTGGGAACCTCCAGCCAATGACCCGGACGAACTGGATGCCCGCCAGCAACGTGCGGAGGCAGTCAGGAAACAGCTCGGGTGGTAAACTGGAACTGGAATCTCCCATAAGAGGAAGGGACTGTCGCCATGAAACTGAACTGCGACCTGGGCGAAAGCTTTGGCGCCTGGACCATGGGCCAGGATGAGGAGGTCATGCCCTACATCGACATGGCCAACATCGCCTGCGGCTTCCACGCGTCCGATCCCTCCATCATGGCCCGTACCGTTCGCCTGGCCCTCTCCCACAACGTCCAGATCGGCGCCCACCCCTCTTACCATGACCTGGTGGGCTTCGGCCGTCGCTCCATCCCCCACTCCGCCGAGGAGATCCGCCACCTGATCTGGTACCAGGTGGGCGCCTTGGAGGGGATCTGTCGCGCCGAGGGAGGCCGGGTCGAGTATATCAAGCCCCATGGCGCCCTCAACAATGACATGATGAAAGACCAGGACACCTTACGGGCCGTGATGGAGGCGGTTGCCGCCTATCAGGACGGGCTGCCCCTGATGATGCCGGTGTCCGTGCACGCTGCTGACCACCGGGCCCTGGCGGAGCAGGTGGGCCTGCCCCTGATCTTCGAGGCCTTCGCCGACCGGGCCTATGACGATAACGGCAGACTGGTTTCCCGCAAGCAGCCCGGCGCGGTCCACGAGGATCCGGACACGATCCTGGCCCAGGCCATGACCCTGGCCAGCAACGGCGGCCTTCACAGCCTCACCGGACAGTGGCTGAACCTGAAGGCCGACAGCCTTTGCGTGCACGGTGACAACGTCCATGCCCTGGCCGCCACCCGGGCCATCCGCAAGGCCCTTCACCGGGCCAGCACCGACATCTGACCCATGGTGACCGGCCCGGTTCCAGCGATCCAGGCGATCTCAGAGGATGCGGTACTGGTTTCCTTCGGCGACACCATTGATCCCGCACTGACCGCCGTCATCCGGGTCTGGTGTGACGCCATAGGAACCAGGCTGGGCGATATGCTCACCGATCTGGTTCCGTCCTATACCTCCATTACGGTCTACTACGATCCGGGGCTGGCCGACTTCCGGCGGATGATCCACCTCCTGCGCTCGATTCCCGACACCTTGCCAGCGAAACCGGAGGCCACCAGTGGCCGGGACATCGAATTGCCGGTCTGGTACCACCCGTCGGTGGGCCCCGACCTGGAAGCCCTTGCCAGCGCCTGTGAGCTGACCGTGGACCAGGTCATCGAACGCCACACGGCCGGCACCTACCAGGTCTACGCGCTGGGCTTCAGTCCGGGGTTCGGGTTTATGGGCCTGGTAGACCCCGGGATCGCGCAACCCAGGCTGGAACGACCGCGGGTGAAAGTACCCGCCGGCAGCGTCGGCATCGCCAACCGGCAAACCGCAGTCTATCCGTCATCGTCCCCCGGAGGCTGGCGGCTGATTGGCCGTTGCCCCACCCAACTGTTCAGTGAGGAAGACCTGGCCCTGTTGACCGTGGGAGACTCTGTGCGCTTCCGGCCCGTCGATCGGGAGACCTTCCTGTCCCTGGGCGGGGACGACACCCCCTTCAGGGAGGATTCGACGCCATGACAGGCCTGAGTATCGATCACGCCGGGCCACGAACCACGGTCCAGGACCTGGGGCGCCATGGCTATCAGCACCAGGGACTGTCGCCCGGCGGGGCCGCCGACCTGGCCTCCTACCGCTGGGCCAACCACCTGCTGGACAACCCGCCCAATGCGGCCTGCCTGGAAATCACCTTTGGCGGATTCACCGCCACCGCCCGTCAGCCATTACTGCTGGCAATCACCGGCGCCGACTGCGGGCCGACGATCAACGACCAGCCAGTGGGCCACTGGCGGGCCTTTACCATGGCGCCCGGGGACCGGCTCCGGCTGGACAGGCCACGGTCGGGCCTGCTCACCTATCTCGCGGTTGCCGGAGGCTGGCAGACCCGCATTTTCTGTGGCAGCCGCTCCGCCGTTGCCCGGGAGGGCCTGGCGAGACTGGGTCTGCTGGAGGACGGCGCCGACCTGCCGGTAATGGCGTCAGGCCCCATCACCGCCCCCGAACACTACCGGGCACGGGAGGTGCCCGCCAACCTGAGGCCGAACCTGACCGCCGATGCTCCACTGCGGGTGATGCCGGGCCCTGAACGGGACGCCTTTTCCCACACCGACCTGGCCCGCTTCATCCACGGGTGGTACACCATCGGCCAGCAGTCCGACCGTATGGGCTACCGGCTGGAGGGCCCCGCCCTGGAATCCCCGGGGGGCATCACCTCCCGTGGGGTCTGCCGTGGCACCATTCAGATCCCCGGGGACGGCAAGCCGATGGTGTTGCTCAACGATCGCCAGACCATTGGCGGTTATCCGGTACCGGGGATTATTCCGGCACTGGATTGCGGCAGGCTGGCCCAGAAACGTCCAGGGGAGCAGATCGAATTCCAGTGGTCGGACGTTGCCGACTGCCAGTCCGGGCGGATGCTGTTCGAACGGCTGCTGGCAACCAGCCAATGGCGGAACGACGGCACGCTGCACTGCCGCTGGACGGGCTGAGCCAATGGCGCAAATCGACTCAGCCCCCCGGATACAGGGCGCCCAACCAACGGTCAAAGCGTCCACGGGAAGCGGAAAATGCCGTTATGGCCGGGCGTTGACACATCAGAACATTCCGGTATCATGCACGTCGCTGTCGCAATGGCAGTGACAATATGGATAAACGGTGGGCTGGCAGAGTGGCTGAATGCAGCGGTCTTGAAAACCGCCGAAGGTTAGTAGCCTTCCCGGGGTTCGAATCCCTGGCCCACCGCCATTTTTCTTTCCTTCTTTTTTAACGCTTCCCTCGAACACCTAACAGCAACTCAGTTCCCCAGATCGTATTCCAGCACCCGCTTCAGTTCGGAACGGTGTGGCTCGACGGCTTCCAGGTCCGACGAAGGCACCTGCTCCATGCGCTCAAGCATCCTGGCGGTCCTTTCAATCATGGCCCGCATCTGCTGTTTCTGTTCATCGGAGAACTGGGTGCTATTGTTCACCTCCCGACGCATACCGACCAGTCGTTCCTGCATCTCGGAGATGCTGTCCGCCATATCCAGCCGCGTCAGTGCCAACAGGGCCCGGTCCCCTGCCCGCCCCCAGGCCTGGGGGCTGTCAAAACCGTGCTCTTTCACCACCGCTTGCAGGGTGGCATAACCTTCCGAGCCCTCCATGAACGCGACCGCATCCGACAACAGCAGTGACCGTGGATCATCCTGTGCCTCCCGGCTCGCTTCCCAGGCTTCCATAAACTGGCCGGAGAAGGACTCGTCCGTCTGCAGCTCCTCCATGGAAGCAATAAAACGGCTCACCGTATCCCCTGTCAGCGCCTGGGCATTCACTGCCACCGACAGGAAAAAACCGGTACAGAGTATCGCAATCCACCTCGTCACAAACGTTCCTCCCACTCTGAAGACTGTCGCCGAACCATCCAGGCCGCATCGCCCCGAAAGCTGCCATAACGGCATTCCGGCAACGTCAAGGGTATGCCATAACGGCCCCTGAGAACCGCCCATTCAAGCACAAAACAGCAATTAGTTGCGTTTCCTTTGCAGTGGTTTTCTTGCCTTATTATCAATGTTTTGCCAGTCTAAATAGGCGTTAATCAAAACTGCCACGGCTGGCTTCGGGTTTCTCGCGCCCGATATCCAGGCCCACTTAATACAATAATAAAGCCGGTCATACCCCAGCCGTGCCTCTTGAGGACGATGGAGAAGAAAGGCATGAACAAGAGCACAATGTTTCGAAAAGTCGTAGGAGCATCCTCCCTGACCCTGGCAACGGCCATCGCCGCCACCAGTGTCGCTAACGCCGCAACCTGGCGTTATGCCCACGAAGAATACGACGGAGACGTTCAGGACGTTTACGCCGAACACTTCAAGGATTATGTCGAAGAGAATTCCGATCACACCATCCAGATCTTCGAGTTCGGACAGCTGGGTGAGTCTGACGACATCATGGAGCAGACCCAGAACGGCATCCTGCAGTTCGTCAACCAGTCCCCCGGGTTTACCGGTTCGCTGATTCCCGAAGCGCAGATCTTCTTCATTCCGTATCTGATGCCCACGGACATGGAGACCGTTGTTGAGTTCTTCCGCACCAGTGAGGCCATCAACGAGGACTTTCCCGAGCTCTATTCGGAACAGGGCCTGGAACTGCTGAAGATGTACCCCGAAGGGGAGATGGTCATCACCCTGGACGAGCAGGCCACGTCACCCGAAGATCTGCAGAACAAGAAGATCCGCGTCATGACCAACCCGCTGCTGTCGGCCACCTACGAGGCGTTCGGTGCCACCCCGACACCGTTGCCCTGGGGTGAGGTGTACGGCGCCCTGCAGACCAATATGATCGACGGTCAGGAGAACCCCATCTTCTGGATTGAGTCCGGCGGCCTGTATGAAGTATCCCCCAACCTGATCTTTACCGGTCACGGCTGGTTCACCACCGCCATCATGGCCAACCAGGATTTCTATGAGGGCCTGTCCGAGGAAGACCAGAAACTGGTTCAGGAAGCAGCGGACTATGCGTTCGACAAGATCATCACTCATATCGACGGTCTGGCGGACGAATCCCTTGCGAAGATCCAGGAAGCCAGCGATGACGTGACCGTCACCAAACTGAACGACGAGCAGATCGAAGCCTTCCGCAAGCGTGCGCCGCAGGTAGAGGAAACCTTTATCGAAATGACCGGCGAAAGAGGCAAGGAACTGCTTGAGCAATTCAAGGAAGACCTGGAAGAGGTCCAGAGCAACTGATCCTTGAGCCGCCCCGGGGTAGTGCCCCGGGGCTGGCTTTTCTTCTGGATTTAAAACGGAGTTCTCACCATGACCAATTCAGCCACTGAACCGGACGAAGCGGAAGGCTACAAATCCGGCCTGCCTGGCCCACTGGGCGTTGTCGACCTGATAATAGCCAAGATAGAGGCCGTGATGCTCGCCATCGGGGTGCTATTGATGGCCCTTAATACCTGTATCAACGTCGTTGCCCGGTTTGCCTTCGGAGAGGGGTTGTTTTTCTCCGGTGAGATCAACCGCATCCTGATCATACTGATTACCTTTGCCGGCCTCGGTTATGCCGCCCGCCACGGGCGTCACATACGTATGTCGGCCATCTACGACACATTGCCCGCCAAGGGCCGCAAGATCCTGATGATTGTCATCGCCCTGTTTACCTCCATGGTGATGTTCTTTCTCTGCTACTACTCGGTGGAGTACATCCTTAACCTGTATGACCGTGGTCGCGTCCTGCCTGCCCTTGGGATCCCCATCTGGATCATCTATGTATGGGTTCCCATAGGCTTTGCCATCACGGGCGTGCAGTACGTTCTGACCGCCATCAAGAACCTTGTGTCCAAGGACGTCTACCTGTCGACGTCGGTGCTCGACGGCTACGCCGATACTGAAACCGAAGTCTGACCACCGCAAGAGCAAGAAAAAAGGAATCACACATGGCAACGTTACTACTGGTGATCATGATCGTGCTGCTCCTGCTGGGCTTCCCGATGATGATTCCCCTGCTGACCGCGGCACTGGTCGGCTTCTACGAAATGTTCAATGGTTTTGGCCAGATGACCACCCTGGTCCAGCAGATGATGGGCGGCATCCGGCCTGCCTCCCTGATCGCCGTACCCATGTTTATCCTGGCGGCGGACATCATGACCCGCGGCCACTCGGCGGACCGGCTGATCGCCATGGTCATGTCCTTCATTGGTCATGTGAAAGGCGGCCTGGCCATCAGCACGGCAACCTCCTGCACCCTGTTCGGCGCTGTCTCCGGCTCCACCCAGGCCACCGTGGTGGCCATCGGCTCGCCCCTGCGACCCAAGATGCTCAAGGCCGGCTACTCGGACTCCTTTACACTGGCCCTGATCATCAACGCCAGTGATATTGCGTTCCTGATCCCCCCGAGTATCGGCATGATTATTTACGGGGTTATTTCAGAAACCTCCATTGCCGAACTGTTCATTGCCGGTATCGGCCCGGGCATCATGATCCTTGTGATGTTCTCTGCCTACTGTCTGTTCTATGCCATCCGCAACAAGGTGCCCACTGAAGATAAGTCAAGCTGGGGCGACAGGGCCCGCTCCGTACGGGAGGCCCTCTGGCCACTGTTCTTCCCGGTGATTATCGTGGGTGGTATCTATGGCGGTATCTTCAGTCCCACCGAGGCGGCAGCGGTCTGTGTGCTCTACGCCCTGCTATTGGAATTCGTGATCTTCCGCTCTCTCAAGACCATCGATATCTACCGCATCGCCAAGTCCACCGGCCTGATTACCGCCGTGGTCTTTATCCTGGTGGCCGCCGGTAACGGCTTCTCCTATATCATCTCGTTCGCCCAGATTCCACAGGCCATTCTGGCAGCGGTTGGTGTCAACGAAGCCGGTCCCGTGGGCGTACTGATCGCAATCTGCGTGTCGTTCTTTATTGCCTGTATGTTTGTGGATCCTATCGTGGTGATCCTGGTGCTGACGCCCATCTTCGCACCGGCCATCCAGGCCACCGGGCTCGACCCGGTACTGGTGGGTGTGCTGATAACGCTGCAGGTGGCTATTGGCTCCGCCACACCGCCTTTCGGCTGCGATATTTTCACGGCCATCGCGATTTTCAAACGCCCCTACTGGGAAGTTATCCGAGGGACGCCACCGTTTGTCATCATGCTCATAGCGGCGGCAGGCCTGATCATTGCCTTCCCGCAAATCGCGCTGTTCCTACGGGACGTGGCATTCCGCTGATCAAAAAGCGCTGGTTTGCGCTGAGGAGGTGATCATGTTTCGACGAATCCTGGTAGCCGTGGACGGCTCCAAGCCGGCACTGGATGCGGTTGAGAAGGCGGTGGAGTTCCAGAAACTGACCGGCGCCGAGCTGTACCTGATCTGCGTCTACAAACACCACAGCCTGTTTGAGGCGTCACTGTCCATGGTGCGCCCGCAGGAGCTTCAGATTCCGGATGAGGCCCTGTCCGAGTACGCCAGGGATGTGGTTGAGTATGCCAAGCAGTATGCCATACAGGCGGGCGCGCCGAGCGTCCGCGGCTTCGTCAAGGGCGGCAGGCCATCCAAGACCATCGTCAAGTTTGCCAAACAGCATGATGTGGACCTGATTGTGGTGGGTTCCCGTGGTACCCATAGCGACAAGGATGGCATGATACTGGGCAGTGTCTCCCAGCGGGTGGCCAGCATGGCCAGGTGCCCCACCCTGGTGGTCTGACCTATTGATAAACTGGCCGCCTGCCCCCATTATCAGTTTGAAAATGAGGACAGACGACAACTCACAAAAATCAGGCAGATGTCATGAAACCATTTCCGCTGTGAAATGTCTCAATGGCATAATGTTGAGGATTGAAAGTTAAGCACCGACCATTACTATGGCGGTACGGATGTAACACCGATCGATCAGATGACGGAGATGAACATGGATAACAGGCGTTTTAACGTCAACCAGAATCAGGGTACCTACGCGGCCACCCGTGCCGGTGCTGGTACCGGAATCAGCACCGATGCCATGAAGGTGCTACGTAACACCTACATGCTGCTGGCCATGACGCTTGTATTCAGTGCGGTCATGGCGGGCGTGGCCATGGCGCTCAACCTGAGCCATGGCATCGGCCTGATGTGCTCCCTCGGCGCCCTGGCGCTGATCTGGCTGGTACTTCCCCGTACCGCCAACAGCCCCGCCGGCATCGGTGTGGTATTCGCCTTTACCGGTCTGCTGGGCATTTCTCTTGGGCCGCTACTGTCCCACTACCTGGCCATGTCCAATGGCGGCACCGTCGTGATGCAGGCCCTGGGCGGCACGGCCCTGGTGTTCTTTGCCCTGTCCGGCTACGTGCTGACCACCAAGAAGGACTTCTCCTTCATGCGCAGCTTCCTGGTCGCAGGCATGGTTGTGGTGATCGCTGCCATGCTGGGTGGCCTGGTCGCCAGCCTGTTTGGCGTTGATATCAGCATGTTCAGCCTCGCCCTGAGCGCGGCCATCGTGCTGCTGATGTCCGGCTTCATCCTGTACGACACCAGTCGTATCGTGAACGGCGGCGAAACCAACTACGTGATGGCGACGGTTGGGTTGTACCTCAGCATCTACAACCTGTTCGTGTCCCTGCTCCACCTCCTTGGGGCATTCAACGAATAAACGCTCCGGCGCCATTATTCGTACGCTTAAGGGCCCCGCAACGCGGGGCCTTTTTCGTCAGCCCGGCCGAAATCCTGCTACCAGCCGCTTTATGGCACAATAACGCCCATGGATCCCAGGAGACACACCATGCCCCACACCGAGGAACACCAGGCACCCGGCTATACCCTGGTCGTGACCGGTGCCCCGTATAGCAGCCAGGCCCCGGCAACGGCGCTCGCCTTCTGTCAGGCCCTGCTCGACACTGGCCATACCTGTGACCGCCTGTTCCTCTATGGTGATGGGGTGTACCTTTCATCCGCCCTGAATACCCCGCCATCGGACGAAACCGACTGGACCGCCGAGTGGCAGGCCCTGCTGGCGCAACACCGGATTCCTGCCGTGGCCTGCATAGCCTCCTGTTTGCGCCGGGGCCTGCTGGATGAGCAGGAAGCCTCCCGGTATGAGCGGCCGGCCTCCAACCTGGCCAGCGGCTTCTCTATCGCCGGCCTTGGGGAATGGGTGGAGGCCCAGACCTCATCCGATCGCGTTATCTATTTTCACGGAGGCGTCTGAGATGGACGATACGCTGCTGATGGTGATCGACCGGGCACCCTACGGCGACTGGCATGGCCGCGAGACGCTGGACATGGCTTTCTCCCTGGCTGCCTTTGACCGACCGGTGGCTCTGCTGTTTCGCGGTGAAGGGGTTAACTGGCTGCGCCCTGGCCAGGACGGTGATGCGATCCGGCAGAAGACCGTGAGCCGCAACCTGGGAGCGGCCAGGATGTTCGGGGTGTCGGAGCTCTATGCCGACGCCTCCGCCATGGCCCGTTTCGACCTCAACGAGCCGACCCCGGAGGCCGTGTCCGTCACCCCGGATACAGCCTTCTACCGGCAGTTCCTTCAGGTAGTGCAGTTATGAGCAACCAGACCGAGAACACGCCCACGCTCCATATCCTCAACAAGACACCGGGACATCCCCGATTTACCGCCTGTTTCGTGGGTATGGCTGAGGGGGACCTGTTGCTGCTGACCGAAAATGCCGTGCTCGCCCTGGTGGACGACAATATCCGACTACCGGAATCAACCCAGGCGCTCGCCGCCGATTGCGAGGCCCGGGGCGTTGGCGGTGGCATACCGCTGGTAGACTACCGGGGCATGGTCCAACTCACCGACCGTTTCTCACGTATTATCAGCTGGTAGGGGGCATCCGTGGCACTACCCGAACGAAACAATGAAGGTTTCCTGGAGGACGCCTGGCGATGGGACGAAGCGGTGGCCAGGGCCATCGCTGATGAATCCGGTATTGAGCTAACGGAGAAACACTGGGAAATCATATGGTTGCTGAGGGATTTTTACAGGGAACATGAAATGGCGCCCCCTTCCAACCGGCTGTTCGTCAAGGCGGTTCGGGAAACCCTGGGAGAAGACCGGGGCAACAGCATCTACCTGATGCAGCTCTTCTCCGGCGCCCCGGCCAAGACCGCCTGCCGTATTGCCGGGCTGCCCCGCCCCACCAACTGCCTGTAGGCCATAAAAAACCCCACAGCCCGAAAACTGTAGGGTCATGGTACCGCCAGCTATCAGCCCTGACGGGCTCTTTACTGGTAGTAGGCATTCTCCTTGTAGGAGTGGTCGGTGACGTCGCGTACTGCGCTGATCTCCGGAACACGCTCCTTCAGGGTGGACTCGACGCCCTGCTTCAGGGTCAGGCTGACGGCACTGCAGCCCTGGCAACCACCACCGAAGCGGAGCACGGCCACGGACTCGTCGACGATTTCCACCAGTTGAACATCACCACCATGGGACGCCAGCCCGGGGTTGATCTCCGACGCCAGCACATAATTCACGCGATCCGGCAGCGGCGCATCCTCGTCAATGTTGGGCACCTTGGCGTTGGGTGCCTTGATGGTCAACTGCCCCCCCATCTGGTCCTTGGCGTAGTCCACATGGGCCTCTTCCAGGAACGGGACAGAATTCTGATCCAGATACAGGGTGAACTTGCCCAGGTCGAGTTGCTCATCGGTGGGGACCACTTCATTGGGCGGACAGTAGGCCAGGCAGGTTTCGGCATGCTTGGTACCCGGCTGCGTCACGAAGATGCGCACGCCCATGCCTTCCACATCCTGCTTGTTGATCAGTTCGGCAAGATAGTCTCTTGCGGAGTCGGTAACGGTTACCAATGCCATTTCTTCAACCTGTCAGTAAGTGTGGGTCCATTTTAACGGAGAACCCGGGTTCCTGAAAGACCAAGTATTTTGGTCGGATTTTAAGTCAATAAGGCCCCGGCCTGTGGTTTTCAAGGCCCGGGATCGAATGACCCCGGTCGCGCCCGGCAGGACTCGATCGGTCAATTCTGGTATTATGCCCGGCTCGAAACCGTACACTCATTATGCCCGGACAACCCAGAACATGACCGATCGCGCGACCCGACTTGCCCAGCTCCACCAGGCCCTCAAGGAACGTATTGTTGTCCTTGATGGCGGCATGGGTACCATGATCCAGAATCAGCAACTGGATGAAGCCGCCTTTCGCGGCGAGCGCTTCCGGGATTATGAGCGGGAGGTCAAGGGCAATAACGACCTGCTCTGCCTGACCCAGCCCGACCTGCTGACTCGTATCCACGGCGACTATCTGGCCGCGGGCGCAGATATCATCGAGACCAACACCTTCAACTCCACCCGTCTGTCCCAGGCGGACTACGGCATGGAAGAGCTGGTGCCGGAACTTAACCGGGAATCCGCCCGCCTGGCCCGGCAAATCGCCGATGAGTTCACCGCCCGCGAGCCCCACAAACCCCGTTTTGTGGCGGGCGCCATTGGCCCCACCTCCCGCACGGCTTCCATTTCCCCGGACGTCAACAACCCGGGCTACCGGAACGTGGACTTCCAGACCCTGGTGGATAACTACTACGAAGCGGCACAGACCCTCACCGAAGGGGGCTGTGACCTGCTGCTGATCGAAACCATCTTCGACACCCTCAATGCGAAGGCCGCCATCTACGCGGTGCAGCAGTATTTCGAGGATTCCGGTATCGAACTCCCGCTGATGATCTCCGGCACCATTACCGATGCCTCCGGCCGCACCCTGTCCGGCCAGACCACCGAGGCCTTCTGGAATTCCATCGCCCACGCCAGGCCACTGACTGTCGGCTTGAACTGCGCCCTGGGCGCCGACGCCCTGCGCCCCTATGTGGAGGAGCTGTCCGCCAAGGCGGAAACCTACGTCAGCGCCCATCCCAACGCCGGCCTGCCCAACGAGTTTGGTGAATACGACCAGACCCCGGAGGAAATGGCGGACGTTATTGAAGGCTTCGCCCGGGACGGCTTCCTGAACATCATCGGCGGTTGTTGCGGCTCACGCCCGGATCATATCGAGGCGATTGCCAACGCCGTCGCCAAGTATCCGCCCCGGCAGATTCCCGAGCGCCCCAAGGCCCTGCGCCTGTCCGGCCTGGAGCCCTTTACCGGCGACGAGAACACACTCTTCATCAACGTGGGTGAACGCACCAACGTTACCGGTTCCAAGCGATTCCTGCGCCTGATCAAGGAGGAGCAGTACGAGGAAGCCCTCAGCGTGGCCCGGGACCAGGTGGAGAACGGCGCCCAGATCATCGATATCAACATGGACGAGGGCATGCTGGATTCGAAGGACGTCATGGTAACGTTCCTGAATCTGGTGGCCTCCGAGCCGGATATTTCCCGGGTGCCCATCATGCTGGATTCCTCCAAGTGGGAGGTGATTGAGGCAGGTCTGCGCTGTGTCCAGGGCAAGTCGGTGGTCAACTCCATCTCCCTCAAGGAAGGCGAAGAGGAATTCCTCAAACGGGCCCGGGACTGCATGCGCTATGGCGCCGCCGTGGTGGTTATGGCCTTTGACGAGGACGGCCAGGCGGATACCTTCGAGCGCAAGACCGAGATCTGCAAGCGCTCCTATGACCTGCTGGTGGGCATCGGCTTCAACCCCGGCGACATCATCTTCGACCCCAACATCTTCGCCATCGCCACCGGCATTGAGGAGCACAACAACTACGCGGTGGATTTCATCAACGCCACCCGCTGGATCCGTGACAACCTGCCCCACGCCTCCATTTCCGGCGGTGTGAGCAACGTGTCCTTCTCCTTCCGGGGCAACGACGTGGTGCGCGAGGCCATCCACTCCGTCTTCCTGTACCACGCCATCAAGGCGGGCATGAACATGGGCATCGTCAATCCCGGCCAGTTGGTGGTCTACGACGAGATCGACCCGGAGCTGAAGGAACTGGTGGAGGACGTGGTCCTCAACCGCCGGGACGATGGCACCGATCGCCTGCTGGAGATTGCCGAGCGCTACAAGGGCCAGGGCGGCAAGACCCGTGAGGAAGACCTGGCCTGGCGGGAATGGCCGGTGGAGAAACGGGTGGAACATGCCCTGGTCAAGGGCGTGACCACCTACATTGTTGACGATACGGAAGAGTGCCGTCAGCGGGCGGAGCACCCCATCGAGGTTATCGAAGGTCCGTTGATGGATGGCATGAACGTAGTGGGCGACCTGTTCGGCGACGGCAAGATGTTCCTGCCCCAGGTGGTCAAGAGTGCCCGCGTCATGAAGCAGGCAGTAGCTCACCTGATCCCCTACATCGAGGCCGAAAAGTCCGAGGGCCAGAAGGCCAAGGGCAAGATTCTCATGGCCACAGTAAAGGGTGATGTCCACGATATCGGCAAGAACATCGTCGGCGTGGTACTGCAATGTAACAATTACGAGGTCATTGACCTGGGCGTGATGGTGCCCTGCGAGAAGATCCTGGAAACAGCCAAAGCCGAAAACGTGGATATTATCGGTCTCTCCGGGCTGATTACCCCATCCCTGGATGAAATGGTCCATGTGGCCCGGGAGATGCAGCGCCTGGACTTCCAGGTTCCGCTGATGATCGGCGGCGCCACCACGTCCAAGGCCCATACCGCGGTCAAGATCGAGCCACAGTACAAGAATGACCTGGCACTGTACGTATCGGACGCCTCCCGTTGTGTGAACGTGGCATCCACCCTGCTCAGCCGCAACGGCAAGCCCGACTACGTGGAGAAAACCCGGAAGGAATACGACGCAATCCGCGAACGCCGCAAGAACCGGGGGGAACGCACCAAGCTGGTATCCCTGTCGGAAGCCCGGGAGCGCGCGCCGGAGATCGGCTTCGACGGATTCACACCGGTGAAGCCCGCTTTCACCGGCGTTCGCGCCTTCGATGACTACGACCTCAACGAACTGCTGGACTACATCGACTGGACGCCGTTCTTTATTTCCTGGGATATTGCCGGCAAGTATCCCGCCGTGTTCGATGACCCCAAGCGCGGTGAAGCCGCACGCACCCTGTTCGATGACGCGCAACAGATCCTGCGGCGGATGATCGACGAGAAGCGGGTGCAGGCCCGGGGCGTTATCGGGTTCTGGCCGGCCCACCGCCGTGGTGACGATATCGTGGTCTACCGGGACGAGAGCTGTCGCGAGGAGCTGACAGTCCTCCATCACCTGCGCCAGCAGGATGACAAGGCCTCGGGCCAGGCCATGCGGGCGCTGTCGGATTTCGTGATGCCGGAAGGGTCGGACCAGTGCGACTATGTGGGCGGCTTCGCGGTGACCGCCGGCGTCGGCGCCGAGGAATTCTCCCAGGAGTTTAAGGACGCCAATGATGACTACAATGCCATCATGGTCAAGGCCCTGGCAGACCGGTTGGCGGAAGCCTTTGCCGAGCGCATGCACGAGCGGGTGCGGAAGGAATTCTGGGGGTACCAGCCGCAGGAACACCTGGACAACGACGACCTGATCCGGGAAAAGTACCAGGGCATCCGCCCTGCCCCGGGTTACCCGGCCTGCCCGGACCACACCGAGAAGGAAATCCTGTTCGACCTGCTGAAGGCGCCGGAGAACACCGGTATCGAACTGACCGAGCACTTCGCCATGTTCCCCACGGCAGCGGTGTCAGGCTGGTACTTTGCCCACCCGGAGTCGAAGTATTTTGCCGTGGGCAAGATTGGCAAGGACCAGGTCACCGACTATGCCGACCGCAAGGGTATCAGCCGGGCCGAGGCCGAACGCTGGCTCGCCCCCAGCCTGGCCTACGATCCGGCGGAGTGAGCGGGAACGGGCGGGCATTCCTGCCTGCCCCCACACCGACCGACCCGATACAACAAGAAAACGACAGGAGTAGCCATGGCAGACAACGACAGACAGGACAGGTCAGCCCCTGACAGCACCCGGGGACGCAAGAAAGGCCCTGGTGTCCTCAAGGTTCTGCAGAGTGTGCTGGCAGGCGCCTTCGGGGTACAGTCCGGCAAGCGTCATCAGGAGGACTTCAGCAGTCACAGCCCATGGCCCTACATTATTGCCGGTATCCTGTTTACGGTGGGGTTTGTGGTGGTACTGGCCCTGATCGTCAGCTGGGTGCTGGCCGGGCGCTGAAAAATCAAGCGATCGGGGCAGGCACACCACCGGGTATGACCTGCCGCCAGGGTCCGCTTACTGAAACGATACCCAGCTAACGGCAAAAGCAACCACCAGCACTACCAGCGCTGTAAAGGCGATAGCGTCGACCTGGCTGTCATTGAGTGTGCTTTTCTTCATATCCGGTTCTCCGATTGACGTTTTTTGATATTGTTCTGGTCTGGTCTCGTGACGTCCGTTTACCACGTCCGGGATTTACCTTAATGCAGGCGGGACGCCGCTGCAAGCCAATCTGGCTGAAACCGGTACAGCCCGCCTGATCCGTTATTGACCGCACGTTTGGCGGCTCCTCTTATCACCAGAATCGATTACCATATTTTGAAATAATCATTTTAAGAATAAGGACGTGGTGCTATCCTGCCCCGCATCAGCACCCATTGACACATGTCATCTCCCGGCAGGCAGCCCGACCAACGAGGCCAGCCACCGGAGAGAGTGCAACAGGACGATTCAGGACTATCCGATTATGTACGTTTATGATGAACACGACCGGCAGATTCTCTCGGAACGGGTAGCCCAGTTCCGGGACCAGACCGATCGTGCCCTGGCCGGTGAACTGGCCGAGGACGAATTCCTCCCCCTGCGCCTGCAGAACGGGCTCTATGTTCAGCGCCTCGCACCCATGCTGCGGATCTGCATTCCCTATGGCATGCTGCGTGCCGAGCAGTTGCGGCGGCTGGCCAGCATCACCCGTGACTACGACAAGGGCTACGCCCACTTCACCACCCGTCAGAACGTGCAACTGAACTGGCCGGCACTGGAAGATGTGCCGGATATCCTGGCGGAACTGGCGGAAGTGGAGATGCACGCCAACCAGACCAGCGGCAACTGCATCCGTAACACCACCACGGACCAGTTCTCCGGGGTCCAGTCCGACGAGATCGCAGACCCGCGCCCTTACTGCGAGATCATCCGTCAGTGGTCCACCTACCATCCGGAGTTCGCCTTCCTGCCCCGGAAGTTCAAGGTGGCGGTCAACGCCTCCGAGCATACCGACCGCGCCGCCATCCAGGTCCACGATATCGGTCTGCAGATGGTGCGCAACGACGCCGGTGAGCTTGGCTTCCGGGTCCATGTCGGTGGCGGCCTCGGCCGCACGCCCATGGTCGGCCCGGCAATCCGCGACTTCCTGCCGGAGCTGGATCTGCTGACTTACCTGGAAGCCATCCTGCGGGTGTACAACCGCTATGGTCGCCGGGACAACAAGTATAAGGCGCGGATAAAGATCCTGGTCAAGGCGCTGACGCCGGAGGGTTTTGCCGAGCGCGTGGAGGCGGAATGGGCCCATATCAAGGATTCCCCCACCCGCCTCACCCACGATGCCATCGAGCGGATGAAGGGCTACTTCACCGAGCCGGACTATAAGGCTCTGCAGGATAACCCCGAATCCCTGGTGTCCGCCCGTGCCGAGAGCAGGCCTTTCGACAACTGGGTGAACCGCAACGTCAACGAGCACAAAAAGCCCGGCTACGCCATTGTCACCCTGACCATGAAGAAGACCGGCACGCCCCCGGGCAATGTGTCGGACCGCCAGCTTGAGCAGATTGCCGACCTGGCCGAGCAGTACAGCCTGGGCGAGGTACGGGTGACCCACGAGCAGAATGTGGTACTGGCGGATGTGCGTCAGGACCAGCTCTACGACCTGTGGCAGGCCATCCGCCCCATGGGCTTTGCCACCGCCAACCTGAACACCCTGACGGACGTGATCTGCTGCCCCGGCGGCGACTACTGCGCCCTGGCCAACGCCAAGTCAATCCCGGTGGCCGAGTCCATCCAGCGCCGGTTCGACAACCTGGACTTCCTCTACGACCTGGGCAACATCGACCTGAACATTTCCGGCTGCATGAACGCCTGCGGGCACCACCATGTGGGTCATATCGGCGTACTCGGTGTCGACAAGAAGGGCGAGGAGTACTACCAGATCAGCCTTGGCGGCGCGTCCCAGCACGATGCCTCCATCGGCAAGATCCTGGGCCCTTCCTTCGCCCGCGAGCACATGCCGGAGGTGATCGAGAAGATCATCAACGTCTACGTGGACAACCGCACCGAGGAGGAAGAGTTCCTCGATACCTATCGCCGGATCGGCATCACCCCGTTCAAGGAGCGCGTCTATGCCTGATATCGTTCGCCACGACGGCAGTATCGTTGCCGACCACTGGCAGGTGCTGGAGCATCCCGCCGAAGGCGAGACCCTGACGCTGCCGGAAGGCCCCTGCCTGGTGCCGGCGGAACTCTGGCTGGCCGGCCGTGAGCACTATGCCGGTAACGACCAGGTAGGCCTCTGGCTGGACAGCCACGAGGAACCGGAACTCATCGCCGATCACGTGCAGGAACTGCCCCTGATTGCGGTGAACTTCCCCAAGTTCAGCGACGGTCGCGGTTATTCCTCCGCCCGCCTGCTGCGGGAGCGTTTTGGCTACCGGGGCGAACTCCGGGCCATTGGGGATGTCCTGCTGGACCAGCTCCAGTTCATGAAGCGCTGTGGCTTCGACAGTTACGCCCTGCGGGCGGACAAGGACATCAACAAGGCGCCGCGGTGCCTGAACTTCTTCAGCAATGCCTACCAGGCGGCCACGGACAACGATGAGCCGCTGTTCCGCCGGCGCGGGGAATTCCCGGTAGCGGAAACCGCCTGATCCGGAAACAAAAAACGCTGGCCTCGGCCAGCGTTTTTTTATGCCCGTCTGTATGTGACCGGCGCCCGCTCCTGACACCGATCACATCGATGCCTCAGAGGCCATGATCCAGCACGATCTTGCCGCTGGACTGGCCAGCAAGAAACGCCTTGAGGGCTGAATCCAGATCCTTGCGGCCGATATCCCGGGCGGACGCCTCGGTCTTCGGGCAGGCCCATTCCGAGGACAGCTTCTTCCAGACCGCCTCCTTCTCCGCCAGGGGAATCTCCACGGAGTCCACACCCAGCAGATTCACGCCCCGGAGGATAAACGGCATCACCGTGGTTTCCACCTTGGGGCCGGCCACCAGGCCACAGCAGGAAACCGAGCCACCCGGCTGGACCTGCTTGAGGATTTCCGCCAGCGGACTGCCGCCCACGGTATCGACGGCGTTGGCGAATGCCGGCTTCAGCATCGGCTTGGGAGAAGCCTCCAGGGCATCCCGGCCCAGCACTTCCGCCGCACCGAGCGCCTTGAGGGCGTCCGCATGATCGGACTTACCGGAGACAGCGGTCACCTGGAAGCCAAGACCCGCCAGGATCTCAACGGCCACGGTACCCACCGCCCCGCTGGCGCCGGACACCAGCACCGGCCCCTGCTCGGGGGTGGCCCCCATGCGCAGCAATTTACCCACGCACAGGCCCGCGGTCAGGCCGGCAGTGCCATAAATCATGGCCTTGCGGGCGTCCCAGCCATCGGGCATGGCCACGCACCACTGCGCCGGCACACGGATATACTCGCCAAAGCCGCCCGGGGTGTTCATGCCCAAGTCGTAGCCGGTCACGATCACCTCGGCCCCGACAGCGGGACTGCCACCGGAGGCCACCACCTCGCCGGCGGCATCGATGCCGGGGGTATGGGGAAAGTTGCGGGTCACGCCCTTGTTGCCGGATGCGGACAGGGCGTCCTTGTAGTTCAGGGAGGAATGGCTGACACGGATCAGCACCTCGTTGTCCGGAAGATCAGCAGTATTGCAGGTTTCCTCGGCACCAACGTAGTCACCATCCTGCTCGTGGACACGCCATGCCTGGTACTCGGTATCGTTGCTCATTGCCTGTCTCCTGGGGTTGAGGAATGGTCTGTTACTGGATGTTCTGGTTGCGGAAGGCACTCAGCACGCGCCAGACCGTTGCTTCCAGGGCGGCGCTGGTGGCCAGCCCCAGTTTCTCCGGCAATGTACGCTTGCGCTGGAAACTGACCGACACCACATCCGAGCGATCACAGGCATCGATCAGGTACTCGTCGGAGGTACGGATCTCATCCACCAGCTTCACCTCCAGTGCCCGCGTGCCAAACCAGATATCACCGGTGGACACCTTGTCCACATCCAGGTCGGGCCGGCGCTCACGGACGTAGTCCTTGAACAGGTGATGGGTGTCCTCCAGGTCTTCCAGGAATTTGCGGCGCCCCTTGTCGGTATTCTCACCGAAGATCGTCAGCGTCCGCTTGTGCTCGCCGGCCGTGAGAATCTCATAGTCCACGTCGTGTTTCTTCAGCACCCGGTGGAAGTTCGGCAACTGGGCCACCACGCCAATGGAACCGAGCACCGCAAAGGGGGACGCCACGATACGGTCCGCCACGCAGGCCATCATATAACCGCCGCTGGCGGCCACCTTGTCGACACAGGCGGTCAGGTGGATACCCTTGCCCCGGATACGGTCGAGCTGCGCCGCCGCCAGGCCATAGGCGTGGACCAGGCCGCCCCCGCTTTCCAGGCGCACCACCACCTCGTCACGCCCTGGCTCGGCCACAGAGAGCACCGCCGTTACGGATTTCCGCAGGGTCTCGGTATCGCTGGCCTTGATGTCACCGTCAAAGTCGATCACAAAGGTCTTCGGCCGGGTCTCCTCTTCCTTGTCTTTCCTGTCGGCGGACTTGCCAGCCTTTTTCTTTGCCTTCTCCGCTTTCTGTTTTGCTTTCTTCCACAGCTTACGCTGTTCCGGTGACAGCATCCGGCTCTCAATGGCTTCCCGCAGCTTGCGGTACTTTTCATTGAGTCGGCGAACGGTGAGTTCGCCTTCATCGTCACCCTCCCCCCGGCTTTTCTGGATGGACGTAGCCGCCACCACGATGACCACCACTACCGCAATCACAAAGGTCACGACTTTCGCGAGAAAGAGACCGTAGTCAGAAAGGAATTCCAAGGCACGCTCCATGATCGACTGCAAATGAGAGTCCTGATTGTAACCGAGGCCATAGCGGGTACAACCATCCGGGGACGAAAGTTGCACAGCGGGGACGGAAATTCGTCAAACGATCGTTTGATTTTTTCTTGACACTCCCCCTGCGCGCCCCTAAAGTCGGACTGAGCCGGCTGGCCGGGAGACCCGGCAGTCCCCGTTGGTGTATCGCCAGCCGGTCCGCCCAGCACGATGCGAACCGCTCGTTCGCGGAGTTTGTTACACAAAAGGGAAAAACAATGTCCGTAGCCCAGGTATTCGAAAAATTCGAACAGAACTTCAACCCCGATGCCGCTGAAGGCATGGATCTGGTGTTCCAGTTCAACATCGAGGACGACCAGAACTACCACCTGATCATCAAGGACCGCACCTGCAAGATGGTCCAGGGCGATCACGACGATCCCTCCGTTACCCTGATCATGGATTCCGCCACCCTGAATGGCATTGTCTCGGGCGAGACCGATGGCATGCAGGCGTTCATGTCCGGCCAGCTCCGCGCTGAAGGTGACATGATGCTGGCTACCAAGCTCGGACAGCTGTTCTCGCTGAACTGATCCACCGTTCACGGAACGAGAAAGGGCATCCCTCGGGATGCCCTTTTCTTTTACTATCCTGCCTGAACTATTCTTCGTCCCAGAACCGCACCGCCGACCTGGCCTCTTCGTTCACCGGCACCGTCACCAGCCCGCTGGACGAAAGCCGGACATCGTACAGGGCGCCATCCCGGAACGGCATATAGGTGGCACTACCGTAGATCCCCTCCATGAAAGGCAGGTTCCAGGCCTGGTCCATCTCCCACAGGTCCGGCCAGCCCTGTTCGCCGACTGCCTCAACCGTGCGCGCATCATTGCGTTCCTGCTCCAGGGAATGGTAGCGCCCACTGATCCGCTCCAGACGATAGCCGGGGGAGACGCCAAGCCAGCCGAACGGCCCGCCAAAACGGATGATGCGGGCATCGAGCTGCCACTCATCACCGCTGAGGGTCCAGTTCTCCGCCGGCTCCCCGGGCTGGTCCAGCCGGACCCGCCAGGTCTGGTCACCAATCGCCTCGATACGGAGCGAGCCAATGGTCTCCATATGGGAGAGCGCCTGGTAGTGGCGCAACTGCATGGCCACGGCAATGCCGTAGAGACCGCCGCCCACCAGCACAATGACGAACATGCCCTTGATCCACCCCAGCAGCCACCGGGGCCGCAGGAAGAACGCCAGTCCCATGAGCACCAGAATGCCGCCAAGACCGGCCAGTACCAGCATCGCCATCGGATAGGACATTGATTACAGTCCCCCGTCGTCCAGGGAGGACTCCGCCAGCTTCAGGAGATCCGGATTGCGGTTGTCACGGGTGCCGATGGTCTCGATGTAGTACTCCAGGGACGTCAGGGCATCGGCCAGGGACTCCAGCACGGCGCTGCCCGGCGGTTCCTTCACGTCCAGCAACCGCTCCTGGATGGACCTGGCCACCCGTTCCATCACATCCGCCGCGTCCGGGTCGCCGGTCATCAGCAGACCGCCCCAGATACTGTGCAGGGTATGGGGCAGGTTCGCCAGGTGAAGCTTGTCGTAGTCGGATTCCACAAACGCGGTGATGGCACGCTTGGCGAGGGTCAGCGCACTGCGGGCCTCGTCCCCCACCACAATGCTGGCCTCCCGCAGGTAGAGGGACTCCTCGCGGGCATCCGGACGGGCCATGGCCAGGGCATCAGTCTCGGAGGTAATGCCTCGCGATACCATTTGCTGCACCGCATTCTCGATACCCAGCACGGCATCCGCCAGGGAATAGAGTTCATCCTCGGCCGGCAGCGATCCGGCATGCTCCCAGGTGCGCAGCCTTTCGGCCTCGCCCTGGGCGATCTCCCCAAGCTGGCTGAGGTCGAGCATGTTCAGGGTGTTGGACAGCCGGTTGAGGGAATCGGCAATGGTGGACAGCTCGCTCAGGTCCGGTTCGATACCACGCTCGATAATATCAAGGCGGTCCTTGAGCTGGTTGAGTTCGTCCTGCAGGGCCTCGGACAGGGACTTGAGCACATCCGCCCCGGGGCCATACAGCCTTTTGCGGTGGGCCTCCATCATGGATTCAGGATAGTCCGATGGTGCCAGGTTCCAGGCGGACAGTATGCGCTGTACCTCCTGGTTACCGGAACCGCTCCGATAGAGCAGGTAGACCATTTCGCGGATAATGGATTCGTCCAGGGTCCGCCGTGCCGCCGTGCGGCCCACATAGACCATGTCACGGCTGTACTTCTCGACACGCATCAACAAACGCTTGCGAGCCTTATTGAACCCCATGGCGCGGTCGGTCATGGTATCCGCCACCACCATCAGCAGGCACCAGAGCTGCTTCAACTGCCCTTCCCCGCACAGGCGCGCAAATCCCCGTGAAGCCCTGGAAAGAAGCTTCTTGCTGACCACCTCATTACGCTCCCGGATCACGCCGATCAATGCCACCTGGAACATCAGTCGCATCCGCCGGGCGTAGGTCTCGAACTCGTCGTCCGAAAGGTCCAGGGGCTCGGTGGAGGTGCCGGTGCAGAAATCCGGGCGCTTCTCGGTGTCCAGCTCAAAGAAGTGGGATTCCGGGTGTGGCTGCTCACCCCGCGCCACCCGCAGTTCGTTGATGATAGGCAGCAACAGTTCCGGGTGGTCCTCCCGCTGCTGGTGGTAGTACTCTACATAACGGCGGAGGATAAAAAGCGAGCTGTTGAGGGTGGTGAGGAGGATGTTCTTGTCGTCACTGGCACCAACGGGCACATCGTTGGCCACAGTGACCGCCTCCTTGCACAGGAGGGTACCGCCGCGCAGCTCCACCAGCACGAAGATACCCCGGAGCTGGTTCAGGTAATCCACACAGTTCTGCAGGTCTTCACCGCTTTCGCGGTTCTCCTGGAAGCGCTCTAGGCTGGTTTCCGCATTGCGGATGGTCTGCTCTATCTCTTTCTTGACCAGATCGAACGACTGTGACTTCGTCGCTAGTGACGACTGAATCATAAACTGACGCTTCCTGTCTCAGCATGGCCTGCGCAGGTACCGTTTCACTTCTTCAGGTACCTCCTGCACAGGCCTGGCCTGAACAGGGGTCTCCCGACGGTCGCGGGTCAGGCCCGCCCCGGATTCAACCGGTACTGCCTGGCCGGGCACCACACGACCTTTCTGGTACAGCGCAGGAGTTTCGCGGGTTACCCGGGCAAATCGCCGTAATACAAGGACTGTCCATTACTTATAACACAAAAGTTAGCCCGCTCAAGCGAGTGCGGCTATCACTTTCAAGAACTCCTAAACAGTTCTCAGTTCTGTCGCATATCCCTACGAAACCCTTTTCATCACCCTGCCATTCATGTTGACGACCGCCAGAGAACTTCTCCGGCCGCCTTTTCCACCGTATCAAGGAAAGCTTCGTGGGCGGCCAGTTCGTCATCGCTGGCCCGCACTACGGCCAGGGGCGGTCGGTCTGCCGGCAGTCTCCGGATCGACTGGACACCTTCATCGCCGTCGCTACCGGCATCCAGCGACAGCGCCGTCTGGCCGCCGGTAAGCAGCAGGAAGACATCCGCCAGGATCTCGGCATCCAGCAGGGCGCCGTGAAGTTCCCGGTTACTGTTGTCAACGCCATAGCGCTTACATAGCGCATCCAGGTTGTTCTTCTGACCCGGGTGCTTACGGCGGGCGATGGCCAGGGTGTCCAGCACGCCGCAGTGGTCCGCCACCTTGCGCACCGGCTTGAGCCGCGCGAATTCGGCGTCCATGAAGCCCACGTCGAAGGCCGCGTTGTGGATGACCAGCTCCGCGCCCTTGATGAACTCAAAGAATTCCTCGGCAATCTCGGCAAACCGGGGCTTGTCCGCCAGGAACTCGTTGGTGATCCCGTGCACCGAGATAGCTTCCTCTTCCACCTCCCGGTCCGGGTTGATATAGACATGGTAATGGCGACCGGTCAGCTGCCGCTCCATCACCTCCACACAGCCGATCTCGATGATGCGGTGACCTTCCGCCGGATCGATGCCGGTGGTTTCCGTATCCAGGACGATCTGTCTCATGCTCGTTACTACTCCACTTTGGCGCGATCAAGCTGTTCAATGCCCAGGTTGGCCAGGGCGTCTGCCCGCTCGTTCCCCGGCACACCGGAATGCCCCCGAACCCAGTGCCACCGGATGTCGTGGCGGGCCACTTCCTCATCCAGGGCGCGCCACAGGTCCTCATTCTTCACCGGCTTGCGGGCAGCCGTTTTCCAGCCATTCTTCTTCCAGCCGGTCATCCACTCGGTGATGCCCTTGCGCACGTACTGGGAATCGGTATACAGATCCACCTTGCAGGAGCGCTTCAGGGCACGGAGCCCCTCGATGGCGGCCATCAACTCCATGCGGTTATTGGTGGTTTCCCGCTCACCTCCCGACAGTTCCCGGGTGTGACCACCATAGCTCAACAGTGCGCCCCACCCCCCGCGGCCGGGGTTGCCCTTGCAGGCGCCATCGGTATACAGCGTTACTCGTTCGCTCATCAAAGATTCCGGATTGCGTGTCCCTCGGCATCATGCCGCGCCCTGCCCTGGGCGCGACCCTGTCGTGAAACGCCGAGTGTACCGGGACTGGGCAGCGGAATCACCTTACCGGGCCGCCATGCCCGACGCCGGGCAATGGGAGCACAGACGTGCTTGGTAGCCAGCACGCAGTAGTAGGCGCCCAACGGCAACATTCCCTGATTACCCACGTACTCCAGCAGACTGGGCCGCTCTATCAGCGAATCGCTCTGCACAGGCAGACGAAAGAAATAGCTGCCGGATCGCTCCACCGTGCATTCCAGCAGATTCAGCCAGTCCTCCATCCTCGACCGCAGCAGGAAGCGCCCACCCCAGGGCCCCCGGCGACGCTGGCTGAGCAGACGCCGGACGCCCCAGGAACTGATCGGATTGAAACCCAGCAGCAGCAACTGCCCGCCACCTCGCAGCACCCGGGTCGACTCGCGCAGGACCTGGTGGGGCCATGCCGAGAAGTCCGCCGTGTGGTGCAGGATCACCAGGTCCACCGACCCCGAAGGAAACGGCAGCTCGTCGGGATCGCAGACCACCACCCCGTCGGGCAGGTCCTTGCGCCAGTAGGGGGTGGCGATAATGTGCTGGGTGTAATCAGTATCCGTTGCCAGGGGCAGGCGATGGCTGAGGGCAACATGAAGCTGGCGCGCGCCGCCCAGTTCCGCCACGTGGGTGTTCACGCAGGCATGCTGGTCCGCCAGCAGGGCCTGGCCCAGGGAAGACTGGAACCAGGCCTCCAGGCTGCGGTGAGAGGCCCGGTAATCGGGCTGTTGACGGCGCCGGCGACGGATTAACCGCTGCCACTCCAAGCCACGCATGTTTGCCATCCGTTACCCCGTCGGTGATGAGGGTTGCTCTTGGGCACGCGCAACCCGATGCTTTATCATAGCAGTGACACTCCACCGCCCGAAATGAGGCCACCACCTGAAATGAGGCGTCCATGCTGACCATTACACCGATTCCGGCATTCTCAGACAATTATATCTGGTGCCTGGCAGACACGGATTCCGGCAAGGCGCTGGTCGTCGATCCGGGACAGGCATCGCCGGTGGTGGACCACCTGGAGCGTCACCGGCTCACCCTGGACACCATCCTGGTGACCCATCACCACCCGGACCACACCGGGGGTATCGCACAACTGCGTGAGCAACTGGACCCGCAACGGATCGTTGCGCCGGCCGGCTCCCCGTACACCGGCGGAACGGATACGGTCCACCCCGGCGACGAGGTGGTCTGGCAGAGCCTTACCTTCCAGGTAATGGCCACGCCTGGCCACACCCTCGACCATATCGCCTATTTCTGCGATACGCCGGTGGCCGGCCATCCGGTCCTGTTCTGCGGCGACACCCTGTTTGCCTGCGGCTGCGGCCGCCTGTTCGAGGGCACGCCGGGACAGATGGTGGAATCCCTGGCCGGCCTGCGCGGCCTGCCGGATGACACCCACGTTTTCTGCGCCCATGAGTACACCCTTGCCAATCTGCGCTTCGCCCGCAGCTGGCTGCCGGATGATCCTGCCCTGTCCGCCTTCGAGGATCACTGCCGGGCACTGCGCGATGAAGACCGCCCCACCGTGCCGGTGGTGCTTGGTGACGAGAAGCAGCGCAACCCGTTCCTGCGCTGGGACGACCCGGCGGTCATCCGCGTCGCCGAACGTTATGGCCGCGAGCACAATCTTGTAACAGATAGTGACAGCGGCGTGTTTGCGGCAGTGCGTCACGGCAAGGATCATTTCTGATTCGCTACACTGCTCCCATCCAGCTGTCTTTTACCGATTCAGCCACTGATGCCGGGCCCATCATGGGGGCCGGCGTTGCGAACCCGTAACGCGACCGTGATTGACCCGCATACGGGGGTTACATAAAATCGCGAACGTTTTACGAACCCGTTGACCCGCTCGGCAGCCAGGGAAAAGGCTGGAATCCGTCCGAGCTCTGGAATGTCCGATATGATGGCAAAACGTACCACCACACTGACCCTCCTCACCTTTTTCCTGGCCGGTTGCACCTCCAATTCGGCCTGGTACGGCAAGGAGGATGATACCGTCCTCGACTCCCACCAGCAGACCGTTGCCGCCGGCGACGATGCCCTGAAGCGCTCTGTCGAGGACCAGACAAAAGACGGCACCACCGAACTGGACGAGTCCATAGAGCCCTCCCTCAAGGAAACCGCCGAAAAGGCCCGGGACCGGCTTGATTCCGGTGAAGTGGCGGACGGCGAGGTGGCCGAGGAGGACCGGGACCTCTGGATGCGGATTCGCGCTGGTTTCGCCATGGACCACGACCAGGGCGACGAGCGCATGCAACAACAACTGGACTGGTACCAGAAGCACCCGGCCTACGTGAAGCGTGTGGTGGAACGGGGGCGTCGCTACCTCTACTACATTGTCGAGGAAATCGAACACCGCGGGCTGCCCATGGAGTACGCCCTGCTGCCGGTGGTGGAAAGCGCGTTCGATCCGTTTGCCTATTCCCACGGTCGGGCGTCCGGCCTGTGGCAGTTCATTCCGGGCACGGGTCGCCACTTCGGGCTGGACCAGAGCTGGTGGCACGATGACCGTCGTGATGTCCTCGCATCCACCAATGCCGCCCTGACCTACCTGGATCAACTGGCCCAGCGTTTCGACGGCGACCCGACCCTGGCACTGGCGGCCTATAACAGTGGTGGCGGCACGGTATCCAGCGCCATCCGCCGCAACAACCGCAAGGGTGAGCCCACGGACTACTGGTCCCTGGACCTGCCCCGGGAAACCCGCCATTACGTCCCCAAGCTGATCGCCCTGGCCAAGATCTTCGACGACCCCGAGGCCTACGGCATTGAACTGCCCCCCCTTGAGGATGAGCCCTACTTCGAGGTGGTGGAGACCGGCGGTCAGATCGACCTGGCCCACGCGGCGGAACTGGCCGGTGTGGACGTGGACGAGATCTACCTGCTGAACCCATCGTTCAACCGCTGGGCCACTCGCCCGGATGGCCCCCACCGCCTTCTGGTGCCGGTAGCCAGTGCCGACCGTTTCCGCCAGGGCATTGCCGCGCTCGATCCGGACTCACGGGTATCCTGGGACCACTACCAGGTCCGCTCCGGCGACAACCTTGGCGCCATCTCCCGCCGCCATGGCACAACGGTGGCGGTGTTGCGTGAGGTGAACAACCTCAACAGCGACATCATCCGCGTTGGCCAGCAACTACTGATCCCTTCCGCCCGGGCCGGCAAAGACACCTACAGCCACAGCGAAAGCCAGCGCATCGCCCGTAAACAGGCACAGGGTGGCCGCAACAACGACGGCCAGCGGGTGGAGTACAAGGTAACCCGGGGGGACACCTTCTGGGATATCGCCCGGGAGCACGGCGTCAGCGTGCGGCAGGTGGCCGCCTGGAATGGCATGGCACCGGGAGACCCGCTGGTGCCTGGCCGCAAGCTGGTGATCTGGTCCAAGAATGCCGATGCGGCATCCGCCACCCAGGTGGCCAGTAACAACCGTTCCGGCATGGTACGCAAAGTGGGGTATCGGGTTCGCCGGGGCGACTCCCTGTCGACCATTGCCAACCGATTCGCGGTTAATGTCAGCGACATCGCCGCCTGGAACGATCTGAACACCTCCCGTTATCTGCAACCCGGTCAGAGTCTGGTACTCTACGTGGACGTGCGGAACAGCCCTTGATTTTTCCGGTCAAAGGGAGCCTCTGAACAATTCCAGTGGGCGGCTTCGGTCGCCCAGGCAACAATAACGGGTATAAGAATGTCTATGGCCAGACCAAGGATATCTCGGTTCTCTTCCCTATTTGCACTGACAGGCGCCCTCTTCCTGTCCACCACCCTCTCAGCCGACGACAACACCACTCAGAACATCGAAGCAACGGTTGAACCCGTACATGCCCTGGCAATGCATGGCGAGCCGGCCTACGGACCGGATTTCCCTCACTTTGACTACGTCAACCCCGAAGCCCCGAAGGGCGGGCGCCTTCGACTGGCGGTGCGCTCCAACGGCTATGACACCTTCAACCCCTTTATCGTGCGCGGCATCTACGCCGCAGGCATCCGCACCTACCTCTATGACACCCTGCTGGCATCCTCTGCCGATGAACCCTTCTCAGCCTACGGCCTGATCGCGGAATCCATCGAGACACCGGAAGACCGCAGCTATGTTATCTACAACCTGCGCCCAGAGGCCCGGTTCCACGATGGCCACCCGATCACGGCAGACGATGTGGCCTTCACCTTCAATCTGCTGATGGAAGAGGGTCACCCGGGTATCAAGAACTACTACGCCGAGGTGGAGGAAGTAACCGTCCTCTCGGAACAACGGGTACGATTCGACTTCGGGGAAACCAGCAACCGGGAACTTCCCCTGATCCTCGGGCAGATGGAAATCCTGCCCCAGCACTACTGGCAGGACCGGGAATTTGGTAAACAGGGCCTGACCCCACCCCTGGGCAGCGGCCCATACCGTATCGGGGAGTTTGAGGCCGGCCGCTTTGTCACCTACGAGCGGGCCAAGGACTACTGGGCCGCCGACCTGCCGGTGCGCCAGGGGCGCTTCAACTTCGATCTGATCCGCATTGATTACTATACCGACGAGACGGTCATCCTGGAGGCCTTCAAGGCCGGTGAATACGACTACCGCATGGAGACGTCTGCCAAGAACTGGGCCACCGCCTACAGTGGCGACCGCTTCGCCAGCGGCCAGATCATCACCGAGGCCATTGAGCACCAGCGTCCCGCCGGCATGCAGGCTTTTGTCTTCAACACCCGCCGCGACAAGTTCTCGGACCCCCGGGTGCGGGAGGCCATCGGCTATGCCTTTGACTTCGACTGGGCCAACCGCAACCTGTTCCATGACCAGTACGAGCGCAGCACCAGTTTCTTCGAGAACAGCGAACTGGCATCGTCCGGGCTGCCCGAGGGGCGCGAGCTGGAGATCCTCGAACGCTACCGGGATCAATTGCCGGACGACGTATTCACGGAACGCTACGCGCCCCCCTCCACAGAGGGCGACCGCACCCTGAGGGACAACCTTAGGAAGGCCATGGCCCTGCTCCAGGAGGCAGGCTACCAGATTCGCGGCGGCACCATGGTCCACCGGGAAACCGGGGAGCCCCTCTCGTTCGAGTTCCTATTGCACCAGAAGGCCTTTGAGCGGATCGTGCTGCCGTTCAAGAACAACCTGGAGCGCCTGGGCATGGAGGTGGATGTGAGGCTGGTGGATACCAATCAATACGTGGAACGGGTCCAGAGTTTCGATTTCGACATCGTCACCATGAGGATTCCGCAATCCGACTCTCCCGGCAATGAGCAGTGGAACTACTGGCATTCCTCGGTGGCGGATGTGAAGGGTTCCGGCAACTACGCGGGCATCCAGGACCCGGTGGTGGATGAACTGGTGAAGCTGGTGATCCAGGCGCCGGACCGGGAATCCCTGGTCACCCGCACCCATGCTCTGGACCGGGTACTCCTCCATGGGCACTACGTGGTGCCCCAGTGGTACCTTGCCGTAGACCGGATAGCCTATTGGTCGTTCCTGGAGCGCCCCTCCACCACTCCCAAGAACGGGGTGGACGTCGACAACTGGTGGTATGGCAACTGATTCCATGCCTGATTCCACCTACATGCCTGACCACCGGAGCTGACAGTTACCATGGGCAGCTATATTCTCCGGCGTCTTGCACTGATTATCCCGACCCTGTTCGGGATCCTGCTGCTCAATTTCATCATCGTCCAGGCCGCACCCGGCGGCCCGGTTGAGCAGCTTATCGCCGAGATGCAGGGCCACGGCGGCAGTGCGCTGACCCGCGCCAGCGGCGGTGGCGGCGGCGAGATATCCGCGGGTGGTGACAGTCGCAGCTCCCGGGGCATCCATCCGGAACTGCTGGAAGAGATCGAGGCCATGTACGGTTTCGACAAGCCCGCCCACGAGCGTTTTTTCCAGATGGTGGCTGACTACGCCCGCTTCGATTTCGGGGATTCCTTCTACCGGGACCGAACCGTGGTCGAGCTTATTGTCGACAAGCTGCCCGTGTCCATTTCCCTGGGCCTGTGGTCGACACTGGTGATCTACCTGGTCTCGATCCCACTGGGCATCCGCAAGGCCGTCCACGACGGCACCCGCTTCGATGTGTGGACCAGCTCCGTGATCGTGGTGGGCTACGCCATCCCGGGCTTCCTGTTCGCCATCCTGCTGATCGTCCTGTTTGCCGGCGGCAGCTATTTCGACATCTTTCCCCTCAGCGGGCTGACCTCTCCCAACTTCAACGAACTGTCCTGGCCGGAGAAAATCCAGGACTACTTCTGGCACCTGGTGCTCCCGGTTACGGCCAACGTCATCGGCGGCTTTGCCACCCTGACCATGCTCACCAAGAATTCCTTCCTGGATGAGATCGGCAAGCATTATGTGGTGACCGCCAGGGCCAAGGGTCTGAACCAGCGTCAGGTGCTCTATGGCCACGTCTTCCGCAACGCCATGCTGATTGTCATCGCCAGCATGCCCGGTGTGCTGGTGTCGCTGTTCTTTACCGGCTCACTGCTGATCGAGGTAATCTTCTCCCTGGATGGTCTGGGCCTGCTGGGCTTTGAGGCGGCCCTGAACCGTGACTACCCGGTGATATTCGGCACCCTGTACATCTTCACGTTGATGGGGCTGATTCTGAAACTGATCAGCGACCTCACCTACGTGGCGGTGGATCCCCGCATCGATTTCGAAAGCAGGGAGGGCTAGGTAATGATGACGTTGTCACCCATACAGCGCCGCCGTTTCGAGAACTTCCGCCGCAATCGACGGGGCTACTGGTCGTTGTGGCTGTTCCTCATCCTGTTCGCCGTGTCCCTGTGCGCCGAGCTCATCGCCAATGACAAACCGCTGCTGGTGTCCTATGAGGGTGAGCTGTACCTGCCAATGATCGAGAAGATCCCCGAGGAAACCTTCGGCGGCTTCCTGCCCACGGAAACCGACTACCGGGACGACTTTATCCTCGAGGAAATCAACAGCAAGGGCTGGATATTGTGGCCTCCCATCCGATTCAGCTACGACACCGTGAACTACAACCTGGATCAGCCCTCGCCGGCACCGCCGTCCGCCGACAACTGGCTGGGCACCGATGACCAGGCCCGGGATGTCGCCGCCCGGGTGATCTACGGGTTCCGTATTTCTGTCCTGTTCGGTCTGATCCTCACCATCCTGAGTTGTATCGTTGGTGTTGCCGTGGGCGCCCTGCAGGGTTATTACGGCGGCAAGGTGGACCTGTTGGGCCAGCGCTTCGTGGAGATCTGGTCGGGGTTACCGGTCCTGTTTGTGCTGATCATCCTGTCGGCCTTTATCAAACCCAATTTCTGGTGGCTGTTGGGCATCATGCTGCTGTTCAGCTGGATTGCCCTGGTGGACGTGGTGCGCGCGGAGTTCCTGCGGGCCCGTAACCTGGAGTACGTCAAGGCCGCCCGGGCCCTGGGGCTCGGGAATCGTAAGATCATGTTCCGGCACATCCTGCCCAATGCCATGGTGGCCACTCTCACCTTCCTGCCGTTCATCCTGACCAGCGCCATTACCATGCTGACCTCCCTGGACTTCCTGGGCTTTGGCCTGCCTCCAGGCTCCCCGTCCCTGGGCGAGCTGATTTCCCAGGGCAAGGAGAACCTGCATGCCCCCTGGCTGGGTATCTCCGCCTTCGTCAGCCTGGCCCTGATGCTGACCCTGCTGGTATTCGTGGGCGAAGCGGTGCGCGATGCCTTTGATCCGAGGAAGAACTGATATGGCCAGCGTGCTGGAATTCGACAACCTCACCCTCAGGTTCGGTGACAACGAACCCGCCGTCCGGGGCCTGACCTTCCAGGTGCGGGAGGGCGAGATCCTGGCCCTGGTGGGGGAAAGCGGCTCCGGCAAGTCCGTGTCGGCGTTGTCGGCGCTGGGGCTGTTGGACGAACGCCTGGTGAACTACCCTGAGGGCGCCATCCGCTATCGGGGAGAAGATCTGCTCAGCGCCGGTGAACGGCGACTGCGGCAGGTCCGTGGTCGCTCCATCAGCATGATCTTCCAGGAACCCATGACCTCCCTGAACCCGCTGCATACCGTGGAAAAGCAGGTGGCCGAGGTACTTGCCATACACCGCGGGCTCCGGGGTCCACAGGCACGTAAGCGGGTGCTGGAACTGCTGGAACTGGTGGGCATCCCGCAACCGGAGGACCGGCTGGACAGCTACCCGCACCAGCTCTCCGGCGGCCAGAAACAACGGGTGATGATCGCCATGGCCCTGGCCAACGATCCCGACCTGCTGATCGCCGATGAGCCCACCACCGCACTGGATGTCACGGTACAGAAACAGGTGCTGGAACTGCTTCAGTCACTGCAGGCAAAGCTGGGCATGGCAGTCCTGCTGATCACCCATGACCTGACCATCGTACGCCACTACGCCCAGCGGGTGGTGGTGATGGAGAACGGGCTCAAGGTGGAGGAAGGCGACACCGATCAGGTCTTCAAAAGCCCGTCACATCCGTACACCCGCAAACTGCTGGACTCGGAGCCCCCGGAGCAACCCCGGCCCATGGATGACAGCCAGGATGAATTGCTCCGGGTGGAAGGCCTGAACGTCCGCTTCCCGGTGGGCAGGTCCCTGTTCGGCAAGCCCCGCCGATGGCTCCACGCGGTCCAGGACGTCAGTTTCACCCTGCGCCGGGGGGAAACCCTGGGCATTGTCGGTGAGAGCGGCAGCGGCAAGACCACCATCGGCCATACCCTGCTGAAGCTGACCAGCGGCCAGGGGCGGGTGTTCTTCCTTGGCGACCGTATCGACCACCTCAACCAGAAGGGTTTCCGGCCCTGGCGACGGCGAATGCAGCTGGTCTTCCAGGACCCCTTTGGCAGCCTGAGCCCACGAATGTCGGTGGGCGACATCGTCGGGGAAGGCCTCGGCATCCACAGCGACGCCAGCCCGGAGGAGCAGAAGCAGCAGGTAATCCGGGCGTTGCTGGACGTGGGACTGGATCCGGATGCCCGCCACCGGTACCCCCACGAATTCTCCGGGGGGCAGCGACAACGCATCGCCATTGCCCGGGCCCTGGTGCTGCAACCGGACGTGATCGTGCTGGACGAGCCCACATCGGCTCTGGACCGTACGGTCCAGAAACAGGTCATTGAATTACTGCAGGAATTGCAGTCCCGTTACGGGCTAAGCTATCTTTTCATCAGTCACGACCTGGCCGTGGTCCGGGCGCTGAGTCACCAGTTGCTGGTCTTGCGCTCCGGCCAGGTAGTCGAAAGCGGACCAGCAGAGACCATATTCCGGAACCCGGAATCCGAGTACACCCGGGAACTTCTGGCGGCCGCACTGTTTTACCGACCGCCGTCCAATGGGTCGGAGGCAGACCTACGACCAATGGACCGTTAGGCAGGGCCACCTCCTTCAGGGATAATGCCCCCAAAATTCATCATAGGGAGAACACACATGGGAATCCTCAGCGGTAAACGCGCACTGATTGTTGGCGTTGCCAGCAAACATTCCATTGCCTACGGCATTGCCGAGGCCTTTCATGAGCAAGGCGCCGAACTGGCCTTTACCTATCAGAACGACAAGCTGAAATCCCGCGTGGTGGGTTTCGCAGAAAACTGGGGCAGCCAGCTCACGTTCCCCTGCGATGTCGCCAGCGACGAGGAGATCGACAATGTCTTCACGGAACTGAAAAAACACTGGGACAGCATCGACATCATCGTCCATGCGGTAGGTTTCGCCCCGGGCCATGAACTGGACGGCAACTATGTGGACGTTACCACCCGGGAAGGTTTCCGGATTGCCCACGACATCAGTTCCTACAGCTTCGTGGCCCTGGCCAAGGGTGCCCGTCAGCAGGGCCTGCTGAACGAGCACAGTTCCCTGATGACCCTGTCCTACCTGGGGTCCGAGAAGGTCCTGCCGAACTACAACGTCATGGGTCTGGCCAAGGCCTCCCTGGAAGCCAGCGTGCGCTACATGGCGGTATCGCTGGGTGGTGACGGGGTTCGGGTCAACGCCATCTCCGCCGGCCCCATCAAGACCCTGGCCGCGTCCGGCATCAAGGCGTTCCGACGCATGCTCAACGAGAACGCCGGTCGCGCGCCCCTCAAGCGTAACGTCACCCAGAAGGAAGTGGGCAACGCTGCGGCCTTCCTGGGGTCCGATCTGGCCAGCGGCGTTACCGGCGAAGTCATGTACGTGGATTGTGGCTTCAATATTACCGGTATGGGCACCCTGGAAGAGTGATCTGTTCCGGCCGGGGGTGACCCTCACCCCCTGGTGTGCCGTTGGGTCAACTCGCTGATCTACTGCGAGTTGGCCAAACGGCACACCACCTATTCTCCTTCCATGGCCCGGGCCACGGCATCCATCCAGGCCAGGTAATCACTGTTTCCGGTTTCCAGGATCTTCAGCCCGGACTGCCAGCGACCATCGTCCACCGGGCGGCACCAGACCACCTCCACCGTCAGTGAACAGGCCTCATCGGTACCGTGCAGGCGGATGCCTGCGGGCAACAACGCCCCCGGGGTCAGCGGTTCTCGGGTGATTACCTTCAGTCCGCCCGGAGACACGTCCGAACTTTCCGCCGGGGCGACCCGCGCCTGCCCAGCTTCGCCGGGCTCCGGCGATTCCAGCTCCAGGGCGACGCTGGCGCGTCCCACCAGCCGGAACTCATCCCGCTGTTCCCGGTCCGGGTCCAGCTCATCACTGCCAAATGCGTAGGGGTCGTTATTGTTCATTGTTCTGCCACTTTCATCAGGGGACCACGGGGCTAGCGGCCGACACGAATACGGCCCACCACCCGGCTGAGGGTTTCGTCGAACTCGGCGGTCGCCCCCAGTATGCGGGCGGTACTGGCCAGCAACCGCTCCACCAGGGTATCGGTGGTCAGCTCCGTGCGATTGAGCCCAAGACGGTCAACAAAGACCAGTTTGCGACTGGCGTTGATCCGCACCGCCAGTTTCAGGCGTTGTTCGTCTTCGGCATCAGGTTGCTTCCGGAGGGCGATCCAGCCTCCCAGGTTGAGACGATCCACTTCCGCCACCGCCTGCTCCAGGGCCGCCGCACGGGCGGCTTCGAGCCTGGCGACCTCTTCCTCCTCCGCCTGTTCCCGGGCCAGTCGTTCCTGTTTCTCAGCCTCCGCCTGGCGGGCCGCCTCGGCCTGCGCCTTTTGCCTGGCTTCAGCCTCTTTCTTCTGCCTGAGCTGCTCCGCCCGCTCCCGGGCCTTGCGGGCCGCTTCCTGGCGCTGGCCACGCTGGGATGAGAGCACCCGGTCCAGGGCCGATACGGTATCGCCCAGCACATCGCCAAACCGGGTCAGCGGCGGTAGCGGACGCATACGACCCTCATCCAGGGACTGACGGAATTCATGCCAGGGTGTCAGCCCCAGCCGTACACCATAGCCATTGCTCCAGAGCACTTCCCCCGTCTCTTCCAGATAAGCCAGGAAGAAACGGCGCTGTTCCCGGGCACCGCTGCCTTCCACGAACCAGCTTCCGCAGTATTGCTCCAGGGTCCCGGCGGACACCTCCGGCAGATCAATCCAGGTCGGATCATGGTCCAGGCGGGCCAGCCTTTCCCGGGTGGATTCCGCCTCGGGATCGCCTCCCCGCAGGCGGTCCACCAACACCGCTTCCACCGCAGACAGGGGCCCACGGGGTGGGGTTTCCCGTCGGACCCGCTGCCAGACCTCGGTAATCCGGTCGGATAGCTGTTCGCCCACCTGGTACAGGCGGTCCATGTTCTGGCCGGAGAGCTGTGGATCACCGGCCCATACCATCCACTCCAGCAGGCGTGTGCCGTGGCGCCAGTTCTCCCCCTCAACACCCTCCTGCCAGGCCACCTGTCGCAGTAGCGGCAGCCAGTGATCGATCAGGAAGTCCTGTGTTGCCACCGGCAGTTGCCGGCCGTCCAGCGCCCGTCCGGTCACGGCCCTGGCCACCTGGTCCGCCCGGCGCTGGCGCGCAGCCCCGGTTTCCGTTTCCATCAGTCGCTGGTGCAGGCGGCTGGAGTGCTGGTGCCGACGGTCAGCATCCCGCTGCCACTTGTCACAGAAGGCCTCGAATGGCGCCAGGTCATTATTCCCGAAGCACTGGTCCAGCACCGCCACCAACCGGTCAAGCTGATCCAGCAGTGCACGGGACGACCGCCCCCCGGAATCGCTCCACCCGCGCCAGTCCGCGAAGCTGTCCAGCCACTCCACCAGCAGGCCGGTGAACACCGGATGCTCTTCCGCCACCAGCCGCCAGGCCAGGGGGTAACGCAGGCGGGCTAGACGGGCGACCAGCACCGGATGCAATCCGGACGAACGCAGGAACACGTCCATGATACGGTCGGCCAGGTAGGCACCGTTGACCTGCTGCACAGACCAGGGGCCTTCCAGGTTCTGCAGTACCTCCGACACCCGCTGGTCGGTCTGCAGGGTCCAGTGCTCCCGCAGGAGCCCGGACCAGTCCTGGAAGCGCTCCGGCTGTCCGACAGGGTACGGCAGGTCCGGTACCCGGATCTCGCGGATAACACCGAGGATCTGTTCGGACAGGGAATCGGTAAGAGAGGAATCGGGCATGTTGACCATTTGGCTTCAGACATCAGCCCCATCGGGCACCTGATTATCCCGTTTGGGGACACCTGCCACATTGCAGCACGCCAGTCTCCTCAGGTCCAGCCCGCAACGCCCGGAATGCGGCCCTGCTCCGTTGCATTGACCTGTCAAATGGCGCAGTATATCGGTCCATCAAAATAACCACCAAAGCCCCTGCGCATCAGCGTCCGGAGGGTTTTGACGAGAGAACATCAGGAAGCACAACAGTATGTCCGGCAAGCAACTCGAGAACCTCAACGTGGCCAGTCAGGAGCCGCTGATCACACCGGAAGCCCTCAAACGGGAAATGCCCCTGACGGAGAAGGCCGCGACCACCGTCACCGAAGGGCGCCAGACCATCTATGACATCCTAGATGGCAAGGACCATCGGCTCTTCGTGGTGGTCGGGCCCTGCTCCGTCCACGATGTGGAAGCGGCCCGGGATTACGCCCGGCGCCTGAAGGCACTGGCGGATGAACTGAGTGACACCCTCTACATCGTGATGCGGGTCTATTTCGAAAAACCCCGTACCACCGTCGGCTGGAAGGGGTTGATCAACGACCCGCACCTGAACGACTCCTTCGACATCGAGCAGGGTCTGCACATGGGCCGTCGCCTGCTGCTGGATATCGCGGAACTGGGGCTGCCCACCGCTACTGAGGCGCTGGACCCCATCTCGCCCCAGTACCTGCAGGACAGTATCTCCTGGTCCGCCATCGGCGCCCGCACCACCGAATCCCAGACCCACCGTGAAATGAGCAGTGGCCTGTCCATGGCCATCGGCTTCAAGAACGGTACCGACGGCAGCCTGGATGTGGCCATCAACGCCATGAAGTCAGTGTCCCACCCCCACTCCTTCCTGGGCATCGATCAGCAGGGCCAGGTGGCCATTGTCCGTACACGGGGCAACCAGTATGGCCACGCGGTACTGCGTGGTGGCGGCGGCAAGCCCAACTACGATTCGGTAAGTGTGGCCTTGTGCGAGCAGGCCCTGGAGAAGGCCGGCCTGCGCAAGTCCATCATGGTGGATTGCAGCCACGCCAACTCCAACAAGGATCCGGCCATCCAGCCGCTGGTCATGCAGGATGTGGCCCACCAGATCCTGGAAGGTAACCGGTCGATCCAGAGCCTGATGGTGGAGAGCAACATCAACTGGGGCAACCAGTCAATTCCGGACAACCTGGACGACCTGAAGTACGGTGTCTCGGTGACCGATGCCTGCATCGACTGGGAAACCACCGAGAAGGCCCTGCGGGATATGCGCAACAAACTCAAGGATGTGCTGCCCGGTCGCCTGAGCTGAACTCCCTGAGACGGACGGACCGGCCTGGGAGTCTGCGCGGTAGAAATCGCGCAGACTCCTACCTGGTCCGTTCAGTCCTGCCCCGTCTCGCCGACCTGTACGGCGGCTATCCAGTCCAGTTTTCCCCTGAGCCCCACCACTTCGCCGATGATCACCAGCGTCGGGGCCTGCACCGCACTCTGCCGCACCTTGTCCACGATATCCTCCAGGGTCCCGCTCACCACTTCCTGCTCCGGCGTCGTTCCCCGGGACACCAGGGCCACCGGCATAGATGGTGACATGCCATGGGCGGTGAGCTCGCGCACGATAATGGGCAACCCCACCAGCCCCATGTAGAACACCAGGGTCTGGTTGGTCTGGACAAAGTCGGTCCACGGCAGGTCACAGGTGTCATTCTTCAGGTGACCGGTGACAAAGCGCACGGACTGGGCGTAGTCCCGGTGGGTCAGCGGAATACCAGCGTAGGCGGCACAACCGGAGGCCGCCGTGATACCGGGAACCACCTGGAAGCGGACGCCGGCTTCCGCCAGGGTTTCGATCTCTTCACCACCCCGACCGAAGATAAAGGGGTCGCCGCCCTTCAGGCGCACCACCCGACGGCCTTCCCGGGCCAGGTCCACCAGCTTCTGGTTGATCTGGTCCTGGGGAAGCGTGTGATCGGCGCGCTTCTTGCCCACATGCACCAGCTCAGTGCCCTCGGGGATCAACTCCATGATGGGCTGAGACACCAGCCGATCGTAGAGCACGATGTCCGCCTGCTGCAGGATCCGCCAGGCTTTCAGGGTCAGCAGTTCCGGGTCTCCGGGACCGGCGCCGACCAGGAACACCTCGCCTTCCGAAGAATTGGGGTTCCGCGTGACCGGGTTCACCCGGTAGCGGGACGGGAGCCGAACCCCCGAACCGCCCTTTAATGGTGCGTCCACGGATCGGGGTGCACCACCCTGTTCCGGGCGAACGTCCGTCTTTTCCTTTCCTGTCATTGAATCCTGTCCAGACCTCTCATATAGGGGCGCAGCGCTTCCGGCACCTCGATGCTGCCGTCCGCCTGCTGGTAGTTCTCCATCACCGCAATCAGGGTGCGGCCAACGGCGAGCCCTGAGCCGTTCAGGGTATGGACGGGCTCGGGCTTACCGGTTTCCGGGTTACGCCACCGGGCATGCATGCGGCGTGCCTGGAAGTCCCGGGTGTTGGAGCAGGAGGAAATCTCACGGTACTTGCCCTGCCCCGGCAACCAGACCTCCAGGTCATAGGTGCGCGCGGCGGCGAAGCCGATGTCGCCACCGCACAGTTCCACCACCCGGTACGGCAGGTCGAGGAGCTGCAGGATCTTTTCCGCATTGCCGGTGAGTTCCTCCAGCGCCGCCTCGGATTCCCCGGGGCGCACGATATGGATCAGCTCCACCTTGTCGAACTGGTGCTGCCGGATCATGCCCCGGGTATCACGACCGTAGGAGCCTGCCTCACTGCGGAAGCACGGCGTATGGGCGACAAACTTCAGCGGCAGGCTGGCGTCGTCCAGAATGCTGTCTCCCACCAGGTTGGTCACCGGCACCTCGGCGGTGGGGATCAGGTACAGGGGCTGTTCGCCGTCAATACGGAACAGGTCCTCCTCGAACTTCGGCAACTGACCGGTTCCGTACAGGGTATCCTTGTTCACCAGATAAGGAACATAGGTTTCCTCGTAACCATGCTCCAGGGTGTGCTGATCCAGCATGAACTGGGTCAGCGCCCGGTGCAGGCGGGCAATGCCGCCCCGCATGGCCACGAACCGGCTGTGGGCCAGACGGGTGCCGGCCTCGAAATCCATGCCGCCCAGGGCCTCGCCCAGACTGACATGGTCCTTCACCTCGAAATCGAAGGAACGGGGCGTGCCCCATTGGCGCACCTCTACATTCTCGTCCTCGCTCTCCCCCTCCGGCACGGTGTCGTCCGGCACGTTCGGGATGCCGTCCAGGAAAGCGGCCAGGGTTTCCTGGACAGCGCGGAGTTCATCCTCCGCTTCCGCCTTCTGACGCTTCAGGTCTTCCACTTCCTCCAGCAGGGGCTGGATATCCTCACCCGCGGCCTTGGCCTTGCCGATGGACTTGGACCGGCGGTTCTGCTCGCTCTGGAGGGTTTCGGTCCGCACCTGGATGGATCGACGCTTCTCTTCCAGCTCGTTGAACTGGTCGCGATCAAAGGTAAAGTGCTTGACCGCCAGGCGGCGGGCAATGTCGTCGGTTTCAGCGCGGACACGTTTCGGGTCGAGCATGGCAATCCCTGTTTGACTGGGTGTGATTGATAGCAATAGCGGGAGATTATAACCGTTCGCCGTGTCCCCCGTTAAGGTATGACAGGCAATTGCGGAAGGGGTATGGGAAGAAGGGGCGGATCCACCGGATACAGGCGACCCGTGGGTGACCCCGTGTCAGGACTTGCCGGACGGATAACGCTGCCGCTGGCTGGCGCTGTTCATGGTATCCAGGCGCTGGCGCTTCTCCCCGAGTTTGATCTCCAGCCCCCGGGGCACCGGCTCGTAATAACGGCGTTGGTGGATCTCCTCGGGCAGGTAGGCTTCACCGGCGGCAAAGGCCTCGGGTTCGTCATGAGCGTAACGGTATTCCTCACCATAGCCCAGGTCCTTCATCAGCGAGGTGGGAGCGTTGCGGATGTGGACGGGCACCTGGTAATCCGGGTCCTGGCGGATATCGGCCATACACTGGTTGTAGGCGCTGTAGACCGCATTGCTCTTGGGAGCCAGGGCCATGTAAGTAACCGCCTGGGCCATGGCCAGTTCACCTTCAGGGGAACCCAGGCGCTCCTGCACCTCCCAGGCGTCGAGGCACATGCGCAGGGCCCGGGGGTCGGCGTTGCCGATATCCTCGGAGGCGATCCTGACCAGCCGGCGTGCCACATAGAGCGGATCGGCGCCACCATCCAGCATGCGGCACATCCAGTACAGGGAGCCGTCCGGGTCCGACCCCCGCACCGCCTTATGGAGGGCGGAGATCTGGTCGTAGAACACGTCGCCGCCCTTGTCGAAGCGGCGCAGGCTGCTCTGAAGGACCTGCTCCAGCACCGCCTCGGTGATCTCCGGGCGGCCATCGGCACCCGGTTCCGCCAGGTCGGAGGCCACCTCCAGCACGTTCAGGGCCCGGCGGGCATCACCACTGCCGGCAGCGGCCATCATTGCCAGCACCGGATCACTGACGGTGACCCGGTCCGCCAGGCCCTCCTCGGCGTGCAGGGCCCGTTTCAGCAGCCCGATCAGGTCCGGCTCCTCGATATTCTTGAGCACGTACACCCGGGTGCGGGACAGCAGGGCACTGTTGAGTTCAAACGACGGGTTCTCGGTGGTGGCCCCCACAAAGATGAAGGTGCCATCCTCGATGTGGGGCAGGAAAGCATCCTGCTGGCTCTTGTTGAAGCGGTGCACCTCGTCCACGAACAGCAGGGTGTCCCGCCCTTCCGCCTGCTTGCGGCTGCGGGCCCGCTCCACGGCGGCGCGGATATCCTTGACCCCGGACAGCACCGCCGACAGGGTTTCGTACCCCATATCGCCGACACTGGCCAGCAGGCGGGCGAAGGTGGTCTTGCCCACGCCGGGCGGCCCCCACAGGATCATCGAGTGGAGCTGCCCCTGCTCCACCGCCTGGCGCAGCGGTTTGCCGGGCCCCACCAGGTGGGCCTGGCCCACGTACTCATCCAGGTTGCGGGGCCGCATGCGTGCCGCCAGCGGCTCGAACCCGCGCTGGTCCCCGAACAGGCTGTCCTGCATTACTGCATACCCTGGATCACATCCACCGACTCCGGGTAGTCCAGCTTGAACGCCATGTCCGGCACCGGCTGGTTGATACGGATGTTACCGAACTCGAGCTCCGTACGCTGGCCCAGGGAGTCCTCCAGACGCATGGCCTGAAGCTCATCGTCGTAGAACGTCAGTGTCAGCGACAGGAACAGCGAATCCTCGCTGCGGGGCACCAGGGTATATTCCCGGGTGTGGTCGCCGTAGCGGGCCTCAGTGATCTCGTAGGTTTCCGCCAGGCCGTCGGTCTCGCCACTGAGCAGCAGGGCCGGGGTGGTACTGACCTGCTCATCCAGGTCCTGGATGGTGACCTGTTCCAGGTCCGGGTCGTACAGCTCAACGGTCTCGCCGTTGCTGACAATGAACTGGTTGGTGGGAGGCTCGGTTTCCCAGTAGAACAGCCCCGGCCGCTTGGCCTTGAGGGTGCCGCTGGTTTCCTGGATCACCCGGCCCTGGTCATCCGCCACGGTCTGGGTGAAGCCGGCCTGGAAGGTGGCATAGCTGCTCAGGGTGTCGGCCAGGCGTTTGGCGGCCTGCTCCTGCGCCCAGGTGAACGAGGAGAACAGCACCAGTGCTGCCGCGGCCAGAATTGTTCGACCCGCTTTGATCATTCAGTACCTCCTGAGAACTCAGGGTTTCGGGGGTGGCGGCGCAAGGACTTCCCTGGCGCCATTATGGCCGGCGGGGCTGACCACACCGGCGGCTTCCATGGCGTCCACCAGGTTTGCGGCCCGGTTGTAGCCGATCTTGAACTTGCGCTGAACCGAGGAGATGGACACCCGCCGCCCCTCGGTGACGAATGCCACCGCTTCATCAAAGAGCGCATCGCCCTCGCTGTCGCCACCACCCTCGGACAGGGTGGGCACACCGGGAAGGCTCTCGCCCTCTGCTCCATTAAGGACATCGTCCACGTATTCCGGTTCCCCACGGGCCTTCCAGGCATTGACGATACGATGCACCTCGTCGTCATCAACGAAGGCGCCGTGGACCCGCACCGGCAGGCCAGACCCCGGCGGCAGGTAGAGCATATCGCCATGACCCAGCAACTGCTCGGCGCCGCCCTGGTCCAGTACCGTGCGGGAGTCGATCTTGGAGGACACCTGGAAGGAAATCCGGGTGGGGATGTTGGCCTTGATCAGGCCGGTGATCACGTCCACCGACGGACGCTGGGTGGCCAGGATCAGGTGGATACCCGCTGCCCTCGCCTTCTGGGCGATGCGGGCGATCAGCTCTTCCACCTTCTTGCCGACGATCATCATCATGTCGGCGAATTCGTCGATCACCACCACGATAAACGGCAGGGTTTCCAGTTCCGGGCGTTCCTGTTCGTCATTGTCCAGATACTCGTCCGGCTTCCAGAAAGGGTCGAGGAGCGGCTCGCCGGCAGCCCGCGCGTCCTTTACCTTGCGGTTGTAGCCGGCCACATTCCTGACCCCGAGATTGGCCATCAGTTTGTAGCGGCGCTCCATCTCGGCCACACACCAGCGCAGCGCATTGGCGGCGTCCTTCATGTCCGTCACCACCGGCGACAGCAGGTGCGGGATCCCTTCATAGATGCTCAGTTCCAGCATCTTGGGATCCACCATGATGAAGCGCACATCCTCCGGCGTCGCCTTCAGCAGCATGCTGATCAGCATGGCGTTCACGCCCACCGATTTACCGGAACCGGTGGTGCCGGCCACCAGCAGGTGGGGCATCTTGGAAAGATTCGCCACCATGGGATTGCCGCCGATATCGTTACCCAGCGCCAGGGTCAGTGCCGATGAGGATTCGGTGAACACTTTCGCCCCGAGCACCTCGCTCAGGCGAACCATGTCCCGCTTCTCGTTGGGGATCTCGATCCCAACCACGGACTTGCCGGGAATCACCTCCACCACCCGCACACTGAGCACCGCCAGTGACCGGGCCAGGTCCTTGGCCAGGTTGGAGATCTTGCTGACCTTCACACCCGGCGCCGGCTTGATCTCGAAGCGGGTGATCACCGGGCCGGGATTAACCTCGACCACCTCCACGGAGACACCGAAATCCGCCAGTTTCTCTTCCAGCATCCGCGACATGTGTTCCAGGGATTCCTCGGAGTAGCCCTGGCCCTTGTGTTCCTCCGGCGGGTCCAGCAGCGTCAGTGGCGGTATCGGACTTTCCAGGTCCTCAAACAGGGACGCCTGTTTACGGGTCTCCGCCTTCTCCGACTCACTGACGTCGTCCCGCTTGAACGGCGAGATTTTCACCTTGCTGTTATTGGCCGCATCCGTCTTCTTACCGTTAGCCTTCTTCGGCTTCGGAGCCGGTGCCTCGTCGTCCCGGGAACTGAAACTTTCCAGGATCACCGGCTCATCGTCGTCCAGCCCCCGCCGCGCGGACATGGGATCCGCCTTGGGCCGGGAGACCTCATCGTTATCATCATCCTTTTTCCCGCCAAATGGCCACAACCAACGCCACCTGGGCTTGCCGGATGTCTCCTCCCCTGCCCCGGTAGCGGTCAGCACGGGCGGCTCCGGTGCGGGGTTCACCTTGCGGGCAGATTCCGGCCTGGCGTCTTCGTCGTCGGAGGACTCACCGGGGGTGAACAGGTCCTTGAGCCAGAGCAGCCCCTTGAGCGTGTAGCCGCCCACCGCGTCCATCAACCGGAACCAGGACAGCCCCGTGGTCACGGTCAATGCGAACAGGAAGATGGCCACCAGGATCAGGGTGGTGGCGGGCAGATTGAAGAAGCGGACCATGGCGGAGGACACCGCCTGCCCCAGCACACCACCGGAGGTTGCCCCCAGGCCGAACAGGGAATACAGGGCCAGCAGGCTGCAGGCGGACAACAGGATCAGCAGGAAGCCCCCCGCCCTGACCAGCAGCAGGGGCCAGTGCATCTCCAGGGGATCATGACGCAGGCGGATCAGCAGCAGTGCGTATCCCGCCACCATGAGGGGAAACAGGTAGGAGACCTGCCCGAATACATCCATCATCAGGCTGGCCAGCCAGGCACCAAAGCGACCGGCGGCATTGTCCACATTAATCTGATGGCCGATGGACGCCCAGCCGGGATCGGCCGGGCTGTAGGTGGCGAGGGCCATGGCCAGGAAGATGGTCAATGCGATCAGCGCAATGACCAGACCTTCCCTGGCACCCTGGGCGACCAGACGGCGAAACCGCTGCTGTTTTTCCGTGAGCGCCGCTGGGGCCGCTTCTTGCTTGCCAGTCTTAGCCATGAAGTCCGGAAACGATCCTCTGCTGATGAAATGGCGAAAACGATGATACCGCCGGCATCAAGTCTCCAGGGCCTGCAGGCCCCGGCGCATGTCGTTCTTCAGGTCTTCAAGGGCTTCAACACCCACTGACAGCCGGATCAGGTTATCGCTGATGCCGGCCAGCGCCTTGTCTTCCGGGGACAACCGGCCATGGGTGGTGGTTCCCGGGTGGGTGATCGTGGTTTTCACGTCACCCAGGTTGGCCGTGATGGACACCATGCGGGTGGCATCGATAAAGGCCCAGGCCTCCGGCTGACCGCCACGGACGGTGAACGACAACACACCGCCATAGCCATCCTGCTGCCGGCTCGCCAGCTCGTGCTGGGGATGGCTCTCCAGCCCGGCGTAGTAGACCTTTTCAACCGCAGGCTGCTGTTCCAGCCAACGGGCCAACTGTAGCGCATTCTCACAGTGGGCACGCATACGGATTGGTAAGGTTTCCAGGCCTTTATGGAAGATCCAGGCATTGAACGGGCTCATGGTGGGGCCTGCCGACCGCAGGAAGCCGAATACTTCTTCCATCAGTTGATTGTTGCCCACCACAACGCCACCCAGGCAGCGCCCCTGGCCGTCCAGGTACTTGGTGGCGGAATGGATCACAATATCCGCGCCATACTCGAACGGGCGCTGCAGCACCGGCGTGCAGAAACAGTTGTCCACCACGAACAGGGCGTCGTTGGCGTGGGCCAGCTCGGCCAGCGCCGTCATGTCCGCCACCTCGCACAGGGGGTTGGACGGGGTCTCGATAAACAGCAGGCGCGTACGGTCGGTGACCGCCGCCCGCCAGCCTTCCATATCGGTCAGGCCGACAAAGGTGGTGGATACCCCAAACCGTGCCAGGTATTTCTGGAACAGCACATTGGTGGTTCCGAAAACGCCCCGGGAGCACACCACATGGTCTCCCTGCTGCAGCAATGCCATGCAGGTGGCCAGGATGGCCGCCATGCCGGATGCCGTGGCCACCGCACGATCGCCACCCTCCATGGCCGCAATGCGCTCCTCGAATGCCTTCACCGTCGGATTGGTGAAGCGGGAGTAGATGTTGCCGGGCTCGTCACCGCCGAAGCGGGCGGCGGCCTGGGCGGCGCTGCCATAGACAAAACTGGATGTCGGGAAGATGGCATCGCTGTGCTCAAGCTCGCTGGTGCGGTGCTGTCCCGCACGCACCGCGAGGGTATCCACGGACACCCCTTCCAGGTCCGGCTCCGGTATGAAGGTATGCTCTTCGCGGCGATGGGTCATGCTTTCCTCAGTCTTCGTCGTTATGCAGGTCGATGATACCGTTGTCTTCGGGAAGGCCGGCCCTGGCCGCTTCCCTGACCTCGTCCCGGCGCAGGGCATCAAGCCGCGCCAGGTAGGCATCGTCCACATCGCCTGTAATATAATTGCCATTGAAGACCGAACACTCCCAGCCCTCAATGTCCGGGTTCACATCATTGACACAGGAAATCAGGTCATCCAGGTCCTGGTAGACCAGCCAGTCGGCACCAATCAGCTTCTGGATATCCTCCACGGTGCGGTCATGGGCAATCAGTTCCTGGGGCGACGGCATATCGATGCCGTACACATTGGGATAACGCACCGGGGGCGCGGCGGAGGCGAAATACACCTTGCGGGCCCCGGCATCCCGGGCCATCTGGATGATCTCGTGGCAGGTGGTGCCACGCACGATGGAGTCATCCACCAGCATCACGTTCTTGCCCCGGAACTCCAGATCGATGGGGTTCAGTTTCTGGCGCACGGATTTCTTGCGCATGGTCTGGCCGGGCATGATGAATGTGCGGCCGATGTAGCGGTTCTTGATAAAGCCTTCCCGGAACTTCACCCCCAGCCGGTGCGCCATCTGCAGGGCGGAGGTCCGGCTGGTGTCGGGAATGGGCATCACCACGTCGATGTCATGGTCGGGCCGCTCCCGCAGCACCTTGTCCGCCAGGGTTTCGCCCATGCGCAGGCGGGCCTTGTAGACCGACACCTTGTCCATGATGGAATCAGGACGGGCAAAGTATACATGCTCGAAGATACACGGGTGCAGGCTCGGGGCCTCCGCGCACTGCTCGGTGTACAGCGTGCCGTCGGTTTCAATGTACACCGCCTCACCCGGGGCGATGTCCCGAACCAGACGGAAGCCGGCGGCATTGAGGGCCACGCTCTCGGAGGCAATCATATACTCCTTGCCTTCGTCGGTTTCGCGCACGCCATAACAGGCTGGGCGAATACCGTTGGGGTCGCGGAAGCCGACGATGCCGTAACCCGTGATCATGGCGATTACCGCATAGGCGCCACGACAGCGCTTGTGCACTGCCCTCACCGCCGCGAAGATTTCATCCTTGGTGGGGTTGAGCTTGCCCAGTTTCTGCAGTTCGTGGGCAAACACGTTCAACAGCACTTCCGAGTCGGAATTGGTATTGATATGACGCAGGTCGGTGCGGAACAGATCCCGTGCCAGGTCGTCGGCATTGGTCAGGTTGCCGTTATGGGCCAGGGTAATGCCGTAGGGGCTGTTAACGTAGAACGGCTGGGCCTCGGCGGAACTGGAGCTGCCAGCGGTGGGGTAACGGACATGGCCGATACCCACGTTGCCCACCAGCCGACGCATGTGCGAGGTCAGGAACACATCCCGCACCAGGCCGTTGTCCTTGCGCAGGAAAAACCGCTCATCCTGAAAGGTCACGATACCGGCCGCATCCTGGCCCCGGTGCTGGAGTACGGTCAGGGCGTCATACAACGCCTGATTCACGTACTGTGTACTGACAATGCCTACAATTCCACACATGAGTGCTGTGTTCTCCAGAACATTAGATCAACTGCATTCAGGCGGTAATCAGAGGTTCTCGGCACCGGGCTCCAGGGCCCGGTTCCTGACTGCCTCGGATACCTTCTCCTGCACGGCCTCGCCCGACGGTGCGGGTCCCAGGAAACGTTCGAATTCATCACCAAAGGTCCGCCGGGACCAGTCTTCCACCACGCCCAGGCGTTCAATCATCAGGGACTGCCGCCACCAGGTATCCTCCGCCAGTGGCGTGTACCGGGTGAAGGCGATGGCCACTACCACCACGACCACACCCCGCAACAGCCCGAAAATCATGCCCAGCACCCGGTCAGTGGCACTCAACCCGGTCACCCGGACCAGATGGCCAATCAGGTTGTTGACGATGGCGCCGACAATCAACGTGGCGACAAACAGAATGGCAAAGGCGGCAATCAGGCGAACCAGCGGGGTTTCCACGGTACTGGCCAGCAGCGACTGCATCTGCGGATGGAAGGTCCGGGCAATGATGAACGCCGCCACCCAGGTGACAAGCGACAGCGCTTCCCTGACGAAGCCCCGCTTCAGGCTGATCAGGGCGGAGATTGTCAGCAGGGCGATAATGACCCAGTCGATCCAGATCAGCGCGTTCATGAGTAACCCGGTGATGAACAGGAAACGCGAATTCTATCAGGAATCACCGGCAACCCAAACCATCCGGGCACTTGTGGTTATGCCTACAGGACGAGGAGCAAACGGGGGCACCCGGAATCTCAGGGGGCATTTCAGGACAATCCATGGGCGACGGTTATGATCAACCACCGCCCTCGGTCACCAGGGACTTGACGCCGAACGCCTTGTCCAGCACTTCCTTGGCTTTCTCGGCCTCGGCCTTTTCGGCAAACGGACCGGAGAATACCCGGACCAGGCGCTGGTCATCACGGACCACTTCCTGCAGATGGGCGCCATAGCCGCGCTCCCGCACATTGTCCCGCAGTCGGCGGGCGTTCGACTCATCGCCAAAGCTGCCGAGCTGCAGTACCCAGGCGCCCTCCAGGGTGCGCTCGAAATCCCCTTCCCCGGAGGTATCCGGTTCGGAGGGGGCGGATGCCTGTTGATCGGCTGATGTCTCGCCGGCATTGTCGGCGTTTTCCGCCGATGCAGTGGTTTCTGACTCGGAAGGCTCTTCCTCACCCACCAGCGGCTGCTCGACGGGGGCGACATCGTCGCTTTCGCCAGAAGCCTGTCCCGGCTGGGTGCCCATGGCCGGGTCCTCGACAATCTCCGGGGTGGGTGCCGGGTCCGCTTCCTCCACACGATAGTCCGGCACGCCGCTCAGGGACTCATCCTGCTCGGGCACGGACACTTCCGGGAACGGTGGCTCTTCGGGGATATCCAGGGAACGGACGGCGCGTTCGTCGTGGGGTTCGTCAAACATCATCGGCACGAAGATCACCGCCAGTGAAATCAGCACCAATGCTCCGATAATACGCTGCTTCAGTCCATTCACCTTACTTCGGCTCCCTGTTACAGGCCATGGTAGCGTGACCGGTCACGGGTGACCGGATACGTCGACGTCATGAGTGTGAATATAACCGCCACAGACCGCCAACTCAAAGCGTCGTCTGGTCCATGACGGAACCGTAAGGCGTTACTTCGCTTTTTCTGATACCCCGCCTGCAAAATACCGCTTGCCTTCCACCACGGTAAAGAAGGAGCCGAACACCAGCACCAGGTCGCTCTCCCCCGCCGACTGCACCGCATCGGCAATGGCCTCAGCCACATGATCGTGGACGGTGGTCCTGCCGTCCGGGAGTTCCGGTTCAAGACGCACGGCCAGTGACTCTCCGGACAGGCTGCGGGGCACGTCAAGCCCCGCCAGAAACCAGTGATCCACCTGCGGCACCAGGGCCCGGGCCACACCCACCGAATCCTTGTCTGCGAGGCCCGCATAGACGGCCAGCACCCGCCGATAACCATAGTACTCACGCAGAGTGTCGAGCCGACGGGCGAGCCAGAGTGCGGCGTGGGGATTGTGCCCCACATCCAGGAACACATCCGGCGACCGGGCCACCCGCTCAAAACGCCCCGGCAGGGCAACGCTGGCCAGCACCCGGGCTATCGCCGCGTCATCCAGGCCCACATCCAGCGCCAGGCAGGCCATGGCCGCAGCCGCCAGACTGTTCAATGGCAGGCTGTTCCCAGGCAGGTCGATCCCGTGGCCATCGGCAGTCACCAGTTGTGCCCCGGTCCCCGACGTGCGGATGTCATAGCCCTGTCCGGGCCGGAGCAGGCGAACGTTCTGGGCACTGGCCTGCTGCAGGATGGAGGGTGGAGGATCGTCATCTCCGTAGATGGCCGTCTGTCCGGGACGCAGGATACCGGCCTTTTCATAACCGATGGTGTTGCGATCGTTACCGAGCCAGGCGGTGTGATCAAGGTCAACCGAGGTAATAATCGCCAGGTCGGCATCGAGAACATTGACCGCATCCAGGCGACCACCCAGCCCCACTTCCAGCACCAGGTTGTCCACGCCAGCTTCCGCCATCACCAGGAAGGCCGCCAGTGTGCCGAATTCGAAATAGGTGAGTGAGGTACGGCCCCGGGCCTTCTCCACCTGCTCGAACGCCCGGATCAGCGCCTCGTCACTGGCATCATGGCCATTGAGTCGCACCCGTTCGTTATAGACCAGCAGATGGGGTGAGGTATAGCAGCCGACGGTCTTCCCGGCGGCCAGCAACAGGGCTTCCAGGGCAGCCACGGTACTGCCCTTGCCGTTGGTGCCCCCCACTGTAATCACGCGACCCTGCGGCCCCGACGGCATCAGCTTGCGCAGCACCAGCAGGACCCGGTCCAGGCCCAGGTCCATCTCCACCGGATGAATGGATTCGAGATACGAGAGCCAGTCGGACAGCCCGGAGCCCGCCCCCGGAGAGGCGGGCACCATCCGATCACTGCTCGGCATTGGCCACGTCAGGTGAGTCCGGGCGTTCCGTCACCTCGAATTCGATGGGCTCTTCTTTTTCCGGCCGGTCCAGGTCGGTGAACTTGGCCAGAATGGACGCAATACGTTCGCGCATCTTGTGGCGATGGAGGATCATGTCGATGGCACCGTGCTCCAGCAGGAACTCACTGCGCTGGAAGCCTTCCGGCAGTTTTTCCCGCACGGTCTGTTCGATGACCCGGGGACCGGCAAAGCCGATCAGAGCATAGGGCTCGGCGATATTCAGGTCACCCAGCATGGCCAGACTGGCCGAGACACCACCGAACACCGGATCGGTCATCACGGAGATGTAGGGAATGCCCTCCTGCTTCATCCGTTCCAGCACGGCAGCGGTCTTGGACATCTGCATCAGGGACAGGATGGCTTCCTGCATGCGGGCGCCGCCGGACGCCGAGAAGCAGACCAGAGGGATTCGCTCCTCCAGGCAGATGTTGGCGGCGCGGACGAACTTTTCGCCCACCACCTGCCCCATGGAGCCACCCAGGAAGTTGAACTCGAAGGCACAGGCCACCAGGGGAATGCCCAGGGTGCGGCCACGCATGACCACCAGGGCATCCTTTTCACCGGTAGCCTTCTGGTTCTGGGCCAAGCGCTCCTTGTAGCGCCGGGTATCCTTGAACTTCAGGCGATCCCACGGCTCCAGTTCGTTGGCCACTTCCTCGCGACCATCGTCGTCCAGGAAGATTTCCAGGCGACGACGCGCACTCACCCGCAAGTGATGGTTGCACTTGGGGCAGACATCAAGGTTCTTGTCCAGCTCCGGCTTATAGAGGAATGCGCCACACTTGGGGCACTTCTTCCAGAGCCCCTCGGGCACACCGGTTCGCTGTTTGGATTCCGAGCGGATCTTGCTCGGCATGATCTTGTCTAGCCAGTTGCTCATTTTGTCATCCTGTCATTCCATGGAGGCTGAACGCGACGCCGTCAGGAGGCCAGCCCGTCCAGCGCTTCTCGCATTGGGTGCAGCAGATCCGTAAGCGCCTTTTTCAGCCCGGCCGGATCCGATTGATGGCGAGCTATTGTATCCACCAGCACGCTGCCGACTATTACACCATCGGATACCTTACCCACGGCGGCGGCGGTTTCCGCGTCACGGATCCCGAAACCGACACCCACCGGCAACGCGGTAATGCGCTGGACATTGGCCACCTTGCGACCCACTTCCTCCACATCAATGGAGGCGGCACCGGTCACACCTTTTATGGAAACATAGTACACATAGCCCGAAGAGTGTTCACTGATTGCACGTATGCGCTCATCGGTGGTGGTGGGCGACAGCAGGAAAATGGAGTCCATCCGGCGCTGAGTGAACAGTGGCGCCACTTCGTCGGCTTCCTCCGGCGGCAGGTCCACCGTGAGGATGCCGTCCACACCGGCATCCGCTGCGGCATCGGCAAAGGCCTCGTAACCCATGGCTTCCATCGGGTTCAGGTAACCCATCAGCACCACGGGCGTATGGGGATCCTTCTCGCGGAAGGTCTTCACCATGGCCGTCACCTGACGCAGTGAGGTGCCGTGTTTCAGCGCCCGCTCGCAGGCCAGCGCGATCACCGGGCCATCGGCCATGGGGTCGGAAAAGGGTACGCCCAGCTCGATAATGTCCGCCCCCGCTGCCACCAGGGTGTGCATCAGTTCAACGGTCTGGTCCGGGTGTGGATCACCGGCGGTAATATAGGGAATCAGCGCCTTGCGGCCCTGCTCCCGGAGAGTGTCCAGCACCCCTGCAATTCGACTCATGCGTATGCGTGCTCCTGTATCAGTGGATCCTGGTCCGGCACCGGGCTCAGACCTCGATGCCGTCAAGCTGGGCAATGGTGTGGATATCCTTGTCGCCGCGACCGGAAATGTTGATCACCACCATCTGCTCCGGATCCATGTCGGCGGCCAGTTTGATGGCGTAGGCCACGGCATGGGCGGTTTCCAGTGCAGGCATGATGCCCTCGACCCGGGTCAGCCGGCGGAACGCCGCCAGGGCTTCATCATCCGTTACCGACACGTACTCCGCGCGCCCGATGTCCTTGAGCCAGCTGTGCTCCGGTCCTACCCCCGGGTAATCAAGCCCGGCGGACACGGAGTGGGTTGCGGCAATCTGGCCATTCTCGTCTTCCATCAGGTAGGTGCGGTTGCCATGAAGGACACCGGGGCGACCCGCCGCCAGGGGCGCGGCGTGCTGGCCGGTTTCCAGGCCCAGGCCACCCGCCTCGACCCCATAGAGCTTGACGGACTCGTCGGTCAGGAACGGATAGAACATGCCGATGGCATTGGAACCGCCACCCACACAGGCCACCAGGGCATCCGGGAGTTTTCCGGCCTGCTCCAGTGCCTGTTGCCGGGTCTCGCGACCGATAACCGCCTGGAAGTCACGCACCAGCAACGGATAGGGATGGGGACCGGCCACAGTACCAATGATGTAGAAGGTGTCGTCAACGTTGGCCACCCAGTCACGCATGGCGTCGTTCATGGCGTCCTTCAGGGTGCGGGTGCCACTTTCGACGGCATGGACTTCCGCCCCCAACAGTTTCATGCGATAGACGTTGAGGGACTGTCGCTGTACGTCCTCGGCGCCCATGAACACGTGGCATTCCAGCCCCAGCCGGGCGCAGACCGTCGCCGTGGCAACACCGTGCTGGCCAGCGCCGGTTTCGGCGATAACGCGTGTCTTGCCAAGGAACGACGCCAGCAGGGCCTGACCGATGGTGTTGTTCACCTTGTGGGCACCGGTGTGGTTGAGGTCTTCGCGTTTGAGCCAGATCTGGGCGCCGCCGGTTTCCCGGGTCAGTCGCTCGGCAAAGTAGAGCGGACTGGGGCGGCCGACATAGTGGGCCAGATCCTTGTCGAACGCCGCCTGGAATTCCGGATCCGTCTTCAGCCGGAGGTATTCCCGTTCCAGGGTCATCAGCGAATCCATCAGTGTCTCGGACACGAAACGACCGCCGTAGGCCCCGAAATGCCCCCGGGCGTCCGGCAGCTGGCTCAGCATTTCTTCAGTCAGTTTGGTTGGCACGATTAACCTCGCTCAGAAACTCGGTAATTTTGGCGGCGTCTTTGATGCCCTTGCGGGTGCCTTCAGGTGTGCCGTCGGACGCTTCCACGCCGCCACTGACGTCCACACCCCAGGGCCGAACCTGCCGGGTGGCGGTGGCAACGTTAGCAGAGTTGAGACCACCGGCCAATATCAGGGGTAACGGACGCTGTTCCGGGATGACGGACCAGTCAAAACTCTGGCCGGTACCGCCATACCGCTGTGGACAATACGCATCCACCAGCAATCCCGATGCCCGATTCCAGTCCCGGAAGGCCTTTTCAATATCTTCTCGATGGCGGACCCGGACCGCCTTTATCCAGCGACGATGGAACTGGCTACAGAAATCCTGAGATTCGTCGCCATGGAACTGCAGCAGATCCAGGGGCACCCGGGCCAGCACCTGCTCCACTTCCATGCGTGTCGGATTGACGAAAAGCCCGGTCAGGGTGACAAAGGCCGGCAACGCCCCGGCAATGGCCGTGGCCTGTTCGAGGGTCACGGCCCTCGGACTGGCCTCGTAGAATACCAGCCCGATGGCGTCGGCGCCCGCCTCGGCAGCGGCCAGGGCGTCTTCCGGTCGGGTAATGCCACAGATTTTGGTGCGTGTGCGTACTGGAGACACGACTGACCTCATCAGGAACGGGTTCGTGGCTTTCGATGGATCCAGCTCGGGGCCACCGGGGCATTCAGCCCGTCATCAAACCAGGGTCGGACGAAGGCCGGGCCGCATTGCGCACCGGGGATGGCAAACGCCTCCGGGTAACCCACATCCACCAGGTAAAGCCCTTCCGCCGGTGCGGTGACGGCCGCCTTTCGGCGGTCACCGGTGGCCAGCACCTCCGCGACCCAGGCCGGGGGGTATTTACCCTGGCCAACGGCCATCAGCGTGCCGGCAAAATTCCGCACCATATGGTGCAGGAAGGCGTTGGCCTGGACATCGATCACCACATAGTCACCCCGGCGATGGACCCGGATGAACTCCACGAAACGCCAGGGCGAGCGGGACTGGCAACCGGCTGCCCGAAAGGCACTGAAATCATGCTCTCCCTGCAGGAGGTGCGCCGCTTCCTGCATGGCTTCCGCATCCAGCGGACGGAATGTCCAGGACACCTGTGGTGCCAGCAGCGCCGGCCTTACCGGACCATTGAAGATAACATAACGGTAGCGGCGGTACACCGCCGAAAATCGCGCGTGGAAGGGTTCCGGGGTGTTACCGGCCCAGTGTACCGCAATGCTGCGTGGCAGTGCCGTGTTGATCCCCATGACCCAGGACCGCAGGTTGCGCACCGCCCGCGTGTCAAAATGCACCACCTGGTAGCTGCCATGGACGCCGGCATCGGTACGCCCGGCACAGACCAGGTCCACGGGTTCATCCGCCACCTTGCTGACCGCCCGGGTCAGCGTCTCTTCCACCGATGGCACGCCGCTTTTCTGGAGTTGCCAGCCATGGTAGGCGGCGCCGTCGTATTCCAGGGCGAGGGCGACCCGGCCGTCGCCGATGGCATTGTCAGTGGTTAGCGGAATGGGTGTCTGGAACAAGGTGTTACCGGGTCGATATATGGGGTGCGTCAATAAAGAACGCCGGCGCATGGGCCGGCGTTCTGGTTCAGCTCACTATTATAACGGATCAGGGCAGCTTTTTGAGCAGTGATTGCGCTTCGGTCTTCTGCTCGTCGCTTCCCTCCAGGATCACCTCCTCCAGGATCTCCCGGGCACCTTCACTGTCGCCCATATCCACGTAGGCACGGGCCAAGTCCAGCTTGGTCGCCACTTCGTCCGTGCCGGACAGGAAATCGAAGTCATCGTCATCGCCCAGGGAGGCTTCGTCGATCTCGTCGATGCTGGATTTGTCGCCGGAACGGGGTTCAGATTCTTCCACAGGCGTACCGGCCTCCTCATCCGCAGCCGATTCATTGTCGAGCTCGGGAATCTCCAGGTCGGACAGGTCGTCCCCCGCCGGCTCCTCGCCGGTGGCCTCGGACGCGGACTCCGGTTCTTCCAGGTCCAGGTCGCCCAGGTCGAGCTGGCTTTCGTCTTCCGGCTCGGATTCGGAGGCTTGGTCCATCAGCTCCAGGTCTTCGTCGGACACATCCAACTCCAGATCCTCAAGCCCGTCGTCATCACTGCTTTCTCCGGACGTAACCTTGTCCAGCTCGGCATCGAGCTCGTCGAGGAAGGATTCGTCCATGTCCGCCTCATCCTCCGGATTGGCGGACTGGTCAACGGGCTCTTCACCCTCGCCTTCCAGCTCCAGGTCACCGAAATCAAGGTTGTCCTCTTCGGTGGGCTCTGCCGCGCCTTCCACGTCCTCCGCAGCCGGCTCACTGTCGACGCCGGCATCTTCGAGATCCAGGGAACCGAAGTCATCATCCAGTTCCAGGGACTCCTCTTCGGTCCGGTCGCTGACGTCAGCCTCGCTGCCCTGCTCTTCCGGCAGCTCGAAGTCGATATCGCCGAGGCCGTCGTCGGATTCTTCCGGGGTGGATTCCGGTTCCGGCTGCTTCGCTTCTTCCTCGGCCGCATCGGAGGTATCCAGTCCGGAGAAGTCATACTCAATGGGTGCGTCCCTATCTTCCTCCTCCTCCGATTCTCCTGCGTTCTCTTCCGGCAGGTCCAGCTCCTCGAACGAGGTCATCAGTTCACTGGTTTCCTCATCCATGGGGGTGCTGGCCATGTTATCGGAGGCTTCCTCATCCCCCCGGGAGCCACCCAGAGCGTCGCCGCCACGGAGCTGGGATTCCAGCTCGTCGATACTGGGGGTGGATTCTGCTTCTTCCAGGCGGGCACGAAGGGCTTCCGCTTCCGGCTGGGCGTCATCGAGCTCCATGGCTTCCAGCTCCGCGTACTGCTTGTCGAACGCGGCACGGTTGCCGGTATCCGCGTAGACCGCCAGCAGCTTCAGGCGCAAGTCGGAACGGCTCGGCTCCCGGGAGATGGCGTTTTCCAGCACTTCAGCGGCGGCTTCATGCTGACCGTAGGAAACATACCGGTCCGCCTCTTCCATGGCGCCGGCGGATTCCGCTGCTTCTTCCTCTCCCAGGGTGAGCTCGAAGCCATCATCTTCTTCGCCTTCATCCAACTGCTGATAGAACTCATCCTCCTTGTTAGAGCGACGACGGGAAATCAGAAGCACCACCAGCAACAGCAGAACCAGGAAACCGCCGAGGGCGATCTGGTACAGGAAGTTGCCAGCAATCAGGTCAATGGCGGTGGCCAGGAAGCCCTTGTCCTGCCCGGGGCGGGACGGCTGCGGTTGCTCGGCTTCCGGCTGCTCACCGGTGGCAGCCACGGGGCCATCGGCAGCGACATCGGTCGGCTGCCCGTCGTCCTGCGACTGCATGGTAGTAGTGTCATCACCCGCGGCCATGTCCTCATCGGTCATGGCCGGTTCATCCATACCGGACATGGCATCGCCCGCCGGTTCGGCCTGATCCCCCGGCATGCCAGTATCGGCCGCCTCATCCACGGCCTCACCATCCTGCGCCATGGTATCGTCCGCCATTTCCCCGGCGTCACCTTCCGCGGTCGCAGTTTCATCAGCGGCATCCTCAGTACCGGGCTCCGCTGTGGTCACGCCCGGCTCTTCGCCGGAGCCATCCGCGGGTTCACCATCCCCGGCCATGCCACCCTGGATTTCGGCAAGCTGGGTATCCTTCAACTCGATCAGCCGCTGCAGGGTTTCCACCTGATCCTGCAGGTCTTCCACCCGACTGTTGAGTTCGTCGTTCTCCCGTTGTACGCGGTCCAGTTCCTCCAACGCGACGGCCTCACCCGCATCCGCGGTACCGCCCTGGCGACCGTCACCACCGGCAGAACCGTCGCTGCGAGCGTCGCCACCGTCCTCAGGCACTACCAGCCTGAGTTCGTCGGGCGACGCCTGACCGGCGCCATCACCGCTGCCCGACGCAGCGACATTACCCTGGGTGGCGTCCACTTCGGGCTCAGGCTGGGCGAAGGCCCGGTGCTGGGCTGCCACTTCACGACTGGCCTGGGCCCGGGTACGGGAGGTCATGTCGTCCAACTCCGGCACCCGGAGTATTTCGCCGCGCTTGATCCGGTTGATATTGCCGTCTATAAACGCATCGGGATTCAGGTCCTGGATGGCCAGCATAACCTGTTCCATGGACACACTGGTGTCTGGCCGAACTCGCTCGGCAATTTCCCAGAGCGTGTCGGATGCCTGTACCTCCAGGCTGCCACTGACGGCGGAACGGGTTGTGGTTGTGGTGGTCGCATCACCGGAAGCCGGCTGAGTGTCCTGGCCGGCGGTGTCGCGGGGCTGGCTGGTGGTCTGCCGGGTCTGTGTGCTCTGCACGGGCTCGGAGACCCCGGAATCCTCGGCATAGACCGGGGGGTCCACCAGTACCGAGTATTCCCTCATGACACGACCGCTGGGCCAGGTCACCTCCACCAGGAAATTCAGGTAGGGCTCGCGCACCGGCTCGCTGGATGTCACCGTGATGACCAGCTCGCCATTGGGCGCGGTGGTCACTTCAAAGTTCAGGCGCGTAAGGAAGAAGTCGCGGCGCAAGCCAACGCGTTCAAAATCCTGCTCTGATGCCAGATTAACAATGATGTCGTCGGGGCTAACACCGTCCAGCCTGTTAACGTCGATCTCTGCATTCATTGGCTGGTTCAGATAGGACTGTATTTCTATCTCCCCGAGCCCCAGCGCCTGTGCGACACCGGAACCAAGCCCTCCTGCCAGAGCCAGAGCAACCGCAAGCTTGCGTACTTTCATGCTTTTTCCTTACCAGTCTCCGTTATTCGTTACCGCTAGATGAATACAGAATCGGACGAGGTTGGATGACTTTCACTTTTTTAATTTTAGAGTGAAGAGAGTATTGTTGATAATGCCAGCTTTATCAATCAATCACACCGCATCTTTGCACCACTTCCTGATGTATTTCACGGAAACAGTTGTGACTCCAAGTTTAGAAACCCTCTGAAAACAGGTCGGTGACCATCGGCCTGAGTCGAGACTTTCAGGACACGATACGCCATTTCCAGTATTCAATGGCTTATTCCGTCTCATTTTTGGAACAAACTGAGAAAAGATCCCGAAAAAATAACAGGGGCGGCGGCTGATTTCAGCCGGCGCCCCTGACGTGTTACCTGAAACGGTACACAGTTGGCATTATACGACTTTGCAATCGTCAGTTTTTCAACGCTCCTGGAGGATGCGCAGCATCCGGCGCAGGGGTTCAGCCGCTCCCCAGAGCAACTGGTCCCCGACCGTGAAGGCGGAAATGTACTCCGGCCCCATGGTCAGTTTGCGAATCCGACCGATGGGCACACTCAAAGTGCCGGTCACCTTGGCCGGAGTCAGCTCCGCCATGGTGGCTTCCCTCTCGTTGGGAACCACCTTCACCCAGTCGTTGGCCTTCGCCAGGATCGACTCGATCTCGTCGATCGGCAGATCCTTTTTCAGTTTGATGGTCAGGGCCTGACTGTGGGAACGCATGGCACCAATCCGCACGCAGATACCATCAATGGGGATCGGGTTATCGCTACGACCCAGGATCTTGTTGGTTTCCACGCCGGCTTTCCATTCTTCTTTACTCATGCCGTTATCGAGCTGTTTGTCGATAAACGGAATCAGGCTGCCCGCCAGGGGCACCTGGAAATGCTCGGTGGGGAAGTTCCCGGAACGCATGGTGTCAGTGACCTTGCGATCGATTTCCAGGATGGCTGACGACGGGTCTTCAAGCTCGGACTTCACAGCACCGTTGAGTGAACCCATCTGGTTGAGCAGTTCCCGCATGTTCTGGGCACCAGAGCCGGAGGCCGCCTGATAGGTCATGGGGGACACCCACTCGATCAGGTCCTGCTCCAGCAGGCCACCCAGCGCCAGCATCATCAGGCTGACGGTGCAGTTACCGCCGATATAGTCCTTGACGCCCTTACCCAGGGCTTCGTCAATGACGTTACGGTTCACCGGATCCAGTACAATCACGGAGTGGTCCACCATGCGCAGGGTGGAGGCGGCATCAATCCAGTAGCCATCCCAGCCCGCATCACGGAGTTTCTGGTATACCGCGGTGGTGTAATCACCACCCTGGCAGGTGACGATGACATCCATGGTTTTCAGGGTGCCAACGTCAAAGGCGTCCTGGAGTGGCGGGACGCCTTCCTTGCCAACGTCCGGGGCCGGCTTCCCGGTCTGGGAAGTGGAAAAGAACACCGGATCGATATCGGCAAAATCGTTTTCTTCACGCATGCGCTGCATGAGGACCGAGCCCACCATGCCACGCCAACCTACAAGTCCAACTCGCTTCATGTGCGACCTTTGTGACTCTATGCCCGCCCACTGCCGTTATCGCTGGCAGGGACCGGATGGATGATCCCGCGGCAGCGGCATCCTGCTACCGTCGGGTTTCGTGGGTGCCGGCCTATGGGCTGACCGTTACAGGGCCGTGAGGACAGCCTCACCCATTTCCCGGGTGGACACCTGCGTCGCGCCCTCGGACATGATGTCCGCGGTACGCAGCCCCTGGTCCAGCACCTTGCTGACCGCCGCCTCAATGGCCTCGGCGGCTTTTTCCTCACCGAGGCTGTAACGCAGCATCATGGCACCACTGAGAATGGTGGCCAGCGGATTGGCAATGCCCTGACCGGCGATATCCGGCGCTGAACCATGACAGGGCTCGTACATGCCCTGTTTTTCAGAGTTCAGGGAAGCGGATGGCAACATGCCAATGGAGCCGGTGAGCATTGCCGCTTCATCCGAAAGGATATCACCAAACATGTTACCGGTCACAATCACGTCGAACTGCTTGGGCGCCCTGACCAACTGCATCGCGGCGTTATCCACGTACATGTGGGACAGCTCCACGTCCGGGTATTCCTTCGCCAGGTCGTCCATGATTTCCCGCCACAGCACGGTCACTTCCAGCACATTGGCCTTGTCCACGGAGCACAGCTTGCCGTCGCGCTGCTGAGCGGCTTCAAAGGCCACCCGGCCGATGCGGCGGATCTCGGATTCGCTGTAGACATAGGTGTTATAACCCTGACGCTCCCCGCCTTCCAGTTTTCGGACGCCCCGGGGCTGACCGAAGTAAATGCCGCCGGTGAGTTCCCGGACAATCATGATATCCAGCCCGGAGACCACCTCGGGCTTGAGGGACGAAGCCGAGGCCAGTTGCGGATACAGGATGGCCGGACGCAGGTTGGCAAACAGCTCCAGGTTGGAGCGCAGACCCAGCAGGCCCTTTTCGGGCCGCTTGGCCATTTCCAGGCCATCCCACTTGGGGCCGCCCACAGCACCGAGCAGAATCGCATCGGCCTTCTTTGCCTGATCCAGGGTTTTATTCGGTAGCGGTTCGCCGGTTTCGTCGATGGCGGCACCGCCCACCAGGGCCTGCTCGAAGTGCAACTGCAGGTTGAACTGGTCGTTTATCTTGCGCAGGACCTTTTCCGCCTCGGTGACAATCTCGGGGCCGATTCCGTCACCAGGTAGCATGAGTACGGTTCTGGACATGTGTGTTTTCCTTGTTGATTCAGCGTTGATTCAGCGAATAGCGTCAGCGTTTTCAGTGGCCGGCATTGAACAGCCAGGGGGCTGTTTCACGACGGCTGTTCTCGTATTCACGGATCAGGTCGGCATCCTCAAGGGTGACACCGATATCATCCAGGCCGTTGAGCAGGCAGTGGCGGCGGAAGTCGTCCACCTCGAAGCTGAAGGACTCGCCGGATGGCGTGGTCACGGTCTGGCTCTCCAGATCCACGGACAGCTCGTAGCCCTCATTGGCCTCGATTTCCTGGAACAGCTGGTCGACAGTTTCTTCAGGAAGAACAATAGGTAACAGTCCATTCTTAAAGCAGTTGTTGTAAAAAATATCGGCAAAGCTCGGGGCAATGATCACCCGGAAACCGAAATCGTCGAGGGCCCAGGGCGCATGCTCCCTGCTGGACCCACAACCGAAGTTGCGGCGGGCCAGCAGCACGCTGGCGTTGCGATACCGTTCCTGGTTCAGGAAGAAATCCGGGTTGATGGGCCGCTGGGAGCAGTCCTGGTCCGGCTTGCCTTCGTCCATATAGCGCAGCTCATCAAACAGGTTGGGGCCGAAGCCGGTCCGTTTGATGGACTTGAGAAACTGCTTGGGGATGATCATGTCCGTATCCACATTGGACCGGTCCATGGGGGCGACGATGCCCTTGTGTTGCTGCAATGCTCTCATGGTCTGTCTCCTGTGGATCAGTTCATCATCTCGCGGACATCAACGAAATGGCCGTTGATGGCGGCTGCCGCAGCCATGGCCGGGCTGACCAGGTGGGTGCGGCCACCAAAGCCCTGACGGCCCTCGAAGTTGCGGTTGGAGGTGGACGCGCAATGCTCCCCCTGCCCCAGCTTGTCGGCGTTCATAGCCAGGCACATGGAGCAGCCCGGGTCGCGCCATTCCAGGCCGGCTTCGATGAAGATCCTGTCCAGGCCTTCCTGTTCGGCCTGGGCTTTTACCAGACCTGAGCCGGGAACCACCATAGCCTGCTTGAGGATCGGGGAGACCTTCCGGCCCTTCACAACCTTGGCCGCCTCGCGCAGGTCCTCGATACGGCTGTTGGTGCAGGACCCGATAAACACCCGGTCCAGCTTGATGTCGGTAATCTTCATGTTGGCGTCGAGGCCCATGTACTTGAGCGCCCGCACGATGCCTTCCCGTTTGATCGGATCTTCCTCGGCTGCCGGGTCGGGCACGTTGCTGCCAACGCCTGCCACCATTTCCGGCGAGGTGCCCCAGCTTACCTGCGGCTGGATCTCCGAGCCTTCCAGTTCGATGACCTTGTCAAACTCGGCGTCGGCGTCGCTATGCAGGGTGCGCCAGTACTCTACCGCCTCGTCCCACTGGTCGCCCTTGGGCGAGAAGGGGCGTCCCTTGACGTAATCGATGGTGGTGTCGTCAACGCTGACCATGCCTACCCGCGCGCCCGCTTCAATGGACATGTTGCAGATGGTCATGCGGGCTTCCATGCTCAGGTCGTGGATGGCGTCGCCACCGAATTCGATGGCGTAGCCGGTGCCACCGGCGGTGCCGATTTTGCCGATGATGGCCAGTACCACGTCTTTGCCGGTAACCCCGGGGCCGAGCTTGCCGTTCACTTTGACCAGCATGTTCTTCATTTTCTGCTGGACCAGACACTGGGTGGCCAGTACATGTTCCACTTCGGAGGTGCCGATGCCGTGGGCGAGGCAGCCGAAGGCGCCGTGGGTGGAGGTGTGGGAGTCACCGCAGACGATGCTCATGCCCGGCAGTGTGGCGCCCTGCTCCGGCCCAATGACATGGACGATGCCCTGGCGCTGGTCCTTGATCTTGAATTCGAGGATGCCAAACTCGTCGCAGTTCCTGTCGAGGGTTTCCACCTGGATGCGGGACACGGGGTCAACGATGCCTTCCACGCCACGTTCGCGGTCGGTTGTGGGCACGTTGTGGTCCGGCGTGGCGATGTTGGCGTCGATGCGCCAGGGTTTGCGGTTGGCCAGGCGCAGGCCTTCGAAGGCCTGTGGTGAGGTGACTTCGTGGAGCAAGTGCCGGTCGATGTAGATCAGTGCGGAGCCATCTTCCCGCTGTTTGACCAGGTGGTCGTCCCACAATTTGTCGTATAAGGTCTTGCCCGCCATGGTTTGGTCTCTCTCGGTTATTCGGGTCTTGGTTTTGACTGCTATGTGGGGAATTTTACTCCCCTGTGGCGAATAACCTCAATTCATGTTTTTCATTCTCTTTATTCCAGTTTGGAATGCTATAGTGAGAGAACCAAACCTGCTCGACTGACCTGGGTAGCCTGAGACCCATGGTGGCATGGCCGGTGAGCGGTATGGCTTTTCCGGACACGCCCCGCAAGTACATCCCTGTAGGGCTCGACGAGCGCCGTCCATGGCGCTCGACGGTCCGGAAAAGCCATCCCCCTCCCCGTCTTTCTGACCAGGTGCCAGTCGCTCTTGGAGTAACCGCATGGATTCCAATGCCCTCAAAGCGTTTATAACCATTATCGACCAAGGCTCTTTTTCAGAAGCCGCCGAAACCCTCCATCTAACCCAGCCCGCCATCAGCAAACGATTGGCCGCACTGGAGAACCAGCTTGGCACCCCACTGCTTGAACGCAGCCATCGACAAATCCGCCTGACGGACGCCGGTGCCCGGTTGCTGCCCCATGCCCGGCGCATTCTGGATGAGGTCCATAACGCCCGGCTGGCCCTGCAGGACCGGGATGGCGAGGTGGCCGGTCACCTGTCGCTGATTGCCAGTCACCATATTGGTCTGCATCACCTGCCCGCCTGGCTCCAGCGGCTGAACCGGGAGTATCCGGATGTGACGCTGGGTCTGCAGTTCATGGATTCGGAAGGGGCCTATGACCGCATGCGGCGGCGGTCGGCGGAGCTGGCGTTCGTGACGCTGAGCGAGAGTATGGACCAGTCGTTCGAGGTGCACGCCCGGTGGGAGGATGAGATGGTGTTTGTAGTGTCGCCGGAGCATCCGCTGGCCGGTATGGCGGCGCCGGATCTGGCCGCACTGTCGGGCTATGACGCCTTGTTGCCCGAAGCGGGGACGGCCACCTACCGGACGGTGAGCCGGTTGTTCCTGGATGCGGATCTGTCCCTGAACCTGCCCATGCCCACGAACTATATGGAAACTCTGAAGGTGATGGCCGGTGTCGGCCTGGGCTGGAGTGTGTTGCCGGTTAGCATGGTGGATGATTCGCTGACGGTGCTGCCGATCAAGCACCGGGTCAGTCGTTTCCTGGGCGCCATCGGGTTGCGGGGGCGGTCACTCAGTCCCCAGTCCCGGGCCCTGCTAACGATCGCCGGTGAGATCAGGTAGCGGCGGCGTCTGGCGGCGGCTGTAACCAGCGCCAGGTGATAAAGATGGCGAAGACCATGGCCACTGCACCACCCCAGAAGGCGGCGGACGTGCTGAAGCCGTCCACCAGGAAGCCGGATAGCCAGGCACCCACGGCGCCGCCGGCGCCGAAGGTCAGGCCGCTGTATAGGGCCTGGCCCTGCCCGTGGTGGTGCTGGCCGAAGAAACCCTGCACGTACTGTACGGAGATCACGTGGAGGGCCCCGTAGGAGGCGGCGTGCAGTAGCTGGGCGAAGATCAGTACCGGCACCACATCGGTGACTTCGGCAATCAGGATCCAGCGCACCATGGTGAGCACCAGGGCGCCGATGGCAATCTGGCGGACGCTGAAATACCGTGTGAGTCGGTGCATGACCACGAACAGTCCGATTTCGGCAATTACGCCCAGGGACCACAGCAGGCCGATGGGGAGTTTGCCGTAACCGTGCTGTTCCAGGTGGATGCTGAAGAAGGTATAATAGGCGCCGTGGGAGACCTGGAGCAGGAAGTTCATGCCGAAGAAGGCAATCACCGCCGGGTGACCGACGATGGCTTTCAGGCTACCGTTGGGGGCACTGGTTTTCTGGGCGCCCCGTTCCGAGGGCACCAGGAAGGTGGATACGGCGATACCCGCAAACACCGGTAACAGCAACCATGGCAGCATGGTGATCGGGATAAACTCCAGTATGGCGCCAATGATGGCGACACCGCCGATAAAGCCCACCGACCCCCACAGGCGGATGCGACCGTACTTCTCTTTCTTTGAGCCCAGCACCCGCAGGGTGATGACCTCGTACAGCGGCAGGATGGCGTTCCAGAAGAAGGTGAACAGCAGCATCACCAACAGCAGCCCATAAAAACCAGGCTCCAGGAACACGCCGGCAAAGCACAGTGAGCCCACCACGGCACCGAAGCGTACCAGCCGGACCCGCAGGCCGGTCTGGTCGCCGATCCAGCCCCATATGCTGGGGGCCACGATCTTGGTGAGCTGGATGGTCGCCATCAGGGTGGCGATCTGCAGGTAGGAGAATCCCCGCCCTTCCAGGTACAGGGACCAGTAGGGCAGCAGCGAGCCCAGCAGGGCGAAGAACCAGAAGTAGAGGTTTGAGAGTCGCCAGTAAATAACGGTTTTCCTTGAGATTCAGGTCGTCCGGTAAAGCCGTTACGGGGGCGCTACGCCCCCGCTGTCAACGCTGCCCGATATTCGGGGTGGTAACCTCGACATCGCCGTTCTGCCCCCGATGGCGCAGGTAGTGATCCATCAGCACGATGGCCATCATGGCCTCGGCAATGGGCGTTGCCCGGATGCCGACGCAGGGGTCATGGCGACCGGTGGTAACCACTTCCACCGGGTTGCCGTCCACATCGATGCTCTGCCCCGGCAGTCGCAGGCTGGAGGTGGGCTTCAGGGCGATGCTCGCGACAATGGGCTGGCCGGAGGAAATGCCCCCGAGCACACCACCGGCATTGTTGGACAGGAAGCCTTCCGGGGTCATTTCGTCCCGGTGCTCGGTTCCCTTCTGGGTGATCGAGTCGAAGCCGGCGCCGATCTCCACGCCCTTGACGGCGTTGATGCTCATCAGGGCGTGGGCCAGGTCCGCGTCCAGCCGGTCGAAGATGGGCTCGCCCAGGCCGGGTGGCACCCCATCGGCCACCACATTGATGCGCGCGCCAATGGAGTTACCCTCCTTGCGCAGGGCATCCATGTACGCTTCCATCTCCGGCACCTTGCTGGCATCCGGGCAGAAGAACGGGTTCTGGTGCACCTGCTCCCAGTCGAAGGTTTCCGCCTTGATGGGGCCAAGCTGGGACAGGTAGCCGCGGATGCGGATGCCCAGACGCTGCTCCAGGTACTTGCGCGCCACCCCGCCGGCGGCCACCCGCATGGCGGTCTCCCGGGCGGAGGAGCGACCGCCGCCACGGTAGTCCCGTACACCGTACTTGTGCATGTAGGTGTAGTCGGCATGGGCCGGTCGGAACTGGTTGGCGATTTTCGAGTAATCCTTGGAGCGCTGGTCGGTATTCTCGATCACCAGGCCGATGGGGGTGCCGGTTGTCCGACCCTCGAACACCCCGGACAGGATCTTCACCTCGTCCGCCTCCCGGCGCTGGGTGGTATGGCGGGACGTGCCCGGCTTGCGGCGGTCCAGGTCCGCCTGCAGGTCGGCCTCGCTCAGCTCCAGACCCGGAGGACAACCATCGATGATGCAGCCCAGGGCCAGACCGTGGCTCTCACCGAAGGAGGTGACGGTGAACAGTTTTCCAAAGGTGTTTCCGGACATAATTCAGTATCTTGTGGTTGAAAGTTAAAATCCGAATCAGGTTCTGTCGAGGCCTTCCACCAGGGTTTCACGGGTCAGCAGGAATACGCCATCGCCCCCGTTCTCGAACTCCAGCCAGGTAAACGGGAGTTCCGGGTAGGCATCGTCCAGCGCGCCCCAGCTATTACCCACCTCCACAATCAGCAGCCCGCCCGGGTTCAGGTGGTCGGCGGCCTGGTCCAGTATGCGATGGGCAATAGCCAGGCCGTCCTGGCCCGCTTCCAGGCCGAGCCTGGGCTCATGGTGGTATTCGTCAGGCATGTCCGCCATGTCCTCGGCATCCACGTAGGGCGGGTTGCTCAGGATAACGTCGTAACGGCCCTCGATTCCGTCGAACACATCGGACCGTACCGCCCTCACCCGGTCTTCAAGCCCGTGGAGCTGGATGTTGGTGCGGGCCACTTCAAGGGCACCATCCGATACGTCGGACAGGTCCACCCGGGCATCGGTGAATACGCTCGCGGCAGCAATCCCGATGCAACCGCTGCCGGTGCACAGGTCCAGCACCTGCTCCACGGGATGGTCCGCCAGCCAGGGTTGCAGGCCAGCCTCCAGCAATTCGGCCATGGGGGACCGGGGTACCAGTACCCGCTCGTCCACCTTGAACGGCAACCCCATGAACCAGGCCTCACCAATCAGGTAGGCCACCGGCTTGCGATCATGGACACGCCGGTCGATACGCTCCAGGATGACCTGGCGTTCGTCACGGGTCAGCCGCGCGTCCAGGAACAGGGTGTTGTTCTCCAGCGGCAGGTGCAGGCTACGCATCACCAGCAACACCGCCTCGTCCCAGACGTTGTCGGTGCCGTGGCCAAAGTAGAGGCCGGCTTCGCTGAAACGGGACGCCGCGTAGCGCAGGTAATCCCGTACGGTAATCAGTTCGTCGATGGGACGGGTCACTGCCGGTTCCTTCTGCCAGCTCCGCCATGGCGGCGGGCAATGAATGTTGTGGGCGGATTATACGCGGATTCGTCGTGCCGGGCAGCCCCGCTGTCAGAGCGCCAGCGGCCCTGAGCTGTTGCGGTTCTTCTCGAACCGGTCCAGGGCGGCGTGCATGCGTTCGCGGCCAATCTGAATCAGCTCCGGTGCCTTGTGATAATCGTAGGTACGGCAGGAGTTTTTGGGCACGTTCACCAGCAGGTCCGGCGGATAGCCGGCCAGTTTGTACTGCACCAGGGCGCTCTGCATGGTCTCGATGGTCAGGTTCATAATGTCGAACTTGCCGATACCCAGCTTGTCCCAGTTGATGGTACCCGTCTCCTGCCAGGGGTCGCGATCCGCCGACGGCTTCTCTTCACTCTGCTCCCGGACTTCGTCCTCGAGTTTCTCCTCCGGGGAGTCACCTTTTACCGGGCTCCCAATATCCCGGCGGCCCCCGAAGGATTTCAGAGCCTCCCAGTCGAGCCAGCGCGAGGCCTTGTCGCGGATCTTGCCGATCCATTCGTCCAGCTCGCTGTCGTCGTCCAGGGGATGGAAGGCGGCATCGGGAATACGGCTGTCCCGGTCGTTCTCGCCACTGAGGTTAACCGCAAACACCATGTCGGCGTGGGCGGAAATGGTAGGCATGATGGGCAGCGGGTTGAGAAGCGCACCGTCCACCAGCACCCGGCCATTCAATATTACCGGAGTGATCAGTCCGGGAATGGCGATAGAGGAACGGATCGCCTGGTCCAGCGGCCCTTCCTGGAACCAGATCTCCCGGTGCCCCAGCAGGTCCGTGGCCACGGCGGTGTAGGCAATCGGCAGGGTCTCGATGCGGGTGTCCCCCAGCATGTCCCGGACCACGGAGAAAACCTTCTCCCCCCGGATCGCACCCACCGAGTTCAGGGTCACATCCAGCAACTTGAGCACGTCGAACTGACCCAGCCCGGTGACCCAGTCCTTGTAGGCCTGCATCTTGCCGGCGGCATACACCCCGCCGATCAGAGCCCCCATGGAACAGCCGGAAATGGCCACGATCTCGTAACCTCGCTCCTCCAGTACCTCGATGGCGCCGATATGAGCATACCCCCGGGCGCCCCCGGACCCGAGGGCCAGCGCCACCCGCTTGCGCTGCTCTGGCGGGGCATCAATCCCGCGGGCTTCAGTTGCCGCCGGCTGCGGTCCGGCTGCAGAAGTTTCGATCGCGGGCGTTCTCCCTCCAGATGGCCCGGACGCTGATTTTTTCTGGCTAGTCATCCGTCGATCCTCCTGCCGGTGGTGCGATGACCAGGATCTCGATGCGGTTTTCGGGGCGCCCCGGTGATGCCACGTCAACCAGCGGGCCAATGCCCTGTATCAGGTGACGGGAGCGGGAGATGCCCGAGCGGTCCAACAGGTCGGACATCGTTCCTGCGACCCGTTCCGCCCGTTCGATGGCGTCCTCGACCGTTTCGTCGTCCTCCAGGCCGGTAAAGGCGGCTATGGCCACCCGGCTGCCTTCGGTTTTGGCCATGGACTCTATGCGGCGACGGGTCTCCACGTCCCAGTCGAAACGGACGGTCATATCCCCTTCCCAGGGCACGATCACCGGCCCGACAACACGACTGCCGATGCCCTGGAACCCCGGGATTTCCGCCCCGTCGGCCAGCCTGAGTTGTTCCACCCACAGGTGGTCCCGCTGGTTGCCCCGGGTAACCGTGTAAAGGAGCACCAGCCAGCGCTGGCCCGCCTCATCCTGCCAGCCCGCCACCAGGTAGTCCTGGTTGGTATCACGACCATAGAGACTGGCCTGGTCAAAGACCTGGTTGGCCCATACATTGCTCCGACCGCACTGGCGGCCCTCGCACTGAAACAGGATGGTGGCGTTGCGTGCCTGCAACGCCTCCAGGTACCAGGCCCGGGCATCCCGCCGGTCGGCGTCCGGATTCAGCAGGTAGAGGTGACCGGTACCGTCCACCTCCAGCCGGACCGAACGTTCGGCACGGACCTCATCCCCCACCTCACGAATGGCGCTGAGCATGACCCGGTGGCCGGCCGCGGTGATTGACCGCTCCTCCTCCAGGGTGGACAGCGGAAAGTCAGGGAGCACGCTGGCCTGTGCGGCGAACGGAACCGACAGCACCGTCAGCACCAGCAAGGCCCGGAGTTGGGTGAAATCAGGTATCGGCATGGCCACTACTCCTCTGCCAGGAACGCCCGGATCCCCTGCTCCACCGGCGTGATATCGCCGTCCAGGTGGCAGTGGTGTCCGCCGTCGATATCCAGGCAGCGCACATTGGCCAGGGCGTCGAAGCGTTGCTGCCAGCGCTCGAAGGACGCCAGCAGACCCTGTTCCGCCCGGATCAGCAGGACCGGAGCCGACACCGAGCGCACGAAGCTCATCACCTGTTCCTCCGAGAACACCATGGTGGACGGGTGACGCAGCCGGGGATCGGTGCGCCAGTGCCAGCCCTCCGGCCCCTGCTCCAGGTTGCGGGAGAGCATTACCCTGGCCACCTCCACGGACAGCGGATTGCGCCCCCGGGTCCGCAACTTGGCGGCATCGTCCAGGGACGGATAACCGGTACTGGCGCCGGAGCCGGACAGGCGCTTGCGGATGCCCCGGCGAAGCTGGCTGACCGATTCCTCCGGTGCCTTGGAGATGGGGCCCAGGCTGTCGATCATCACCAGCCGGCGAACCTTCTCGGGAAACGCCGCCGCATACAGCATGGAAACAATGCCGCCCAGGGAATGGCCCACCAGGTCCACCTGGTCGTGATCGGCAAAGTGCGTCTCGATCAGTTCCGCCAGATCGGCCACGTAGTCCGCCAGGAGGTAGCTCTGGCCCTCTGGTCGATGGTCGGAGTAACCGTGGCCGGCATGGTCCAGGGCCCAGATATCTCCCATGGACCGCAGGGTCGGCGCCAACCGGTAGAAGGTCAGGCTGTTATCCAGCCAGCCATGGAGCATCAGTACCGGAGTGGCCCCCGGATCGGCGTCGCTGGCCGGCCAGTGCAGCCCCGCCAGGGTCAGGTGTTTCAGGGGCCAGCGCACCTCCCTGAAGTCGGATTCGGAATCAGGGGGCAGGTCCGGGGACAGGGACTGGTTCATGAAAGCAGACTTTCCTTAAAACAGAACAACGGGCAGCCGCGCCCGGACGTTACATGGTATGGGTGGGCCGGTCGGAACTCAGGGAGCCCGCCAGGTAGGATTCGATCTTGGTCCGCGCGGTTTCGTCCTCACCGTTGAACTGCACACCAATGCCGGCGGCACGGTTGCCCTGTGCCCCCCGTGGCGTGATCCAGACCACCTTGCCGGCCACCGGGATCTTCTCGGGTTCATCCATCAGGTTGAGCAGCAGGAAGACCTCATCCCCCAACTGGTACTGCTTCTGGGTGGGAATAAACAGCCCACCCTGGCGGATGTAGGGCATGTAGGCGGCATACAGCACCGCCTTGTCCTTGATGGTCAGGGTCAGGATACCACTGCGTGCGCCAAAACCAGGACCCATGGCTTTCCTCCAGCTTTTGTATTTGTGTCGCCGCGGCAACAGTTCCGCAGGCTGAATGTATCGTTAGTCTAGCAGACCTACCCTGCCCGCTTACGCCGGGGCATCAGGCTTCGCCACTGGATCAGCAGGCGGTCGGTCTCCAGCTCGGGGTTCACATTATTCACCAGGGCGCGTCGGGATTCGCGGATGGCGTCCACAAGTTCCTGGGCCCGCCATGGCGGATTGCCCGACGCCAGGTATCGTACCACTTCCGCGATACCGGGGTCCCGGGGCTCGCCACCGGCCATGGCACGGGCCAGGTCATTGGCCCAGCCTTCCATCAGGTTGAGGGTGGCCTCGTGGCCCAGACCCCGGAAGGCCCTGGCGGCGGTCGCCACCGATACCGCGCCCTTCATGAACTGCCGGAACGCCTCCAGTGCCGCCTCACGCTGTTCCAGGAAACCGGTGTCCAGCAACTCCAGTGCCAGTCTGGGCGCCCCGCCGGCCAGATGCAGGGCCAGGGCCTGTTGGTCCGTCTCCGGGGCATCGTCCCGCTCACCCAGCCGGGCAAAAAGCCAACTGGCGGCCTCTGCGGCCGGTGGCGTCGCCACCGGCATGATGCGACAGCGGGACCGGATGGTGGGCAACACCGGTCGACCGGTTTCCTGCAGCAACAGCAGCACCACATCCGATGCCGGTTCCTCCAGGGTCTTGAGCAGCGCGTTGGCGGCGTTGATGTTGAGCTGGTCCGCCCGGTCCACCACGGCCACCTTGAGGCCGGCCACCTGGGGCGAGGCCACGGCAAACTGGGACAACGCCCTCACCTGGTCGATACGGATCATGCGGGATTTCTCCGGCTGGTAGACCCGGATATCGGGGTGGGACTCCCCCGCCACCAGCAGACACTGGCGGCACTGGCCACAGGCCTCGCGGCTGCCTCCGGTTCGCTGGTCACACACCAGCAAGGCGGCAATCGACTCCGCCAGTTGCCGCTTGCCCACGCCCCGTTCCCCGTGGATCAGGGTTGCATGGGGCAGCCGCCCCTGGTCCAGGGCCTGCGCAAAGGGTTCCAGTGCTGGCGTCAGCCAGGGCATTCGGGTCACGGGCGGTTCCTGCTTGGCGATGGTTTGGGGCGTTCCCTGAGGGCCCGCCGGATGGCCGACAGCCGGCGCCGCATGACCCTCGGGCCGAGAGCCTCCTGCCGGTTGTCGGTCCTCGACCGACGGGGACTGGGGCCATAGTAATGGTTGTTCAGGTCGCGGGCAAAGGCCAGGGCCAGGCGGCCGGCGGACGGCGCCTGGCCGGCTGTGATATGGGCCAGCTGCTCGGGAGTCACTCCTGCCGGTACGGTGACACCCTGCTGCCGGAGGGCCCGCACCCAGCGATCCACCAGCAGGGCGACCGGATCCGCCTGGCGACCACCAGTGTGACGCAGGGCGGTGATCACCGCCGCCACCAGCAGGGCCAGTCCCACCAGGGACGCGGTGATGTAACCCAGTTCCTTGAGGCCGATGTTGCCCGGCAGGCGACTCATCAGGTCCATCTGGGACTGCCCCTGGTAACCCACTACCCAACGCTGCCATTGATAGTTGACCCGATCCATCTGCAAGCTCAGCCATTCCACCACCGCCACATCCCCATACCGCTGGGGCGAGGTCCAGTTGTCCTCCAGGAACGAGCCTTCCTCCGCCACGGCGTCCCGCAAGCCGGACTCGATACGCTCCGGTGCGATGGCGGCGGTGGGGTCCAGCCTGACCCAGCCACGGCCCGCCACCCAGGCCTCCACCCAGGCATGGGCATCGTACTGGCGTACGATCAGGTAGGCATCATCGGCGCCGGTGGAACCGCCCTGGTAACCCGCCACGATACGGGACGGGATGCCGGCGGACCGCAGCAGGAAAGTGGTGGCACTGGCGTAGTGGGCGCAGAATCCCCGCTTGGTATCAAATAACAGGGCGTCCACCGGGTTGTCGGGCATGGTGGGCGGTCGCAGGGTGTAGAAATATTCCTGTTGCCGGAAGCGCGTCAGGATCGACTGCGCCAGCTCCATGTCGGAGTCGGTGGCGGCGGACAGTTCCCGGGCCAGCCGGCGGCTGCGTTCATTGCCCTGTTCCGGCAATTGCAGGTATCGGCGTCGTTCCGAAGGATTCAGCGGACGCGGATCCTCGGCGGCAGGCTCCAGGGCCATTCGATAGCGCACCGAGGTATCTGCCGGTCGGTCCAGCCGGAACAGATTGCCCGGCACCGGGCTGACATTGCCAGACACCGCCCGGGAGTTGTCCAGGGCGTAGACCCAGCGCTCGCCGGAGGCTTCCATCAACACGTCGTACTGGTTGTCGGCCAGGTCGCCGATGCCGGCATCCAGGTCGACACGCCCCAGCCGCGATGGTGGTTCGTCCTGCCACTGGCTCCAGGTATTGCCGTCGAACCGGTCCAGGATCAGGGTCCGCCAGTACCGGTCCCGGTGGGCGGGTATGGCGCCCCCGAAGGTGACCCGGAAGGCCCGGTCGCTGTTCTGGGCCAGGCTGGAGATGTCCCCCGGAGTCATGGAGTCCGACAGCCCGGTGCGGGCTTCACCGGACACCAGTGGCACACTCCACAGGGGCGCCATACGGGGAAAAAAGATAAACAGTGCAAGTACCACCGGCAGGGTCTTGAGCATCATGCCCCCCAGCCGCCGTAATCCCCTGGCCGGGCTGTGAGAGGCACCGGGGGTATGGAGCATCTGCAGGGCCACCAGCAGCAGGACAATCCCGGCCAGGGTGACCAGCGTCCAGCCAATCCCCTGCTGAAACAGGAAGTTCACCGCGGCCAGGTAGGTCAGGATGAAGAACAGCACGAAGAAATCCCGCCGGGTCCGGGTCTCTAGCCATTTCAAGCCGACGGCGAGGACAAAGAACGACGCTGCGGTATCGACACTGAAATGACCGCTGACCGTGGCCACATAGGCGGCAACCAGAGTGCCCATTACCCCCAGCCGCAGCCATCGCCCGGGCAGTCGTACTCGGCCCTGCTGGACCGCCCAGCGCCAGCCGGCCAGCAACAGGCACGCTGCCAACAGCCACAGGGGCAGGCGGTCCCACTGGGGCAACAGCAGTACCAGGAATCCGCACAGCAACCAGAGCAGTGCGCCGCTGGGCAGTATGGGGGCGCGGGTACTCATCGATCGCCCTCCCCCTGCGGCGGTGTCTGTCGCCAGGTGGCCAGAGCCCGGAGGCACTGCTTGCGGTGCTGGTCGCCCTGGTCCGGCTCAATGGTCAGCCCGGGCAGACGCAGGCCCCAGACCTCTCCGGCCTGGGAACGCTCCTGGACCAGGGCCGTCAGGTAGCTCAGGCGCAGTTCGTGATCGGCACCGGGAAATCCCTCGAAGTCCAGCCACTGGGGACTGCCCAGTTCCCCCTGCCAGTCCGCCACCACCATTTCGCCATTCCGGGAGTAACGCTTCCAGTCCACCCGGGCACTGAGGTCCCCTTCCCGCCAGGGCCGTAGTTCCACCTGGTCCTGCCCGTGGCTGCGCTGATCCGCCTCCATGTTCTCTCCGTCGGTGGTGCCTTCCGGCGCCTGGGGCGGCGTGATCGGACGGGGGTAGACAATGGCTGGCGTAGCCGGTCGCAGCCAGGACCAGGCCACCAATAAACCAAAGGGAAAGCGGGTTTCCACCCGCACCCGGTCGGGCAGCAGGTAACCCCGCTCGCGACTGGGCACCTCAATGGCCCCGTCCACCAGCGTACCACCGGGAACCGACAGGCTTGCGCCCGGGCCGTCGTCGTTGAGCAGATCGATAGCGGTCGCGTCGTGGGCCGCCTGCAAGCGGACCTGGAAGGCAATCGGCTCACCGGCAAAGCCCTCGCCGGCTTTCACCATGGCGATATCCAGGCCACTGAGGTTGTTGTGGGTCTGGTGCATGGCCGCCACGAACAGGGCCCCCAGCAGAAAGGTGAGCAGGTAGATCAGGCTGTTCTGGTAATTGATGCCGGTGAGCAGCATGACCACCAGCAACACGCCGAACACCACACCAGCACCGGTGGGCAGGATGAAGATGGAACGCCGGTCCAGGTGGCGCTGATCCTGCCGCGGAATCCGGCGGTTCACCCACGCCCGCCAGCGGCGGTTGGCCTTGAGTCTGATGGCTGGCAACGCTACTTCCTTACTTCTGGACCCTTCTTGAGGAACCGGTGATCCGGGCTTATCCGGAGGTCCCCCGATGAATAATAGGGTATCATGTGCGGCCTATTCAGCCCCACGACCCGATCAGGTTTCCGGATGTTGACCCGCTACACAGTCTCCCGTTCCCGACTCGACGGTATCGTTGATGCCCTCTCCGGGCTTGAGGGTTTTATCTGCCTGGACACGGACCGGGGCAATTGCCGGCGGATCAGCGCCCTGCCGGTCCGGGAATGGCGCTTTCCGGACGACCCGCAGCGGTTCGCCGCTACCGTCTCCGACATCCTCGGGGAACACCGGCGACTGGTCAGCGGAGACACCTGTGGCGGCATCGCCGGCAGCCTGTTCTACGAAGCCGGAAGACAGACAGTTCCCGGTTTCCGCAGCCGGGGTGACGCCCTGGACAGTGTCGGCTGGGCCGGCGCCTACCCCTGGGAACTGGTGATCCCCGCGTCGGGGGATGCCCGGCTCCTGTTCCATGAATCCTGTCCGTCGGACCTGGCAGCCCGCATCCTGAGGTATACCACCAACAGCCTGGAAACGCCGGCCCGGCATGACTTCCGGCTCACTGCCCCGTTCCGGTCGCTGGCATCGGCGGCGGACTACCAGGCCGGTGTACGTCGCATACTGGACTACATCCTGGCCGGGGACTGTTACCAGGCCAATCTGTCCCAGATGTTCGAGGGACGCTTCGACGGTGATCCCTGGCTGGCCTGGAACGCCCTTACCGAGGCTATCCCCGTACCCCACGGCGGCTACCTCAACGCCGGCGACTGGCAGTTGCTGAGCGTGTCACCGGAGCTGTTCCTGGAAATCCATGGCGACCGCGTGACCAGCAAGCCCATCAAGGGCACCCGCCCCCGGGGGAGCGACCCGGAGCAGGACCGCGCCCTGGCCCGGGCACTGGCCACCAACCCCAAGGACCGGGCCGAGAACCTGATGATTGTGGACCTGATCCGCAACGACCTGTCCCACTTCTGCAAACCTTTCTCAGTGCGGGTTCCCCAGCTCTTCGAGGTGGAAAGCTACCGCAATGTGCACCAGCTGGTGAGTACGGTCACCGGCACCCTGGAAGCGGACACCACGCCCTTCGAGGCCATGCTGGGCGCCTTTCCCGGCGGCTCCATTACCGGAGCCCCCAAACGCCGTGCCATGGAGATCATCGATGAGCTGGAGTCCCACCCCCGGGAGCCCTACTGCGGCAGCCTGTTCTGGTGGGGGGCGGACAATCGGCTGGAAAGCAACATCGCCATCCGCAGCCTGCAGACCCTGGCGGACGGCCGCATCCGCGGCTGGGCGGGTTGCGGTATCGTGGCGGACTCCGATCCGGAGGATGAATACCAGGAATCCCTGACCAAGATCCAGCGCTTGCTCTCCACTCTGGAGGCGTTGGGGAAGGAGTAAGGAGCCCGCGGCATTGCCGCGGGCACCGGGTGGGCTCAGAACCGGTTGCTGAGCTCCAGGAAGGTCTTCTTCAGGGCCTCGAAGTCCTGCACCGCCGGGAACTGGGGAAATTCCTCAATCACGTTCCGGGGTGCATGGAACAGAATGCCGCCCTCGGCCTGGGTCAGCATGGTGGTGTCGTTATAGGAGTCACCGGCGGCAATTACCCGGTAGTTCAGCAACTGGAAGGCCCGCACCGACTGACGCTTAGGATCACGCTGGCGCAGCAGGTAGTTGGTGATGCGACCCTCGTCGTTCACCTCCAGCTTGTGGCACAGCAGCGTGGGATAACCGAGCTTCTTCATCAGCGGCATGGCGAACTCGTAGAAGGTATCGGACAGGATCACCACCTGGAAGCGCTCACGCAGCCAGTCCAGGAACTCCGGGGCCCCGGGCAGCGGGTCCAGCTCACCGATCACCTCCTGGATGGCCGGCAGGCCGTAGCCATGCTCGTCCAGCAGTCGCAGCCGCTGCTTCATCAGCACGTCGTAGTCGGGGATGTCCCGGGTGGTGGCCTTGAGCTCTTCAATCCCGGTTTTCTCCGCAAACGCGATCCAGATTTCCGGGATCAGCACTCCCTCAAGGTCAAGGCACGCAAGTTCCACACTATTCTCCTGTTACCGGCCGGGCATGGCCCGCTTGTTGATCGATGGGCCCGCTATGATAGAAAAATCCGACACCAATTGCATCGTTGTCAGGGGACACGGATATTGGCCGGAACATGGGCCTGCTATAACCTTATGATTGCAGATTACTTCATGAACCTTCGATCTGGTGATAAATTGGCGTCACCATTTCACAGGATAACGATAATTCGATGACTGACATTGAGCAGCTTCAGAGAGAGTTGGACGGCCAGAGCCCGAGGGCGATCCTCAAGGCGGCACTGGCCCGCTACGACGAGATCGCCATTTCCTTCAGCGGCGCGGAAGACGTGGCCCTGATCGAGATGGCCCACAAACTGACAGACCGGCTGCGGGTATTTTCCCTGGATACCGGTCGCCTGCACCCGGAAACCTACGAGTTCTTCGAGCGTGTGCGCAAGCACTACGGCATCGACATCGAATTCCAGTTCCCGGATGCCGAAGCGGTCCAGGCCCTGGTCACGGAAAAAGGCATGTTCAGCTTCTATGAGGATGGCCACGGTGAATGCTGCGGGATTCGCAAGGTAGAGCCACTACGCCGCAAGCTGAAGACCCTGGATGCCTGGATCACCGGCCAGCGTAAGGATCAGAGCCCCGGCACCCGGAATGAAGTGCCCGTGGTGCAACTGGACGACGCCTTCGAGGGCCGCAGTGGCGAACTGGTGAAGTTCAATCCACTGGCCAACTGGACGTCAAAAGAGGTGTGGGACTACATCCGTATCTCTGAAGCGCCCTACAACAAGCTCCATGAACGGGGGTTTGTCAGCATCGGCTGCGAACCCTGTACCCGTCCGGTACTGCCCGGCCAGCATGAGCGGGAAGGCCGCTGGTGGTGGGAGGAAGCCACCCAGAAGGAGTGCGGGCTGCACGCCGGCAACCTGATTGCCAGCGACGCCTGACCGTCTGAACAAACACCCGGGGTGTTGCGGGGACGTAGCGGGTAACTGCCCGCCACTCTCCCGGCATCCCGGGATGACGCGCCTCAATAGAGGGGCAGTTCCACGTCCCGGAACAGGTCTTCGATTTCCTGCCGGCTGCCCTGGTGCGACACTACCTCGTTGACGGTGTCGCGGGTCAGGTGCGGCGCAAACCTCTCAATGAAGTCGTACATATAGCCTCGCAGGAAGGTACCCTTGCGGAAACCGATGCGGGTCACACTGGGTCGGAACAGCTTGCTGGCATCCAGGGCCACCAGGTCGGAGTCCGCCTCCGGGTCGTAGGCCATGGAGGCAATGATCCCCACACCCAGCCCCAGCCGGACATAGGTCTTGATGACATCGGCATCGGCGGCGGTGAACACCACCTTGGGTTCCAGCCCCTCCGCCTGGAACGCTTCATCCAGCTTGGAACGCCCGGTGAACCCGAACACGTAGGTGACAATCGGGTGCTTGGCCAGTTCCGGCAGGGTCAGCTCCGGGAGCTGCGCCAGGGGATGGTTGCGGGGCACGATCACGCAGCGGTTCCAGCGGTAGCAGGGCATCATGATCAGGTCGTTGAACAGCTCCATGGCCTCGGTGGCGATGGCAAAGTCCACGGCACCATTGGCGGCCATTTCCGAGATCTGCATGGGGGTGCCCTGATGCATGTGCAGGGACACGTCCGGATAGGTCTCGATAAAACCCTGGATCACCGGCGGTAGTGCGTAGCGTGCCTGGGTGTGGGTGGTGGCGATACTGAGGTCACCCTTGCGCTGGTTGCTGAACTCCTGGGCAATCTTCTTGATGCCCTCCACCCGGCGCAGGATCTCCCCCGCCTCCCGGATAATGGTTTCCCCGCCCGGGGTAATCCGGGTCAGGTGCTTGCCGCTGCGCGCGAACACCTCGATTCCCAGTTCGTCCTCCAGCAACCGGATCTGCTTGGAAATACCGGGCTGGGAGGTAAACAGGCTCTGGGCCGTTGCGGAGACATTCAGGTCGTGGTGGGCAACCTCCCAGATATAGCGCAGTTGTTGTAATTTCATTGTTGCTTTCTCTCCCCATAGCGGACGCAGGATATTGCACCCTGCCACTGGCAGGCTCGTGCCTGAGCCATCACCAGAATACGCATAAAGATGGTTGTTTTCATTCTTTTATCGAATAGAGAGTGTTCGATAATCAGTGTAGACCAAAACCGGGGTATACAAGTCGGTTTTCATAAAATCGGGGTATAACAGTGTGAGACGTTCCCCGACATCGTCCATGGCATGCCGCTTGGGGAACTCGCCGGCCTACTGGATAATCCGGCGGAATGGCGGCAGGGCATCCAGTAGCAACTGACCGTAGCGACGGCTGACGATCCGGCGATCCAGGATGGACACGCGGCCGGTGTCCTCTTCCGTGCGCAACAGACGGCCCACCGCCTGCACCAGCTTGATCGAGGCATCCGGCACCGTGATCTCCATGAACGGATTGCCACCGCGGCTGGTAACCCACTCCGCCAGGCTCGCCTCGATGGGATCATCCGGTACCGAGAACGGCAGTCGGGTGATGACTACATGGTCCAGGTAGCGTCCCGGCAGGTCGATGCCCTCGGCAAAGCTGGCCACCCCAAACAACACCGATGGCTTGCCGGCATCCACCCGCTCCCGGTGGTGTCGCAGCACCTCACCCTTGGCCATGTCGTCCTGGGTGGTGATCAGACCCGGGTGATCCGGGGCCAGGCGGTCACGTACCGCGTTCATCTGGCGGCGGGAGGTGAACAGCACCAGTGTGGCCTTTTCCGTGGCCCACCGTTCCGGCAGGCAGCGTACCAGGGCGTTGGTAAAGCCTTCCGTGTCCGTAGGCAGGGCTTCCATGGGCGGCACCTCTACCGTGGCCATGTCGGCATAGCGGAAGGAGCTGGGCACCACCAGGTAACGGCTGTCCGCCGGCAACCCGGCCCGGGAGCGGAGCCGGTCAAAGCGTCCCAGGGCGGTCAGCGTGGCGCTGGTCAGCACGGCGCCGTGGGCCCGGGACCACAGGCGGGAGAACAGCAGGTTGTCCGCCAGTACCGGGCTGCTGTACAGGGTGACCTCCTCCGCATGCTCCCAGCGCTGGCGGATGGCCCACCGGGCCGGCGGTGGGGTCCGGACAGGGGCCTTTTCAGCGTCTTCCGACGACGGCGCCGGCACATCGCACCAGGCCGCCCACAGCCGCGACTGATCCTCTGCCCGGGCGTGGAAGCTGCCGATCACCGGGTACCAGGCTTCGGCCGTGTCCCGATCCAGCTCATGGTCCTTACGCTCATCGAACCCCTTCTGCAATTCATCAGCCACGGTGCCCAGGTGGCGTACCAGGGTGGCAGTCGCGGCCCGGGTCTCGGTAGCCAGCGCCAGCATGTCTTCCGGCAGCTGGCCTTCAGGGAACCGCCACTGGGCGGTGCGACGCTCCTCCGAGAACTCCCACTGGATGCTCTCCAACAGGTGATCGTGGACCCGGGTAAGCCAGTCGTCCAGCTCCCTTGACGCCCCGGAGATTTTCTCCACGGTGCGCCCTGCCACGGTCACGGGAGGCAGCCACGGCTGGATCTTCGCCAGCGCCTGGGAAAGCTGCTTTAGCCACTGGCGGGTACTGTTCAGGGGTACCGAGGCGGCAAAGTGATTCAGGGCCTTGTCCGGCAGGTGGTGGGCCTCGTCGAAGACGTACAGGGCATTCTCGGGCTCCGGCAGGATGGCACCGCCGCCCAGCGCCAGGTCCGCCAGTACCAGGTCGTGGTTGGCCACCACCACATCGGCGGTTTCCAGTCCCTTGCGGGCGTCGAAGAAGGCGCAGTTATCGAAGTAGGCACAATGCCGGTTGGTGCACTGGCGATGGTCGGTGGTGACCTGCCGCCAGACCTCGTCGGGAATGGTGGTGGGCCAGTGGTCCCGGTCGCCGTCCCACTCCCGGGAGCCATACCGGCCGAGCATCTCCTCGAAGAACTCCCGGGACCCCGGCTCCTGTTCCCTGCCCTCGTCCAGCAGGAACAGGGGCATGGTGTCGCTGTCGCCATTGCCCTCGTCGTGGAGCCTGGTTTCCAGGCGCGACATGCACAGGTAACGACCACGACCCTTGGCCAGGGTCCACTCGAACGACAGCTTGCTGTGCTGTTTCAGGTCCGGCAGATCCTTGGAGATGATCTGGTCCTGCAACGCCACCGTGGCAGTGGAGATCACCAGGGTCTTGCCCAGGGCCCGGGCCACGGGGATGGCGGCAATCAGGTAACCCAGGGTCTTGCCGGTGCCGGTGCCGGCCTCCACCACACAGGCCGCGGGCGAGGACGTACGCTGGCCATCGTTCTCGGTGATATCGCCCATGTAACGGGCGATCTCGGCAATCATCAGACGCTGGCCATAGCGGGCGCGAATGCCCTTGCCCGCGAGAACATCACGATAGGCTTGCTGGATTTCGGCCTTGACGGCGTCGCTCAGGGGCATCAGCGGGGGCTGCTCCAGTCACGGACGACACCAACCCGGAAGCGCTGGCCGTCCATACTCAGTTCCACCCCTTCTTCGGTAATACGCTCCACCCGGAGTGGTCCGAAGGAGTCGCCCATACGCAGATAACGGTTATTGATCATCACACTCCGTGCCGATGGCCGGGATGAATAGACATGACTGTTGAAGACCAGGTCCGGCACCTGGCGTTGGAACGCCATGGGCAGCTCCACCAGGTGGGGTACACGGCCCTCCCAGGGCTCCGGGGTGTACTCACTGCCGCCGGCCGTGCCGGGCTGGCGTACGGTGGGGACGATCACCGTGGGGGCTTCCTTCACGGTATCCAGTATCACGGCCCCCTGGCTTTCCAGCTCGCCGGTGGCGGCGGTGATTTCCGCCGGTTCCGGTACCGGCTCCTTGGCCCTGGCCACCTCGCCGCTGGCGGCGGCTGGTGCCTCCTCACTGCCGGCCGCGGTCGCACCAGCCACCTGCTCCGTTGACCGGGCCAGTGCCCCGGCGGTCTGTGAGTGGTCCCACCACAGGCCGGCACCTGGCCAGAACAGGGCCGCCAGTATTACGGCATTCAGGGTCAGAGCAATGGCGAGCCAGGCCAGGGCGGGAATTCCCCGCTTGCGCTTACGGTGGACCATACGTATCTGCTGGCCCAGGTTCGGCACCCGACCCTGGTTACGCTCGGACTCGGATTTTTTCAGTGCTTCCAGGATATAGCTCATGACGGCATCATCCGGACCGTGGCTGGACCGGCTGCCCCGGACCGGCGGGGGCAATCACGGTACTACTGGTGGGTACCAGCCGCGGCACACCGGCATCGAGATCGTTGCTCATCTGGATCAGGGTCATGGCGCCAACGACCCCATCCTGCTGCAACCCCTTGACCCGCTGGTACCAGCGTATCTGTTCATCCCGGATCATGCGGCTTACACGATCGATTTCATCGCTGTTGTCCGCATGCAGCCCCACCAGTTGCATCATGCGTGCGCTTAGCCAGACGCCCTCCCGGTTCTGCCGGGGCAGCTCGGAGGGGTCACCGTTCCACGCCATATAGGGGGGAACCTGCCAGAGCACGGAGAACTCCCCGTACCAGTGGTCCTGCACTTCCCGGAAGGACACTTCCAGGGTGCCTTCTGCCGTTTTCAGGGTTGCCACGTCTCCCTCGAGGCGTACCAGGGTGACATGGGTGTCCGTGCCTTCGGTGCCCTTGAGGGTCAATACCGCCGGACGATTGATATCCTCCATGCTGCGACGGCTGCCCTGTCGGTGCAGACAGCGGAGGCCGGCAGCATCGGCGTAATCACAGGCGAAGGGATAGCTGGAGCGGTCCCAGTCATAGCCCCACAACTGGAACAGGCCGTCGTAGGCCTGGGCCGTGGTCAGGCCATGCTTCCGGATATCGAAAGCTGTCAGTTCCGGCTCTTCGATCACGACCGGCCCGGGCTCGTCACTTCGCTCAACGGCACCGGTCAGTAGCTCATCGTCGGTGAGGTCCGGCCCGGCAGTATCGGAACCGGCGGCACCGTTTTCGCCAGCGGTCTCGTTACCGGGCGTGCTGTGATCGGCTGAAGCTCCAGAGGCGTCGGCATTCTCCATGGCGGCCACCGGGGCATCCTGCCGGCTCTCGATGAAGGCCCAGCCAACAACCGCAATCGCCATCAACGCGGTGACCGCCGTCACCATGCGCAGCATGGGAGACACCCCGCCCGGGGCGGTACGCCCGGGCACGCCGCCCACCTCCCTCGCCGCAGCCTTCACGTGGTGGGGTTCGATCTGCTGGACGCCTTCGCTATAGGCCCCCAGCAGGGCCCGGTCACTGATCAGGTTGATCAGCCGGGGCACACCGTTGCTTTTCCGGAACAGGGTGCGAATTGCCGACGGCGTAAAGAGTTCCACCTTGACCCCGGCTACCCCAAGACGATAGTGGATGTAGGCTGGCAGTTCGTCCCGCTCCAGGGCATCCAGGTGGTAACGGGCGGTTACCCGCTGGTTGAGCTGACGCAACTCCGGGCGGTCCAGGATATCCTTCAGCTCCGGCTGCCCCAGCAGAACAATCTGGAGCAGTTTCTTTTCTGCGGTTTCCAGGTTGGTCAGCAGGCGCAGTTGTTCCAGAACTTCGGCGGACAGGTTCTGGGCCTCATCGATTAGCAGCACCTGGTGACGCCCACGGGCGTGGGCCTCCAGCAGGTGCTGGTTGATGCGATCGATGAGCTTCTTGATGGTGGCGTTGTCCGGGTAGGCAATACCCAGTTCATCACAGATGGAGGCCAGCAGTTCCCTCGCCGACAGACGCGGATTGAGGATCAACGCGATGTCCACGTGCTCCGGCACGTTCTCAATGAAGCAGCGGCTGATCGTGGTCTTGCCGGTGCCCACCTCGCCGGTGATCACAATGAAGCCACCCTGCCCCTGAACACCATACATCAGGTGGGCCAGGGCTTCCTTGTGACGTTCACTGAGATACAGGTATCGGGGGTCCGGCGCAATGGAGAACGGCGGCTCCCGAAACCCGAAGAAATCGTAGTACATGGTATTCCAGTCAGCTTGCGGCCGGGTTATCCGGACCTGTCCCTTTCAATAGAAGGTCCGCGTTGTAATGGCAGCCATGATACCGCCCGCAGTCGACAACTGTCACCATCACGGGCCAACCGCTTCACCGTTTGCGACACATATTCTAGATTGCGACATAGAACTTTCCGCCGGACTCCTGACGCCTAGAAGTCATCCAGCATCAGGTCGTCTTCATCACTCCCGGTGAAGGGATCTGAAGTCATCTTGCCATCATTGATCAGGTATTCCCGACGTTGTAGGTAGGCGTTGCGTATAAAGGTGTAGCTGTCTCCGGACATGAACCCTTCGGCAGCCAGCAGATCTGCCCGCGTATCCACCACGAACAGGCCGAGCAGGTACCACTGCTCCGGACTCTCCACATAGTCCCAGGCCGACGGGAACACGAAACTGTCGGTCACGGTACCGGTGAAGTCCCGAGGCGTGGATGGCCCCATGAACGGCAGTACCAGGTAAGGCCCGGGGCCCACGCCCCAGTACCCCAGGGTCTGCCCGAAATCCTCGGGCCGCTCCGGCAGGTCGAAGGCGGTGGCCACATCGAACAGACCGCCAATACCGAACACCGAGTTATAGGTGAACCGGCCTGCCGCCACCACGGCATGCTCGCCCTTGAGCTGGAGCACGCTGTTGATGAAATTGTGCACTTCTCCCAGGTTGTTGAAGAAGTTGGTCACCGCCCGATCGGCAATGTCCGGCATGACCCACTGGTAGCCTTCGGCCACCGGTCGCAACACCCAGTCGTCGACCCCTTCGTTGAAGGCATAGACCCTGCGGTTCCAGGATTCCCAGGGATCGGCTGGATTGCCGGAAGACACCGCTTCCGGGGGCGACTCCGGCTCACGGTCATCGGGGGAGGAAGCGCAGCCGGCAAGCGCCAGTGCACCGAACATGAGTATTGTCAGCGCTCGGGAGAGATCGCGAAACATGGTAATGGAGGTTCCTGGTTGGCTATTCGTCAGGTCGTGGCCCTGCCCTGTCCCTGGCACTCCGGTCAGCGTTTGCGTATCACGACGCTGCCAATGGAATACCCGGCACCGAAGGAACAGATCACACCCAGGTCACCGGCACCGAAGTCGTCCTTGTGCAGGTGATAGGCAATAATCGAACCGGCAGAGCTGGTATTGGCGTACTCGTCCAGGATAACGGGCGCTTCCTCGACGGTGGCCTCGCGGCCGAGTACGCGTTTGGAAATCAACTGGTTCATATTGAGGTTGGCCTGGTGGAGCCACATCCGGCGCAGGTCGTCCGCTCCCAGGGAGAGGCTCTCCAGGTGACTGACGATCAGTTCCGCCACCATCGGGGAAACCTCCTTGAAGACCTTGCGGCCCTGCTGCACGAACAGCTTGTCGGGCTTGCCGACACCGGATTCGTCACCCCGGTTGAGGAAGCCGAAGTTATTGCGGATGTTGTTGGAGAACTTTGTCTTCAGGCGGGTTCCCAGAATCTCGAAGCCCTGGCCGTCCGCTACCCGGTCATCCCGCTCCACCAGCACCGCGGTGCAGGCGTCGCCGAAGATAAAGTGGCTGTCCCGGTCACGGAAGTTCAGGTGCCCGGAACAGATCTCCGGGCTCACTACCAGCACCGCGTTGGCGGTGCCGTTTTCCACGGCATTGGCCGCTGCCTGGATACCGAAGGTGGCCGAGCTGCAGGCCACGTTCATGTCGTAGGCAAACCCGTCAATGCCCAGGGCATCCTGGACCTCGATGGCCACCGCCGGGTAGGCCCGCTGCAGGTTGGAGCAGGCGACGATCACCGCGTCCACCTCGCTGGCGTCACGGCCGGCCTGCTCCAGGGCCTGTCGGGCGGCAATCACAGACATGTCGCACTGGATCGAGTATTCATCGTTACTGCGGTCCGGGAGTCGCGGGCACATCCGTTCGGGGTCGAGGATGCCGTCCTTGTCCATCACGTGGCGACTCTTGATGCCGGATGCCTTCTCGATGAACTCAACCGAGGAAGGCTGGAGCGCCTCGACATCGCCATTGGCGATCTCCGCCGCATGGCGCTCGTTATGTAACTCAACGTACTGGTTGAACGAGGCTACCAGTTCTTCGTTGCTGATGGAGGCGGGTGGTGTATACAACCCGGTACCGGTAATGATGGCGGTGATGCTCACAAAGGACCCCGACTTTTCTGGACATTATTGTGGACTACTATCTGGTCGAGCCGGATGCGTGTTGGCGGAGCGCATCCTGCAGGCTCATGGTCTGACCGTGAATACTATCACAAAGATAGTCCAACGAGCCTGGATGTAGAGGATTTTACGGTTGCTCCACGAAGCCGTTCAGTGCACCAGGGCCCACTGCCTGTCGAGCCGCTTGACCGACACCGGCATGGCGGTACCGAGTTGCTGGGCGAAGAACGACACCCGGAACTCTTCCAGCATCCATCGGTAGAGGGTGAGTTCCGGATCCAGGATCCCCTGTCGCCGGTGCTGTTCGGCCTTGTTCTGGTACCGGCTCCACAGCGGCTCGATGGCATGCAGGAACTCCCGTTCCCGCCCCATTTCCCGGGGCATTTTCTCCAGCCGGATGTCCGCCGCCTCGAAGTAGCGGGGAAAACAGGCCAGCCAGTCCGGGGGGGTGGCCGTCAGGAAGCCGGGGTACACCAGGTGTTCCATCTGGAACTTCAGGTCCGCCATGCTGTTGGCCATGGCCAGGCTGATCTTGCCCTTGAGTTGTTTCATGACCCGGTGGTGGCCCCGCATCACCTGATGGAGCTGCGCATCGGCTTCCTCCAGCGCCGGCAGGAAATCTCCCCTGCCCGACTCGTAGACGGCGTCCAGGTCACCGGCACTGCGGGGGAGGCTTTCCGCCGACCGGTCTGGCCCGCCCAGGAAATGGTTGGCGGCAGCCGCCAGCAGGAAGTCGTCCAGCAATGTCCGGGCCTGACCCACCGGGGCGAACATCAGCGCTGAATCCCGGAAATGGCGCAGCCGGCTGTCGATCTTCTCCAGCGTATTGCCCAGGCGGTTGAGGACCAGACGGGCCACCGCCCGGCGATGGGCGTCCGCTGCCGTCAGCGGGTCCAGGAAACGGGTCTCCCGTACCTCGCCGCCCAGGTCCTCCAGGGCCGGGTACACGGTGACCTGCATGCCTCCGCGATCGGTATGGACCGAGGCTGGCAAGGTACCAAACTGCCAGTCGGACGCCTGACGGCCCGGGCCCTTACCTTCCTCCTCTTCCACCTGGCTGAGGGCCTGCTCGGCCTGTTTTTCCAGCTTCGTCTGCAACTCGTCGGGGTCCCGCCCCCGGGCCAGGACCTTGCCACCCTCTCCCAGGACCTTGAGATTCATCCGCAGATGCCGGGGCAATGCCTCACGGGGCCAGTCCTCCGGCGCGATGCGCACACCGGTCATGCGACGGAGCTGGTCCGCGAGGGCATCGGTCAGCGGCTCGTTGGACGGGGTCATCTTCTCAAGGGCGGCATCGACAAAATCCGGCACCGGCACAAAATTGCGGCGGACCGACTTGGGCAGCCCCTTCACCAGGGCAATGCACTTCTCCCGGACCAGCCCCGGCACCAGCCATTCCAGCCGATGCCCCGGCAACTGTTTGAGGGCCATTAACGGCACCTGAATGGTGACACCATCGTCCTCACCGGTGGGCTCGAAGTTATAGCTCAGGGGGTACTTCGCTCCCTCCCACTCCAGCTCGTCCGGATACTGCTCCAGTTCATCGTAGTCCAGGTCCCGCTGCAAGATGTCCTTCTCGGTCAGCTCCATGCCCTTGAGATCTTCCGCGGACAGGGACTTCCACCAGCTCTCGAAATGCCGGCCACTGACGATATCCGCCGGCAGCCGCTGGTCGTAGAACGCCACCAGTTGTTCGTCATCCACCAGCAGGTCCCGACGGCGGGTCTTGTTCTCCAGGTTCTCGACGGTATCCAGCAGTTCCCGGTTGCGGGCGATAAACGGCGCCTTGGTGCGGTAGTCCCCTTCCACCAGCGCCCGGCGGATAAACAGCTCCCGGGATTCCGCCGCGTTGATCGAGGCATAGGGCACCCGGCGCTGGCTGACCACGTCCAGCCCGTACAGGCTGACCCGCTCGAAGGCCATCACCTGGGCCCGCTTCTGTTCCCAGTGGGGCTCGGAGTAATGCCGCTTGACGACATGCTCACCCAGCGGCTCCACCCACTCCGGCTCAATCTTGGCCACCATGCGGGCAAACACGCGGCTGGTTTCCACGATCTCCGCCGCCATGATCCATTTGGGGGAAGACTTTGCCACCTTGGAGCCGGGGAAGATGAACACCTTACGGTTGCGGGTAGCCAAGTATTCCTTCTTTTCCAGTTTGGTGGCCACCTGCCCAAGCAGGCCCGACAGGATAGCCTTGTGGACGGCCTCATAACTGGCGGTGTTGCGATTGACGGTAAATTTCTGCTCCCGGCACAGCAGGGTCAGTTGCCGGTGGGTATCCCGCCACTCGCGCATGCGCATCCAGGACAGGAACTGTTTCTTGCAGTACCGGCTCAACTGGTTGCCGGACAGCTCCTGCCGCTGCTCCTCAAAGTGATTCCAGAGGTTCAGCAGGGTGACAAAGTCCGACTCCTTGTCGTTCCACTGGCTGTGGGCCTGGTCCGCCGCCTGCTGCTTGTCCTGGGGGCGCTCCCGGGGGTCCTGCACACTCAGGCCGGCGATGACCACCAGCAGTTCCGCCAGGCTGCCCAGCTCATCGGCGGCCACCAGCATGCGGGCCAGCCTCGGGTCCAGGGGCAGCCGCGCCATGGTACGACCCAGGCGTGTAATCCGACGCTTGCCGGACACCGCCCCCAATTCCTCCAGCAGCTTGTAGCCATCGTTCACCTGGCGGTTGTCGGGGGGCTCCAGGAACGGGAACTGTTTGATATCCCCCAGACCCAGGGTAACCATCTGCAGGATAACGGACGCCAGGTTGGTGCGCAGGATCTCCGGGTCGGTGAACTCGTCGCGGCTGACGAAATCCTGTTCGTCGAACAGGCGAAAGCAGATGCCCGGCGCCACCCGGCCACAGCGCCCTGCCCGCTGGTTGGCGCTGGCCTGGGAAATGGCCTCCACCGGCAGCCGCTGGATCTTGGAGCGCACTGAATAACGACTGATACGGGCCACGCCGGTATCAATAACGTAGCGGATACCCGGCACCGTAAGCGAGGTTTCCGCCACGTTGGTGGCCAGCACAATGCGTCGCCCCGGATGGGACTGAAACACCCGGTTCTGCTCCCGGGCACTGAGCCGGGAGTACAGCGGAAGCACCTCAGTATGACGCAGGTCCGCATGGCGCAACTGCTTGCTGAGGGCCCGGATTTCCCCCTCCCCCGGCAGGAACACCAGGATATCCCCCGGTGGCTTGCTCTCACTGCGCTCGTGGTCCTCGATTTCCTCCACGGCCGACACCACGGCGTCGCCCCAACCCTGGTCCCGTTCGTCGGCATCGCCGGCCAGGGGCCGGTAACGGACTTCCACGGGATAGGTACGGCCCGATACCTCGATCACCGGCGCCTGGTGGAAGTATTCGCTGAAACGCTCCACCTCAATGGTGGCGGAGGTGATGATCACCTTCAGGTCTGGCCGTTTCGGCAGTAGCTGCTTCAGATAGCCCAGCAGGAAGTCGATATTGAGGCTGCGCTCATGGGCCTCATCGATAATGATGGTGTCGTAGGCGTCCAGGAAGCGGTCATGCTGGACCTCCGCCAGCAGGATACCGTCGGTCATCACCTTGAGCCGGGTGGTGTTCGAAGTGGTGTCGGTAAAACGCACCTGGTAGCCCACCTGGTCACCCTGCTGTGGCCCCAGCTCCTCGGCGATACGACTGGCCACGGTACGGGCGGCGATTCGCCGGGGCTGGGTGTGGCCCACCAGCCCCCGGGTGCCCCGCCCGGCATTGAGGCAGATCTTGGGCAACTGGGTGGTCTTGCCGGAGCCGGTCTCCCCGGCCACTATGATCACCTGATGCTGCTCCAGCGCCCGGGTAATGTCCTCCACCCGGTCGGACACCGGCAGCCCTTCCGGGTAGCTGGCGGGCCGGTGTGACTGGCGGCGTGCTTCCACCTTTGCCAGCCCCTCTTCCAGCCAGCGATTCATCCGCCGCAACTCCGGTTCGTCAGGCTGGTTACGGGTGCGCGCCAGCAGCCGCAGGATGCGGGCGGTTTCCCGCTGGTTGCAGTCCCCAAGCTGACGCCGGATCTGGTCGGCGCCCTGCAGGGTCTGAGTATCAGGGGCGTGATTACCGGGCGGGGTCTGGCTCATGGATCGCTCAGTTGGTGAATGAGGCCGCTATTGTAACGGAAGCCGTTTTATAAACGAAAAAGCCCTGCCGGAGCAGGGCTTTTCGGGATGATCAGCAGGCCAGGTTACTGGTGCTTCTTCATCTCCTCGTCACGCAGTTCGCGACGCAGGATCTTGCCCACGTTGGTCTTGGGCAGTTCGTCGCGGAACTCGAAACTCTTGGGTACCTTGTAGGCGGTCAGGCGTTCACGGCAGAACTCCTTGAGTTCATCCTCCTTGAGGCTCGGATCAGACGGCACCAGGAACATCTTGACCGCTTCGCCGGTCTTCTCGTCCGGAATACCCACCGCGGCGCACTCCAGCACCTTCGGATGGCCGCTTACCACGTCCTCCACTTCGTTCGGGTAGACGTTGAAGCCGGACACGATGATCATGTCCTTCTTGCGATCAACAATGCGGATGTAGCCATCCTCCTGGATCACCGCAATATCGCCGGTACGCAGGAAACCGTCCTCGGTGAAGGACTTCTGGGTTTCCTCCGGCCGCTGCCAGTAGCCGCGCATTACCTGCGGACCCTTGACGCAGAGCTCACCTGGCTCGCCCAGGGGCTGGTCGTTACCGTCTTCGTCAATGATCTTGCACAGGGTATTACAGATGGGCAGGCCGATGGTTCCAAGCTGGATGGCACTGGGCGGGTTCAGGGTCACCACCGGGGAGGTCTCCGTCATGCCGTAACCTTCGCCGATTTCCACGCCGGTCACGTCATGCCACTTCTTCGCCGTGGCACTGGTCAGGGCCATACCACCGGAAGAGGTCATCTTCATGTGGCTGAAGTCCAGGTCCTTGAAGTCCTCGTGGGCCATCAGGCCGTTGAACAGGGTGTTCAGACCCAGGAAGGAGGTGAACTTGAATTTCTTGAGCTCATTGATGAAGCCCGGAATATCCCGCGGGTTGGGGATCAGCACGTTATGGCCACCGGCCTCCAGCATGATGCCGCAGTTCAGGGTAAACGAGTAGATGTGGTACAGGGGCAGCGGCGCGATAATCACCTCCTGGCCCTCGTCGATCTTGTCCTCGAGCATCGCCCGGGTCTGCAGCAGGTTGGCCACCAGGTTGCCATGGGTCAGCATGGCACCCTTGGCAACACCGGTGGTGCCACCGGTGTACTGCAGGACCGCCAGGTCATCCTGGGTGGGTTTGGCCTGGTCCAGCTTTTCCTTGGCACCCGCAGCCAGCACCGCCGGCAGCTTATGGGCCTGGGGCAGGTTGAAGGGAGGTACCATCTTCTTCAGGTACTTCACTGCCGCGTTCATCAGGGTGCGTTTCAGGGGGGAGTGCATGTCCGCCAGTTCGGTCACGATGACATGCTCGATGCCGGTCTGCGGCAACACCTTTTCCGCGTTGGATGCCATATTCGCCAGCACAACCAGGGCCTTGGCACCGGAATCGTTGAACTGGTGCTCCATTTCGCGGGTGGTGTACAGAGGGTTGGTATTAACAACCACCAGACCGGCCCGCATGGCGCCGAAAACAACAACAGGATACTGGGTCACGTTGGGCATCTGGACGGCAATCCGATCACCCGGTTTCAGGTTGGTCTTGTTCTGCAGCCAGGCGGCAAAGTTCCGGCTCTGGACATCAAGATCACCATAGGTCAGGGTCACGCCAACGGCGCTGAATGCGGGCCGGTCAGCGTACTTTTTCGCTGCCTGCTCAAACACATCCACCATGCTCTGGTATTTGTTCAGGTCAATCTCGCGGGGAATACCGGGTGGATACTTGTCCTGATAGAACTGTTCTAAGTCCATCGCACCATCTCCTGTTATCACTTTATGATTATAGTGTCGCAGTCCTGCCAACCCTGCTTCCCTGCCCGGCCCGGACTGCCGCAGCATGTCGGGATACTATCCATCCAGCCAGCTTTTCCCGGAACAACTTCCGGCGAAAAAACAAGCAGACTAAAGTATCAGCCTTATAAAGAAGGCGAGAATACCAGTTTTGGCCGCATTCAGGTAGATGCGACGCCCCCTGGACATGGAATCCTGACGGTGATTGTGACGATCATCGCGTATTTATGTCAGCCTATTTTACAGTCACGTACCTGACGGTATTGAACAGGCACATTAGACAGACTTACCTTCCTGTTTATTTGGAACTTTTCAATCATGGCAACGATCGTGCTTAAGGAACGCTGACGCAGGTGCTTACTGGAGGTACCTGACGTTAAATGCCGAGCTTGGCCGATACACTCTCAACCGTGTATCGGCTTTTTTTATACCGATTCACCAGCCGGACAAGGCATGCCTGGTTAACAGGTTACAGGTGGGATAATAGGACAGGCCGGACATCGGTCGGCGTTTGGTGCCGGCACTGCCTGAACCGGCACCGGGGCGGCATCAGGCGCCCAGTTTTGACTCACAATTGGAAAGGATCAGTTCGGAGGCGGCATCCAGGCCCATGTTCTCGTCGGCGTAGATCTGGGCAACAGATTCCTTCAGCACAGTGGCGGAAGCTTCGCTGCTGGCGTTCTCGTCAATGGCGGAGTAAACCTCCTCAATGGCGGTATCACTATCCCGCGCACCCACCAGGTCCGGCGTGGCGGCCTTTTGCGCTTCACAGACGGGGCTGGCCATGGCCATGGAGCTCATGCCCATTCCGGCAACCAGTACGCTGACAGCAAACAGTTTCTTGTTCATAGAACAGGTTCCTTCCTGACTTAAAATGAGTTAGGGAGCCCCGGAATACGGCGCGAGGTTCCATCTCGGCAAACCAGGGCATAACAGAGAGCCTCTGACCTTTGAGACTCAGGGCGAATTGAAGCACAGTGAGACGTTAACTGAAAATGTCTTATTTTTTATCAGATACCAAAAAGCCCGGCACAAGGGCCGGGCTGAATCTGGTGTTACAGTGCTATCGGCTCCCTGTGACGGGAGTCACCCGACCAGGCTTACTTACTCAGGTAACGCATGGCCGATTCCAGGCCTTCAATGGTGAGCGGGTACATGTGATCACCCACCAACTGGCGGGTAATGCCCAGTGAGCCGCCCCGCCCCCAGTAGCTCTCCGGAAGCGGATTGATCCACACCACCTTGCGGAAATGCTCGTACACGCGCTGGAACCAGACCGCACCGGCTTCCTCGTTCCAGTGTTCGATGGAACCGCCGGGATGGGTAATCTCATAGGGGGCCATGGTGGCGTCACCAATAAAGATCACCTTGTAGTCAGAGCTGTATTTGTGAAGCACATCCCACAACGGCGTGGTCTCGTTAAGACGGCGCACATTCTTCTTCCACACCGACTCGTAGATGAAGTTGTGGAAGTAGAAGTACTCCATGTGCTTGAACTCCATCCGGGCGGCGGAGAATAGCTCCTCGCAGACCCGCACATGGGGGTCCATGGAGCCGCCCACGTCGAAGAACAGCAGCACCTTCACGGCGTTATGGCGCTCCGGCACCATCTTCAGATCCAGGTAGCCCGCATTGCGGGCGGTGGAGCGAATGGTGTCGTCCATATCCAACTGGTCGGCGGCGCCCTGGCGGGCAAACTTGCGGAGCCGGCGCAGGGCCACCTTGATGTTGCGGATGCCCAGGGTGATGCTGTCGTCCAGATCCCGGAACTGACGCTTCTCCCAGACTTTCACGGCACGGCCATGGCGGCCCTCGTTCTGGCCGATGCGGAAGCCCTCCGGGTTATAGCCATTGGCACCTAACGGCGAGGTGCCCCCGGTACCAACCCACTTGTTCCCGCCCTGGTGGCGCTCCTTCTGCTCCTCCATGCGCTTCTTGAAGGTATCGATCAGTTCCTCCAGGCCACCCAGGGACTCGATCTGCGCCTTTTCCTCCTCGGAAAGCTGCTTCTCGAACTCGGCCCGCAGCCAGTCGTCCGGTATCAGCGCCTCCATCAGTTCATCCAGGTTCTCGATGCCCTTGAAATAGGCGTCGAAGGCCCGGTCGAACTTGTCGAAGTGGCGTTCGTCCTTGACCAGGCACAGGCGTGCCAGGTAGTAGAACTCCTCCATATCCGCGAAGGCGAGCCGCTTTTGCAGGGCCTCCAGCAGGTCAAGGTATTCGCGCAGGCTGGCGGGCACCCTGGCTGCACGAACTTCCATGAAAAAATCTATCAGCATGGCGTCCTCCCAGAAGAGGCCGTTGAATCAAATGTCCGCCAGGGCAGCCCCCTGCCCCGGACGCCCTGCATCACTTCTTGCGGCGGGCCATGAAGGCCAGCTTCTGCAGCAGGTGCACATCCTGCTCGTTCTTGACCAGGGCGCCGTAGAGCGGCGGCAGGGCACTGCTGGTGTCTTTCTCCTGCAGCATCTTGCGGGACAGGTCGTCCGCCATCAGCAGCTTGAGCCAGTCGATCAGCTCGGAGGTGGACGGTTTCTTTTTCAGTCCCGGCACCTTGCGAACGTCGAAGAAGACCTCGAGGGCGTCCCGGACAATATCCTGCTGAATACCGGGGAAGTGCACGTCTACAATGTGCTGCATTGTGTCGTGCTCCGGGAAATTGATGTAGTGGAAAAAGCAGCGGCGCAGGAAAGCGTCCGGCAGTTCCTTCTCGTTGTTACTGGTGATCACCACGATAGGACGCTGTTTGGCCTTGACGAACTGCTGGGTTTCGTAGACGAAGAACTCCATGCGGTCCAGTTCCAGCAGCAGGTCGTTGGGGAACTCGATGTCCGCCTTGTCGATCTCGTCGATCAGCAGCACCACCTGCTCGTCCGCCTCGAAAGCCTCCCAAAGCTTGCCCTTGACGATGTAGTTGCGGATGTCCTTGACCTTTTCATCGCCGAGCTGGGAGTCCCTCAGGCGGGAGACGGCGTCGTACTCATAGAGCCCCTGCTGGGCCTTGGTGGTGGACTTGATGTGCCACGGGATCAGCCTCAGGCCAAGTCCCTCGGCCATTTCTTCCGCCAGCAGGGTCTTGCCGGTACCGGGCTCGCCCTTGATCAGCAGTGGGCGTTGCAGGGCGACGGCGGCGTTAACCGCCATTTGCAGATCTTCTGTTGCGACGTATTTATCGGTACCGGTGAACTTCATGACATTGGATCCTGTGTTCGATGTAACGGGTAAATGTGCGCCGGGGATCATGGTAGAAAACAACCAGATCACACCCCGGTAATCGGTAATGGTGCAAGAGTATAATTTTTTTACCCGTCAGTGATAAGCGCCAGCGGCGTTACTCTTTCGGCTTCTTGTCCTCTTCGGACGGTTTCTCGCGCTCGTTTTCGTCCTCATCCGTCTCCAGATCAGGCAGGTCGTCGATGTCCGAGAGGTCGAAATCCTCCAGCCCGAACTCCTCGTCGTCGTCCTCCGCTGGTTCGTCCTCCGGCGAATCGGCGTCCTCCGGCACGGTTGCGGTGGGGGGCTCCTCGCCCTGCGGTTCGGTGGCTGGCTCGGTTTGCTCAGCCTCAGGTTCCGGCCGGGGGCTGCCTTCCCCCTCCTTCGGTGCCTCGGGTTCCCCGGCATCGCCATCATCGACAGCGGCTGGTTCGGGGACTTCCTCCTGACCATCCCTGGAGTCACTGGCGGCCGAATCCTCTGTGGAATCGTCAACAAGCGCGTCCCCGGGTGCCTCTTCCTGGTCAGGATCAACGGCGTCTTCTTCCACTTCCCCTGACAGGTTGTCGTCAACTGCAGCGGCCTGTTCCGACGAGGTCATGTCCGAGTCGTCGGTCGCGTCCGGCCCAACGTCTTCCGGAGCATCGTCGGCTGCGCCGGCCAAGGCGTCTTCGTCACCGGCCCCACGGCGGCGCTTCAGCAGCAGGAGGATTCCACCAGCCAGGACCAACGCCCCCAGCCCCCCGGCGGCCCAGGGCCACCAGGCCAGCAGGCGGTCAGTCAGTGATGGCTCCGCGTCCGACGCCTGTGGCGAGGCATCGGTCTCGGACGGCTCTTCCGGTTGGGGCGTGGGTTCGGGCTCCGCCGGAGGTTCAGGCGCCGGTTCCTCGAGCTGGGACAGATCGATGGGGCCGTCCGATTCCGGCTGGTACGCGGAGTCTGTCCCTGCCTGGTCGGCATCGTCCCCGGTTTCGGGGGCCAGCGGCACGCTGTCCCCATCCGCCGGGACAGGGCCTGCCCCTTCCGGAGCTTCCAGCACCAGGGTCTTGCGGAACTTACGGGAGAAAGTACTGCCATCGGCCTCCAGTTCCAGCAGATATTGCCCCGGCTCGGGCAGTCTGGCTATGGTGTCCTGGTAGATGCCATCCGCCGGCGGCTGGCCTTCATTGAGTACGCGACTGCCCTGACGACCGTCCTCCGTGGTCATGCTGAGGGTGACCGTAATCACGCCCAGGAAATCCGGGTCGGTGATCCGTTCCCCTTCCTCGGTAAAGAAGGCCCGGAGGTCTACCTCTTCCCCCAACCGGAAGCGGGCCGGTATGGGTTCCACCTCCAGCCGCAGGTCGCTCACCACGGTAACGCGGCTACCCTCCCCCGGGGTACCTTCCATCTGCCAGTCCCCGGCTTCGGGTCGGGTTACGGTGATCAGGTCATAACCCGCCTCCCGGGCCCAGCGCACGGTTTCCTCTTCAACGTCAGGCCCATAGCGCTCGCCTTCGGGGTTTACCAGCGCGAGTTCCCGCTGGCCCGCCGGTGTGGCACTGAAGATCAGGGCGGTGAACTCCTCGACGCCGCCATCCACCGTGAAGCCCTTGTCCTCCAGTGGCACTTCGTTGGCCGGAACCGCCTGCCCCATGGTGTCGGCGAAGAGTCGGCTAAGTTCGTCCGCCGAGTCCGCCACCCGGGCGACGCCCCCAGTCATATCGGCGATCGCACCCAGCAGGTCCAGATCGGCCTCTCCGGAAAGGGCGATGGTATGGATGGTGAGCCCCTGCTCCGCCAGGGCCGGCACCAGTTCCTCCAGGATGCGGTTACGCTCCCGGTCGTTGCTGGCCTGGTTCGGGGAGATATCCACCTTGCCATCACTGAGCAGGATGAGGTGGGTATTGGTCAGGGAGCGGTCCGGGGCGTACCAGTTGTCGGCGGCCTCCTCGATAGCGCCGCCAATATTGGTACGTTGGGCCACGGAATTGATCTTGTCGGAGTCCGACACCAGCGTGTTCCGCAGTTCGTCGTCCAGGGCATCGTGGGGCACCAGCATGTTGACCATCCGGCCAAAGGTCCACAGCCCCACCTGGGTGCCTTCGGGAAGCAGCCGGGCAATCAGCCTGACGGCGGGGCGCCGGAGGTTGTCCGGGTCGTTAACCTTCATGCTGCCGGAAATATCCACCACCACCCGCACATCACGGGCGGGCGGGATTTGCCCTTCCTGGGCCTGTACGGATGAAAGCGTCAACGTCGACAGGAAAATCAACGTGAAAAGCAGCTTTCGCATCGCCATGAACAGGTCCTCTTGTTGTTATCGGGCTAGTGTGCCGTGCGGTGAATTCGCTGACCTACTGCGTGACGCTGGGGCTTCTGGCCAAGGCGCCAGTCCGCTGGTGTGGTGGTTCCACATCAAGGGCTGGCAACACCGGCCAGAAGCCCCAGCGTCGCGCCCTTCGGGAGCCACTGAGAGCCTTGATAGCCGCGTTGCGCCGGCTCGATTTGGAACCACCAAACCTTCGCCACCGCGCCTTGCTCTCAAGGCTCTCAGTGGCACAGTAGGTCAGCGAATTCACCGCACGGCACACTACGAAACCGCGGGAGACGATGGCCTGGAAACGCTATCAGGCCCGGTTCAGCGACGGGTGAACCGGTACCGCACCAGGTCCAGTATCCACACCAGCAGCATGACCATGGCGGCGGCTCCCATGTTAAAGAAGGCACGAGCCGCTTCCGACGGGTCCCCCAGGAAGGTCTCGTAGCCTCCATAGAGCCAGGCCGGCACCCACCAGCCGTCCACCATGGCGGACTGGACCGGGGTGGCGATGAGCACGATCAGGGCCGCCTTCACAAAGGTGCGGACACCGTACAGGGGCAGCCAGCGGATCAGCCTGGCCATGGCCCAGTAGAACAGGGCGAAGCCTGCCGCATAGATGCTCCAGAACAAAGCGTAGGCGGTCTGGGAGTCGGTATCCAGCGCGGCGATAGGCAGAGAGTCAGTCATAGGTCTTAGTGGATCCTTTACAATACCCAATGAATTATGTGTTCTTCCCAGTCCTGCTCGGGCACTTCGCTGGCCGGCATCACCCGGTGGGCGACCGAGACGCCGGCCTCGTGGACCGTGTCCGGGTCGCCGGAGCGCAGCGGGTGCCAGTCCGGCAACGGACGGTCCTCGGCAAGGGTCCGGTAGGCACAGGTGGTTGGCAACCAGTGGAACTGGTGAATGTTGTCCGGCGTCAGCACCGTGCACCCGGGAACCACCTGCTGGCGATTCTGGTAGCTCCGGCACTGGCAGGTGGCGGTGTCCATCTGGCTGCAGGCCAGGTCGGTATAATACACGTCGCCGGTCTCGTCATCCTCCAGCTTCTCCAGGCAGCACTTGCCGCAGCCGTCGCACAGGGATTCCCATTCCGAGGGCGTCATGTCCTCGAGGCGTTTACGCTGCCAGAAGGGAATTTCCGCAATCACGCACCGAAGTCCCTGAGTTTTTCCTTGAACGCCACGATATAGCTGTCCGCTTTCTCCGGAAGCTGCAGATAGTAGTTCTTGTCCCGGATGGCCTCCAGCACCTCCCGGCCGGTGGTGCGGGCCAGTTTGCGATCCGGGGTCAGCACCAAGTCCAGAGCGTGGACCGGCTGTCCGAAAATTTCCCGTAGCGATTCAGGCAGTTCGTTCCAGTCCTGCCCCCGCTTTACGTAAAGATAGGTATCCTCCCTCGCACTGCTGCGAAAGACGGACACAAAGGTCTTGTCAGTCATGGTTTTCCTGTTGTTCAAGTAACGCCACGATGCCGGCACGCTCACTGGCCAGCACCTGGGCCCGCCATCCCGCATCGAAAAATCCCAGGTCGCCTTTGGCCGGGTTCCCCTCCCGCAACAGGGCCTCCAGGCGCTTGCGGGGGGCCAGCAATTCCACCGGTACATCTGCCTGTTCGGCGGCACGGACCATACTTTTCTTTATGCGACGGTAGAGGTCCTGCTGGGGCCGTGTCAGCGGTCGGTCGATCAGTACCCCGGGCACCTCACCGGACTGTCTCGCCTCCCGGACCACTGCCAGGAGCTGGTCGCCGAAGCGGCGCACCACCACCGGGGGCACGCCGTCGACCGCGGCCAGGGCACCGGCATTGTCCGGCAGTCGGTCGGCAATACCGATCAGCGCGGGGTCCGCCAGCACCCGGTTCCGGGGCCGGTCACGGCGGCGACATTCCTGCTCACGCCATACCACCAGCGCCCGGAGCACCTGCTGCTTTTCCGGTGGGAGCTGCCAGCCCCCTTTCAGTTTGAGGTAGGCATCGGCGGGTTCCGACTGAGCCAGCAGGTCCGCGGCGAAGCGGTCGGACTCCTCCGCCAGGGCGCTCTCCAGGCCCCGCTCTGCCAGTCTTTCGGTGACCCACCGGTACAGTGGCTCCAGGAAACGCACATCGTCCAGGGCGTACTCCTCCTGCGCCGGGGTCAGCGGCCGGGCCAGCCAGTCGGAACGGGTGGCGGACTTGTCCAGGGCTTCACCAAACAGGGATTCCACCAGGCGGGCATAGCCCACGGAGAAGCCCGCACCCGCCAGTGCCGACCCAAGCTGCAGATCCAGCAGGCCCCGGGGCTCCAGGTCCAGCCAGTGCCGGAAAAGCTCCAGGTCTTCGCCCATGGCGTACAGCAGTTTGGGGCGCTCACTGTCCGCCAGGGTTTCCCGGAAACGGGTGCACTGTTCGGCCACGGACGGATCCACCAGCTTCAGGGAGCCGCCAGCACCCAGTTGCACCAGCCCGGGAATGGGAAAGAAGGTGGATACCCGCTCGAATTCGGTATCCAGCGCGAGGGGCTGATCCCGGTGCCCGGACAGCCAGGCGTCCAGCTCGTCAACGGTAGTGAGCCAGCGGGACACGTCGGGTATCGGCGGCACGCTCGGCAGGGCCTGGTTCATGTAAACTCCCGGTCAGCCATGGATCATTCCGCCAGTGGCTTGCGGCCACGGAAGGCATGGGTCAGGGTAAAGCCGTCCACATAACCCAGTTCCCCGCCAACGGGGATGCCATGGGCCAGCCGCGTGGTCAGCACACCGGAGCCATCCAGGCGGTCGGCAATGTAATGGGCGGTGGCCTCACCTTCCACGGTCGGGTTGGTGGCCAGGATCAGCTCCGTCACGCCCTCCTCCCGCACCCGACGCAGCAGCCGTTCCACACCGATGTCCTCGGGGCCGATGCCATCAATAGGCGACAGGTGCCCCATCAGCACGAAATAACCGCCCTGGTAGTCACCGGCCTGCTCAATGGCCAGCAAGTCCGAGGGGCTTTCCACCACACAGATGGTGCCACCGCGACGTTCGGGGTTTTCGCAGATGGGACAGATGGGAGTGTCGGAGAAATTCTGGCAGCTTTCACAGCGGCGCACCCCGGTCATGGCCGAGGACAGGGCTTCCGATAGCCGTTCGCCACCGGCACGCCCCTTTTCCAGTAGGTGAAAGGCCATGCGCTGGGCGGTCTTTTGCCCTACCCCCGGCAGACATCTCAGGGATTCAACCAGTTCATCCACCAGTGGGCTGAAAGCCATCCGTACTCCTGCAATGACAATGTTGGATCAGTCAGCGCCCTTCTCAGAGCGCCGTCAGTTAACTATCGGCCGTCAGAACGGCATCTTGAAGTTCGACGGCAGCCCCATGCCCGACATCAACCCGGACATGCGCTCCTTCTGGTCTGCCTCCACGCGTCTTACCGCGTCGTTGATCGCGGCCGCCAGCAGGTCTTCCAGCACTTCCTTGTCTTCCGACAGCAGGGAATCGTCAATATCCACCTTGCGGACATCGTGGCGACCATTCATGGTCACCTTGACCAGCCCGGCTCCGGCCTCACCCGTCACTTCCGACTTGGCCGCTTCCTCCTGGGCCTTCTGCATTTCTTCCTGCATCTGCTGGGCCTTTTTCATCATATCGCCCATACCATTCATCATGTCGTCCACCTCACAATGTTGTGTGCCTGGGGAGCCTCTTAATAGCACCTAGCCGGCTGACTTCTGAAGGGGCCGGATACTCTCTTTGACGACCCGCCCCTCAAACCGTTCCACAATGGCGTTCACGTTCGGATCCTGGTCAATGGCCTGCTCGGCCTGTTGCTGGCGCCGGACCTTCTCCCGGGTTTCCCAGCCAATGGGCGTCTGGTCGCCGGCATCACCCTGGACGACCTCCAGCGTGACCCCATCGCCAAAGGCCCCGCGCAGCCCCTCCAGGATCTTTTCCCGGTGGCGATCGGTGAGCAGCCGGTAGTGCCCCTCATCCATAGTCAGCAGGAAGCGATCACCATCCCGCTCACAGGAGGCCTGGCTGGCCAGGTTGCCGGGCATGCCCACGATACCGAGCTGCCGGAAATCCCGGGACCAGACAAACCCCTCCGCATTGAGCAACTCTGCCGGCTCCGAGGGTACCGGTGCCTGCGGTTCCGGCGCAGGCGCAACCGGTTCCGGTGCGGTTTCCGGTTCAGCCATGGCTGGCGTCGGCTCCGCCTCCGGCGTATCCCAGGGCACGTCATCCATCGCTTCGGCACCGGCGGCCATCTGGTCTGCCATGGCCATCAGGCTGTCGTCTTCCGACGGGGCTTCGGCCATTGGCGATGGTGCCGATTCCTGCACCGGCTGCGGCTGTTGTGGCGACGGATTATCCGCCGGCGCAGCCTCCATCACCTCGTCCGTTGACCGGGACGGAGCGTCCTGCCCGGGACTGTCCATGGGGGCAGATCCCGGATTGTCAAGAGGCGCCGGCTGAGGGTTATCCACCCGGGTCTGTCCGTGACTCTCCCCTGCTTCGGCACCGGTTGGCGTCTCCGTACCCGCTGGTGCCGCAATCTCGGGTTCCGGCTGTGGTGTAGGCGCTGACGGTTCCGGGGTAGAGGCAACCGATGTCTCCGACGCGGAGCGGTGCGCCCCGGCTTCCACTGCCGCAGGGGCGGGTTCTTCCCCGGATTCCCGATCGCCCGAACCACCGTCGGTGGCCCCCTCCCGGGCACGGTTCCGGTCTGGCGTACCACTACCCACCAGCGGCGGGTCGCGACGCTCGGCCCCCGGCCGGAAAGCCAGCATACGCAGCAGGGTCATCTCGAAGCCCATGCGCGCATCCGGCGTAATCTCAAGATCCTTCCGCCCCACCAGGGCCGCCTGGTAGAACAACTGGGCATCCTCGGCGCTCAACTGGCGGGCCAGTTCCTGAACCCGGTGGGCATCGCCCATGGCGTTGTCGGCGCTGCCGGGCACCACCTGTTCCATGGTGATGCGGTGAAACAGGGACAGCAGGTCCGCCAGGATGGCGCTGAAATCCGGCGCGAAGTCCGAGATCCGGTCGATCTCCGCCAGCAGCTCGGGCCCGTTACTGCTGACCAGGGCATCCACCAGTTTCTCCACATCCCGCTGGTCGATGGTGCCGAGCATGCTGCTGACATCACTGGCCGCCAGTTTCTGGTTACCGAAGGCGATGGCCTGGTCGGTCAGGCTCAGGGCATCCCGCATGCTGCCGTCCGCCGCACGGGCAAGCTGCCACAACGCCGGTTCCTCGAAGGGCACCGTTTCCTCACCCAGGATGTAACGCAGGTGGCTAACGATATGCTCCGGCGTCATGCGCTTGAGGTTGAACTGCAGGCACCGGGACAGCACGGTCACCGGCAGCTTCTGCGGATCGGTGGTGGCCAGCAGGAACTTGACGTGTTCCGGGGGTTCCTCCAGCGTCTTCAGGAAGGCGTTGAAGGACTGGTTGGTGAGCATGTGCACCTCGTCAATGAGGTACACCTTGTAGCGTCCGCGGGTGGGGGAATACTGGACGTTGTCGGTCAGTTCCCGCATGTCATCCACCCCGGTGCGGGAGGCGGCGTCGATTTCGATCAGGTCGACAAAACGGCCGTCGAGGATTTCCTGGCAACTGCTGCATTCGCCACAGGGGTTGGCGGTAATGCCAGTCTCACAGTTCAGGCAACGGGCCAGCAGGCGACCAATGGTGGTCTTGCCCACGCCACGGGTTCCGGTAAACAGGTAGGCGTGATGCAGGCGATTGTGTTCCAGTGCATGGACCAGGGCCTGGAGCACATGCTCCTGACCGACCATGTCGCTGAACGTGCGGGGGCGCCATTTGCGGGCTAGTACCTGGTAACTCATGATCCATCAACTACGGCTGGTTAATGGCGCTAACCTTAGCACGGACCCGGTATCATAAGAAGGTGAAAAATATCGTCTTCGGAAACCGGCTCACAACCGGTAACATGCAGTTACCAGGCAAGCTATTCCTACCGGGCCGCCATTGCTCTATGCTTGAATTGCGTCCTGAGATTGTCGTCCAGTATGGTCCCGCCCTTGCGAACATTTGCCCCTCCCCTGACCATCGTTGCACTGATCGCGCTCCTTACCCTGGCAGTGCCCGCGGGAGCATCCCTTCCCGCCCTAGATATCAGCGGGTTGCAACACGAGCTGATCCGGGCACCGGCGGAGTATCTGAGCACGACTTCAGACAGCACCCTGGAGGACGTTCAGGACAAGGATTTCCAGCCCCTTACCGCCGCCAGCGTCAACCAGGGCATTACCGGCAAAACGTTCTGGGTGCGATTCCGACTGGACAATACCGGGGGTACCGACAGCATACCCTGGGTGCTGCATCACGAAACCAGCTACCTGGACCACATCACCCTTTATTACTCGGACGGCGATGACATCCTCAGGAAGGTCTCCCTCAGCGACCGGGTTCCGTTCGATGACCGCCCCCTGGCCTATCGCACCCTGGCTTTCCCCCATGCAACCGCAGCCGGCGGATACACCGACCTGTACGTAAAGATGGCCTACGCCCCGAACAAGGCTGATTCCGTCAGCCTGAATATTCACCTGTCCGAAACGTCCCACTTCGCGGAACGGAGCCGTGGCGAGTACATGGCCTACGGCGTCTTCTTCGGCGTCATGGGGACCCTGCTGTTGATCGCCCTGCTGGGCGCGGCCCTGCTTCGTCAGGTGGTCTACCTCCACTACGCCCTGTTCCTCACCTTCAGCACGCTGATGTGGGCAGCGCTGAACGGCTTTGCCTACCAGTATCTGTGGCCCTCGTCGGTATTCCTGCATAACGAGGGCTTTCATGTCCTGTTCCTGGCCACATCAATCACTGCCCTGCAGTTCTCCCGGCATTTCCTAAAGGCAAGGGACAAGTTCCCACTGTTCAACCGGGGCGCAATCATTCTCCAGGTAATCATGGCGGCAGGCATCGGCCTCCGGCTCCTGGGGGTATATGAGCCGGTTCTGGCACTGTCCTTCGCGTCGCTGGCGTTACTGGCATTATTGCCGATGATCGGTTACCTGGCCTGGCGTCGTGGTCAGCGCTACGCCCGCTGGTACGCCCTTGCCTGGGCCGTGTACGGCATCGGACTCCTGATCAGCGTGCTCAGTGCCGGCACTCCGCTGTTCAACTGGGGCATGGACCCACTCGTGTTCACCCAGATCAGTGCGGTACTGGAATCCTGCCTGCTGCTGGTCGCCCTGGGGGAACGCCTGATTGCCTGGGACAGGGACCGGCGACAGGCGCTCACCCTGGCCCGGCAGGACGCCCTGACCGGGCTCAACAACCGGCGGGTTTTCCCCCAGGCGCTGGAACACTACCAGGCCCGGTTCCGGCAAACCGGAGACCCTGTCTATCTGATCATGATCGACCTGGATCATTTCAAGGAGCTGAACGACCAGTACGGCCACGATGCCGGCGACTGCGTCCTGCGGGCATTCGGGCGCCTGCTGCGCACCCACTGCCGCCCCGGGGACACATGCCTTCGCTACGGAGGAGAGGAATTCGCCATGCTGGTCCAGGTGCGGGAAGAGCGCCAGGCCCTGCGCATTGCCGAACGCATCCGCCAGGCCTTTGAGCAGTACCCCACCCAGTATGACGGCCACTTTATCCGCCATACCCTGACCGCCGGACTGGCGCCGATCTTTTCCGCCAACCGACGGATCGAGTGGGGCGATATCATCCGGGAAGCCGATGCAGCGCTCTATCGGGCCAAGGAACAGGGGCGGAATAAGGTGGTGGTATTCAGCGCACCGGCTGATGGCGACCCTGTGAAGGTCAGCGGGCAACAGGACGTTGACGGCGTGAAGGCTGATTAGAAAAGCGGGAAGAAACTGGGGGTGGCCCCACCAGCGACACCCCGGCACACGAATCCACCGCTGCGGCTGCTCCCTTCCGGGCCTGACCGGGTTCACGGTTTATCGTTGCGGGGGCACCAGCAGGACCACCATAACGATGGCCCGGATTACCCGAGCGCGGCGCGCATAGTAGCAGCAGGTGGGGATGGTATCAATCCCCATAAGTCACCTGTTTCTATCCGGTCAGAGCTATCCAATCAAACACCCGTCAGGGGGACTGGTACCACGTCCTGGCGGAACCAGCACGCGATACTGTGCCTGGGACGACTCGCCGGCAACACCTCATGGGGCACCTCTTCACTCATGAAGATGGCCACCCTGCCCGCCTCCGGCGATACACGACCACAGATTTCCCCCGGGTTCTCCCGGTTGAACACCTGCAGCTCACCGCCATCGCCGGAATCCCAGCCCTGGTTGAGGTACAGCACCAGGCTGACCACCCGGGAGGCACGGCCACGGAAACTATCCAGGTGGCGACGATAGAAATCCCCGGGCTGGTAGCTGGCATAGTGAGCCTCAAAACGCTGCAGCCCCAGGAACAGCCGACGGTTCAGCCCCACCCGGATGTCCTCCAGGAAGTTGAACAGGCGCTGCTGGTCGGCGGTTTCGCCATCGAGCCAGGCAATACGATCACGGCGGACCGAACGATCCTGGGTAAAGTCCGCGCCACGCCCAACACCGGCACGCTCCATGGCAGCTGTCTTCTCCAGGATATTCACCTCACGGCGCAGTCCGGTCAGCAGGCCTGGCCCCAGTTGTGGCGATACGTCCAGTGTCAGCCACCCCCATTCCGACAGCTGGCCGGCGATGGTATCCAGCCAGCCTTCATCGGGGCATGTGGACGCGGATTCCGGGGAAGCAGCGTCGGCGTCTGACTGGAGGATGGAAACAATGGTCATAGGGAGTTTTCCCCGCAGGTAAAAACGTGCATTCTAGAACTTCTGCAGAGAACCGGAAGCCCCTGCCTACAATTTCCGGTAGGCAATTACCACAGGATACCCATGGTCGACTGGACACAGACCCGCTACACCCAACGGACAACACTGGGCGGCCTCGACGCCCTCCATGTTCACCACCCCGGATTTGGGGCCACCCTGGCGCTCCAGGGGGGCCACCTGGTGCATTTCGCCCCGACCGGTGACAGCAACTGGCTGTGGATGAGCCCCACGGCCCGCTTCCAGCCAGGCGTCGCCGTCCGTGGCGGCATTCCTGTGTGCTGGCCCTGGTTCGGCGACCCGGACCGCAATCCGGATACCGTGAAGGAACGTGTACAAACGGGGAAGGCCCACGGTTTTGCCCGCACCGCCCCGTGGTCAGTGGACGCCATCGAAGAGTCCGGCGATCAGGTCGCCATCACGCTTACCCTGGATGCCACCACCGGATTTCCCTGGACAGGCCAGGCCCGGGCCACCCTGACCTTCTGTTTCCGCCCGGATACCCTGTCGCTGCAACTGACAACCCTCAACACCGGCCGGGAGCCCCTGAGCATCACCCAGGCATTGCACACCTACCTGCCGACGGACGACATCCGGGGCACTCACCTCTATGGGTTTGACGGCTGCCATTACCTGGACACACTGGATGGCTGGCAGCGGAGATCCCAGACAGGCAGGGTAACCTTTGACGGGGAAACGGACCGGATCTATCAGGGCGCACCGGATCTGGATATCCATTCGCCGCCCCACCGCTACCTGCTGACAGCGAAGGGCAGCGAGTCCACCGTGGTCTGGAACCCGGGGCCGGAAAAGGCAGGCCGGCTGTCGGATTTTCCGGACGATGCCTGGACCGGCATGCTGTGTGTGGAAACCGCCAACGCCGCCGATGACGGGCGACAGGTGGCGCCCGAAACCAGCCATGCCCTGTCGATGACCCTGGCCAGGAGCTGACGCCGGTCAGGTAATCGTCGAAAACATCGGCCTGCGGGCTGACGACCGGAACCCATTGCCTATACTGCGGGAATAGAACAGGAAAGGATGACCGATGAGCCTGGCAGAGTTTCTCAAGCGCCGTCTTGTTTCCAGCCAACTGGACGAGCAGATCGACCGGATCGGTAAACCCATTGGGTCATTGGGGTATGATCCATGGGGCTACAACAACGACACCCTCAAGATCGGTTACGCCATCACCCGGGAAATCTACGAAAAGTACTTCCGGGTGGAGGTGGATGGCATTGACCGGATTCCGGCGGAGGGCCCGGTACTGATCATCGCCAACCACAGTGGCCAGTTGCCCATCGACGGTCTGCTGATCGGTTTCGCACTGGCCTCCCGCAAGGACAGACCGCGCATTCCCCGGGCGATGATTGAACGCTTCTTCCCCACGGTTCCCTACCTCGGCAACCTGCTGAACCAGTTCGGCGCCGTGCTGGGGGACCCGGTGAACTGCGCCAAGATCCTGGCCAACGACGAGGCGGTGATCGTCTTTCCGGAGGGTATCCGGGGCTCCGGCAAGCTCTACCGTGACCGGTACCAGCTCAAGCGCTTCGGCAACGGTTTCATGCACCTGGCCATGAAATACAATGCCACGGTGGTGCCCGTCGGGGTTGTCGGTTGCGAGGAAACCATTCCCGCCCTGGCCAACATCAAGCCCCTGGCCAGACTGCTGGGCCTGCCCTATTTTCCCCTGGCGGCGCCGATAGTGCTTCCGGCCAAGGTGCACATTTGCGTCGGGGAGCCCATGTTCTTCGACAACGACGACATTCCCGAGGAGCAGGTCACGGCACGGGTGGAACTGGTCAAGGCCGCCGTCGGCGAGATGATCAAGAGGGGACTGAACCAGCGGAGAAGGATATTCTGATGCCATCCAGCAAACGGCCACAGATCCTGGTGACCGGCGCCGCCGGCACCCTCGCCCAGGAAGTGATCAGCCAGCTCCGCGAGACCTGCGACATCGTGGCGGTGGATTTCCGGGAACAGGTCTGGCTGGGGGACGACATCCCCAGCTACTGCATCGATTTCAACAAGCGGGTTTTCGAGGACCTGTTCCGGCGCTTCCACTTTGATGGCGTTATCCACCTGGGCCGCATCATGTCGAGCCAGGAAACCCGCCTGCAACGCTACAACGCCAATGTGCTGGGCACCCACAAGCTGATGGATCTCAGCCACAAGTACAGGGTTGGCCGGCTCATGATCCTGTCCACCTACCATGTATACGGCGCCATGCCTTTCAACCCGGCGCTGATTGACGAGGAAGCCCCCCTCAAGGCCGCCGGCCTGACCATGGACCTGGTGGATTCAGTGGAACTGGAGAACCTGGCCAACATCTACCTGTGGCGCTACCCGGACCTGAACATCACCATCCTGCGGCCCTGCAACATCGTCGGCCCCGGCGTGCGCAACGCCATCAGTACCCTGCTGTCCGGGGAACGGGCGCCGGTGCTGGCCGGTTTCTCGCCCATGATGCAGTTTATCCATATCGACGACATGGCCGACGCCATCGTGCGGGCCTGGCACCGGAAAAAGAAAGGCATCTACAACGTGGCACCCGACGACTGGGTCGCCTACCAGCGGGCACTGGAGCTTTGCGGCTGCCAGCAGGTACCCATTCCGTCGATTCCGCCGATCCTGCCACGCACCATACTTCGGCTGCTGAACCTGAAACGGTTCCCCCCCTACCTGATGGATTTCTTCAAGTACCCGGTCATCATCGACGGTCGGCATTTTGCAAAGGAGTTCGGTTTTCGCCCAAAACGCACCCTGGATGATATATTCCATTATTATCGGGAGAACAAACACCCGGTGTAGGGGCCCTGAAGCCGGGGGCCACCAAGATCACAGGATGTGCCGTCGATGTTCAATGAATTCGGACTGATCAGCTACGCTGCCGCCTCCCTGGCCTTCCTGCTGCTGGGCGGGCTGATCGTGACCCGTTACCTCCGCCGCACATCGGACCGGGTGCTGCTGCTGGCGGCCATACTGTCCTTCTTCTGGGCGGGCTCGCTGGTCACCCAGCAACTCTGGGGCGAACCGTCCTTTATCATCCGCTACCTGCTGGAACTGCTGCGGGACGCCGGCTGGGTCATCGTCCTTCTGGCCCTGCTGCGTTCCGCCGACCGCCACCGGATGGAGGCCCACCAGACCCGGCGACTGCTGGGCTTCCTGACCTTCTCGGTGATCTTCGTGCTGTTCACCCTGGCGGCGCTGGAGTCCCTGCTCAATATCCCGCTGGTCAGCGGCAAGCTCAAGATCGTGGGCCAGATCTCCCTGTCCCTGCTGGGCATCTGCCTGGTGGAACAGATCTGGCGCAACTCCGTGCAGTCCAGCCGTTCCAGTATCCGTTACCTGTGCATCGGCATCCTGACGCTGTTCGCCTATGACTTCTTCATGTATACCGATGCCCTGCTGTTTGGCCAGGTTTCCAGCGGCTTCTGGGACGCCAGGGGAGCGGTTAACACCGTGATTGTCCCGCTGCTGGGCATCACCATGATGAACACCCGCAAACAGCCGGTGGAGTTCCAGCTCTCCCGCAACGCCATGTTCCACGTCAGCGCCCTGGTGTTTGCCGGTATCTACCTGCTGTTTGCGGCTGCCGGTGGCTACTACGTCCGGGTACTGGGTGGCGAATGGGGCGACGCCCTGCAGATGCTGTTCATCACCGCGGCCCTGTCGTTCCTGGCGTTGCTGCTGACCTCACGGCGGTTCCGGGCCCGCCTGATGGTGTTTATCAGCCAGAACTTCTTCGACTACAAGTACGACTACCGGGAGGAATGGCTGAAGATGACCCGGGAGCTGGCCAACCTCAGCGACGATCCGCCGCTACCGGAGCGCATCGTGCGGATCCTGGCCGGCCTGGTGGAAAGTTCCTCCGGCGCACTCTGGGTCCGGGACGAAGACGGCAATTTCATGCTCCAGAGCACCGTCAACCTCCACCAGCCCCGCTTCACCAGTATCGACGGCGACTGCGAGCTGGCCCAGTTCTTCGGCGACCGGGAGTGGATCATCGATCTGGAAGAGTACCGTAACGACCCGGTGCGCTATAACCTGCTGGAAATACCGGACCCCATCCTCAAGTTCGACCGGGGCTGGCTGCTGATTCCCATGTACCTGGGCAATGAACTCTACGGCATTACCCTGGTGGGCCGCTCCAACGCCCGGGTTGAGCTGAATTGGGAGAACTTTGACCTGGTTCGGGTGGTGGCCCGCCAGACCTGTAACCTGCTGGCCCAGGCCGACGCCCAGAACCGGCTCTCCAGAGCCATGCAGTTCGAGGCGGTGAGCAAGGCCTCCGCCTTCATGGTCCATGACCTGAAGACCCTGATCGCGCAACTGTCGCTGCTGGTGCGCAATGCCAACCACCATCGGGACAACCCGGCGTTCATCGATGACATGATCAGTACCACGGAGCATGCGGTACAGAAGATGTCGAACCTGGTGGACCATATCCGCAAGCCCGCCTCGGAACAGGGTGCCCAGGCACCGCTTAACCTGCAGCAGATGATTAACGAGCTGGCGTCACACTACGCTCGCAACCAGCCGCGCCCCAGAGTCACCGGAGCGCCCGATACGGTGATGGTTCGGGCAGACCACGACCAGTTATGGAGCGTACTGGGCCATCTCATCCAGAACGCCCAGGACGCCACACCTCCAGACGGAGAGGTGACACTGACCCTCAAGGCCTCCGCGGACCATGTGGTATTATTCATCCAGGACAGCGGCACCGGCATGAGTGAGGAGTTTATCCGCATGCAGCTCTTCAAGCCGTTCGAAAGCACCAAGGGGCTGACCGGCATGGGCATCGGTGCCTATCAGGCACGGGAATACGTCCGCCAGATTGGCGGTAATATCGATGTCACCAGCGAACCGGGCATGGGATCATGCTTCTCGGTACTGCTGCCAACGGTGAAGATCGCCACCCAGCCGACCCGCGAAGTCGCCTCCGGGGAGCCGCCCGCCGCCCTCCCCGACGAGCCCGAAACCCTACCCGGGCGGGCTGGAGGATTGCATTCCTCCTGATTTCGGCCGAAACTGAAAGAGACGCAGTGTCCGGTCTGGAGAATTTTCCCAACAACGAAAAGGATTTATTCTGTTGTGACCAAACGCTTACTGATCGTAGAAGATGACCCGGGCCTCCAGAGCCAGATGCGCTGGTGTTTCAGCAGTGACCTGGAGGTGGATGTCGCCGCGGACCGGGCATCGGCACTGGCCAGCCTCCGCCGCAATGAACCCCAGGTTGTCACACTGGACCTGGGCCTGCCCCCGGACCCCGGCGGTGCCTCGGAAGGCTTTGCCCTGCTCGATGATATCCTGCGGCTGTCGCCCATGGTCAAAGTTATCGTGGTGACGGGTCGCGAGGACAAGGAGAACGCCGTCAAGGCCATTGGCATGGGCGCGTCCGACTTCTACCAGAAACCCCTGGACCCGGACATCCTCGCCTTCGTGGTCAACCGCGCCTTCCGCCTTGCCGAACTTGAAAGGGAAAACCGGGAACTGGCCAGCCGCCAGAACGGCGCCAATATCAAGGGTATTGTCGCCGCCAGCCCACAGATGCTGACGGTCTGCCGGACCCTTGAAAAGGTCGCTCCCACGGACGTCACCACCCTGATTTCCGGAGAGACCGGCACCGGCAAGGAACTGCTGGCACGGGCCCTCCATGATCTCAGCCATCGGGCCGAGCAGCCCTTCGCCGCCATCAACTGCGCGGCCATTCCCGAGAACCTGCTGGAAAGCGAGCTGTTCGGCTATGAGAAAGGGGCCTTTACCGGCGCCACCCAGAGCAAGAAGGGCAAGATTGAAAGCGCCAACGGCGGCACCCTGTTTCTGGACGAGATCGGTGATATGCCCATGGCCCTGCAAGCCAAGCTGTTGCGTTTCCTGCAGGAACGTTCGGTGGACCGGGTGGGCAGCGTCAAGCCAGTGGAAGTGGATGTACGGGTGGTCTGCGCCACCCACCGCGACGTCAGGCAGTTAATCGACGCTGGCGAGTTCCGGGAAGACCTGTACTATCGGATCAGTGAAATCACCCTGGAGGTGCCCGCCCTGCGTGACCGTCAGGGCGACCCGCTGCTGATCGCCCGCTCCCTGCTGCAAAGCCTGTCCCGCCAGATGGACCGCCCCACCCTGTCGTTCAGCGACGATGCGGTGCGGGCCATCAACGGCTATCCCTGGCCCGGCAACGTCCGCGAAATGATCAACAAGGTCAAACGGGCCACCATCATGGCCGAAGGCAAGCGGATCACCGCCGGCGACCTGGAACTGAACGGTGATACCGAGCCGGGAGACAACCAGCTCAATCTCCGCCAGGTGCGGGAAACCGCCGAGCGCAATGCCATCATGCAGGCCCTCAAGACCACCGGCTTCAATATGGCCCAGGCCTCCCGCCTGCTGGGAATTACTCGCCCCACCCTGTACAACCTGACCGACAAGTACCGCATCGACACATCGGCGGAAGCAGCACAGGCTTAAGCGCCGGATTGGTACCGGGGGCCACGTCCCTCAGATCACGAACAGGTCCATGAACGCCGGTACCGGGGTCTGCTCCAGTGACGGCTGGTCGCCGCACAGGGTGTCAATACGCCGGCAGGTTTGCCCCGGGAACCGGGTTGCCAGGTTGCTACGGAATTTCTCCTCCAGCAGGGGGATGCCCTCCTCCCGCCGACGGCGATGACCAATGGGATACTCAACGGCCACCCGTTCGGTGCTGCTGCCGTCCTTGAAGAACACCTGGATGGCATTGGCGATGGAACGCTTGTCCGGCTCCAGGTACTCGCGGCTGTATCGTTCATCCTCAACGACCACCATGCGATCCCGGATCCGGTCGATCTCCGGATGGGCCTCGTGGAATCCATCTTCGTAGTGATCCGCCGTCAACTCGCCGAAGATCAGCGGCACTGCCGTCATATACTGCAGGCAGTGGTCCCGGTCGGCGGCGTTGGCCAATTGACCCTGCTTGGAGATGATGCGGATGGCGGACTCATGGGTGGTCAGTTCGACCCGGTCGATATCGTCCAGCCGATCCTTCACCTGGGGGTGGAGAATGACCGCCGCCTCGGCGGCGGTCTGGGCATGGAATTCCGCCGGGAAGGAAATCTTGAACAGGATGTTCTCCATCACATAGCTGGCAAAGGGCTGTGGCAGGGTGAACCGGCGCTGGTCTTCCGGCTTCAGGGCCTGGTCGCGGTTGGTCTTGCTGAACAGCACGTCGTAGAAGCCCCATTGCGGTGCCGTCAGCACGCCAGGAATGCCCATCTCGCCCCGCATGGCAATGTCCGCCAGCCGCACCGCCCGGGACGTGGCATCCCCGGCCGCCCAGGACTTGCGGGAACCGGCGTTGGGGGCATGGCGGTAGGTACGCAGTGACTGCCCATCAACCCAGGCATGGGACAGGGCCGACAGCAACTGATCGCGGCTGGCGCCCATCAGCCAGGCGGTCACCGCCGTGGACGCCACCTTCACCAATACCACATGATCCAGGCCCACCCGATTGAAGGAATTCTCCAGCGCCAGCACCCCCTGGATCTCATGGGCCTTGATCATGGCCTCCAGTACCGTTTTCATGGTCAGCGGCGGCTGGCCGTTGGCCACTCGCCTGCGGGACAGTTGGTCGGCCACCGCCAGGATGCCCCCCAGGTTGTCCGACGGGTGGCCCCACTCCGCCGCCAGCCAGGTATCGTTGTAGTCGAGCCAGCGCACGATACAACCGATATCCCACGCCGCCTTGACCGGGTCCAGCTCGAACGAGGTACCCGGCACCCGGGCACCCTGGGGAACCACCGTACCCGGCACCAGCGGTCCCAGGTGCTTGGTACACTCCGGATACCTGAGGGCCAGCAGCCCACACCCGAGTGTATCCATCAGGCAGTGGCGGGCCGTGGTCCAGGCTTCGTCGCTGTCAATAGCATGGTCCAGCACGTAGTCAGCAATCTGTTTGAGCAGGTCGTCGTAGTCCGGTCGTACATTCTGGTCGGCATTCGCGCTCATGATTCCTCCTGGTGTGCGTAGACAGCCCCAATATGGAAAAGTCTAGCCCAGGCTGCAAGCACTGCATTCCACCGTATATGGGTACAAATTGAACATTTCCTGTACAACCACCCTGCGCTAGCTTATCTGGGGTAAAAGTCAGGCCGTACCCAAGGAGTACCGCTCACCTAGGGAGGAGATCCCAGCCATGCCCAGCATCCTCGAACCTGCCAGCAAGAGGGCCCTGCGAAACATTCTTGGCCTGTTGCCTTTTGATATGAAGATCACCGGACGTCGCCGTGACCTGGGCCTGTCCGTCATGGACCGGCTCTACCCGCCACCTCCGGGCGCACAGATGGAAAAGATCAGCACCAGTGATGGCCGCCAGTTCCTGGTTGACCTCAGTGCCTGCAACCAGCGCCTGCTCAGTTGCTACTACGGCAACCTGTTACGGCATTACCGCGCCAGCCCCCTGAACCGGGTGATTATCGACGTGGCAAGCCGCCGGGGCCCGCCAGGCACCTTCCTGGATGTGGGCAGCAACCTGGGCCTGTACAGCCTGCTTGCCCGGGAGGCGGGTTTCGATCCCGTGTTAGTGGAAGCGGAGCCCGGCCACGGCGACTTCCTGAAGCGGCATCCGGAGCTCTACCCCACTGTGTTTGCGGTGGCGGTGGGTGACGCTGAAAGCATCGCCCGGTTCTTTGTGTCCGAGTCCAACCCCGGGGGCAACTCCCTGGTGTCCGAGGCTCCCGGCAATCAACCGGCCGGGGAAGAGCGCAAACCGTCCCTGTACCAGGCCACCATCGATGTCCGGGTACGACGGCTGGACGCGCTGTTGTCGGAACTGCCCGACCAGGGAGCAGGCATAGGGATGATCAAGATCGATGTGGAAGGGTTCGAGGGGGCCGTGGTCCGTGGCATGACCGGCTACCTGGGCCAGGGCCACAGGCCCGTGATCTGGTGCGAGGTGCGCGGACCGGATTCCGACAGGACACCCAACAGCTACCGGACGGTGTGCGATACCCTGGGGGCCTATGGTTATCGCGCATTCTGGGGAGAGCGCCCCGGCCAGGGAGCGTTTGATGAGGGGGACGGCCCACTTCCACAGGTATTCGACCTGCTGTTCAGGGCCAGTGCCCCAACCGGGTAATTCGTTACTCTACCGAGCCAACCGCACCGGTAGATAGGACATTAATTGGAGGCCAGCCGGTAGCGCTCGTGCAGGATACCAACCCGTTTCACATAGGCGCGGGTCTCGGCATAGGGGGGAATGCCACCATGACGTCTGACTGCCCCCGGGCCGGCGTTGTAGGCCGCCGTGGCCAGCTTGATGTCGCCATCGTGCTGGGCAATCATCCGGGCCAGGTAGTGAACCCCGCCGCGGATGTTCTGCTCCGCATCCAGGGCGTCACTGACCCCCACATCCCGGGCCGTGGCCGGCATCAATTGCATCAGCCCCTGAGCTCCCTTGGAGGAGACCGCCTGGGGATTGAAGGCACTTTCGGCATGGATGACCGCCTGTACCAGCGCCGGGTCCACCTCGAATTCCCGCGCGGTCTGTTCGATCTCTTCCTGGTAACGGCCCGCAAACAGCGGCGTCCGGTGCCAGTCGACCGTGGAATCTGGCTTGCAGGCATAGCACTCGAAGCGGATGACGTCGTACTTGGCACCGTCGGGCCTCGCCTCGCTGAAGGTGACCACACCGTTCTCATCAGTGAACTTGTACACCGTCTCGCTACCGGTACTGGCCCGGGCCGACTGGCCCGATGGGGCATTGGTGAATTCCACCCGTCCATCCGAGTGGACGATACGACGCACGGAATCCGCCGTGGCCGACGACCAGGGCAGGATCAGGGACAGACAGAAAATGGCACCGGTGGTCAGGACTTTACCGGAAAAACGCATCCACACCTCATCAATATTCAGCCACGCCATACACCGTCCGACATGGCCTGCAGATTAACGAAAGTATAGCGAAATCACCCGACTGAAACAGGAACCTGCCAACATTTCCGGAACTCCGATGGCTGATACTGAAGTAATCTTGGTTCAGGGGCCTCTGAATACCCCCTTTACTACCCAGCTCCGATAAACCCAGGCGAATTGCATGGATCGTTTTACCGAACGCATCAATACCATCATCACAGACCGGGAACACGGCTCATCCACCCTCGTGCAGTGGATCATTGACGCCCTGGGTGACCGGGGGGACAACACGCCGTCCCGGGCCCAGCGGCGATGGGCGCTTAAGGAACTGAGGAACATCGACTGTTCCATGGTAGTGGTTCATCACCTACTGGACACCCTGGGGACCGAACCAGGCGACGATTTCCAGGCCAGGCTGGACGACTATGTCCACCGGTGGTCGGACATCCCCGCCCGGGTGGCCCGCCAACTGCTTTCCCTCGGCGACTGGAATGGTGCCCGGGTCCTGTTGCACAGCCACAGCGGTATGTTGCTGTCCGCCATCGAGCAGGCGCACCAGGCCGCGCCGACCATATGCTTCTGCCAAACCCGTTCCCTGCCCGGTGACGAGGGCGCTACCCAACACCGTTTTCTGACGGATCGCGGAATCGCCTGCGATCTGGTGAACGACGAAAGTATCGCCAGCCTGGTCCCATCCCTGGATGCCGCCTGGCTTGGGGTGGATCAATACGATGACCACTGTTTCGTCAACAAGGTTGGCAGCGGGCGGATAGCCAGGACCCTGCTGGCTGCCGGGAAACCGGTATACGTACTCGGTGACTCACGCAAACGGGTCCGGCAGGTAGCGCATTCCGGCGAGCTATTCGAAGCCGTGCCCTTTACTGAGGGCCTTCACCTGGTGACCGAAGACGGAGTCCAGCCAACGGTATCGGAAGCAGACTATTTCTCGTAACATCACAAATAGTGCTGATTTGATCCATACTCACGTCATGAGCCGAACTCACCCACCAACGACGTGGAGGATGCAATGGAAAAGATCTGGATTCTGGTCGCCGACAGTGCCCATGCACGAATCCTTGCTACCACGGCCCGCACGGCCATGCCTACCGAAATTACCCGACTGGAGCACCCCGAGAGTCGGCTCAAGGAAAGCGAACTGGTATCGGACCAGCCCGGACGCTCCCGGGAATCCCTGGCGCAGGGCCACGCCATGTCGGAAGCCAGCGCCACCGTCCAGGAGGAAGCCGCATTTGCCGGGGAACTGGTCCAGACCCTGGACAAGGCCCGACAGGAAGGCCGCTTCAGCGACCTGATCCTGGTGGCCAGCCCTCACTTCCTGGGCGTTATCCGCCAGAAGCTCAACGGTCCCCTGGAAAAATCGGTGATCCAGAGCGTCAGCAAGAACCTGGTGAATGAGAGCGAAAGCGTTATCCACCAGAACATCTTTAACTGACGTTGCCTCTCGAAGGCCCTGCCCAGGCAGGGCCTTCCCCTACCGGCACCTACAGGACGACAACATGGCCCTTGACCGGATCGACGCGACCATCCACCAGTGACCGGATCAGTGTCTGCGTAGCCTCCAGACCCTGGTGTTCCTCAACCGTGATCCAGGGCGAATCGGGCTGCTGTACACGGTCGATAAAGGCCAGTTGGGCCTCGTTGAACCGGCGCGTCACCTCGGCCGGTCCCCAGTCGGCATTACGTTTGCGAATCTGGTCCGGGGCGAAGTAACGCCGGGGCGCAGGCCCTGGAAGCGTCCATTCCGCCTCATTGATATGTTCGTGATTGTGGGCGGAACCGGCATAACAGTTATGGACCAGTTGTTCCGCCAGGTGGTGATGGATCGTCGCCCTGACCCCGTCATTGCCCGAGAAGTCCACGTATAGCGTGGGCACCGACGGATCAAGCCCGGTGATGCCGTCATAGTCCACCACCTGATCGTAACAGCCCAGACCTTCCACGAAGGTCCTGTTGGACGCTGACGTCAGTCCCACCACGTCCAGGTCGTCGCGTTGCTGAAGACAGAACACGGTGCCGTAGGCGGTCTTGCTGGAAGCACTGGAAATCACTACCCGGCGGGCCCCGAAGAACCCGTTATCCTCCAGGTAGTCGGCCAGCATGAACGAGGTGATGAACAGTGGCCGCAGCAGCATCTGGTAGTCTTCGTTCTCCGGACGATACGCCGCGTCGGTATGCACCCGCTGGTACTGGTTGTAAGCCGATACCAGATCCAGGCGATAGTCGCGGCCATCGTAGAAGCCCCGCTGGCTGACACGGACGGGGTCCACCACCACATGGGTGGCGATGGGCCAGAAGCCATAGAAACGCTCTCCCGGTTCCACCCCTTCCACGGTGGACTCTACCACCTCGGCGAAACCCCAGGCGGGCATCTGCCCCCAGCCCTGCTCCGCCACCGGATAGTAATCCCAGTAGCGCAGGTGGGGCGTGTGGCCAAAGGCGGCGTAGGTAATATTGTTGGTGGTCACCGCCAGACGGTGAATACGCATCAGGGCCTGGCCATCCGCCAGCGGCGGAACCTGCTCGTTAATAACTTTTGAGGTGCCCAGTGACTCTTGGTCAGTCACCAGTCGAGTGATGTCTGTCATGCGCCTGATCCTCGTAAAAGGGTTACTATGGGTGCTCCCGGGTGGCTGTCGATCCCACCTGGTTGCAAACGTTCTGTTTCAGGATCATTGTATCCAGCGCCCGAGGACAGGTGGTTCGGAATCCCCATGAGCAAGCCCCAGGCTATCGACAGCCCCCGCAACAAGCCGCTCAAGCGGCCGAGACAGGCCCGTGCCCGGTTCACGGTACAGGCCATTTACGATGCCTATGTTCGGATTTGGCAGCGCGACGGCTGGGACCAGCTCACCACCCGCAAGGTGGCCCTGGAGACCGGTATCGCGGTGGGCACTCTCTACGATTATTTCCCCAGCAAGGAGGCGCTGCACTCCGGCTATGTCCGCCACTGCATCGAAGAACTGCTTCAGCAGATCGAGGAGCGGGTGATCACCCCGGACAACCTGGGCTGGCGGCAGAGGCTGCACGGGCTGATCCGCCACCTGGCGGGACTGGAATCGGACCGGACCTGGTTCTCTCCGGACATGATGCGGCTTGAGCCTGTTGTGGCGGACCCCAGGCACCAGCAACGGGCCTACGACGAGCTGCTGGACATCTGGCACCGGACGCTGGCGGCCTGCCATGACCTCGCCCCCAGGCCATCCGCCGAAACCGTGGAGGCCCTTCACCTGGCGGTGTGGGGCGGCCGGCGCTACGCCCTCCATATGCATCTGGACGTGGCCCGGATGGAATCCTGGGCCGGGGAAATGGAACGGTTCTGTGCCCTGGCCCTGTCGACACCGACGGTGGAGGAGCCCCAGGGCTGACCGGTCCAGCCATTCATGGGCCATTTTCAGTATCCCGCCTGTTTCTCCGGAAACCGACCCGGTACGCCAGCCCCTGCCGACCACCTCTGATCACCATGTTATCCCCGGATACTGTCAGATCGAATTTACATCTGAAATTCGGCTTTTAATTGACACCACATGAACTTTCTGCAACCTTCTCCCCCTCAATAATCAAGGAGGTACCGTTTCAATGAGTGATGCAGTCACAACCCCGTCAGGAAGCAACAAAGGGAAAATCGCCATTGCGATCATCGTGATCCTGGCCGCCCTCTACTTCGCCGCATCCTGGTTCATCAATTCCCAGGCGGAAGCCAAGGTCGTGGAAGCGATCGAAACCATTGAAGAGGAAAGCGATGGCGATGCTGTCATCACCTACGACAGTGTCGATTCCTCCCTGTTCTCCAGCTCCGCCACCCTCAACGGTGTGCTGATCAGCAGCAAGTCGGAAGGCGATCTTTTCAAGGCAGATAACATTACTGTTGTCATGGAGGGCTATACGGAAAACGAGCGTCTGCCAGACAACTTCAGCCTGTCCGTTAAGAATCTGCTAATCGTTAACGAGAAGCTGCTGACCGAAATGTCCAGCTTTGCCGAGGTGGACTACCGCGAGCATCCCATGGATTTCCATTTCGGCTACGACGTTAACAACGGCAAGGACGAGCTGGCCTCCAACCTGACCTGGTCCACCGAGGGCCTGAGCAGCCTGAACCATGAGATGACCCTGTCGGATGTCTCCGGTGGCTGGGAAGCGTTGCAGGCTGCCTATAAACAAAACAGCGGTAGCACTGACTTCACCCCTGCCCAGCAACAGGCCATCCAGGCCGAGCTTCAGAGTGTTCGCTTCAACCGCACCCAACTTCGCTACGAGAATGACGGTGAGGTGGAACTGATGATGGAAGCGGTTGCCAGGGAAAACGGTGTTACCGCGGACCAGTTCAAGGCCCAGATCCTGGCTGGTATGGAACAGCAGCTTGGCGATTCCGAAGTGGTCGGAGAGATCCGTGCCTTTATCGAGGACCCCAAGCAGCTCTCGATAACCATCGAGCCGGAAGAGCCCCTCAGCATGGAAGAGCTGACCCAGATCAGCATGATGCTGATGATGGGCGCCACCGCCGACGCCACCAAAATGCTCGGGCTGACCGTCGACGCCAACTGATCGCCAGCCTGGCCGGTCCGGTTAGCCGGACCGGCCGCCGGATTTGCGACGCCTGACTATCTCCCTGAGATAACAGGGAGCCGTCCAATCATCAGTCCTTCCCTTCCCGATCGACCTCTCCCGATACTGGCATATCCCCCCAACCTGGTTCACCATAAATGCACACGTAACGGATAATCAGGAACCCGGTATATGCCCATGATCGGCTGGATATTCCTCCTGCTCGCCCTGGCACTGGTTGTCGGCGGCCTGCTGATGCTCAGGGACAGCGCCAACATGCCCATCTCGAAAGAGAAGATGGCCAGGATCAAGAAGCAGAAGGCAGAGAACGAGGAACAGGACCGCAAGGAGGATAAAGGCGGCTGGTAACGTCAACCGCCCGGCACAGGGGCCCGGCTAAAGCCCCGGGCCCCGGCCATCCATCATTCCAGCGCCGACTCCAGACCGGTTTCGGCGACCGCGTCGCTCGCAGGCCCAATGTGCATAAAGGCATCATTGAAACCGGTATAGGCTGGCCACGCCAGACTACCCGTGCTTGGGTCACCGCTCTTGGCGAAGTTCGTCCAGAATGTCATGGTCAGATCGGAAATCGCCACATCATCCGCACCGTATTGCATCGACGCAAAGACATCCGCCGCGTCCCCTTCCGTGCCTGACACCCCGTTTCCATTGAGATCGCCGATGTCCGGCTGTGCCCCGTCCGGGGTCAGCACCAGGCCCAACAAATAGTTCTGGACCATGCCAGCCGGATAATGGAAGACATAGGGCAACTCACAACCGTGGCAGCTTCGCAGCCCCAGTTCGTCCCAGCCATCGGGCACCCGGCTGAACACATAGACGAACTGGTCGGACTGGTAGTCGGCGGAACGCTGGTCCAGCCAGATCGGCAGGGCCGCACGCAGGCTATCGTAATCACCATTGGTGGCGCCGGCCATCAAAGGCACATCGCTGGGCATACCCTCCTGCACATTCTGGTAGTAGGTCCTGGTCTGGTAATCGTTGTCCACGTTGGGCCGGTAGGTCTGTCGAGGGATATTATTGGCCAGGTCCGCCTGGGTAATCTCGGTCCAGGACAGGGCCCGCGCCTCTTCCAGCGTGCTTACCCCGAGCCGCTCAAACAACGCGGTTCCAATGGCCTCGGATTCCGCCAGTGAATCTTCGGCGGTTCTGTCCTCATCCATCGGGGCAAAACCGCTCTGCACGATGGCCTTGTGGAACAGCCCCGTCGCCTGGGGCGAGTTCATCAGGGAGTACACCTTGCCGCCACCGCCGGACTGGCCGAAGATGGTGACGTTGTCGGGGTTGCCACCAAAGGCCTCGATGTTGTCCTGAACCCACTGCAATGCCAGCACCAGGTCCATCTGGCCGTAGTTTCCGGAGCCCTCATAGCCACTTTCCTCGGTCAGCAGGGGGTGGGCGATATAGCCAAACGGCCCCAGGCGATGGTTGACGGTCACCAGGACCACGCCCCTGGTGGGCAGGCTGTCCGGGTTGTTGTACTGCATGGAATTACCGGAGAGGATCGAGAAAGACCCACCATGGAACCAAACCATCACCGGCAGATTCTCGGCATCTTTCGGCGTGGTGACGTTCAGGTAGAGGGAATCTTCGCTCATACCACCCTCATTCACGGATTCCAGGGTCGGGTTCTGGGCCGACTGGTCCGCCCAGGACGTCGCCTGACGGATACCATCCCAGGGCTCCGCCGGCTCTGGCGGACGCCAGCGAAGATCCCCGACCGGAGGTTTCCCGTAAGGCACCCCGAGAAACTGCCAGGTGTTCTCGCTGGACTCAAAGCCTCGCAGGTCACCCCCTGTGGTGGCCACGGTAACGCCGTCACTACGACCGCGCTGGAAATGCTGCGTCGCATCCGCCACTTCACGGGCCTCCCGCGGACGGGGGTCCAGGTCGGTGAAGGCACCGCTGTCCTCAATCGCGCTCAGGACTGGCTCCAGGCTGGTGCGGAAATCCTCCGGCGCCTGGCCAAAGTCAATCACGCCTGCATCAGTCGATACCTGATCGCGGATAGCTTCAGTGATCTGGATGCCGTTGTTCAGGTCGCCGTCGGCGTCCAGGCTCTGTAACAGGACCAGCCGGTTGGTGACCCCCGGATCGTCGGCAGACCCGGCACCGGCGGTGATCGTCAGGGGCGTCACTACCTCTGCCCCTTCAGTCGACCCCAGTTCCAGTTCGCCGATGGCGAAGGTGATGGTCTCCCCCGGCTGGTACTGGAATTCGCCGTTGTCGTTGGTACGCCCGGAGGGCGTATCCGGGCCGGTATAATCCAGCCCGGCCACCGGGCTGTCCACGAAGGTGCCGGTACGGGCGTCGTCCGAAGAACTACCACCACCGCCACCACAGCCAGTAATGGCTATTGGCGACACCACCACGGTCATCAGGAAGGTCCGCCACGCCCAGGTCCTGGTTGGAACGTTCATCATTGGCCCCGCGATACGGTTTCTGGTCTTATTCATCGTCAAGCACCTCCCCCAGGCCGCTGTTCACTTCCGCCTCCACGCCGATGTCCACATAGGACTCGGTGGCAGCGTCGTAAACCGGGTACTCGATCTCGCCCGGTATGCCGGGATCGCCGGTTTTGGCGAAGTTGGTCCAGATGGTGAGCATCCGGTCGATCACCACCGCATCGGTCTCATCGAACCCGGCGGAGACCAGGATGTCCGCCGGATCGCCGTCGGAGCCGGATACTCCGTTACCGTTAATGTCTCCGATGTCCAGGGACTCACCGGTGGCCGGATCAATCACCAGGCCCAGCAGGTAATGGGTGACCACGCTCTGGGGCATGTTGAACACATAGGCCAGCTCCGCCGCGTGGTAGGCCTCCACGCCCCGGGCCCGCCAGCCGGCGGGCTGGTGGCTGAACAGGGTGGCGTACATGTTGGAGGTATTCAGTGGCGCCATCCACGGGAAGACATCGATGGCGGTGGCCGTCGGATCCGGGGTGTCGTTGGTGTTGATGGAGAACATGAACGGCACGTCGTTCTGGTTGCCGTTCTCGAAGCTCGCCCTCTCGGTATAGGGCTGGTAGTGGTTATCGACGTTGGTATAGGGCTGCAGTTCCGCAGACGCGGCCACCACTTCACTCCAGCTTGCGTCGCGCATTTCCGCCAGTGATAAGGCGCCCAGGTTGGCCTGTAGCTGATCGCCGATGGCCTCGGCGTCTTCCAGGCTACGGGTATCAGGATAGAGGGTCCCGCTCTGGCTGATGGCCCGGTGGAACAACCCTGCGCCCTGCGGCGAAGCCATCAATGACAGTACCTTACGGCCACCACCGGACTCCCCGAAGATGGTGACGTTGTCCGGGTTGCCCCCGAACGCCTCAATATTGGCCTGTACCCACTCCAGAGCGGCCACCAGGTCCATCTGGCCGTAATTTCCGGAGCCGCCATAACCGCTTTCCGCTGTCAGGTCCGGATGCGCGATATAGCCAAAGGGCCCCAGGCGATGGTTCACCGACACCTGTACCACCCCCCTGGTCACCAGGGCCTCCGGGTTGTTGAAGGGTTTGGTGTTGCCGGTCAGGGAGGTAAAACCACCGCCATGGAACCACACCATCACCGGCAGCCCGTCGGCTTCCTTGGGGGTGGTGACGTTCAGGTAGAGGGAGTCCTCGCTCATGCCCCCTTCCCCGAACTGCTGCAGGGCGGGATTCTGGGCCGACTGGTCGCTCCAGGACACCGCCTCACGCACCCCTTCCCAGGGTTCCAGGGGCTGGGGCGGGCGCCAGCGAAGGTCACCAACCGGGGGCTGGGCATAGGGTATGCCGAGGAACTGCCAGGTATCAGCACTGGACTCGAAACCGCGCACCTCACCGCTGGCGGTCTCCACCACCTGCCGCGGGCTGGTGGAGCGGGCAAAGTGCTCTGCCGCGTCACTGGCAGACACCACTGCCCGGGGCCGGGGATTGTTGTCGGTGAAGGCATTATCGGCTTCCAGGGCGTTCACCACCGGTAGCAGGGCGGCGCTGAAATCCTCCGGGATCAGACTCAGGTCAAGGCTGTCGGCACTGGCCGATACCTCCATCCGGATGGCGTCGGTAATCTGGATGCCGTTGTTCAGGTCACCGTCGGCGTCCAGCGTCTGCAGGAGCACCAGCCGGTTACGGACGCCAGGGTCTGATCCGTCGCTGGCGCCTTCGGTGATGTCCACCGGGGTCACCGTGCCGGCGCCGGTTGCCGAACCCAGCACCAGGTCGCCGATGGCAAAGGTCAGGGTTTCACCGTCAAGGTACTGGAACTGGCCATTTTCATTGGTGAGGGAGGCCGCCGTTTGGTCGCCCTCATAGTCCAGTCCCGAAACGGGGCTGTCCACAAAGGTACCGGTGAGGCTGTTGGGTGTTGAAGAGCCACCACCATCGCCACCACAGCCGGTAAGGGCGAAAGCAAGGGACGTTAGAGTGGCCACGACCGTTGTGCGCGCCGTGTTCGGGTTGGGATTGTTCATGCAGGAATCCTTTATTGTTGTATTCGTCTTTCTTCCTGAATATCGCCGGGAGATCCGGTTTGCCGAAACGGATCAACAAACGTACTGCATTCAAAGGGATAGGGCCTGGCCGGGGCGCCAGTGAACGTTTCTGGTCTATCTTCTCCAGGGTTATGTCACTTTATGAGTCAAAATCACTATAGGTCTCGTTCAGCGATCAGACAACCCTGAATTGAAAGGATTCAAAAAATATCCGATTGGAGTCCGGGGCCACTGTCATGGTGAATCCCATGCCTTATCCCACCGCATCAATGGGATTCATGGTCATCCCGACGCTGTTCAAGAGTCCATCGCTGGGCAGCCAGGGACTCTTTCAGACTGTGCTGCAGCGCCGTCATCAGGGCGGCGGTGGATACCCCGATCATTATGACGCCGTTGATGGCTTCTATCGGCCCCAGGAGGCGGTGCCGCTCTGACATCACAATGTCTCCGTACCCCAGGGTCGCGAAGTTCACGGCGGAGTGGTAGACCGCCTCGGACAATGCCTCGAACTCTCCCAGTACCATGAATACCAATGCCCAGATCGTGCATTGCAACAGATTGCCCAGGACCAGCATGACCATGAAGGCGCAGATAACGCGGAGCATCGACCAGGATGAGGACGTGGTCGCCAGACCGATGTGACCAATGTAGTAGCGGATAGCCAGCACCAGCAGTATGGCCTGCAACAACAGGCAGGCCGTCATGGTGGATAGCCCGATTATCAGGTTTATCAGCAAGGATCGACCTCCTGTTTCATTGTCGTCGCCTTGCGGTCAGTTCCCTAAGGTGCTCCAGCAGGAGGATTGCCAGCCACGCATAGAGGGTGATGGCGACGAACAGGGTGAAGCGCATGGCGAATGCCTGTTCCACGTCCTTACCGGAGGCACTGTCCTGCACCGCCGGTCCCAACAGGATGATCAGCGTAACCGCGACATTCTGCCAGAACGTCGGCGGGAAACGACTTGCCAGGGCACCATAGAGCTTCCCGCCAAAAAGCAGGCCGAACAGAAACATCCAGAGGAAGAACATCCAAAGCGTCGGCGCCAGCCTGAGGGCAAACCAGAACACCACCGCCAGCAGGCCCGCCAGGAACGTCGAACCAATCAATTCTCGACCTGCCGCCCTGGCACTGATCCTGGAGCCCTGCTGGGCCAGTGTTGCGGTCTTGATAATCGACGCCATATAGAGTGCCGGATTGGTGAAAGCGAGCAGCACCGGTGGGATAACGATCAGGGTGGTGCGGGCGGCAATCCAGCGGGCCTGCCCTGCCGGTTGCGGAGGCGGCACGGACGTCACTGACGCTGGCGGTTCCGGGAACAGCGGGTACACCAGCCACTGACACAGCACGGCCACAACAATACCCGCCACCAGCCCCTGGAGTACGGCCACCGCCAAAGCGTATTCCACCAGCCCGGCGGCAGGAATCATGGTGACACCAATGGTCAGCAGTATACCCGGAAGCACTTTGCCCCCACCGACGCTGAGGTAGGTGGCGCCATAGAGGCAGACCGCGATCACCAGCACTATGGCAATCGGATAGACGGCAAGGAAGGGTGTCAGGAACAGTCCCAACCCAAGCGCCAGAACGACCAGCATCACCAGAGCAAACAACCCCCGCACTGCCGGGGGTGGCCCGGGGGTTGCTCCCAGTAGAATCGCGAACAACGGTGCGAAGAACGGAAACGGCAGCGCCAGCCCATAGCCCGCCGCCAGTGCCAGTGACACCGTCAGGGCAAAGCGGAATGTCCGGGTTGCCGCCATGGGTGGACAGCCCTCCGCCAGGGGCCGGGCGGTGTCAGTAGGCATAGGTCAACCAGCTATTGATGCGGATGTACAGCCTGCCCAGCCAGTCCAGGATGGCGCTCTGGTCACTGTAGGCGATGACCGTGGCCTGGCCTCCAATCCTCAGTTGTTGCCGGAGTTCGTCCGCCTGTGACGTATCGAACTCGATGATCACCGGAAAGCGCTGTGCCTGCCGCAGCCAGTCCCGGTCGTTCTGGATGGTGGGCAGAGCCCCCACCGGCTGGCTCCGACCATCACTGACACCGAGGCCGACGCTGCGAATCTCGCCGTCGAATATCCGGCCCGGCAGGGCGTCCAGCACAATGTCCACCGGCGTGCCCACCCGGATGTGCCCCAGGTTATTCTCGGTGAACTCGGCATTGATCCAGACATCGTGGATGGGAATCAGGGTCAGCACGGGATGGCCGGCGCTGGCGAATTGTCCGGGATCGGCCCGAAGGTCGGTAATCATGCCCCTGGACGGAGCGCGGACCAGGGTGTTCCGGAGGTCCAGTTCGGCCTTGTTGACAGCGGTAACGGCGCCCTTCAACAGGGTATTGTTCTCGGCGTCATCGCCCCCCATCTGTTCGATGGCCCGCTGGATATCTGCCCGCGCTGCGGTAACACCCGCCTCCGCCTGTTCCAGGGTCGCCCTGGCGATCTCCAGGCGCCGTACCGAGATGGTTCCCGGGTCTTCCGCATACAGACGCTCCAGTCGACTGGCGTCCTGGCGGGCCTTGCGTTCATTGGCCTGTGCGGCGCGCAGACTGGCGCGAGCAGCCTCCACGGCGGCACTGCCGGCGCCCATCTGACGTTCCGCATTCTCCAGTTGGGTCCGGGCACTTTCCAGGGCAATCTCGTACTGGGAGCGATCGATCTGGAACAGGGGGTCCCCGGCCATCACCTCCTGGTTGTTCCGCACCCACACATCGGTAACCCGGCCACTGACGTCCGGCGCCACGCCGACCACGTACCCCTCGATCCTCGCCTGACTGGTGACGGGCGTGAACCGGTCCGCCAGCATGTAGGCCGCCAGGCTCAGAATGATCATCAGTACCACCAGAACCCCGCCCTTCTTCACGGATTTTTCCGCATCCGGGGCCTCGGTGATGGGGTCAGCCGGAGCCGTCTCCTGCTCCGGCTCCCCTGCCGCTGGTTTTGGTTTTTCGTCGTTCACGGTTATGGCTCTCACGGGGTCGATGATGATGGGGCCGCAGGACCGGCGGGATGGCCCACCTCGGGAATGGGTTCATCCAGGAGGTCCCCCCAGTCCGTTCGCTCTTCCATGGTCTGGCGAATGTCTGCCGGCAGCATGTCGTTCGTGGTCATGGGCATCCAGCCGCCACCCGCTGCCCGGTACAGGTCGACGATGGCGCTCACATGGGCGCCGTGGTTGACCAGCTCCCGCTCGGCCTGGGCAAACAGGATGCGCTGGGCATCCAGCACCCGCTGGAAGTCCGAATAACCCTCCTGGTAGCGTTTGGTAGCCAGATCCAGGGCCCGTTGTGCCGCCTCGACGGATTCCGTCAGGGACCGCTGGCTTTCCACCGTCTTCACCACCTGGACGGCGGCATCGTCCAGTTCCCTGGCGGCAGCCAGCACCTGGCCCTGGAAGGCCGCAATGGCCGACTGCAGGCGGGCATCCTGCAGGCGCACGTTGTTGCTGATGCGACCGTAATCGAAGATATTCCAGCTCAGGGCCGGACCGGCCAGCAGGCTGGTACTGGAGCCGCTGTCCGACAACGTGGATGTGCTCCAGCCGATGCTGCCGAACAGGGAGATCGCCGGGTAGTAGTCCGCCTCCGCCACGCCGATCTGGGCCGATTGCGCAGCCACATGCCAGGCGGCGGAGCGCACATCCGGGCGTCGCAGCAGCAGTTGAGCGGGCACCGCCTCGATCGCCATCGGACGGACAGGGGGCAGATCACCCCTGGTGGCCTCCAGTTCCGATATGGGACCGGGGGGCCGGCCCAGCAGCCCCGCCAGCGCGTTACGCAATCGAATCATGTCCGCCTGTAACAGCGGGATGGTGGCCCTGGTTGCCAGGTATTGGGTCCGAGCCTGCTGAAGATCCAGTTCCGAGCCCTGCCCTGCCTTGAATATCCGCTCGGTGATCTCGAAACTGCGGTGCTGGATGGCCGCATTGTGTCGGGCTATGTCGATACGCTGAAGCGTCGTGCAATAGGCGTAGTAAAGGTCCACCACCTGGGCCACCAGCAGCACCTGGGCATCCTGCTGGTTGGCAATGGAGGCAAAGAAGGCCGCATCCGCCGATTCGATACCACGGCGAAACCGTCCCCAGAAATCCAGCTCCCAGCCCACGGAAAAATCCGCTGAATAGCGGGCAAAACTCCGGTCACGGTCCGCCCCGCCCGCCTGTTCCCCGCGAATGTAGGTGGCATCGGCGCCAATCTGCTGCAGTTGCGGATAGCGGCCACTACCGGCGATACCCAGGGCCGCCCGGCTTTCCAGGATTCGCAGGCCGGCAAGGCGCAGCGAGGGATTCTCGCGGCGTGCCTCGGCAATCAGGACCGTGAGCACCGGGTCATTGAATAGCTGCCACCAGAAACGCAGGTCATCCCCCGTGCCGTCGTCCGCCTGAACCCGCTGGCCATACAGGTCCGGTCGCCAGTCCGCCAGCCAGTCCACCTCTGGTGGCTGGTAGTCCGGTCCCACGGTGGCACAGCCTCCCAGCAGCGCCAGCACCACCAACACACCCCGTAACCGTCGCCACCCAGGCGATGGCACGGACTCAGTCATTGCCCTCGGCACTGGTCCGCACATCCGTTGCTGCTTCCTCCGTAACCGGTTCAGCCGCATCCACCCATTCCATGAATATCTGATAGCCCACGGCGAGCACCACCCCGCCGACAAACAGCCCGATCAAGCCACCGGTGATCATGCCGCCCAACGCCCCCAGCAGGACAATGATCATTGGCGCTTCCACTCCCCTCCCCAGCAACAGGGGTTTGAGGACGTTGTCTGACAGCCCCGCAACAAACAGGTAGACGGTGAACACCGTATTGCTGACCGTGGAACCATCGCCGGTCCACAGGTACGCGATGGCCGGCAGGGTGATGATCAGGGCAGGTAGCTGGATGATGCCTGTCAGGAACACAACCAGCGCCAGAACACCGGCCGCCGGAATACCTGCCAGCAGGAAGCCCACTCCCAACAGCAACGACTGAATAAAAGCAACCCCGATGACACCCGTGGCCACCGACCGTACCGTGGCGATGGACAATACCTTCAGGCGGCGCCCCCGGACAGGATCCGTAAAGCGGACGAAGATCCGCTCAAAAGCCTGATCCGCGTGGGAAGCGTACGCCAGCATGACACCGGCAATGGCGATGGAAGCGAGGAACAGCAGGATGCCCACGGCGCTACCGGCCACCCCTGACAACGCCCGGCGGGACCAGTCGGCCAAGGCTTCACGGTGGTCCTCTGCATACTGTGGCAGATTGGCCGCCGCCTCGCTCCAGGCGCCATACACGGCGTTGCCGATCAGCGGCCAGTCCGCCACGGTTTCGGGCGGTGGATCAATGTGCAGTGCCCCGCTCCTCACCCCATCGAGCACACCGGCCAGATGATCAACAAAGGAAATGCCCAGCAGCAACGTCGGTACACCAATCAGCAGGAGCCCGGAAATGACAACAATGCCCGCTGCCAGGCCCCGACGACTGCCCAGGCGGGCGGCAAGGCCCTCCGTCATTGGCGACAGTGCAATGGCAAGAATGGTTGCCCAGATCACCAGGTTGGCAAAGGGCGTGACGATGCGAACACAGACCACCGCCAGGACCAGCACCAGGGCGACTCTGATCAGCGTCTCCAACAGGTCACGGGTCACCATCCTACGAACTACGGATTCATCAAACGCCATGGATGTTCTCTCCGTCACGGGCGAAGGCTTTCACCATTCGTCTTGTCGCTGGTTTCCGGAGATTCCCCAAGCCACCGATAGATCCGTGCGACCAGTTCTTCGGCCAGCAGCATGGTGACAATCACCAGTATCAGCACCAGCACACCATGGAACCGGCCCAGGAACTGCACACCATCGCCGAAGGCCAACGATAGCGCCTCAAGGATCACGAACTTGGAACCAAACAGCAGCAGCCAGGCACTGAAGTAACGCATGAATACCGCAAACCCTCCCCGCATCGCCCTGAACCAGGCCGCCACCCGGTGCTCAATCACAATGGTTAGGCGCAGGAGAACCTGCAGCAGCACGGCGGCGAACAGGGAGGTGGTAAAGGAATCAATGCGGACGTGGTCTGAATACTCGTTGAACAGGTTCAGCACCACCAGGTCGATCAGGATGGCCAGGAAATAACGGACAAAAAGCCGCTGCCGGTTATTGACGGCCTGGACCAGGACGGGCTCAAAGACGCTGTGGCTGCCTGCCTTCTCCATTGGCGGTTCCCTTTACGTATACCAACGCATTGAAAGTGCCTGGGCACCTGCGCAGACAGCCTGGGCCGACCGACTTCATCGAATCCCTGACCGGCGTAACAGGGTGCTGTCCTGAGCGGACGACTTTAAGTAAAGACAATGTCCGGGGTACTGGCAAGCCAGGACGTTCGCTACATGGGCTTCCCTTTATCAGGCAGGTCTGTGTTCGGTTCCTTCTCCCGGGGTCACAAACAGCATACGGGAGGGTTCGTGGGTCCTGGCGGTATGCCAGGTGTCCATGGGCACCACCACGTAGTCGCCCGACGCCTTGAGCTCAACCTCCCGGTCGCCGTCCGCCGACTGCAGTACGAAGGTCATGTGTCCGGACAACAGGATAACGATCTCGTCACCATGGGGGTGCTTTTCCCAACTGGGCCAGTCCGCGTCGAATTCATGGTGGGAGATCAGTTCACAGCCACTGAAGCCGTTGTAATCCCGATCCAGGCGTTCATAGAGGGTTCCGTCGCACGGCTCCAGTGTCGCCTTCTTGCCGGCATCGAGGACAACGAAATCCTTCTTCAGTGATGAGGTAAGTACAGGCATGGTTGACGCTCCCTTTCTGGCCGATCCGGCCGGGCCGAACATTGTCAGAGACTACCGCACCAGAGGATTCTGGACGGAACCGCCGGGAACAATCAACCAGTCTGCTCCGGCACCTCGCCCCTCACCCATGGCTGGATAACATCCTCAATCACCAACCGTGAAAGACAGGATTTTCGAGAGGTGGCTGTAGGGCAGTCCGGTTTCCCGGTGCCAGTCATTAAACGCCGCCTGGGCCTGCATCAACGCCTTTTTGGTGCCCGGTGTGGCATCCAGGAGATTTTCCCGACGCAGGGCGGCGATAACATCCCCGGACAACACAAACCCGTCCCAACCCATGCGGCGGAGAAAGTACTGAGCCGTGTTACCACCCAGGCGACCGCCGTTACGTTTGAACCACAACAGCAACCCGGCCTGGTCATCCGACGGCCACTGGGCGAGGAACTGCCCGAAACTGCCGTGCTCCCGGGCCGCATCCACAATCATCCGGGCATTCTCCGGCACGGTACGGATCTTCTGGAGGTTACGGACGATACGCTCGTCCCTGGCCAGGTCCTCAATCACCTCCGGTGGCACCTGTTGCCAGTACAGTGGCACAAACCCATCAAAGGCGGCCTCGAAGCCCGGCCACTTGTTGTCGATCACCCGCCAGACGAATCCGGCCTTGAATATACAGCGGGTGATTTCGGACAGGTAGCGGTCATCACCAAACACTTCCAGCTCCCCGGGTTCCGCTATCCGGGGTAACAGACTTTGCAACGCGGCCTCGCCGCCTTTTCGTGCAGCGGCCTGTTCATAGAGTCTGGCGAACGCCATGATCCTGCTCCGATGATTGGTTGGTATTGAGGCCCGTTAACTGGACGTAACTGAAGGTGCTGCACAGGATGCCACAAAAATGGCCGCTGGTGGCTTGTTCCAGAGTCACTCGGAGGAAGACATCTCCTCATTGGAATACCGCCCGAAGCGCATGGATGAAGACCAGTAGTGGTCCAGTAGTCCCGCCTTGCGTTTCAGGTGGCGAATCCGGTCCTGCAGGGGAGAAGGCGCGGAGGTCTGACCATGGGCGACACTCCCATCCTGCAGGGCCATCCAGGGGGGTACTGGCATTTCCTCGACGACGGCCGGATCCAGTGTGACCTGTTCCCCCGCTTCTGCAAACTTCATGAAGGCCAGCGAGGGCTGTTGCTTTGTCCGTGGACGTCTGAACGACGCCATGGTGCTGACCACCTATGGCTACGCCTACACCGGCAACGTCCATGACCATGGCGGCTCCAGCACCTACTGCCATCACTCCGGGGACCGGCTGGCAATTGGGGCGCGAAGAGGCAACTGGTGCGGTTACGGGACTACGTCTGACGACACCCGCAAAACGAAAAAACCCGGAAGCGCTATACCGCCCCCGGGTTTTCCGATGAACCGCGTTTCAGGCCTTCTGGCGGCGACGGGCCATGCCCAGACCAAATACGCCCAAAGCAAGCAGGGCCAGTGTACCCGGCTCGGCGACACTGGCTATGGTGACATCATCCAGGCCATAGCCGTCGTCCGGGTTGTTGGAATAGATACTGATGTCGTCCAGCCCGGCGGCGTCGAACAGCGTAACGTAGTAGACCTTGCCATTACCCAGGGACGAGCCAAAGACATCGGTGAAACTGAAGTCCACCCCACCGATGGAGAAACGGCCCCCGGCGTCGTTGGGATCGGTCATGTAGAACCCGATCGCGTTATAACCGGCGGTGAGGGAAATCGTCATTTCCATGGCATCCATGCTGTCCAGCCAGTTGTCCGGAGACACGGAAAAACGACCCGTAAAGGGGGTGGTGGCGGCATCCAGCACCGCCAGCCCGTCGTCACAGTCGTAGCTGCCGGTATCGCACAGGCCGCCGGAGCCGGCGGTTACACGGCTAAAGCTTCCCACGCCGGCCACGGAATTGATGGTACCGGCCTGGGTACCCACCGAGTAGCTGGCGTCGTCAAAATTCTCGGTGATATAACCCGATTGGGCCGAGCCAAGGAAGGCTGCCTCGGCGGCAGAGGCGGCGGATGCACCCTGGCCGCTGATGTTAAGGATCGGGGCGGCGTTGGCGGCAGAGGCCACGCCGATAGCGAGGACGGCTGCGACGGGTTTCAGGTACTGCTTCATCTCGATACTCCATATCGATCGATATCAGATTCGTTCTGAAGTGATATAAGCAACCCTCATGCCAGATAATATTACCTAATACTTTCATGTAGTTAATAAATAAGATAAACCTGGCTGTAAACTGAACTGACACTCGCTCGACGGGTAATGATGACTGTACTTGCCTGACAATCCCCTAGGAACGTCCGCCCCTGAGGGGACGGCCATACAACGCCCTCAGTTCGTCCTTGGCCCGTTCCAGGGTGTCCCGCTGGGCATAAGACAACTGACGTCCGGCACGGTTGACGTAGAATGTCAGCATGGACATGGTGGCACCTCCTTTCGCAATCTACCTGTATAGTTTCCTGACGGGCTCTTCCAAGGCCCTATCGGCCTTCGACTCCAAGCCTGGCAGTCTGGATCGCACATCCCCTTTTTACCGAATTCGAAGAAACGGCGGCGCCCCGCCACCGGCTCCGGTAACCGGCTGGCGGTGAATCGCTATTCGCTCTTCACAACCTCGGTCACCAGCCGCCCTACCTCGGCATGCACCGCACTGCGGGCATCGTTCGAGCGCTCAGAACCGGAATAGTACACCGCAATCAGGACCGGGCCGGCATCCGGGCGCCAGACAATGGCGACATCATTACTGGCACCTCGGTCTCCACTGCCGGTCTTGTCACCCACCGTCCATTGCGGGTCCAGGCCGGCCCTGAGCTTGCTGTCACCGGTGGTATTGCGGATCAGCCAGTCATGCAGTTGCTCCCTGGAACCGGTAGACAGGGCCTCACCCAGCAGTACCGTTTCCATCAGGCCCAGCATGGCGGCAGGCGTCGTGGAGTCCCGTTTATCCCCTGGCAGGTTGGTGTTCAGGTCCGGCTCATTCCGGTCCAGCCGGGATACCGTATCACCCTGGGAGCGCATGTAAGAGGTCAGCCCCGCCGGGCCGCCAAGGGTTTCCAACAGCAGGTTAGCCGTGGTGTTATCGCTGCAACGGATGCTGGCGTCAATCAGTTCGGCTACGGTCATTTCACCCTCGGGCAGGTGCTCTTTCGCCACCGGGGCGTAGGACTGGATATCACTCTCATCGTAGCGAACCGGTCGGTCCAGGGTCTCTTCCCCCGCATCCACCCGGGCCAGGACTGCCGCCCCCAGAACCCACTTGAAGGTGCTGGTCATGGCGAAGCGTTCGTCAGCCCGATACTCGAATCGCCGACCTGTTTCAGTATCCAGGACCGCCACGCCCAGGCGACCACCATTGATGGATTCCAGGGCTTCAATCGACTCCTGGAATCGCTCGTCAGCGGACGGGCCGGTGTCGGCACAGGACATATTGGCCATCAATGCCAGGGCAGCAACAGCCGCCCCCATGCTGATCGTACGAAGCCGACGTGTCTTTACCTTTGCCATACAGGGATATCCTCAGCCGTTGTGTAGTGACAACCAGAGGGAAGCATACACTGCCCCGGGTATCGGAAGGCGGCGGAAGAATGGCGGATTGTGGCGAAATATGGCGGGCACCTGACAAGGGCTCTGAAACCTCGCCGCAGCTGCCATTTTTATGGGCGACAGTTACGAGTACCACACCACCACAGACTATCGTCTGACTGAACAGATCGGCTCCCATGGTCTATTCTTCAGGGCACGCTGGTCGACGAGCCCACCCCGACAGCCACACCGCAATCCAGCTGTCACCTGACTGCGGTAGAGCTATCCAGGTTGACTCGTCCCAGCCCCCAACCCATAACACCGATCGTCAGGGAAGAAGTATCATGGCGGCCCACATCGAAAAATCAGACCTTGAAGCCCTACCCGTCCTGTCGTACCAGGATCTTCGCTCTCAGCTCAGGTCCGGCGACCTGCTGTTCACCTCCGGCGACTACCTGGTTTCAAAGGCCATCCAGACCATGACCCGCAGCGCCTGGAGCCACGTGGGCATCGTCTTCCATATCGAGGCCATTGACCGCATCCTGCTGCTGGAAAGTGTCGAGGATATGGGCGTCCGTTTTGCCCCCCTGTCCAAGTATGTGAGGGACTACGAGAACGGAAAACCCTACAAGGGACGCGTCGCCATTGCCCGCTGCGCTGACATCACGCCCGACATGGTCCGAAAGCTATCGGTGTTTGGTGTGGACGAGCTGACCAAGCCCTACGACAAGGACGAGATCGCCAATGTGCTCGCCCGCATCACACTCGGTAAGGGCAAACGCAAACGGGACCGGGAATACATCTGCTCGGAACTCGTCTACGAATGCTTCGCCCACGCCGGCAAGGAGTTCCGCTACAACCGGAAGGGGTTTATCAGCCCCCAGGATATCTGGCTGGATGACCGGCTTTCACTGCTTGGCCGGATCCTGTAGGCAATAGCCGGCGGTAACGGATGGCGACGATTACGGGACGGTCAGGACCATAGCGGACTCCGCAATGATAGGATGGGCCGCAATATTGGCCGATACGCGTGGCCGGTAATCAGCGAATGGTCGTTGCTTCAGTTCCGGTCTCGCCTTCACTTCTCAAACCATGGATCTGCAGATGAAAAGACACTCTCTCTCCCTGTCGGCGCTGGTGCTGGCCCTCGGCTTCGGCGTCCCGGCGTTTGCGGCTTCCACCGGAAACCCACTCTGTGCCGCCAAGGAAGCCGAGGTAGAACGGCAAATGGACATGGCTCGCGAGCAAGGCAACCGGGAGCGGCTCCGGGGCCTGGAAACGTCGCTGGAGCGTATCCGCACCCATTGCACCGACGAGGGACTGCTGGCAGACGCCGAGGAAGAGGTCCGGGACAGCCTGGAGGATCTGGAAGAGCAAAGGCAGGAACTCGAGGAGGCGATCCAGGAAGGCGACACCGATGAGATCGAGGACCGCCGGGAAGACCTGAAAGAGGCCACAGACGAGCTTGAGGAGCACACCCGGGAGCTGGAAGCCCTGCGCAACCAGGCAGGTCGCTAGCGCCAGTTCGTCATTTCGTGACTATTCCGACCTGACCACACGGAGATGGCTGGGCCCCGACTCCAGAAGCCACTCCGTCAACCGGATATCACATTTGATGGCACGGTCCACAGGCAGATCCCGACCTGCGACAAAGCCATCGACCCAGTATCTTCATCCTGTCCTCTGGTCCTTTATCCCATGATCGCCTCGCGAATCCGCCGCGTCCTAAAACTACCCTTCCCTGAGTTCCTTCAGCGCATCCCGCACATGGCCGCACAGGGCGTCGCTGACGGGTGCCCTGGCACGCTGGACAAGCACCACCTGATAGTTCGCCAGCGGCGGCAACCCTTCCTTGTCCAGCCGGCGTAACGGCGGGCGCACCAGGCTTCGCGGGAAAGGCGCCACCGCCAGGTCCGCCATCATGGCTGCCTCCTGCCCTGCACAGTGATCACAGTTGAACGCAACCCGGTAGGAAACGCCAGCCCGGTCCAGGGCATCCAGGGCGGTTCGGCGCCAGACGCAGCCATGGTTGGCCAGGGCCACCGGCAGGGGGGAGCGATGAGCGGCTACTCCCCCTTCCCGTCCGGCCCAGACCAGGGGTTCAGAATGCACCACCTCCCCCCTTGGTTCCTGGTTCTGGTTGCCCGATGTGACCAGTACCAGATCCAGTTCCCCGGCATCCAGCCGGGCCAGGTTCTGCTCGCTTGGCCCCACGACAACATCCACCTGCACCGCCGGGTGCGAACGCGCAAACTGGGACAGCACCCCCGGCAGGATTCGTGTCCCCACATCGTCCGTGGTCCCCAGGCTGATCCGGCCTTCCAGGACGGGAGACAGGAACCGCTGGACCGCTTCCTCGTTGAGGCTCAGAAAACGCCGACCATAGCCGAGCAGCACCTCGCCCTCGGAAGTCAGCCGCACATGTCGGGCCTCCCGCACGAAGAGTGATTGCCCCAGGATGTCCTCCAGGCGCTTTATCTGCATGCTCAATGCCGAGGGCGTTCGGTGAACCTGCCGTGCCGCACGGGTAAAACTGCCGCTCTCGGCAATGGCAACGAAGGTCCTGAGCACATCGATATCCAGCAAAGGCAGATTGGCGGGATGGGGGGTGGCAACGGAAGCGTCCATTTGAACTCTTACCTTCTGAATTCAGACCTTTCAATTTTACTTAACAGATACCTTAAATCTTTTCGTTTGTCTTATCAAACTGCCCGGCCCATCCTGTTTGGAAAGGACGGGAGGCCAACAGAAGCCAGGCCTCCTTAGCCAACACACCCTCGAACGAGACAGAAAAGAGGAGGCCAGGACCATGAACCACAACCACACATTCCAGCGCCCACAACCAACACCGGAATCCCCCCGGAAGCCACCACGGCTGGACCTGTATATGCCCGCCACACCGCCGCTGGCATCACTATCGGTTCTCGAATTCTGGGTACGGATGGTCTGGCGCCGGCTCCGGTTCCGCCACCGCAGTGCTCCCCTACTGAAGGCGTCCGACACGGTGTTGCAGGATGTCGGCCTGGAACGGAGCGATATCGAATGGGCCCTCAACCTGCCGCTGAAGGTGGACGCCCTCAAGGCCCTGGCCAGGTGCCGGCGGGCACGGCGGCAGCACCTTGAGGAGCAGTACGGGAAACGGCCATGTTCTCCGGATGGAGCTGAGGGAACAGCAATCACCGCCACCGGGAAGCCTGCCCCCGCCAGCTCTGACAGGAGCCCACGTGGGGCAACCGTCGCCCCAGGTTGCTGAAGCGGCCAAACCTTTGTGAAGGGGAACACGCCCATCAACGTGTGTCCCCCCAAGCCCTCCATGGTTCATTCCTCTCTGCAGTTGTTTATCATCAGCTAGTGTCCCGTTCGTTAACTGACGGTGACCAGTCCAGTAGAGGACATGACCGGTATGGCGGACTATTCATGGATGCATTGATCACGGCGGCGGCGCGCGCCCTGGCGGCGGGCGACCCGCTCGGAGCCCTTAACCGGGTCGCCCTGCGCGACGATCCACCGGCACTGGCGCTGCGCGGCACTGCCATGGCCCAGCTTGGGGATTTCGGGCGTGCCAGGGCGCTCCTGCAACGGGCCCGGCGCTCCTTTGGTCGTAAAGAGGCTCTGGCCCGGGCCAGGTGCACTATCGCCGAGGCGGAAGTGGCGCTGGCCTCCCGGGACCTGGGCTGGCCCGCCGACGTGGTCGACCGGGCACGGCAGACACTGGAACAACACGGTGACCGGGCCAACGCCGCACACGCCCGTTACCTCGAGGCAAGGCGTCAGTTGCTGATCGGGCATATCGACGACGCCGAAGCCACCCTCGCCTGGCTCACCCCCACAGACTTTCCCCCACCACTGGTGGCGGTCCACGAACTCCTGACAGCGGGCATTGCCCTGCGACGCCTGCAAACCGGACCCGCCCGGGCGGCACTCCAGCGTGCCCGACAGGCCGCCGGAGAGTCAGGCATACCGGCACTTGCCGGAGAAGTGGACAACGCCTTCCAGGTGCTGGATGCCCCGGCTGCCCGAAGGGTATCGATGGGAAGTGAATACCCCATGCGGCTGGAAGACGTGGAGGCCCTGTTCGCCTCGGACAACCTGGTGGTGGACGCCTGCCGTTATCTGGTTCGCCATCGCGACCAGGTGGTTTCCCTGGCCGGTCGCCCGGTGCTGTTCACGCTTGCCCGTACCCTGGCTGAAGCCTGGCCGGCGGAGGTCTCCCGGGACACCCTGACCCACCACGCCTTCCGGCTGAAACCCACCGATGAATCCCTGCGGGTGCGGCTGCGGGTGGAAATGGGGCGGCTGCGCACCGCCCTTCAACCCCTGGCCGACGTCAGCGCCACCGGGGACGGCTATGCACTGGCGCCCCACTCCGGGCAAGACGTTGTGCTCGTGGCTCCCCCGGTGGACGACAGGCACGCGGCGGTACTCGCCCTGCTGGTGGACGGCGAGGCCTGGTCCAGCTCATCCCTGGCCATTGCCCTGGGCACCAGCCAGCGCACCGTGCAACGGGCCCTGGACGCCCTGGCTCAGGCAGGCAAGATACAGGCGTTCGGCCGCGGGCGGGCCCGGCGCTGGACCACGCCATCCGTGCCGGGATTCACGACAACCTTGTTACTCCCGTCGCCACTGCCGGTGCATTAGGCTGTCGTTGAGGCTGTCGGCCCGCCATTGAGCGGTGGCAGTCAAACCTCAACCAGCGAAAGGAATGCTCCAATGAAACAATCCAATGCCATCATTATCGACGAATATGGCCCCTTCCCGGAGGTCGATGCGGTTCATGGCGTCAGTTACGACGGTAAGCACGTGTGGTTTGCCGTGGGTGACCGGTTGCTCGCCCTGGCCCCGGAGAGCAGCGCACTCCAGCGCACCCTCAATGTGACGGCCAACGCGGGCACTGCCTGGGACGGCACGCACCTGTACCAGATTGCCGAGGACCGTATCCAGAAGCTGGACCCGGGCACCGGCGAGGTACTGTCGAGCATCCCGGCCCCCGGCAACAGCAATTCCGGCATGGCCTGGGCGGAAGGCAGCCTTTGGGTCGGGCAATACCGGGACCGCAGGATCCACCAGGTGGACCCTGCAACCGGCGATATCCTGCGCACCATTGAGAGCAGCCGTTTCGTGACCGGTGTCACCTGGGTGGACGGGGAACTCTGGCATGGCTGCTGGGAAGATGACGAAAGCGAGCTTATGCGCATCGACCCCGACACCGGCGAGACCCTGGAAACACTGGCCATGCCGGCCAACACGGGCGTATCCGGTCTCGAATCCAACGGCAGCGACCGCTTCTTCTGTGGTGGCGGCACCAGTGGTAAGATCAGGGTGGTGCGACGCCCCCAAGGGTAAGGGTCAAAAAGGCCTGGCCCGGGTGTTTGCGCCGTTCATGGCATAGACGGTATCCGGTAACCTATGAGCAGCACAACCGCCCGCATAGCCTTCCTCTATCCCGGCCACGCCGCCGAGGATGATTACCCGCGACTGGCGCGGATGGTCTCTCCGGCGGCGGACGTCACTGTCATCCATACGGCGTTTGACGAGGATGCCCATACCGTGGAGGCACTCACGGAGATGGGCAGCCCACGGCGCCTGACCGAAGGCGCCAGACACCTGGAGCACCAGGACCTGGACGCGGTGCTCTGGACCTCCACCAGCGCCAGCTTCGTGCGCGGTATCGACGGCATCCGGGAACAGATCGAGACCCTGGAACACCTGCTTCATATCCCGGCTTCCACCACTGCCATGGCCTTTGCCCGGGCCATTACCGCCCTTGACGCCAAACGTGTTGCCATCGCCGCCAGCTATCCCCGGGATATCGCCCTGCGGTTCCAGGCGTTCCTGGAGCATTTCGATATCGAGGTGGTATCCGTCGCCAGTCACGGCATTATCACCGCCACGGAGGTAGGCGCCCTGGACAGGGAGGCGGTGCTCGGGTTCGCCATCGATAACAACCACCCGGACGCCGATGCCCTGCTGGTGCCGGACACCGCGCTACACTCCGCCGCCTGGCTGGAAGACCTGGAAGCGGCGGCGGGCAAACCGGTGCTGACCGCCAACCAGGTCAGCTTCTGGGAGGGACTGAGGTTATGCGGCAGACTCAGTCCCCAGCCCGGCCTTGGCGCCCTGTTCCGGATGGATCCCCTGGGTTGATGGGGAGTTGGTACCGTAACGCTAGGCCCGGCCCAGGAACTTCCGCTCCTCAACATTGATCCGGATCCGGTCTCCCGTGGAGATATGCTCCGGCACCTGCACCACCAGTCCCGTGGTCAGTTTCGCCGGCTTGGTGCGGGCCGTGGCTGAGCCACCCTTGATCGAGGGGTCCGTCTCGGCGATCTCCAGGTCCACGGTGGGCGGCAGGTCGATAGCCACCGGTGCGTCGTTCAGCAGGATCACCATCACCCCCTGGGTTTCCTCGGTGATGAACAGCAGCTCGTCGGCGATGGCTTCCCGGTTCAGGCTGTACTGGGTGTAGTCCTCGGTGTCCATGAACACATACTCATCGCCATCGGAGTAGGAGAAGGCCGATGGGCGGCGAACCAGGTCCGCCAGGTTGAGCATGTCGGAATCCTTGAAGGTCTCATCCAGCTTGGCGCTGGTCACCACATCGTACATGCGCATGCGGTAGAGACTGCCCCCGGCACGCCCCTGGGGCACCGAGCGCTCGATATCCTTGACGAAATAGACCCTGCCATCATATTCAATGGCCTGATTTTTCTTGATTTCGCTGGCTTTTGGCATTGCTGTCCGTCCTGCAACCTTAAAGTGAGATGAAAGGGTTTGCTGATATAGCACGACTGGCGCAAACAATCGACAGGCAAGGCCCGGTGCCAGAAAATATTCCTGACACCGCTCAGGAGAGGCGGCGCTTACAGACTCACGAGGGACTCGTCAATCCCGTCATCCCCGGACAGCAGGTCGAAGGTCTGGTGCACGGTGTTGTCCGCATCCAGCGTGGCGAGCAGCACCGCAGCCACATCCTCACGGGGAATGGAGCCGGTCCGGTCAAGCCGTGGGCGCAACTCGACCCGCCCGGTACCGGGATCGTTGGTCAGGGGGCCGGGGCGGACCAGGGTGAAATCCAGGCTGCTGGCACGCAGGTGTTCGTCCGCCTTCTGTTTGGCCCGCAGGTAGTGATGTAGTTTCTCCGGGGCCTTTCCCGGCGCATCGGCCCGCATGCTGCTGACCATGAGGAAGCGCTTTACGCCGGCTGCCTCGGCCGCGTCAATCAGTCTGATGGCACCGTTCTGGTCCACATCAATGGTCTTGTCCGGGCCGGTATGGGGGCCGGAGCCGGCGGTGAACACCACCGCGTCGCAGTCCTTGAGTGCATGACTGCAGTCCTGCTCCAGGTCTGCCACCACGGTTTCGGCGGCGCCCAGTTCCTCCATCGTCTTCGCCTGCTCGGGGTTCCGGACCATGGCCCGGGCGGAGTGCTGGCTACCGGCCATCTGCCGGACAAGGTGCTGGCCGATCTTGCCATTGGCACCGGCAATAAGAACACGCATGGTTCACCTCCTGATCATTGGCGGGAAAGTCCTATCTTACTGCGTCCGGCAACAGCTTCTTTCAAGCCGGTAGCCCACAGAAAAGGTTGGGGCCAGCGTAACTGCCGTCCGGTTCTCAGGTTGTCATCCCGGACCATTACCAGGCGAGCCGGTCGGGTTCGCCGGTCATCGCCAGCAACCGCCTGCGGGTCGTATCCCGTAACCGGATGGCGGAGGCCCAGTCATCCCCGGTCGGCTCGATGGCCTCCCCCACAATGGCGTCCACGGCGCCTGGCCGGGGATTCCACCGATCCGCCGGTAACTTGGTGCGGGTCCCCCTGAGCGCAATGGGGATAACCGGTTCCCGGAGCAGCGATGCCGTCATAAACGCGCCCATATGGAAGGGCCGCAACCCCGGGGCGGCATCAAAGCTGCCTTCGGCGAAGAACACCAGGCGGTGGTCACGGCCGCGTTCGGCAATCTGTCGCGAGCCCCGGACACTGGCCTCACCGCTGGCGCGCTTGATGGTTTCCACGCCTATTCTGTCCATAAAACGCCGCAACACGGCAAACCGACGCAGCTCGGCCTTGGCCAGGAAGGTGACGGGAAATGGCACCAGCGCGGTCATAACGAACGCATCAATGTAGCTGCAATGGTTGGCCACAATCACACAGCCCCCGGGCACCTGCTTCAGCCGTTCCCCGCCGTGGACCCGCAGGCGGGTGCCGGTCAGCAGGCCCAGTAGCCTGGCGGCCCAGTGGCACAACCGCCAGCGCCAGCGTAACCGGGGCAGGATATTGACCAGTACCACCACGGGTACACTGATCAGAACCAGGGCTACCCAGGCCCAGCCGGAATAGAGCAAACGCCCCATGCCGGTTACCATACGCCTTGCCTGTTGCAGCCAGCTACCACGGGCCAGGCGTGCCAGTTGACGCCATACCGGCACCGGTTTTTGCTCGAGCTCACCCCGTTCATAACGCAGGCGGGCTTCATGGCGCCGCAGCTTGCCGCTGGTGGTCTTGGGAACGCTACGGGGCCTGACGATAACCACATCATCCACATCGATGCCCAGCGACTCCCGCGCGATGCGGGCAATGTCGTCCCTCAGGCGGTCGCGGAGCTCTCGGTCGGTCGACCGTGTCTCGGCGACCAGCACCAACTTCTCGCCCTGCGCTTCCCCCATGCCGGTGGCGAAGGCCACAACGCAGCCACTTCTTACGCCTTCCAGTTTACCGACCATTTCTTCGATCTCACCGGGATAGAGGTTGCGGCCTGCGCGCACAATCAGGTCCTTGTTGCGACCGGTCAGATAGAGCTCACCGTCGGCGATATACCCGCGATCACCGGTATTCAGCCAATTCCCCTCGAACAGCCTGGCGGTCTCCTCGTCGTTGCGGAAATAGCCCGCCGTGGCGGAAGGTCCGGTGAACTGCAACGCTCCCTCGTGGCGTTCGGGCAGTTCCTTGCCGCTGGCATCGACAATCCGTATATGGTGACCGGGAATGGGCCTGCCGCAGGCCACGAAGCGCAGTGGGTTTCCTGCCCCGGCGCCCACAGGGCGGGCTTCGCCCTGCTCCTGGAAGCGGTCACGGTCGACCTCGTCGATAACCGGTTCCCGAGGCTCCGCCGGAAAGGTCAGCGCGACGCAGTTCTCCGCCAGACCGTAAACCGGCGCCATGGCTTCAGGGCGGAACCCGTAGGGCCGGAAGCGTTCGATAAAACGCTCGACCGTATCCGGACTGACGGCCTCCGCACCGTTGAATGCCACCCGCCAGGAGCCCAGGTCCAGCCCCTCCAGGTCACTGTCGTCCAGGCGCCGGAGGCAGAGTTCGTATCCGAAGTTGGGTGCCGGCGACAGCGTACCGCCAAACTGGTGGATAGCCCACAGCCAGTACCGGGGCCGTGTCAGGAACAGCAGCGGCGACATGATCACCAGGTGCATGCCATACCACAGGCTGGACAGGCAGGTCCCGATCAGCCCCATGTCGTGGTAGAGCGGCAGCCAGCTGACGAAGACATCGTCCTGGTCCACCTGCAGCACCTCATTGGCGGCACGGATATTGGCAAACAGGCTGGCATGGCTGAGCTGGACGCCCTTGGGATTGCCGGTGCTGCCAGAGGTGTATTGCAGGAAGGCGATGTCCCTGGCCCCGGAGCCGCCAACTGGCCGATCCAGCGGGTGGCCCCAGAGTTCATCCGGCGTCACCACGTGCCTGAGGGTTGGCACCATCCCCTTGATCAGGGACGCCAGCTTGCGTGCCTCCGGCAAGGTGATCAGGACCCGCACCTGGGCATTGTTGAGGATGTCCGCCTGCCGACGCAGGTGTTCTTCAAGCTGGGAGGCCCGTGCGGGCGGGTAAAGCGGCACCGGAATACCATCGGCATAGAGTGTGCCAAAGAAGCCATGGAAATAGTCATGGCCGGTGGGCAGCATCAACGCCACGGTATCCCGCTGGCGCAGGTCATGCTGGAAAAGACCATTGGCAACCCGCAGCGCCCCCTTGTGCAACTCGCCAAATGTCAGCGGGGCGACATCGTCATAGCTTCGGATCCAGTGCAGGTACGTTCGCCCGGGATGCCGCCGGTTGTGCCATTGCAGGGCCTCCTGCAGGGTTTCGAAATCCGGTACCTGGAAATGTTCGCGGTCCTCTTCAGTATCCTCCAGGCCTTCTGTGTAGGAATGACCACCGGCGGACTCCGGCTGCTCTCCCCTCAACCGTGCTACCGCATCCAGGATATCCCGCGGGGTGTCGGCATCGCTCAGCAACTGTTCGGGTAACTGGACCGAGAACCGGCGTTCCACATTCACCAGCAATTCCGCCCTGCTCAGGCTGTCCAGCCCCAGGTCGCTTTCAAGTTGGCTGTCCAGGGTCAGCCCGGTGTCTCGTCGGTTCCCCGGCTCGCCATGTTGCAGGGTCTCATCCAGCGCGGCCATCATGGCCTCGGCCATGGTGTCGCGATGTTCCTGTTCCGGCATAGCCACTCCAGTGGGAACGTTCAGGGTCGCTCATACCCCAAGCATAGCCTGCCATGGAATTCCGACCAGCGTCGGGGATGGCTCACGCTTCCCGGACGGATTAACGGCACCGCCAACCCCGGGCTTTCCCATAAACCGCTGACAGTTCAGCCTTTATCAGCTATTTTCAGGTAAGGAAAGTAATATCGGGGGTGTTTACCACGCCACCTCCCTTCAACCAGGCAAAACACCCATGCAACTCCAGGCATTAACCGTTCTGCCAGAGAATGACCGCGGTCGGGATTTCGTGGTGGGTGATCTCCACGGCTGCTACGACGCCCTCATGCGGCAACTGGACGCCAGGGGGTTCGACCCGGCGGCGGACCGCCTGCTTTCGGTGGGCGATCTGGTCGACCGGGGGCCGGACTCCTGGCGTTGTCTCCAGCTGGTCCGGGAGCCCTGGTTCCATAGCGTCTGGGGTAATCATGAAGACCTGATGCTGAGAGGCCTGGACACCTCCCGGAATTCCCCCGATTTCCGGTTATGGATGCTCAACGGAGGCGATTGGGCCCTGGAGTCCGACCGGGACGACCTCAAGCAGCGGATCACAACCCATGCCGAGAAAACCTCACTGGCCATGGAAGTTCCCGTGGAAGGCCAGAGGGTTGGCGTGGTCCATGCCGAGGTTCCCGGGGCCCGATGGACATGCTGGTCCTCGCCCCTGTCGGATGACGACCGGCAGTATGCCATCTGGGGCCGGACAACTCTGACAAACGCACTCCGTGGCCAGCCTGCCCCGCCGGTCAGCGGCATTGACCATGTGTTCTTCGGGCACACGCCCCTGGCCTCCCCCACTCACCTGGCCAACCGCTTCTACATCGATACCGGTGGCGGCTACCCGGGGGGCGAGCCCACGCTGTTTGAGCTGAAGGAGGTCATCAACTGGGGGCTTGGCTCGTCGCCGGAACCGTTTCGTCCGACCTACTAGTCTCCTATCACAGTCTTTCCCGCAGGGCATCGATAAAGCCATACAGATCCACCACCTTCTCGGAGTCCGGGTCGGTGGTCTTGCCCTTGAGGTCGGCGGTGATAATACCATCGGCCACCGTATCCTTGAGGGCCTGTTTGAGTGCAAGCGCATACCCTGCCAGTTCGTCGTTGCCTTCGTTCAGTGCGAGGGTTTCCAGGGCGTTGCCCAGGGCGTAGACCAGTGCCGAGGGGTTGAAATGCGCCTCCTTGCCGCCGCTTTCCTGATACCGGACGTACAGGTCATGGGCGGTACCGTGGGGTGCCTCGAAGAGCATGGTGCCTTCCTGGCTTTCAATGATCGAACTGGCGGTGGCCAGGCTGCCACCCAGGGCGGCGGATATGTCCGAGAAAATGTCCCCATCCAGGTTCTGGGACGGGTACAGGGCATTCCGGGGCGGGTCGGTAATCATCTTGATGAGTTGGCTGGAGGGCCGCATGATCATGAAGGAGGGTGGCGGTGTGTCCTCCTTGGCCAGTTCCCGGCGCACTTCGGTGATGACATTGCTGAAGACTTCATCGTATTCCATGTATTCCCGTTTCAGGCCGAAATACACTTCCTTCTGCTTGCGTGATGCGTCACGGAAGACCTGGCTGACCCAGTCCTTGATGGCCTTGCGGTCGTTGGACATCAGCAGCATGGGATCGCCCTTCCTGACATGCCTCGCATGCCTCTCCTCACCGTCCACCACCACCTTGACGATGCCGTCTTCCCGGGCGGGCTCGTTGAAGCTGCCGTACTGGTCGCCCCCGCCGGCACTCATGCGGGAGATGGACACGTGGGCATTGCGGGGCGGAATGCCATGGAGTTTGAGCTGGTTGACCAGCTTGAACAGTTTGCGGCCGGTGGTGTTGTCCGGCACCCCCCACAGTGCGCGATCCGGCGGGTTGGAAACGATCCTCGCCGCCTGGGCATCGATCAGTTCGTAATGGAAACCGAGACCGAGGGCTTCCACTTTCTCCTGATAGTCGCGTCTGTAGATGCCCTCGACGATGGATCGCATGGCGCCGTCGTAGCCGGGGATCACCGTGTCCTTCAGGCCCAGGTAGATGTCCCGCTTCTCATCAATGGCCCGCTGGAAAAACCGGTGCGACCACTCCGCGATGTCGTCGACACTGTTGGTGGCAAGCAGCAGCGGATCGCCCTTGCTGATCTCCCGGCGATGCAGTTCTTCCGGGTCGCCACTGCTGCCCACGAAGAGCAGCTTGATGATACCCGTGGCCCGGGAGAGTTCGTTAAAGCTGTCCTTGATACCGCCGTCGTCCATGGTCATCACTTCGATGTCGCGGCCGACCCATTCGGGCCTGCGCACCCGGATATTGCGGAACTGGATATCCTCCCGGGTGATGTTGCCACCAATGCCCTTGCGGATGGCCCCGTTCGGCGACTTGGTCGCCAACGGGTCAAGGGAGGTGCCGTCGACGCCCGGGTGCTTTCGGAGCAACTCGTCGAGCTGGCTCCGGTTGACAGTGATACCCGCGTTCTTGATGCCCACACCGTACTCCCGGAGCGCCTTGATGGCTTCTGTCACCGCATGGCCGTTGGTCACCAGGCGATTCTCGGCGGAGAGGTCGATTTCCCTGAGTTCGATATCCAACCGTGAGGAGACGAAGGTCTTCAGCAGTTCCTCGAACGCCACCTGGGCCATCTCGTCGCCGTGGAGGATGACCAGTGGTGATGCCACCTGGATCTTGTTGCTCATTGCGTGCTCCCTTCGGTTGTCCGGTGATCCGGCTGTCAAACGTGAACTCGTCACTACTAACCCTAAGCCGGATTACGCCGTGGTCAAGAAAGCCGTACTGCCACTGGCTTCCAATCCACGGCCATTAACATCACCTGAAATGATGAATCGAATACGATTAAACAATTTTTGTGAGCAGCCTAACTCCTCAATAATACAACCATCGAGATCAGCGAAGGCTACTGAACGCTGATACCCGACTCAACCAGATAGTCGTTAATGAGGAATTTTATTATGTTCGGTATCAATGCAAACGTGAAGAAAACCGCTGCCATCGCCGCCATCGCTGTTGCCGGTGTCCTCGGCGCCGCCAACGCCAGTGCACAGCAAGTGTGGATGGAAGAGGTCCTGGAGCAGCAGCTGCAGGCTTCCCAGGAAGAGCACGACACCAAGGCGGCTGAAACTGCCGACAGCAAGGTCGAAGAGAAGGCCGACAGCAGCGCATCATGATCTGCTGACAGGGCCCTGACCATCACCGGCCAGGGCCCTCCGTCTTCCATACCTGCCAATCAACAACCACCCCTGAACCCTGCTTACCGCCCTGCCGATCATCATCCGCGTAACGCACTACCCATCAAGGCCCTTATCCCGCCTGACCGTGATCCAGTGAGTTCGACAACCTGCCAGGCCCCGTCCAGGGCCTTAACCGCTCATACTGATCGCTGGATACGCTGCAGCAATTGGCACTCCGGCCCGTGTCACCACATACTGCGTCAATACCAATAACAGGGAGACGACTGTGCAAAGCCAGGAAACCAGCGCCAAACGCAGCAGTATTGATATCGGACTGGGCTACTACCAGGATATCGAGGGTCTGTTCAGGTTCGGGGACGACAGCCCATACCTTGAGGACGCCATCACCTTCGTATTCAGTCAGACCCTGCAACGGGACCGGTACTTCGGGTCCTGGGCCCAGGCCTATCGCAACGGCAATGGCGAGTACCGGCTGAAAGTCACCAGCCCCTGTGACGATGTTTCCCCCTATGAGACGCTGATTCCGCAATACGTTGCCGCGGGTAAACAGGCATTGACCAGCTACTACGGGAAGATCCCATACCAGGCGCGCGCAGGCTGGGAGTTCCTGCTGCCGTTTGGCCTCGCCATGGCCAATGTCAGATCGGTTCAGCTACTGCATTTTCCGCCCCTGGAGACCTTCACCTATAAGGATTACCTGTATTCTCCCACCAACCGGCGCTGGGAGTGCCTGCTGGCACAGAACGGCTTTGACGGGGCCGGCAACACCTCGGTGGAACGCATCGTGGATGTGGCTCCCATCGCCGCGCCGGGGGGTGCCGGTAGCGAGCTGAGCGATTACAACCAGGACTTCATCCCCTACACCCTGGCGCAGCTACGGAACTTCCTGACACCACTGGCGGAGACCGGTCACGAACTGACCCAACCGATGGTCGCCTACGGCGAGCCGGTCCATGACTGGCTCAGGCAGGCCTTTGACCTGTCGAAGACGCCTGGCACCCTGGATATCGTGCAACTGTCGATCCTGGAGGGTAACCACGGGCAACCGGCCGCGAAGACCTGGGTCCTGTGTGCCAACCATCCCAGCGAATACCTCTATGACACCAACCTGCCGTTAAGCGATGCCTTCAAACCCAATGGCGACTACCCGCCCCCGATCCATGTCATGTGCCAGGACCTGATTGCCGCCGGTTGGCAGGCCCATATGGCCGACCACCCCGATGACAATCCCCACCGGGTCCTGGCCGCCCTGGAGGAACAGTGGGGCTGGGACGCCAGCAATGGCACGGTAAAGAAGGACAAGGCCGACGCCCTGCTGGCAATCATGAAGGAGCAGAACCAGGCCTTTGGGCTCGACAACAACAGCTTCACGCCCACCGAGGCGCAGGCCACGGCAAAAGCCTTTGCCCTTAAACGCTCCCCCGATTCGGATCAGTATGCCGCCTACGCCTTCGCCCCCCACGCCAACCAGCCCTTTTCGGACGTACCGATGGCCAGCCACGCCCGTTTCCCCACCAGCCACCGGCTGATGCAGGTAGGCGGCTACCTGGTGGACTGGACGCCGCCAACGGCTGATGACGATGTCATCCATTACCGGGTGGTGAAGTACGACCGCGACAGTAGCAATCCCCTGGCGGAGAAAGCGGTAACCTACGGCACCTGGGACCGGGAGAAGTTCTTCGGCGACTACCGCCCCGACTTTGGCGCAGGTTTTGAGCAGATCGAGCTGATCGGCCTGCCGGGGTATGTCCTCAGCCTTATTCCCGCCGCCGGGCGCCGCACCTACCAGCTTTGGCGCTTCGACCCGCAAGTGGAGCACGACTGCCTTTCCACCGGGGAATTCAGCAGCGGCGGTTTCCGGGACATCACGGCCGACCGTGAGCTCTACCCCATCGGCAACTATGTGCTGGACCGCAAGGGCGCCCACTACCGGGTCTGGAGTTTTGATCCCCAGTCCGCCCCGCCCCTTCCGCTGCCCACCGTGCAGGAAGGCCACTGGAGCACGATTGATGACAGCGACGCCATGAGCGTGGTGGGCGGGTACCTGGTCACCTGGAAACCGGCAGCACCCTCGGCAGGCTGTCGCATCTGGCCGTTTGATGCCCGCAACGCGGACCCGCTGGGGGGTGAGCCGCTCAACACCGCACCACTACCGGACGGCTTTGAACCGCAATCGACCCTGTCTGGCGTGGTGCCCAGCCAACCGGTCCATGCCGTTCGCGCAAAGACACCGGGCACCATCGAGTTCATGCGCCGGGAGATTGAGCATGTGGTCTACTACATGCTGGAGAGCCGGTCCTTCGACAATGTACTGGGGTGGCTCTACGAACGCGGCCAGCGGGATGGTCTGAACTGGATCGGGCCCGACACGGACGGCTTCCGTGGCCTGGATACGTCGATGAACAACCCTCTCCCCGATGGTCGGCAGGCGTTTGTCAGCCAGTATATGGATGGCGGACTGAGCAACGAGTTCGTGCTCGGCGGCCCCGCCCAGGACCCCTGGCACGACAACAGCGATGTGCTGATGCAGATGTTCCATGGCTACCAGGGCTACTCGGGACGACGGACGCCCACCATGGACGGCTTTGCCTGGAACCAGGACAGTGCGGCGGTGCTATCCAGCTTTACCCCACAGCAGTTGTCGGTGCTGAACGGCCTCGCCAGGGCATTTGCGGTGAGTGACGACTGGTTCGGCTCCGTGCCCGGCGGAACCGATATCAACCGCGGCTTCTCCGTCAGCGGGTCGGCCTACAACCGCCTCGGCACCTGGGAGGGAGGCAAGGCTTACCAGGACTGGCCCGATACCGCACACCGCCAGTCGCTCTGGAAAACCCTGTGGAGCCACGGTCACCAGGACTGGAAAATATACTACAGCATCCTCTGGCAGGAGGCCGTGTTCACCCACCAACTCTACCTCAAGGGCCAGATACCAGAGGTGGACGCCGCCTGGGCGAAGGCCGTGCTGGAGGCGAGGCCCTACGGCGACCTGCCCAGCTCCTGGTGGATCGCACCGCTCCAGCAGTTCCACGACGATGTAAAGAACGACGCGCTGCCCCGTTTCAGCTACCTGGAGCCTGCCTGGGTTGGAGACAACTGCACTTCCTATCACCCCGGTTCCTCCGCCAGCGGGCTCAACTCGGTGGTCCCCGGTGAACGAGCCCTCAACGAGATCTACCAGGCCCTCAGCAGTAATGAAAAGGTCTGGTCGAAAACCCTGCTGGTGGTGACCTTCGACAAGAACGGCGGGCTTTTCGACCATGTACCCCCGCCCTACGCCCGCAAGCCCTGGCCCAACGATATGGCCGACGGCTTCGGGTTCGACCTCATGGGGCCGAGGGTGCCGGCAGTGTTCGCCTCCCCCTGGATCAGGCCGCAGACGATCCTGCGCAGCACTGGCGACCAGAGCTTCGATGCCACCTCCTTTGCCGCAACGCTGCTCGACTGGTATGGCATTGCCCGGGAAACCTGGGGCCTTGGCGACCGGATCACGGAAGCCCCCACCTTTGAAGCGGTATTCACCGAGCCACAGCCCCGCAAGGCGGTGCCAGAGTTTTCCGTGCCCTATGACAAGGACTTTCCCAAACATGGATGAGACAGGCCGTCCGCAGGACCGTTGAGGATGTCCTCCCAGAAGGTATCACCGGTCCGCGGTCCAACGGCGGCAACCGCGGGCCGGCCCTCGAAAAATCGTCCAGACATTGGGATACGGGGTTATAGAAAAGTCACGGCTGGCAGGTTAACCTGTGGCTAATTCAATAAATCAGGTACTTGGGCTGAACAGCCACGACCACCTGTTTATACTTCGCGACGTCCTATGTTCCAGTACTTTGGCTTCGGTTCCAACATGAGCATGCTGTCGCTGAGAGCCAAGGGGGTTGAGCCTCTGGCATCGCGACAAGCCGTATTACCCGGCTGGCGCCTGTGCTTCAACGTGCAGCACTTCTTCCGGCACGAGGGAGGCGTGGGCAATATCGAACCCACCGGCAACCCGGACGACCGCGTCCTCGGCGTGCTCCACGAATGCCCGGACGAGGCCCTGACACAACTGGATGCCGCAGAAGCCTATGGCCACGGCTATGACCGCATTGAGGTCGAGGTAGTACGGCCCGGGGGTGCTGGTGGCAATGACAGGAAAGTCCCCGCCCTCACCTATGTAGGCATGCCCGGGTTTATCGATAACAGCCGCCTGCCCAGTCGACGCTACCTGAACATCGTGCTGCAGGGGGCCCGCCAGGCCGGGCTGGATGAGGATTATATCGAGGCCCTGGCCAGTCATCCGGTACACCAGATGGCCGACTATCCCGCATTCACGCCGCCGTTGGGCAATTTCCCAATCTTTGACAAAGAAACACTGGCCGACCAGCCGCTCTATACCGCACTCTATGGTGCGGTATTCGACATGTCGGAGGCCCGGCCGCTGCACGACTTTCTCAGGGGCTTTCTTGGTGGCAGGGATATGACGCTGTATCACCTGAGAAGGCTGGACAGCAGCAAGGTTGATGAAACCATGGACGACATCCGGAAGGGACGCCTTGATCAGGCCCAGAAGCAATACCTCAACGCTTACCTTAACGAGTACGCCAGGGAGTATCGCTATGTCGGCCAATATAACTATGATAAAGATTGAGGAACCTCTATGGACCAGGCAGTAACTCCCCCTTTCCCTCCCGCCCTGGCACACGGTGCCATTGAAGAGGTCTTTACCGATGTATTCATGGTCAGCGGTGCCATGGAAACCGTGCTTATGGACCTGGACTGGCAGTTCAGCCGCAATATGACCATTGTCCGGGATGGCGAACGACTGATCCTGATCAACACCGTCCGGATGGATGACAGCGGCCTGGCCGAACTCGACCGCCTGGGAAAGGTTACCGACGTAATCCGCCTGGGCGCGCTGCACGGGCGGGATGACGCGTTCTACCTGGATCGGTACCAGGCCCGCTACTGGGTAACTCCCGGTCTGGAGGATGACGACACTACAGCTCACCCCCTCGACCAGACCTCACCATTACCCATCAGTGATGCCTCATTGTTCCAGTTCAGAACCTCCAACGTTCCCGAAGGCGTGCTCCACCTGGACCGGGATGGTGGCATCCTGGTCGCCTGTGATGCCCTCCAGAACTGGCTGAGACCGGATGAACATTTCTGCGACGTGACCCGCGAACGGATGGCGGGAATGGGCTTCTTCACACCGGCCAATGTGGGCCCGGTCTGGCTACAGGCTGCGGAACCGGCCGCCGAGGACTTCAGCCGCCTGCAGGCACTGAACTTCAGGCACGCCCTGTGCGGCCATGGCGAGCCCTTGCTGGACAGCGCCCACGAGCAGTTCAGCGCGACGTTTAACCGGTTGTTCCAGTGCTAGGAGTCTGCGTGGCAGAAAGTCCCGCCGCTGCGACCGCCCCACTCTGGCCCATTTTGAGCGCTCATTTTCGTTGCATAGAACCACTATGCGCCTCAAATGACCGTCAAAATGGCCTCAAAGTGGGACGCTCTCGCCTGGCGCGATTTCTACCGCGCAGACTCCTGGTATCCGGATCGGGAAGACCCTGATGCAGAACACGGTCCAGCTACCGGGCTACACCATCACCTCCTGCCTGTGGCGCCACACCGGGCGGGTGGCGTACAGTGCACAGCGCCAGATGGATGGCACTGGGGTCATCATTGAAACCCTGGACACCGAATATCCGGACCGCCGCCAGGTGGCCGCGCTCCAACACGAAGCGAGCATCGCGGCCCGCCTGGAAGGTGTTGGCGGTGTACGCCGGATTCACCAGGTGCTGCCCCACGGCAGCGGTAACCTGGCCCTGATCAGCGATCACTACGACAGCTCCCTCACCGATCTGCTGAACCGGACCAACGGCGGGCACCTGCCGGTACTCCAGGTGCTGGAGATCGCCCGGGACCTGACCCGGACCCTGATCGAGATCCACGCCCGGAACATCGTCCATAAGGCGATCACTCCCCATAACATCCTGTTCGACCGGAAGCGTGGCGAACTGGCACTGACCGGCTTCAGCATCGCCTCCGAGCTGGGCCAGGAACGGCAGGCCACGGATCTGGCGACTCACCTGGAAGGGCTGCTGGCCTACATATCCCCCGAGCAGACCGGCCGCATGAACCGCAGCCTCGACTACCGCTCCGACTACTATTCCCTCGGCGTACTGTTGTACGAACTGCTCACCGGCCAGCCCCCGTTTGTCGCCGATAACACGCTGGAGTGGGTACACCACCACATCAGCCGTCTGCCACCCACTCCCAGCAGCGTGTCACCGGAGGTGCCGAAGGCGGTTTCCGACATCGTGCTGAAGCTGTTGAGTAAGTCCCCGGACGAGCGCTATCAGAGCGGCGAGGGCCTGCTGCATGACCTGGCCCGGTGCATAACCGATATTGAGCAGGGCCAGCCACCGCTCCCCTTCGAGCTGGGAGAACAGGACCGCCTGCAACAGTTCCTGATCCCCCAGGCCCTCTACGGGCGCGAACAGGAGCTGGATGAGCTGCTGAACCTGTTCGAACAGGCGGTGGAAGGCCGTACCCGTTTCTGTCTGGTTCATGGCTATTCCGGTGTGGGCAAGTCGGCACTGGTGAATGAGATCGACCGTTACCAGGTGCGCGAGCGCGGCTTCCTGGTGCAGAGCAAGTTCGACCAGTTCCAGCAGGGTGAAGCCTATTCCGCCCTGGCGGCCACGTTCCGGGGCCTGGTCCAGCAGGTCCTGCTGGAACCGGAGGCGCAACTGTCGAAGTGGCGTGAACGCCTGACCGACGCACTGGGGCCCAACGGCGCCCTGGTCATCGACCTGGTGCCGGAACTGGCGCTGATCATCGGTGACCAGCCCCCGGTTCCCGAACTGCCGCCGGCGGAAAACCGTAACCGGCTGCAACTGGTGCTGGCCGCCTTCCTGCGGGTCTTTGCCGGCAAGGGGCACCCCGTGGTGCTGTTCCTGGACGACCTGCAATGGAGTGACACTCCCACCCTGGAACTGCTACGCCGTATTGTCACCGCCAGGGACCAGAGCCACCTGTTGCTGATCGGCGCCTACCGTAGCAACGAAGTCGGCCCGGGGCACCCTCTCACCCTGCTACTGAAAGACCTGGACAATCACCAATGCATTCATGAGATCCCCGTCTGGCCACTGGATCACTACTCGGTCACGCAGCTGGTGGCGGACGCCCTTCGCTGCGACCCTGACGCCAGCGCCGAACTGAGCGGTATGCTCTATCAGAGAGCCGAGGGAAATCCCTTTTTTACCAATGAGTTACTGCGCCAACTTCATACCCAGGGTGCGATCTCAGCGGACCCGGATACCGGCCAGTGGCAGTGGCATCTGGCCCGGACCCACTGGGAAGACATCAGCCACGATGTGGTGGAGTTCATGCTGGACAGCCTGCGGCAGCTTCCCGCCGAGACACAGACTGTACTGAAACTGGCCGCCTGCATCGGCAATACCTTCACCCTCCACACCCTCGCTGCCATCTACGAGCATTCGACGGCGGACACTGCCCAGGCGCTGCTGCCCGCCCTGAAACAGTACACCGTGCTGCCGCTGCACAGCGACTACCGACTGGTCAGCCAGCCAGACATCCGGCTGTCCCTGAACCCCTACTACCGCTTCCAGCACGACCGGGTTCAGCAGGCGGCCTATAACCTGATTGAGGCATCGGAGCTGCCACGCATGCACCTGCTGGTGGGCCGGTTGTTGCTACAACACGGTGGCAAATCCCCCGGCAATGACCTGTTGATCGATATCGTCAACCACCTCAACCTGGGGCGCGACCTGATCGAGTCCGAGGACGAACGTCGACAACTGGCCGGTTTCAACCTCCGTGCCGGCACCCGAGCCCGGCAGGCCTCCGCCTATGAGTCGGCCCTGAACTACCTCAGGGTTGCCCGCGAATTGCTGCCTGAGAACGCCTGGGCCAGCCATCCCGACCTGATGAAGTCGCTGGCCTCGGAGCTACAGCTCTGCTTCTACCTGACCAGCCACACCGAAGAGGCGGACCACTGGCTTGAGGTCATGCTGGCGCATGCCGCAACGCCCCTTGAGCGTGCCGACATCCTCGCCACACGCACCCGCCAGAATGCCACCCTGGGCAGGATGAGCGAGTCCATCCAGGCCGCCATCGAAGGACTGGCCCTGCTGGGTGTCAATTTCACCGAACACCCGACCCTCGACGATATCGCCGAAGAGCGTCAACGGGTTGAGGAATATCTGGCGGGTCGGGAGATTGCGGATCTGGTCGACGCTCCGATCATCGACGACCCCGCCACCCTGACGGCCATGCGGCTGCTGATGGAGATCTTCGCCGCAGCCTTTCTTTCCGGCAGCAACCTGTTCAGCTACCTGGTGCTCAAGGCGGTCAATCTGGCGCTGCACCGGGGCAACTGCCCGGAATCCGCCTTTGCCTATGCCGCCTACGGCATGCTGCTGTGCGGGGAACTGGACGAACCCGCCCTCGGCTACGAATACGGCAAGGCCGGCCTTGCCATCAACGAACGGCTCGACGACCTGAGCCTGAGAGCCCGTGTCATCTACGTCTATGCCATGTTTGTCCACCACTGGAGCAATCACTGGTCGACCCTGACTCCCTGGTTCCACAAGGGTATCGAGGCAGGCTACCAGTCCGGTGACCTGCTCTACCTGGCCTACAGCGCCCAGGACTGCGTCATCTGGGACCCGACCATGGACCTGGAGACCGCCCGTCGACTGCACGCCGAGAACCTGGAAATCGTACGCGAATGCGCCTACCAGGACTCGCTGGACTCCGGCAGCCTGTTCCTGCAGATGCAGCGCAACTTCCTCGGCGAAACAGAGGCACCCTCCAGCCTGAGCAGCAGCGATTTCGATGCCGGCCAATGCCTGGACGCGATGACGGACCGTCAGTTCATGACCGGTATTGCCAACCATCACATCTACCATGCCGAGATCAACGCGCTGTACGGGGATTATGAAAAGGCGCTGGAATCCGTCAGAAAGCAGGACACACTGATCAGGTCCGCCATGTCGCTACCACAACTGGTGCGATTCTATGTCGTCGCCAATCTGACACTGACCACCTGCTACCCGACCATGGGCATCGCCGAACAAAAGGCCACCCGCCAACGGCTGGAACAGGACCTGGCCAGGATGACCCTCTGGGCCGATAACTGCGAGGCCAACTTCCGGCACCTGCAATGGCTGATGAGCGCTGAGCTGGCGCGCCTGGACGGCGACAACCTGACCGCCCTGGCCCACTACGATGCCGCCATCGACGGCGCCCGTGCCAGCGGGTTCCTGAGGGACGAGGCCGCCGCCTTCGAGCGCGCCGCCCGCCTGCTACTGGCCCTGGGCAGGAACCGGTCGGCGGAAGGATACCTCCGTGGCGCCTACGGCATGTACAACCGCTGGGGCGCCAGACGCAAGGTGAAACAGTTAGAGGAGGAATTTCCGTTACTGCGTGAGTGGCGCCAGGCACAGCTCGGCGCGCCCGGCCACTCGCTGTCCAACCTGGACCTGGCGTCGGTCATGAAGGCCTCCCGGGAGATCTCGGGCGAAATGGTACTGGACCAGCTACTGCAGAAAACCCTGGCCATCCTGCTGGAGAACGCTGGCGGCCAGTGGGGCTGTATGATCAAGCGGACCGGGGCCCGCTGTGTGGTGGAAGCCGCCATCCTGCCGGAGCAGGACCTGCCACCCGCCAACCTCCCCGCGCACTCCACCCTGAGTGATCACCACGGCAACGCCATCGCCATGCCCATGAGCGTTCTCAGCCAGGTATTTCAGAGGGGTGAGGCCATCGTCCTGCACGATGCCGCTGCCGATGGGCCGTTTCTCAACGACCCCTACACCGTCAGCCTGCGCCCCCGCTCGGTCCTCTGTGTGCCCATCCTGAGGGAACGTTTCGAGGCGGCGGTCTACATGGAGAACAACCTGACCGACGGCGCCTTCACCGAGGACAGGGTGGAGTTGATCCGGCTGCTGGCCGCGCAGGCGGCGGTGGCCATTGAGAACGCCCACCTGTATGCCCAGGTCCAGGACTATTCCCGCACCCTGGAAGAGAAAGTCGCCGAGCGTACCGCCGAGCTGGAATCACTCAACGTGGAACTGCAACGACTGGCCGACCGGGACGGGCTCACCGGCGTCGCCAACCGGCGATCCGGTAACGCCTACCTGCAGGACACCTGGCTGCGCCTGCGCCGTGAGCCTCAACCACTGTCGGTGATCATGCTGGATGTGGACGACTTCAAGCGCTTCAACGACAACTACGGTCACCAGATGGGTGACGAGTGCCTGGTCCGGGTGGCGGGGGCGCTTGAGGCTCAGATACAACGCTCCACCGACATGGTGGTGCGCTACGGCGGCGAAGAGTTCATGATGATACTCCCCAACACCGACCGTGACGGCGCCATCCGGGTCGCCGAAAACGCACGCCTCGCCATCGAGGCACTGGCTATCGAGCACGACCACTCATCAACCGGTGACCACATCACTGTCAGTGTCGGCTGCGCCACCACCGTTCCTCACGAACAGGCAACGGCCGAACAACTGGTGTACGAGGCGGACCAGTCGCTCTACAAAGCCAAACAGAGCGGGCGTAACCGGATGCATGTGGCCGGTTAAGCCTGGCGGGCCCCGGTGATCCGGTTGCCGCCCGTCATCGCTTGATGTCAGGCTTCAAAGCCCAGGAAGCTCGCGGTATTACTCACCGGTCTCCGGCGGGAAACGACGGAATTGGCCACGAACTCATCATCCGGCCAGCCGAGCGCGACACAGGTCAGTATGACCTGGTCATCCGGAATCCCGGCCACTTCCCTCACCACCGGGCTCTGCATGATGCCCTGCCCGTTAATGACGGCGCCCAGCCCCCGGCTCCAGGCCGACAGCACCAGCCCGTAGGTCATGGCCCCGGAATCAAAATGGGCAATAGGGTTGTCCAGCAGTACCCGATCGAAGCAGACCACGATCGACACTGGCGCATCAAACTGGCGAAAGCCCCGCATCACCCAGTCCTGCCGGCGCTCCGCATCGTGGCGTTCTATCCCCATGGCTTCGAACAGTTGCACCGCAATTTCGATCTGGCGCTTACGGTGTTCCCCCTCATAAGCGCTATAGTCGCCAATTTCCCGGCTCGGCGGCACACCTTCCAGCATTCGCTCCGTATTGCCCCGGCGAACCCTTTCAAGGGGCTCGCCCGTCAGCACATGCAGGTGCCAGGGCTGGGTGTTCATGGAGGAAGGCGCGCGGTTCGCCAGCGCAATGATCTCTTCCAGAAGTTCACGGGGAACGGGTTTATCCAGGAATCCACGGATGGAGCGGCGTTCCTGAATGACCTGATCAAGTTTCATGGGTCGCCCTTTGTTAGGTTTATAGGGTTGGCGTCAGTTCGTGGCAAATGGTGGCTTGCCCGTCTGATCAAAAAATAATGCAAGCGCTCGATTATAGACCCTATAAATACGCTTGCTCAATAAGTTGAGCAAAGACGTTGATCCCCGGCAAAGGCATCCGACAGGTGGCGCATGACCAGTTTGATACGCTCCACCCGGCGCAAGTCGGGGTGGGTCAACAACCAGAGATCCGATGACTTCCCCGGGGGGAATGGGAACAGTGTTTCCAACTCCGGTCTCTGCTGGTCGTTTGGCAGAAGTGCCAGACCATGTCCGCCCTGCGCCAACCAGGACATCGCCACCAGATCGTCACTGCGAGCCGTGACACAGTGAGCAAGCGTGCGCTCGAGCCAGACAAAGGCCGGCAAGCGTAGCATGCCACCGCTGGCGCCAATGAGCCGGTGATGCTGCAGTTCGTCCGGACTGACGGGGAATCCGTGCTTGTTCCGATAGGCCTGGCTGCCGTAGACACTCCAGCCAATGGACCGTACCTTACGCCCCACGAGATGCTCCGGGGGCGCGGCCGTTACACGAACAGCGATATCCGCCTGTCGGCTGCTCATGTTGATCTCCTGGTTGCTGACAAGTATCTCGGCCCTGATATCGGGGTAATCCCGGTTAAGATCGGCCAGGTAGTCCGGCAGGTATCGGTAGGCCAGGTTATTGGGGGCGGTTATCCGGACTTTGCCGGCGGGCTGAACATCCCGACCGGCAATCCGTCGTTCAATATCATTGAAGGCGCCATCCACACGATTGGCCAACTCCCTTAGTTCCTCACCCAGGGGGGTCAGAGCGTAACCTCCGGGAAGCCGGTCGAACAGACGGGCGCCAAGATCCTCCTCGAAGGCATTCAGACGACGAAAAACCGTGGAGTGATTCACCCCCAACGTTCGGGCCGCCCCAGCCAGGGAGCCCGTCTGCTCGACCGCCAGAAAAACCTTCAGTGAATTCCAGTCCACTTGCCTCACCTTCGCTTTGCAAAATTGCAATATCACCTTTCCATGATTGCTAATTTCACCCGCCATGTGCAAGAGAGATACTGGCCAGGACCCCAGAAACGTGGAGGACACACAATGTTTGGCAGATTAACCCCTGATACCGCCGCACCCGCCCACTCAGCTGGTTCCGCGGGGAGGTTCACCCATGATTCCTGAATTCGAACTCATTACCCACGTGCTGTGTCCGTACGTGCAGCGCTCGGTCATCGCCCTGCAGGAAAAACGTATCCCCTACCGTCGCACCGACATCGACCTGTCCAACAAACCGGACTGGTTCCAACAGATTTCCCCACTGGGCAAGGTGCCGGTGCTGGTAGCAGAGGGAAAAGGGGCCCTGTTCGAGTCCGCCGTGATCTGTGAATACCTGGATGAGGTTACGCCGGGAACACTGCACCCGGAGGACCCATGGCGACGGGCTGACCATCGGGCCTGGATCGATTTCGGTTCGGGCATCCTGTCCGAGATCGCCAGGATGTACAGTGGCGCCACAAGAGAAGCATTCGACACAGCCTGTGAGACGTTACGAATGCGGTTCAGGCAACTGGACGAACGGCTGGATAACGGTCCCTGGTTTGCCGGAGAGACGTTCTGCCTTATTGATGCCGTTTACGGTCCGATTTTCAGGTACTTTGACGTATTCGATACGGCACTGGATCTCGATATTTTCCAGAATGCAGAAAAAGTCCAGCTTTGGCGGAGTCATCTGCGGACACGTGAGTCCGTTCGGCAAGCGGTTACTGCAGACTATCCGGAACGCCTGCTGGCGTTCGTTGGAAACCGTGGCAGCTATATGTCATCTCTGATAGAGGGTGCCATCCACGAAACCGGTAGGAAAGCCGTCAACAGCGGATGATGGTCGACCGAGAGGAATATCCACACGGGCCAGGTCTGGTACTATGCCACGCATATTCCAGGCCGGCCCGGACATTCCCGTGAAACTTTCCCGCATCCTCAGCAATCAGAATGGTGTCAGCCGCCAGCAGGCCAACCGGACCATTGCCTCCGGACAGGTACGGGTGGATGGAGAGGTATGCACCGACGCCGCCAGGGAGGTTTCGCGTTTCCAGGGCGTGGTGGTGGGCGATAAGATCATCAGGCGGGCGTTGCCGGCACACTACCTGATGCTGAACAAACCGGCTGGATACCTCAGCGCCACCCGGGATCCCGTTCATCCCACGGTTATGGAGTTGCTACCGCTGGGGATCAGACCCGACCTGCACATTGCCGGACGCCTGGACCGGGCCAGCACCGGACTGATGATCCTGACCAATGATGGCACCTGGTCACGGTGCCTGACAGAACCCGAGGTCAAATTACCCAAGGTCTACCGGGTAACCACCCTTCGGCCCATCGAGCCCCACACCGCACAACGGTTTGCGGAGGGCATCTGGTTTGCCTACGAAGGCCTGACCACCTCCCCCGCCACTCTCGAACAGCTTGGGTCCAACGAAGCACGGGTGACCATCCTTGAAGGCCGCTACCACCAGGTGAAGCGCATGTTCCATGCCGTCGGCAACCAGGTCACCAGCCTGCACCGGGAGCGTATTGGAGAAATCACCCTGCCCCAGGATCTGGCGCCCGCCGCCTGGCGGAATCTGAGGGCAGACGAGGTCCGGTCCGTTCCCACCGGACGAGCTGCCGTCACCGAGAACGTCGGTCGACCGGTCGTTACCTGACGCTTGCTCCGGGCATACTAAGGATGCTGGAACTCACCGTCCTGCAGGAAGTGAAGGGTCTGTTCAATCACCTCATCATCCGTCATCAGGAAAGGATGGCTGACCGGCACGGTGATAAAGTCCTGCATGCCCACGAGTTTCGCCCGCTCGATGGAAACCTTGCCGTCATCGTCCCCAGGGATAAGGGTCGACAGGATCAGGTTGATGGAATCATGGCCGGCGATAATCCCGACATCGAGATCGGTGGATCCCAAAGACTGGGGAACTGAATCGTTCCCGGTTCCCAACTGGTTTCCAGCGGGTCCGTTGATCCACTGGAAAGGCGCCAGCCCGCCAAGTTTATCCACGACCTCACTGCCCTGGTTTGGCGGCCCCAGCATGACCACCCGCCCAAAGCGGAACGGTGCGTCCCCATCGTTCAGATACCGCACGATGATACCGCCCAGGGAATGGGTCACAAACGCAACCTCGCTTTCACTATCCGGGCCGACACACTCCAGGATCTGCGGGACAACGTAGTCGCTGGCCAGTTTCCCGATGGGGTGGTCAGTGGAGGGGTAGTCGATATTGCACGGGCGGAACCCCGCCGCCGTCAGGGCCTCAGCCATGTCGTCCATGGAATGGTGCGAGCGTGCCAGGCCGTGAAGCAGCACAACGGGGGAATCAGCCTGATCCGCCCGGGCGCCCTGCGCGCCTGCCAGCAGCATCGCCAGGAACATAATACTGCCTGGAATGGAAATGGAATACCGCATCCTGGTCATTGTCCTCCGGCGGCGGGATGGCGCTGTCATCCGGCCGCTTTTAACCCGTTTCCTGTTGCTGTCACCGTCCCGGTGTACTGAAACCTCAGGCGCGCCAGGCCGACGATGTCGTGGGCGACAGGGCGCCAGCGTTCATCATCATACCATCAGCGACACGGAAGGCCTTCGGCCTGGAAGACGGCCCCTGATCCATCCAGTGCCTTCCTTGGTTTCCGAGTTTACCTTGTCATCTCCGCTGTCTCGGTATCGTCATCGCCCGGTAAGACACCGTTCACACCGGCGTCACAGGCTCCCCCTAGCCTGAGGCTGAACTTCGCCACCTAACGAAATCCAGGCAAAAGACCGGTGGCCCCACTTCAGAACCATTTCCGATATCCCGAGCAAGGAGTCTCCATGAAACGTCGAACAGGCACGTTCACCCCATCCCCCATTGCCATCGCCCTCCCCCTGGTGGCTGCCACGTTGCTGGCTGGCTGCGGCAGCGATGACGACGATGGCCCGTCCACCAACACCGCGACAGTGGAACTGCGCCTGATGGAAACCACTGACATTCACTCCAATGTCATGGACTACAACTACTACAGTGACCAGCCGGATTCCTCCATTGGCCTGGTGCGCACCGCCACGCTCATCCGCGAGGCCCGGAATGAGATGAGTGAAGTCCCCAACAGCGTGCTGGTGGACAATGGAGACCTGATCCAGGGCAGCCCCATGGGTGACTGGCGCCATGCCGAAGGCATGTCAGCGGAGGACGTGCACCCGGTCTACAAGGCCATGAACGAGCTGGACTACACCGTGGGCAACTACGGCAACCACGAGTTCAACTATGGCCTGGAATACCTGGCCGAAAGCGTAAACGATGCCAACTTCCCCTACATCAGTGCCAACATCTACGTGGATGATGGCGATGACAACCCGGACAACGATGTTCCCTATTTCGATCCCTACCTGCTGGTGGATAAAGAGGTCCAGGACAGCGAAGGTAACCTGTACGAACTGACCATCGGCTTTATCGGGTTCGTGCCCCCGCAGATCATGCAATGGGACAAGGACAACCTGACCGGCAAAGTGATTGCCAAGGACATTCGCGCCACCGCCGAAAAATTCGTGCCGGAGATGAAGGAAAAGGGAGCTGACCTGATCGTGGCCATTCCTCACTCAGGCGTCAGCACCCAGGCTTACAGCGAGGACGCCAAGGCTGAGAACAGTACCTGGTACCTCTCGGAAGTAGAGGGTATCGACGCCATCATGTTCGGCCACAGCCACCTCGTGTTTCCCTCCGACGCCTTCGCGGACACCGCGGAAGTGGACATCGACAAGGGCACCATCAAGGGCATTCCCGCCGTGATGCCCGGCTACTGGGGCAGCCACCTGGGCATCATCGACCTGACCCTGGAGTACAATGTGGACAACGACGCCTGGACCGTGGCGGACAGCCTGGTCGAGGCGCGGCCGATCCAGGTGGACGGCGAATCCGTGGTGGATGCGGACAGCATCATCGCCGCCCTGCTGGCCGGGGATGACCAGGCCACCCGCAACTACATGGGCACCCCCATCGGCGAGTCCACCGCCGATATGTTCTCCTTCCTGGCAGTGGTAAAGGACGACCCGTCGATCCAGATCGTCAGCGACGCCCAGAAGGCCTATGTGGAGGAACTGATCCAGGGGGACGTCAACCTGCAGGACCTGCCAGTGCTTTCCGCCGCCGCACCGTTCAAGGCCTGCGACCGTGAAGGTATCTGTGCCGAGGAAAGCAGCTTCACCACCGTGCCCGCCGGAGAACTCACCCTGCGTAACGCCGCCGACCTCTACCTGTATCCGAACACCCTGATGGCGGTGAAACTCAACGGCGATGAACTCCGGGGCTGGCTGGAGTGCTCTGCCTCCCAGTTCAACCAGATCGACGTGGATTCCACCGCCCCCCAGGAACTGGTGAACTTCACCGGCTTCCCCACCTACAATTTCGATGTCATCGATGGTGTTACCTACCAGATTGACGTCACCCGCCCCCCCAGGACCGACGGTACCTGCAACGTACTGAACCCGGGTGCCCAACGCATCGTGGACCTGCAGTTCGAAGGCCAGCCGGTCACGTCGGACCAGGAGTTCATCGTCGCCAGCAATAACTACCGGGCTAACGGGGGCGTGTTCCCGGGAACCGGCAGCGACCATGTGGTGATCAACTCACCCGACGCCAACCGCACCGTGCTGGCCAATTACATCCGCGACAACAGCCCGGTTACCCCGACTGCGGATGAGAACTGGTCCATTGCACCCATTTCCGCCAGCGTGGACCTGACCGTGGTGTTCCGGGTGCCCAACACCGACCGCGCCCGCAACTTCGTGGCCGACAACGCCATGAACGCCAGCTTCCTGGAAGTGAACGGCAACAACGAGGCGGTCTACGAACTGAACCTGCAGTAACTTCCTCCGAGCCGGAACGGCTGGCCCTGATCAGGTTTCCAGGGCAGCGAAGGACTCGGCGATGGTCGGCGGCGCGGTGGGCCGGGCGTACATCCACGCCAGGTACTCCCGCAACCTTGGCGCGTCGCCGAGCATCTCCTCCTCGTTTGCCCAGTCAAGGGTATACGCCGCGTTGAAATCGGCCACGCTGAGCCGGTCGCCCACCAGGAACTCCCGGCCCTCCATGTGCTGCTCAAGCACGGCCACCATGTCTATGCACTCCTGTCTTGCCAGGGCGATATCCTGGGGCAGTCGCTTGTCTTCCGGATACAACAGTGTGTGCCGACCAATTCGCCACAGGGGCTGTTCGATCTCGGTCACCAGGAAGAATATCCAGCGATACATCTGGCCCCTGTCCTCCACGGTTTCCGGAATAAGCCCGGCCTGGGGATGCTTCTCCGCCAGGTAGAGCTGGATCGCGGCGGACTCAGTCATCACAAGACCATCGTCGATCAAAACCGGCACCTTCGCCGCAGGATTGAGGGCCAGGAACTCCGGGTTCATCTGCTCACCGTTGAGGAGATCCACCGGGAGCATCTCATACTCCAGGCCAAGTTCATTCAACAACCAGATAACGCGCAGAACGCGGGTCGGGGGGGCTCCGTACAGTTTCATGGTGTCCAGCTCCGTTCGTTTGCAGGAAGGAAAATCTGTCTGACTCCCTGACTAGTCGGGCTGAAGGAAACGAAATCGACACGTCCCTATAACGGCTAGCCGCGAACCGCGGCCTCAATCGTAGCGATATCAATTTTCCTCATCTGCATCATCGCCTCAAAGGCCCGCTTGGCCCTGGCGGGGTCGGGATCGGTAACGGCCTCGGTCAGTACGATCGGGGTTATCTGCCAGGAGATTCCCCACTTGTCCCTGCACCAGCCGCAGGCGCTTTCCTTGCCTCCGTTGCCGACAATGGCATTCCAGTAGCGATCCGTTTCAGCCTGGTCTCTCGTGGCTACCTGAAATGAAAACGCCTCATCGTGCGTGAACGCTGGCCCGCCATTAAGTCCCAGGCATGGAATACCCAATACAGTGAACTCAACGGTGATAACATCTCCCGCTTTGCCTGCGGGATAATCCCCCGGTGCACGGTTAACGGCAAGGACCTCCGAATCCGGAAACGTATCGGCGTAAAAGCATGCTGCTTCCTCGGCAGTGCCGTCGTACCAGAGGCAGATTCTGTTCTTTGGTGTGGTCGTCATGATTCAGTGCTCCTTGGTCAACGTAGATCAGCTGTATGCGACCTACTGGTAACTTGTCGTGCGAAACCTGACCTGATCGACACGTATGCGCTTTCCCACAATAGAAAAACCCCATATTCCATTCACGCACGTTTTTCGCATTTAGAGTTACACCCAATGTGTCCATGTTGGCAAATATGAAAGAAAGATGATTTAGTGCAAAATTTGATCACTCGACATTCCGCCAGGAGATTCTTTGCGGCTTCCGGGTGATAGCAGGAGATAAACCTCGCTTTTACACTTCCCTGGATCCTGGTGCAAAGACCCCTTTCAGGTCTGAGCTCAGGTACAGATCAGTGTGGTTATTTGGTTGTAATCTGAACTCTTACTTTCCATTAGGTTATGTAAAGATCAAAGTTACAACGTAAATTATAAAAAAGAGGTTTCTTATGAAAATGTCAACAAAAATGAAACTGGGGAGCATAGCCGCCGTCCTCGCGTCAGGGCTCTTTATGTCAGGTTCCGCACTCGCTGTCGGCGGCGGTGGCGGCGGTGATTGCAGCGTCAGCACCGAAAGGTCGTTGGGCGCAGAATTTTTTGTACCCAGCGGTGGTGATGGTAACTACAACATCCTCGGCTGGGGTAACGGTACCGGTGGTTCCGTGAGCAACTACGACGGTATGCTGGAGTCTGTCGCGGAGCAATGTATCCTGGTGGCGGCAGCCACTACCTCTCAGTCCGGCGACGGTAGGGATGTGGAAAACGCGGTTAACCGGGCGAAGAGCCGTTACGCCAACATTGTTGGTTCCAATCCGAAGGTCTGTACGTCTGGCCATTCCCAGGGTGGCGGTGGTTCCTTCAACGCCGCGAATCGCCTGGATGCAGACTGCGTCATCGCCGTTCAGCCTGACACCGTCTACACCACCCGCATTGATCGTCCGGTAGCCAGCGACGTCGACGTTGTCTGTATCTTCAGCACAGGGGATACCCTGGCACCGGCATCACCGTTTAACGGCAGGAATTGCCGTAGCAACTCAACCAGGTACACCCAGGAACTTACTTCTGGTACTCACTTTACGCCGACCTCCGGTGATGGCGGCGCCGTTGGCGACGTAATGCGTGAATATGCCGAGCGTTGGTTGGTTAACTAATCGCTTCTAGCGCCAGCTCTTTAAAAACCTCAGCCTATATGGTTGAGGTTTTTTATTATTTGCGTGAATAATTTCTGCTTCGACATTCTTATAATGTTGGTTCTTTAATTTCAGTTCAGTGAGGAAGTCACATGAGAAAATACACAGTCGCTGCCGTGGCATTATTGATAGGCACGGTATCCATGGGAGCCTACAGTGAACAGTCTCAACCCGGGGAGTCAGAACAGAAAACAACAGTAGCTAACGAAGAACAGCCATTCTTTGACGATCTGGATGACCGTTACAGCTATGCCTATGGCGCTGAGTTGGCAAAGAACTTCAAGGCCGAGGGCGTTGCATTGGATGTCGACATGCTGGCGACGGCGATGCGAGAGGTATTTGACGGCGACGAAATGAAAATGTCCGATGGAGAAATCGCCGCCACCATCGAAATCTATCAGCGGATTCATAATAAAAAGAAAGACGCAGAACGGGCCGTGGAGGCTGAGAAAAACGAACGGGAAGGAGAAGCCTTCCTGGCGGAGAATGCCAATAAGGACGGCGTGGTAATCACTGAGAGCGGTTTGCAGTACAAGGTCATCACCGAAGGTGATGGTGACTATAACCCGACGGCAGACGATGAAGTGACTGTGCACTATCGAGGTACCTATGTCGATGGCACCGAATTCGACAGTACCTACAGCCGTAATGAACCGTACACCGTTGAAGTCAAGCGACTCATCGAAGGTTGGGCCGAAGCACTCCAGTTGATGTCAGTAGGCTCCAGGTGGGAGCTGTATATTCCTTCCGACATTGCCTATGGAGAGGAAGGAGCAGGACAATACGTTGGCCCGAATGCCGTGCTGGTATTTGATGTTGAGCTACTGGAAATTAATAAGATGAAAGACTCGTAATCGCTATGTAATAGCCCCCCCAGGCCACTAAAAATACTGAACTTTATTAAGCCCCTGAGGCGAAGAACGACCTCTTCCAAGGCTATGGATCATCATACCTGTCGTGCTTCCCTTCTGTGCAAAGGGTCATTATTAATTACTTTGAGATTCCACGAATATATCTATTTTTGAATTTCGTGTGATAGCAAGAGGAAAGCCTGGCTTTTACCCTATTTGTGACCCTGCACCAGACGCTAGACGTCAGGTTTGGGCGCAGGTGCTTTCAGTACGTTTTCATGGTTGTAATTTGAATCGTTACTTTTCATGCATTTGTTCAAGTGTAAAAAATATCAACATAACGTACAAACAAAGGGGTTTGTTATGAAACTGTCAACAAAGATGAAACTTGGAAGCATTGCAGCCGTTCTGGCCTCAGGACTTTTTATGTCAGGCTCGGCGCTGGCCGTCGGTGGTGGCGGCGGCGGTGCCTGCGACGTTGACACCGAACGAGGTTCCGGCGCTCGGTTCTTTGTACCGAGCGGTGGTAGCGGTAATTACAACATTCTGGGCTGGGGCAACGGGACCGGCGGTACCGTAAGCGCATACAGCGGCATGCTGGAGTCTGTTGCAGAGCAGTGTGTCCTGGTCGCCGCTGCCACCACTACCCAGTCCGGAAATGGCAGGGATGTGGAAAGCGCGGTTAACCAGGCGAAGAGCCGTTACAGCAACATTGTTGGGTCAGATCCCAAAGTCTGTACCTCTGGTCACTCTCAAGGTGGCGGTGGTTCTTTCAATGCTGCGAATCGCCTGGATGCGGATTGCGTGATCGCCGTTCAGCCCGACACCGTTTACACCACCCGGATCGATCGCCCCGTGGCTAGCGATGTTGACGTTGTCTGCATCTTCAGCACCGGTGACGTGCTGGCCCCGGCACTGCCCTTCAATGCCAGCAACTGCCGTCGTAACTCGACTCGCTATAGCCAGGAGACAACGTCCGGCACTCACTTTGCCCCCATCGGCGGTACGGGCGGCGAACCTGGAGAGGTAATGCGCGAATATGCCAACCGTTGGTTGGTTAATAACTAATCACCACTCGACTCTAGCACTTCAGAAAACCCTGGCCTGCCTGGCTGGGGTTTTTTATTACGATGGGCAGGTACTCGTCGTCCTTTGCGTTTTCCGCTTTGCCCTTCTTTGCTTCTTCCTGACTTTTTCCTTACAAGCGGTTGATGGGGAGTTTCAGGTAGCTTACCCCGTTGCCTTCCGGCGGCGGCATTCGCCCGCCCCGTATATTCACCTGCACCGAGGGCAGTATCAGTCGCGGCATCTCCAGAGTGGCATCCCTCGCCTCCCGCATACTGACAAATTCCGCCTCGCTAACACCTTCACGGATATGGATGTTGTGGTGTTTCTGCTCACCGACGGTGGTCTGGCAAGCGTATTCTCGCCGGCCTCCGGGATAGTCATGACAGACAAATACACGGGTTTGCTCGGGTAAGGTCAGAAGCTTCCGGATGGAGCGATACAGGGTACCGGCATCGCCCCCCGGGAAATCGCAACGGGCAGTACCGCTATCGGGCATAAACAGGGTGTCGCCCACGAAAAGGGCATCGCCGATCAGCCAGGCCATGTCTGCCGGGGTATGACCCGGCACATGAATCACCCGGCCTTTCAGCTCGCCGACAGAAAAGGTCTCGCCATCGCTGAACAGGTGGTCGAACTGACTGCCGTCGCAGAGGAATTCCTTCCCCAGATTAAACACCTCGTGGAATGTCGCCTGCACCTCACGGATATGCTCGCCTATGGCCAGCCGGCCGCCTACCTGATCACGCACAAAGGGTGCAGCGGAAAGATGGTCGGCATGGGCGTGGGTCTCCAGCACCCAGTCGACGGTGAGATTGTGCCGCTTCACAAAGTCCACCAGGCGCTGGGCACCTGCGGTGCTGGTCCGGCCCGCCCTGGGATCGTAATCCAGCACCGGATCTATGACCACAGCATGGCCACCTGCGCCTTCGTACACCACGTAACTCCAGGTTTCGGTGTCCGGGTCGAGGAAGGCTTCTACCTGGGGACGCATGGGGGTTCTCCTGTATTCCGGTCCGACGATAAAATCAATATACTTTTATACATAATATCTGACAATATATTGTTTTAGTGAAGAGAGATGATCTGATGGCTGATACCTCCCATCTGAGTGTGGCCCAAATGCGCGAGAATGCCGGTGAAGCCACCGCCATGCTGCGGTTATTGGCACACGAGGACCGGCTGCTGCTGCTTTGCCAGCTTAGCCAGGAAGAACTGTGCGTGAGCGATCTGGAGACACGGCTGGCAATTCACCAGCCTACCCTGTCCCAGCAGCTGGGAGTGCTGCGCCGGGAAGGACTGGTGGCCACCCGACGTCAGGGCAAGCATATCCACTACCGAATTGCCGACAAAAGCGTGCTGGTGTTGCTCCAGACGCTCTATGAACTCTATTGCCAACCCAAAGGAGAAGCATCGTGACTGTAGACTGGAATGCATTTTCCCCGGTATCGGCGCTGACCGGCGGGGCCCTCATCGGCCTGGCGGCGGTGGCGTTCCTGCTGCTCAACGGTCGCATTGCCGGCATATCCGGCATTGTGGGTGGTCTGCTGCGACCCCAGGCAGGGGATGTCGGCTGGCGGCTGGCCTTCGTCGCGGGCCTGGTACTGGCGCCCGTGATCTGGACAGTGGCATGGGCTGCTCCGGAACTGACCATCGCCGCCAGCTACCCGATACTGGTCATCGCTGGCCTGATTGTTGGCATCAGCACCCGGTGCGGCAGCGGCTGCACCAGCGGGCACGGGGTCTGCGGGATCTCCAGGCTGTCGCCGCGCTCCCTGGTGGCCACCGTCTGCTTCATGGCCACCGGCTTTGCCACTGTCTACGTCGCCCGTCATCTGCTGGGGAACTGATATGAACCGCCACCTTCTTTCCGCACTGATCACCGGCCTGGTATTCGGACTGGGCCTACTGGTGTCCGACCTGGCCAATCCGGCCAAGGTACTGGCCTTCCTGGATCTTGCTGGCGCCTGGGATCCTTCCCTGGCACTGGTGATGGGGGCTGCGGTGGCCGTTGGCCTGGTAGGCTTCCGGCTCGCCAGGGGCCGAAACCGCTCATGGCTGGGCGTGCCCCTGCGTCTACCCACCGCCACACACCTGGACAAGCGCCTGATTTTGGGTGGACTGGGCTTCGGCGTGGGCTGGGGTCTGGCCGGCTTCTGCCCGGGCCCTGCCCTGGTGGCATTGGGAGCAGGCGAACTCAAGGCTATAGTGTTCGTCGCGGCAATGCTGGCAGGTATGGGGCTGTTTGAAATACTGGAGCAACGCCGCGCTGGCTAATTTCGATGTCGCGCTCTTTAGTAAGCCGGCCTCAGACACTAATGAGGTGGTGCAGGCAAAGAGGACTACCGCCAATAACAGCGCTACCGTAATCCAGGCTCTGATTGTGCACGGCTTTAATCCTGCCTGCCCCCTGAACCACCTACCTTTCGGCGTCGGGCTGTTTTCTCAACATACATCTGTCGGTCAGCATCGGATATAGCACCCAGCAGTCCGAGCTTCGGATCACGGGTAGCTGTACCTATCGAGGCCGCAACACCGTTCCTGGCAAAGGACGAACGTACCCTATCAAGAAGGCTATCCAACTCAGTCCGGCCGCATTCGACTGCCATGACCCCGAACTCATCACCACCAAGTCGAGCTACCAGGTCGCTTTCTCTTACAGCGTCCTTGAGGGCCAGAGCCACACGACATAGCAAATCATCTCCCTGGGCATGCCCCTGGGTGTCGTTGATCTCTTTGAGACCATCCACATCGACGATCATTATGCTCGTAGGACTGCCATACCGACCGGCCCTGGCTTCTTCCGCCTCAATGGCTGCCCCCCAACCGCGTCGATTGACAAGACCTGTCAGATCGTCCGTTGTTGCTTCACGCCGGCTCTTCTCCAGAGCCCTTTCTATATCGACAGCCAACAGTTCACTCGATAACACGGTTCCAAGAAGCTTTCCCAACAACTCAACGAGCGGGAGTTCGTTCTCCATTGACTCCCTTTTCGCACTAGGGTCAATCGCGCAGAGCGTGCCAAACAATGAACCGTCATTTCTGCATACAGGAACTCCGATATACGCACCTATCTCAATCTGTTCATTGATGGGCGCTTCCGCATAAACAGCCACTTCAGAGGCGTTGGGCGCCACTCTTGGACCCTCTCCCCGGGCCATGCGAGAGCAATAGCTATCCACCCACTGGAACACGGTCCCCTCCTCTACACCGTACCGGTGATCATCTGCCTGAAGCACGATCCAGTCATGGCCCTCGGTCCGTGTCATCATCCACAAGCCCATGTCTATTCGATCATGAAGGAAACGGAGAACGGCACGACTAGCCGACTCGAAGTCGTTGAAGGGGTTCATATCGATCGGTGGCTGTTCCATTCAACTTCCTTTAGGCGAATTTCCAGCATAGAGCCGAAGATGCGATGGCGAGGGTTCTGCGCGGTACCTATATCCTTAATGGTTGTAGTCCCGTCTTGATGACTTTAGCGTGGCCCGTCCTTGATAACTGCTGTTTTTCTCAATCACCCTGTCGGAACATTTTACACTGAAAGCCCTCGGACCAGAACTTACTGGCTCAATACTCACTCCTGCACCCCAGCAATCTCTTCACCCATTCGAGGTCGATTGCACTGGCACTTCCCTTCCTCCATCCCTTGCATAAATTATATTATGATCATAATATGATGGCCGAAATATAAAACGGCCACTGAACAACCGCCCCGAATGGAAAACCCTTCACCGGAGCGCACAGTGCCTTGCATTCAATGATTCCTGGTTCAACCCACAGCCCCGGAGGCCGGCATGAAGATGGACAACCACCCCACTGTTGTAAAGGTTCGCGCCAACGGCGCCGCCCAAAAACGTTCAGGTCCTATTGACGCGACCTTCCTGAAGGACCTGGCCCTGGAATGCGGTGCTGACGATGTCGGCCTGGTGGAGGTCAACCGGCCAGCGCTGGAAATGGACCGCCCCTATATCGGCAAGGTGTTCGAGCCTGCGAAGGCGCTACTGTCGTTTGTCATAAGAATGAACCGCGAACCGGTACGCTCGCCCGCCCGCTCCGTCGCCAATCAGGAATTCCACGCCGTCTATGACGACGTGAATGACACGGCCCGACGAATCGTCCGTGCACTGGAGGCCCAGGGCATCCCCGCCTGCAATGCCGTCGCCGCCTTTCCCATGGAGGTGCAGCTTCCCGGGCGCGGCTGGATGGTGTCGCACAAGCCCGTTGCGGTGGAAGCCGGGCTGGGGATGATCGGCCTGCACCGGAACGTCATTCACCCGAAGTTCGGCAGCTTCGTGCTCCTGGGCACCATACTCATCGGCGAGGAAGCCACCGCCTACGATAAACCGATCGACTACAACCCCTGCCTGGGCTGCAACCTGTGCGTGGCGGCCTGCCCCGTGGGTGCCATCAAGACCGACGGTGGCTTCGACTTCATGAGCTGCTTCACCCATAACTACCGTGAGTTCCTGGGCAATTTCGGCGACTGGGTCCATACCCTCGCCGATGCCAAAAGCGCCAAGGACTACCGCAAGCGCTTCACGGATGGGGAAACGGCCTCCATCTGGCAGTCCCTGTCCTTCAAGCCCGGCTACAAGGCGGCCTACTGCCTAGCCGTCTGCCCGGCCGGCGAGGATGCCATCAACCCCTTCCTCGAAGACAAGAAGAGTTACGTCAAGCAGGTACTGCGGCCGTTAACGGAACAGGAGGAAACCGTCTACGTGCTACCCCACTCGGACGCCGAAAAACACGCGGGACAACGGTTCCCTCACAAGGAAATCAAACGGGTTCGCCCACAGATTCGTCCGCAATCCGTGGACATGCTCCTGCGCATGATGCCACTCAGCTTCCAGCGGGGCCGTGCCAAAGGGGTGGACGCCCGCTATCACTGGACCTTTACCGGCGACGAGAAGATCCAGGCCACGATCGAGATAAAGGACAGCCAACTCACCATCGAACGCGACCATGTGGGAGAAGCGGACATCACAGTGACCGCCGACTCGGCAACCTGGCTCAAGGTCGTCTCCCGCGAGTACAACGTGCTGGCCGCCCTCGCGCTCCGAAAGGTTCGGGTTAAAGGGGACATGACGTTATTTCGCGCCTTTGGGAAATGCTTTGTCTGAACAGATCCATACGAAGTCCCACAAAAAATCCGGCGGCGCTGTCGAAAAGGCATTCCCCAATTCGACTCATGGATGAGTCTATCTAACCAGGGAGCCCGATCATGAATATCGAAACCACCATCAAAACCCTCTCACAGCGCTGGATGGAGGCTGCTGCCAACAATGACCTGGATGCGGTCATGGCGCTGTATCACACTGACATTCGTTCGTTTGATGCCATTCTTGCCTTGCAGGTGGAAGGGGCAGCGGCGTACCGGGAGCACTGGGGAAAATGTATGGAGTCCTGCCCCGGCGATCCTTTTTTTGAAATGTACGATCTGAAGGTGGAGGCCTCCAATTCGCTGGCAGTGGCTCACAGCCTGACCTATTGCGGGGCGACGTTAGATGGCGAGAAACAGGGTGGCTGGATGCGCGGCACCCAGGTGTGGCGTCGGGATGGTGAGCAATGGCGGATCGTGCACGAACACTTTTCCTGCCCGTTCAATCCGGAAGACATGTCACTGATCATGGAGTGGCAACCGAGCCATGACCCGGTTCGGGTCAATTAGGGTCCGGTCCGGGTAATTCGTTAACCGACTAATCCACTGAGCGCCTTGAGAGCAAGGCGCTGTGGCGAAAACCGCTACTCGATTTCGAAGGGGCTGTCAGGAACGAACCGCAATGGGGCATCCTGTTTTCGCCAAACGACTACCTGGACCGACGACGATCCACGGCCTGACGCCCCCACTTCCCCCGACTTACATCCTACTGACGGCTGCCAGGGGCCAGATGTGGTGAAAATTCGTGATCTAAACCCAAACCTGTCGCCAAAAGCTCATTCTCGCCGATTGGACTGAACTCCCAGCCCTTCGCCAGGTTGACGGTATCGGCAGCACTTGGTGTCTTACCAAATTCCAGATTTTCAAGCCCTCCCTCAGGGGGCCCCATATGGGATGTTATCGAACAACCGGTGAGGAACAGAACGAACGCGCCGGGCAAGATCAGGCGCATGCCTATCGATATCACTTTCATCGCAGCCTCCGTATCCGCAAATAGAGCACAGTGATTACGCCTGTCCGTCTCTCATTCGTTTTTCTCACAGCCTTTCTTGCTTTTGTGTGTCTTGACAGCTTTACAAAGGGGGACGCTCTTCAGTCTATATGATTATCTGGAACTGGTGGATTACACCGGGGCGGATCATCAATCCCAACAAGCGCGGACACATACCGGAACACCAACCGCCCATCCTGAAAAGACTCGAACTCAGTACCAACGGATGGCTTGCCGAAGCCGCTGAGTTCGAAGAACGGTACCAGGACAACCACCAAAAGCTTCTTCTTTTAGCTATGCCTGACTCTAATCTTTTCATGGTCACGATGACCGTTTTCCCGGTCAGAAGACATCTCGTCAAATCACCGTTACGTTGAGGCAGGAGGTTGCCGGACGTAGATTGGTGTGGAATACTTTCTACGGTTCGTAGACCGGACCAGAGACGTTGTCCGAACGTTCGGTTCAGGGCATACGGCATCAGGACGCTTCTATTTCAAGATTTATAGTAGTTCTCTGAAATAGTGCAATTTCAAGGATAGATACAGGAGCCTCGCCATGACGGATATCGTCATCCCCCGACACTCGTCCACCCTTTCTGATTTTTGTGAACCCTCAGCAGCCCTCGACGACTACGCGAGAGCTCGTCAAGCGATGTTTGGCTGTCAATCCGTATCCAAGGACTATGCCTACTGTCTCGCGATCGATCCGAGCCCGCAGGATCAGGCGGTCAGCAATATGCTTAACAGCCTACCCGAGAAGTCCAGACAGCGGCTTGGCTGCTGCGTGGACCAGCATGGGCAGGACACGGTTCGGTTGGCGTTATTTGTCGAGTGGGTTCAGAGTCAACTAAATCCAGACAATGCCAGCAGTACCAACTCGGCTGCCGGTATGGGAGCCACGATTCTTGGTGCCAGGACGAACAGTTTTATGAATGCGCTGAGTCAGTACCAGGAGGCGCTTGTAAAGCTGAACGAGTTCTCCCGAGTGGGACGAGGCCCTGCTCAGACGAAAGCCCAGTTGAGGCAAAACGTTCAATCGACCTACGAGCGGCTTAACCGTTACTTCCAGCAAGAACTACAACGACTGGCTCCGGGTTCTGACTTTGGCAAGAACAAAGGTACCGCGATCACCGGAGCCGATCGCGGTGTCACATTGGCTGAACGGCATAAGGGACGTGGGATTCATGTCGCCGACATGCATGAAGGCCAGGCTGTCAGCCGTTTTTCTCAGGGCCTGCAATATGCCGGACGTGGCATCATTGTGGCGGATGTGGGATTCAGGGCCAACAAGGTTTACCAGAGCTACCGGAATGAGGAAGAGTGGGAGCGGGAACTCGTTGCGCAAACCGGCGGTCTGGCTGGCGCCACCTCAGCAGGGTTTGTCACTGGCAAAACGGTAGCCATGACTATGGCCCGAGTCGCATTAGCAGCCACACCCTGGGGATGGGCGCTGATGATTGGCTCCGCAGTTGCCGTTGGTGCTTACGCCGCGTATCAAGCTGACGAGCGTGGCCAGAACCTTTTTGGAAGAATCTACGACTACTTTACGGGCGACTGACGCATGGATGGAGAGCTCATATTTGCATTTGTGTTCGCCGGATGCCTGCTAACGGTCATGGTTTCCTGGCTGGTTTTTGGCCGTTTGTCCATGGCGAGAATCGAGAAAGCCATCATGGCAGAAGGCAAGCCCCGTCCCTGCCCGTGGGATGGGGTTGGCGGGCGGCTGGTATGGTACGCATACGCTGTCGCATTACCAGAATTTTTCTTTACTGATGTAGACAACCGTCAGCTCAAAACATCGGATGTAAAGCGATATACAACGAGGGCTGACCGGCTCCGGGCATGGGTGTTCATGGTTGCTGGGCATGGCTTCGTGCTGTTGGTATTCGCTGCCGTGATCTTTGATTTTGGGTGAGGGTCAGAGCCTGAACACCCCCCCCATCAAGGTGATAGCTCGGTTGTCTCGGGGACAGGCATTCTCGATCTTTTCGAGCTGCATGGCCTATGTAGACCTGAACCCGGTTCGAGCAGCCATGGCAGAAACACCGGAAACGTCCAACTACACCAGTATCCAGGAACGAATAGCTCCCAGGTTCAATCTGCCAGAAGCGGTCCAGTCCCAAGGTGAACAGCTCTTTTTGAAGCAATTCCGCCTCCCCGTCAAACCACTACTAAACTTCGAGGGGGCGGTCAGAAACCAACCGCAACGGGGCATTCTGTTCTCACTGAACGACTACCTGGAACTGGTGGATTACACCGGGCGAATCATCAATCCCGACAAGCGTGGACACATCCCGGAGCGCCAGCTACCGATCTTGGAAAGACTCGGCCTGAGTACCGAGGAATGGCTTGCCGAAGCCACTGAGTTCGAAGACCGATTCCACGACAACCGGCGGGCTCACCTGGACCGACGACGATCCGCTGGCTGACGTAACGCCTCTCCCCTGACTTACACCCTACTGGCTACTGCCAGGGACCGGACGTGAGTAAGATTCGGCGAAATTCAATGATTTTCTAGTAAACCTGTCGCCAAAAGCTGATTCCCACCGATCGAACTGAGTTCCCTGCCCTTCACCAACCACCAAGGACACCGGATGAAGCTTTCTTCTTAGTATGTGCCTGTCTCTTGCGCTCGTTCATGGACAACAACCGACAACAACCGATTAGATCGAAAGAATGAACTCCTTTAAACCTTCAGGTAATGGCGACCGGCTTGCCAAGGATCGCTCGGACATAGTTGCTCTATTAAATTTTATATTCTCAGCTCTCTTGAACGGAAACGAGCCACATCGCCGAGATGAGGCCAAAAAATCTAACCAAGTCAAGAAGAACAATAACATGTACTTTCCTCTATAACTTTTCATAGGGTTCTCGATATCATTGAAGTCTTTCATCGCAGAGTCTATTTCACGCTCGGGAGCGCTGTTCGCCAATGGAATCAGATCGTTGACAGTATTTGAGTTGTATAATCTTTCAACAGCGTCGACCTTTATATTCACGAACCGATTAATCCTATTCTCTAATCGCCCTCTATCTAACCCATATCTTGCCGCAAGAAAGATCCTAAAATTGGCGTCTGCCATTGCCTCACAAAAATCGGCTGAAACTTTTTCATATAAGTCTCGAACATCTTGAATAGCTTCAGGTTCAGCTGCACATTCAAACTCGTCAGTTAATATGGATACTAAAACCTCACAGGTTACTAAATAATTTTCAAATGAGTACGCATCTAAGCAGAACGTATCCTTGGTATTAGGATAGCCTCTAAGTCCATCAAAATCCCTGTCAAGAAAAAAATAGAGCGATGAAAAATCGGAAGAGCTAGAATTATGGACCGATTCCCTAAACTCTAACACCTGCGCCTTTCCCTCTCCTGGTATACACTTGTAATGTAGGTCGTTATCAATACGGTTTATCCACGTTTCGTACGGCCCCACATCAGTCTTACCCTCATATATAAAAATAGGTGATTGCCTATCCCCAGAACGGACAGTTAAAACTTTGATCTTTAAAACCGACGACCGCTTTCTAGCTTCTCGCACATGCTCGACATAATATTCCGAAGACATCTTTATTCCTTTACTTTTGCCTTTCTTGTAATTTTTAACGGCGCCCCATAAGAATCTAATTCATTATCAAAAATAAAAGGGGAATGAGTAATAGCCAAAAGCTGCTTACAAGATGGAGCGGCAACCATATCTACGAGAATCCTTTGCTGCCAATCTATAGACAGAGACAACTCCGGTTCGTCGACTAATATAATCTTGTTAGAAGGGTAAAGAAATAAGTAAGAAAGCAACGAAACAACTTGCTTTTCACCTGAAGAAAGATCGTTCAACTTGACCTCGTCAGAGGTCCATTTATTGATAACAGCAATCCTCATGCTTTCCGGATCGTAGTTAAAGGTTTTTACATCACTTGTACTCCCTAAATATGTATTTGCTTTGCTGACAAAATTCTCTATCGTAGATTCTAGCTGCTTCGTCTGGTTAACCACTTGGGACAGCTTTGATAAGAAATACATTAAGGTATCCCTATCCCCGCCATCATCATAATCTTTCTTCTCGTATATCTTTTGAATCCTATCAAAATAGCTATCGCCCATCGGCTTAGAGCCACCTATCCGAGAGAAAAATAGCTTCAAAGTTTCCAGCTCAGGTAACTCTGAGAAATCAGGTTTCGATCTTTTTGCTTTTCCTGCAAGAAGATCATCAATAATATTCGCACTGATCTCACGGTAACCAGTATTCGTTCTTCGTTGCACATCCTCTGTCAGAGCGGCCAATCTATCCTCAACATCAGAGAGTCCATAGTTCATTTGGGACCTGATGGCAGGAGAATGGCCTATCCTCCGCCTGGATAGAGCAAGACCTCGTTTCCTTGAATTTCTTGCTTTATCTTTCTCAAAAAGCTTTTCGATCCTCCTATATGTCGGTAAGTATAGTATTTCAATATCACCAATCGCATGCTTAATATTTTTTGCTACTGCACGTGTTTCGGTATCAATAGATGAGTCAAACTGCTCAAGTGCTTCAGAAAAAAGCTCATGTATCGTATCCCAATGCCATGGTGAGTTCGCAAACAGTTCTTGGCCGATAGCTGATCGACGCACACTACTCATGTCATCAGCGTCAAACTCTGTGGTAATGTAAGCTACAATGCTTTCCTCGTCTGAATCGGAAAACTGTAGAATGTTTTCAATAGCCTCTATTCCTACAGAAGAAAAATTTTCTAAATTCTTTTTCTTAAGCACTATCTCTTCGTCAAGATTGTAGAAGACGCACCGCATCTCTTCGAAATCTATAGCTCTTAAATTATGAAACTTGCACGTCAAAAACGAATGTAGCGCCGACAAAATAGTAGTCTTACCAGCGCCATTCTCCGCAATAACTATTCGTACAGGTGAATCAAAATCGATAACAACGTCTTTATAGCCGTGAAGGCCAATAATCTTAAAATTCTTGATTATCGGATGATCATTGGTATCCATTATAAATCCTCACTTTAGACTCCCTACATTCCCCGCCAGCGGCAAACTTCGTTATTAAGAACTATATATACAGTAAGTTATAGCCGGTACCAAATTCTTATATTGACAGGAAGAATATGAAAATGATTGTAAGATCCATTTTCACTAGTTAACCAAACGTTAAGATATCCCACCAAAACCCACACCGCAAACACAAAAAAGCCGCCAAGAGCAAAATCCAAGGCGGCAATCACATAAAGAGCCCAATTCCAAATAATTCAGCTCGCGAACTAAAACGAATCCCCAGGCACCCTAACCCAACCTTCCATAAGCACCCGAGCACTACGACTCATAACAGCCTTCTTCGCAGTCCACTCCCCATTCACCAGAGAAGCCTCAGCCCCAACCTGCAACGTCCCGGAAGGATGCCCAAAGGTCACAGATGTGCGATCCCCTCCCCCGGCGGCAAGATTCACTAGTGTCCCAGACACTGCAGAAGCTGTGGCAATCGCCACAGCCGCCGTTCCCATCATCGCGTGGTGAAGCTTGCCCATGGACAGGGCCCGGACCAGCACATCAATGTCGCTGGCCTTGATCTCTTTGCCGGATGAACTGACGTAGTCCTTGGGCGCAGAAACAAAGGCTACCTTGGGGGTATGCCCCCGGTTAGCGGCTTCCTCCGGCGTCTTGATCAGTCCCATCTTCACCGCTCCGTGGGCGCGGATGGTTTCGAACATAGCCAGAGCTTCCGGGTCGCCGTTGATGGCCGGTTGCAGCTCAGTGCCCTGGTAGCCGATGTCTTCGGCGTTGACGAAGATGGTCGGTATTCCGGCATTGATCATGGTGGCCTTGAAGGTCCCCACACCCGGCACTTCCAGCTCATCCACCACATTTCCCGTGGGGAACATGGCGCCCTCGCCATCCGCCGGGTCCATGAACTCCACCGCCACTTCCGCCGCCGGGAAGGTGACGCCGTCCAGCTCGAAGTCACCGGTTTCCTGCACTTCGCCGTTGGTCATGGGCACCTTGGCGACGATGGTCTTGCCGATGTTGGCCTGCCAGATACGAACGGTGGCTATGCCGTTGTCCGGTACCCGACTCTTGTCCACCAGGCCGTTAGTGATGGCGAAGGGGCCGACGGCTGCCGAGAGGTTGCCGCAGTTGCCGCTCCAGTCCACGAAGGCCCTGTCGATGCCCACCTGGCCGAACAGGTAATCCACGTCGTGGTCGTCGCTCTGGCTCCTGGCCAGCAGCACGGTCTTGCTGGTGCTGGAGGTGGCGCCGCCCATGCCGTCGATCTGTTTTTCGTAGGGGTCGGGGCTGCCTATGACGCGCATCAGGAGTTTGTCCCGGGCTTCGCCGGGTTGCTGACAGCGTTCGGGGAGATCTTCGATGTTGAAGAAGACGCCTTTGCTGGTGCCGCCTCGCATGTAGGTAGCGGGGATTTTTACTTGCGGTGCGCCGCTCATGCTGCCCCCTCAGACTCCAGGAAGTCCTGGGCGAAGCGTTGGAGTACGCCGCCGGCCTTGTAGATGTCCACTTCCTCGGCGGTGTCCAGGCGGCAGGTGACCGGGACCCGTTCGGTGTCGCCGTTCCTGCGGTGGATGACCAGGGTCAGTTCGGCGCCGGGGGCGGCGGTGCCTTCCACGTCGTAGGTTTCGGTGCCGTCGATAGCCAGGGTCTTGCGTGTGGTGCCTTCCTGGAACTGCAGGGGCATCACGCCCATGCCGATCAGGTTCGTGCGGTGGATGCGCTCGAAGCCTTCGGCGACGATGGCTTCCACACCCGCCAGTGCCACGCCCTTGGCGGCCCAGTCACGGGAGGAGCCCTGGCCGTAGTCGGCACCGGCGATGATGATCAGCGGCTGCTTGCGTTCCATGTAGGTTTCGATGGCTTCCCACATGCGGGTGACCTTGCCTTCCGGCTCGATGCGGGCCAGAGAGCCCTGCCTGACGTTGCCCTGCTCGTCCCGCACCATTTCGTTGAACAGTTTGGGGTTGGCAAAGGTGGCGCGCTGGGCGGTCAGGTGGTCGCCCCTGTGGGTGGCGTAGGAGTTGAAGTCCTCCTCCGGCAGGCCCATCTTGTGCAGGTATTCACCAGCGGCGCTGTCCATCAGGATGGCGTTGGACGGCGACAGATGGTCGGTGGTGATGTTGTCCGGCAGCACCGCCAGCGGGCGCATGCCCTTGAGGGCCTTTTCGCCCACCATACCGCCTTCCCAGTATGGCGGGCGGCGGATGTAGGTGCTCTGGGGGCGCCATTCGTATAGCGGTTCGCTGGCCGCCTGTTTATCCCGGGTCAGGTCGAACATGGGAATGTAGGTGTCGCGGAACTGCTGCGGCTTCACGCTCTGTTTGACGATGGCGTCGATCTCTTCATCGTCCGGCCAGATGTCTTTCAGGGTGACCGGGTTGCCGTTCTGGTCGTGGCCCAGTACATCCTTCTCGATGTCGAAGCGGATGGTGCCGGCAATGGCGTAGGCCACTACCAGCGGCGGCGACGCCAGGAAGGCCTGCTTGGCGTAGGGATGGATGCGACCGTCGAAGTTGCGGTTGCCGGACAGCACCGCCGTGGCGTAGAGATCACGCTCCACCACTTCCTTCTGGATCACGGGATCCAGGGCACCGCTCATGCCGTTGCAGGTGGTGCAGGCGTAGGCGACCACACCGAAGCCCAGGTTTTCCAGCTCCGGCAGCAGGCTGGCTTCTTCAAGGTACATCTTGACAGTCTTGGAACCTGGCGCCAGGGAGGATTTCACCCACGGCTTGCGGGTCAGCCCCAGCTTGTTGGCATTGCGGGCGATCAGGCCGGCGGCCACCATGTTGCGGGGGTTGCTGGTGTTGGTGCAGCTGGTGATGGCGGCGATAATGACGGCGCCATCCGGCATCTTGCCCTCTTCCTCTTCCCATTGACCGGCTATGCCGCTCTCCGCCAGCTTGGCGGTAGGCAGGTGGGCGTGGGGGTTGGACGGGCCCGCCAGGGTGCGCTCCACCTTGCTCAAGTCGAAGGTCAGCACCCGCTCGTACTCGGCGGTCTTGAGGGCATCCGCCCACAGGCCGGTATGCTTGGCGTACTTCTCCACCAGCGCCACCTGATCGTCTTCACGACCGGTGAGCTTGAGGTAGTCGATGGTCTGGTCGTCGATGTAGAACATCGCGGCGGTGGCGCCATACTCCGGAGTCATGTTGGAGATGGTGGCCCGGTCGCCCACGGTCAGGCTGTCGGCCCCTTCGCCGTAGAATTCCAGGTAGGCGCCTACCACCCGTTCCTTGCGCAGGAACTCGGTAATGGCCAACACCATATCGGTACCGGTAATACCCGGCTTCAGCTTGCCCTTCAGCTCCACGCCAACAATGTCTGGCAGGCGCATCATGGAGGCACGGCCCAGCATGACGCTCTCGGCTTCCAGACCGCCGACGCCGACGGAGATAACGCCCAGGGCGTCCACCATGGGGGTGTGGCTGTCGGTGCCCACGCAGGTATCCGGGAAAGCCACGTGCCTGCCCTCGCCGTCCGGACGGTTCTGGATCACCGGCGACATCTTCTCCAGGTTGATCTGGTGCATGATGCCGTTACCCGGTGGAATCACATCCACGTTGCGGAAGGCGGTCTTGGTCCAGTCGATGAAGTGGAAACGGTCGTCGTTGCGGCGATTCTCGATCTCCCGGTTCTTCTCGAAGGCGTCCTTCTCGAAGCCGGCGTGCTCCACCGCCAGGGAGTGGTCGACGATCAACTGGGTGGGCACCACCGGGTTCACCTTGGCGGGGTCGCCGCCCTTCTCCGCGATGGCATCCCGCAGGCCGGCCAGGTCCACCAGGGCGGTCTGGCCCAGGATGTCATGGCACACCACCCGCGCCGGGTACCAGGGGAAGTCCAGGTCCCGCTTGCGTTCGATCAGCTGCTTGAGGGAGTCCGTCAGGGCATCCGGATCACAACGGCGCACCAGCTGTTCCGCCAGGATGCGGGAGGTGTACGGCAGCGTGTCGTAGGCGCCGGGCTGGATGTCTTCCACAGCCTGGCGGGTATCGAAATAGTCCAGATCTGTGCCTGGGAGGTGCTTGCGGTACTTCGTATTCATTGGAGGTCTCTCGAGAATCTGTGTTCGTTTTGGTCCCCTCTCCCCTGGAGGGAGAGGGTTAGGGAGAGGGGGAAAATGGCGGACTCTGGTGTAGGTCGCTCCACCCTCTCCCCGGCCCTCTCCCCTCAAGGGAGAGGGGGCGTAAGCCTCCTCCATCCAAGTTTATGGACGCTCATCAATGGGCACCCACTTGGAATCCGCCGGGCCAGTGTAGTCGGCACTGGGACGGATAATCCGGTTGTTGGCACGCTGCTCCTTAACATGGGCCGTCCAGCCAGACACCCGGGACATCACGAAGATGGGGGTAAACAGCTCCGTGGGAATGCCCATGAAGTGATAGGCAGAGGCGTGGAAGAAATCCGCGTTACAGAACAGCTTCTTCTCCCGCCACATCACTTCCTCGCAGCGCACGGACACCGGATAGAGCACGGTGTCGCCCACCTCGTCCGCCAGCTTCTTCGACCACTGCTTGATGATCGCATTGCGGGGATCGGACTCCTTATAGATGGCGTGACCAAAGCCCATGATCTTGTCCTTGCGCTCCAGCATGCCCAGCAGGCCCTTTTCCGCCTCGTCTGGAGTCTGGAACTTCTGGATCAGTTCCATCGCCGCCTCGTTGGCACCGCCATGCAGCGGGCCACGCAGGGTACCGATGGCGCCGGTCACGCAGCTATGGATATCCGACAGCGTGGAGGCACACACCCGGGCATTGAAGGTGGAGGCATTGAACTCGTGCTCCGCGTACAGGATCAGGGACACGTTCATCACCTTCTCGTGCAGCTCGCTCGGCTTCTTGCCGTGCAGCAACTCCAGGAAGTGACCGCCGATGGAGTCCACGTCGCTCTCGGTCTCAATCCGCACGCCTTCGTGGGCGAAGCGGTACCAGTAGGTGATGATGGACGGGAACACCGCCAGCATGCGATCGATCTTGTCGTCCTGCTCACTGAAGTCCTGTTCCGTCTCCAGGTTGCCCAGCATGGAGCAGCCGGTACGCATCACGTCCATGGGGTGGGCGTCTTTGGGAATCTGCTCAAGCACGGCTTTCAGGGCGTCCGGCAGGCCGCGCAGGCTTTGCAGCTTCTGCTTGTACTCGTCCAGCTCCCTGCGGTTGGGCAGCTTGCCCCGCAGCAGCAGGTAGGCGATCTCCTCGAACTGGGCCTTCTCCGCCAGGTCGGCAATCTCATAGCCTCGATAGGTCAGCCCGGCACCGGACTTGCCCACGGTACACAGGGCGGTTTCACCAGCTACCTGACCACGCAGGCCAGCGCCTCCGAGTTTCTTTGCTTCAGCCATCGTTGCTCTCCATCAAACTGTTGTCGGTATCGGTTCAGTTCTTTTTCTGGGCGAAGAGTTCGTCCAGTTTCTGTTCGAAGTCATGGTAGTTCAGGAAGTCGTAGAGTTCGGCACGGGTCTGCATGCTGTCCACCACATCCTTCTGGTCGCCTTTCTCCAGGATATTTTCGTACACCATCAGGGCCGCCTTGTTCATGGCCCGGAAGGCGCTTAACGGATACAGCACCATACCGGCACCCGCGTCAGCAAGCTCGGCCTTGTTGTACAACGGAGTGGCGCCAAACTCGGTGATGTTGGCCAGGATGGGCACGTCCAGGGCTTCGGCGAAGGCCTTGTAGTCGGACAGCTCATGGACCGCCTCGGCAAAGATGCCGTCGGCGCCAGCCTCAATACAGGCTTTGGCTCGATCGATAGCCGCCTCCAGCCCTTCCTTCTGGAAGGCGTCGGTGCGGGCCATGATGAAGAAGTCGTCGTCCTGGCGGGCATCGGCGGCGGCCTTGATGCGGTCCACCATTTCCTCCTTGGAGACGATTTCCTTGTTGGGACGATGGCCGCAACGCTTCTGGGCCACCTGGTCCTCGATGTGGATGGCGGCGACACCAGCACGCTCCATCTCACGGATGGTGCGGGCAATGTTGAAGGCGCCGCCCCAGCCGGTGTCGATATCCACCAGCAACGGCAGGTCGGTAGCGGCGGTGATGCGGCGGGCATCCTCCACTACATCGTTCATGGTCGTCATGCCCAGGTCCGGCAGGCCAAAGGAGGCGTTGGCCACACCGCCACCGGACAGGTAGATGGCCTGGTGCCCGACCCGCTCCGCCATCATGGCCGAGTAGGCGTTAATGGTGCCGACAATCTGCAGCGGCTGGTTCTCTTTCAGCGCCTTGCGGAAGCGGGCGCCCGGGGACAGTTGTTTCTGGGACATGGGGGTTCCTTATTCATTGTATGCGGATGATCGGGTCTGCTCAGAAGGTGATTTCACCCTCGCTGATCTTGCGTTCGATGTTCTGCCGGGCGGCATTGATATGGCGCTTCATCAGGAATTCCGCCAGCTCGCCGTCCCGCTGGGCAATGGCCTCGACTATGCGGCGGTGTTCCCCCAGGGCGCGGTGCGGCCGGCCACTGGAGGTGCTCAGCCGGTATCGATACATGCGCACCATGTAGTAAAGATCACCCAGCAGCATTTGTGCGAGTTTGGCGTTGCGGCTGCCGGTGGCAATGCGGTAATGGAAGTCGTAATCGCCTTCGGCCTGGTAGTAGGCCTGGCCATGGGCTTCCTCGATCATGGTTTCGTGGGCATCGAGGGTGGCCTGCAAGTCGGCAATCTCCTGGTCGGTCATGCGCTCGGCGGCCTGGCGGGCGGCCAGGCCTTCCATCACTTCGCGGATGCGATACAGCTCCATCAGTTCCTCGGCGCTGATGGAGACCACCTTTACACCAGCGTGGGGGCGGCGCACCAGCAGGCCCCGGGATTCCAGCCGGCCCAGTGCTTCCCGCAGGGGCCCACGGGTCAGGTTGAAGCGGGCACACAGCTCCACTTCACCGATCTTTTCACCGGGGGACAGATCACCTTTGACGATCGCCGTTTGCAGACAATCGAAGGCCTCGTCGGCACGGGTCAGGGACTGTGGGAGGGCGGTGCTCATATTCATTGTCGACAATCCATGCGAATACTGTGGGAAAACTACGCCTGACGACCATTATTGTCAACAATTATGACCTAAAGTACCCGGCAGTTTGTCAACAACAGCCTCGGCGCACCAGCTTTGTGCGTAATTGCCACTGCCCATAGAATACGCCCCTTCGCCAATCCATGGAGAAACCGTAAAATTCCCATAACCCGCTGATGTTTCCCTTTGTAACGGTATCTTGGTTACACTTGGCATGCTTTCTGAGTGCCACACCTCACCTTCAGGAAACTGACACTAAGGACGATATCGATGATCAAAAAATGCCTCTTCCCCGTTGCCGGCTATGGAACCCGCTTCCTGCCCGCCACCAAGGCCATGCCCAAGGAAATCCTGCCGATTGTCAACAAACCCCTGGTGCAGTACGGGGTTGAGGAAGCCTCGGCAGCCGGCATCAATGAATTCGGGTTTGTCACCGGGCGCGGTAAACGGGCCATCGAGGATCATTTCGATATCAGCTACGAGCTGGAGCACCAGATTGCCGGCACCGGCAAGGAAGATCTGCTCACCTCCATCCGCGACCTGATCAACAACAACACCTTTGCCTTCACCCGCCAGAACGAGATGAAGGGCCTTGGCCACGCCATCCTCACCGGCCGCAACCTGGTGGGCGACAGCCCCTTTGCCGTGGTGCTGGCGGACGACTTCTGCGTGGTGCCGGAAGGCGAGGACGGTGTGCTGGCCCAGATGGCCAAGCTGTACAAGCAGTTCCGCTGCTCCATCGTGGCCATTGAGGAAGTGCCCAAGGATGAGACCCACAAGTACGGTGTGATTGCCGGTGAACCCATGAAGGACGGCCTGTACCGCATCACCGACATGGTGGAGAAGCCGTCACCGGACAAGGCCCCGTCCAATCTGGCCATTATCGGCCGCTATATCCTGACCCCGGACATCTTCGAGATCATCGAGAACACCAAGCCCGGGAAGAACGGCGAGGTGCAGATCACCGACGCCCTGCTGGAACAGGCGAAAAACGGTTGCGTACTGGCCTACCAGTTCAAGGGGCAGCGCTTTGACTGTGGTTCCATCGAGGGTTTTGTGGACGCAACGAACTACGTCTACGAGAACGTGTACAAGAAGAACAAGGAAAAGAAGAAGTAACAGCGGGCAAAGAGCGGCGCGGCCTCGGGCTGCGCCCTGCCCCAGGCAGATTCAGCGCCCCAGTAGCTGAAAGATCATGCGCCGGTTTTCGTCCGTGCTGTTGCGGTACCGGCGCAGCAGTTCCGCCTCTTCGTCCGTGGGCTGTATCCGCTGGAACTGGCGTTCAAGCTCGTCCAGGGCTCCGGTCAGCTCATCAGTGTTGGAGAACGCCAGCCCGGGTAACTGAAGCTGCCCGGGGTTCACCATCATTTCCGGGTCCAGCAGTGCATCCAGTGGTACGTCCAGGTGCCGGCACAGGTCGATCAGCTCGTCCACCGCCGGATAGAGGCGCTGGCGCGCATCCACATGCTCCCACCGGGTGACCACGGCCAGGTCCACATCGCACAGTTCCGCCAGGTCACGACGGGACAACTGCCTGGCTTCCCGGGCTTCTTTGAGTCTCTGCCAGAAGGTTTCCATGTAGCGCATGCGGGTTACTCCTGCCGATAATCCGGCCCCAGTTTCCGCCCGGACGAAGGGCGACGACTTCCCACTTTATCCTTTACCGTGGCGTTCCGCGATAACCCGGTCAAGGTTCCCGGCCATCGGCGGCCACAGGCCTTGATTACAACCCGGTCAGATGGCGCATTTCCGTTGGTATGGACAAGTTTATGTCTCTACAGTGAATCAATCGCCGATTATTGCGTAAATATTTCATAGGGACACAAACGGATCGAGAATACTGAGGTACCGATGACTCCAGACCAGGCCTGGCAGTTGATACTACAACAACGACAACAGCCGGATAATGACAACGATCGCTGGCCGGATACGGTCGCCCCCACCGAAGCGGACCAGGCCCGCCAGTTGCTGCACCTGTTTCGCCCCCTGGTGCGCCCATTGCAGGAAGGAGAGCAGCAGTTGGTGGCCCAGATGGGCCAGAGCCTGGACGGACGTATTGCCACCATTACAGGCAAGTCGCGGTATATCAATGGGCCCGACGGGCTGCTCCACCTGCATCGCCTGAGGGCAATATCAGATGCCGTGGTGGTGGGTTCCGGTACCGCCAGCGCCGACAATCCCCGCCTCACCGTTCGCCTGGCCCGGGGGCCCAACCCGGTTCGGGTACTGTTAGACCGTCACCGGCGGGTACCGGACGAACACCACCTGTTTACCGATGGCGCCGCCCCCACCCTGCGCCTGGTGGCCGGTCGTCTGGACCCGGTGTCGCTGCCCTCCTCCCTGGCGTCCGGCGTGACTGAAATTCCCTGCCTCAGTGATAAAAACGGCCCGATCAATCCCCGGGAGGTGATCGATGTCCTGCGGCGCCTGGGGTTGCGGCGAATCTTCGTGGAGGGGGGCGGCCAGACGGTGTCCACCTTCCTGGGAGCCAGCCTGGTGGATCGGTTGCATGTACTGGTCGCCCCCATGATTATCGGCAGTGGCCAGCCTGCCTTCCAGCTACCCGAGATCGACAGCCTGGGGGATGCCCTACGCCCCTGCTCCACCATGGTCAATCTGGGCAGCGATATGCTGTTTGACCTGGATTTTTCCGGCCACTGAACAGGAACAGCGCCCCGGGCAGCGCCGACAGCAGCACCAGCAGCCCGTAACTGACCGCCAGTGCCACGCCCTGCTCCGGGTCCAGGCCGGCCAGGGGCCAGATGAGCGCCGCCGCCCCTTCCCTTACGCCCCAACCGGAGATGGTCAGGGGCACCACCATGGCCATCAGCAACACGGTGCACAGGGCCATCAGCAGCCAGGGCCCGGTCCGGGCGATCTCCAGCCCGATGCCCATGGCCAGGCACCAGAACACCAGCAGGTAACTGCCAATCACCACCAGGGATGAGCCAAGCTGGACCGGCAACACCGCCGGGGCCAGTAACGCCCGACACAGGTCGTTCCGAAATCGCCGCCACCAGGCCCGGACCGGGGGCGCCTGTAACAGGGACCAGACCAGCAGTGCGGCCACCAGCACGCCGGGAATCAGGAACAGGCCAGGCATCGGGGGTGGCGGCAGCGGCAGCCACAGCATTATTAACAATACCGCCAGCAACAGCAGCACCAGTTGCCCCGAGAACCGCTCGATCATGACCCCGTGGATGGCGGTAGCGGTCTGCCCCGTATTCCGGCGGTGTCGCAGGGCGCGACCGGCGTCGCCCACCACGCCACCGGGTACCAATTGGTTGACCAGGGTGCCCAGGTAGTACTCCCGGATGGCATGCCCCAACGGCAACTGCTCTCCCAGTTGCGCCACCGTGTAACGCCACCGCCAGGCGGATACCACCACCTGCAGCGGCGTGACCGCCAGGGCCAGCAGTAACCAGGGCAGGTCCACCGACGAAAGCTGCGCCAGGATGGCCCCGACATCCACCAGCCAGAGCACCGCCCCCAGGAGCGCCAGGGTGGCCAGCCAGCGTAACAGCGCTCGGCCGCCGGTCTTCATGGTGAGGGAAGCCCAAGCAGGTCGATATGGTCCACCTTGATCACCAGGGCTCCGTCGTCCGCCTGCCGGAACCGGTCGGCCAACCATTGGTCCAGCCACCCCGAATCCTCTTTACTCGCGATCAATTGCGCCCTGGCGGCCTCCGCCCAGCCCTCCATCAGGGCTTTCTGCAATTCCTTGTGCCTGCCATCCAGGTGCCAGGGACTGCCCTCGCGTTGGACGGTATAGCCCCGGGCCTCCAGGGCCTGCGCCAGGTGGTCACTCGCCTCCGGGCCGCAGGCGGCGCCGGTGCCCTTGTCACCATGCTGGTGCTGGTTGACCCATTGTCGCAGGTCCTCGTCCGCCCTGTGTTCAGGCGTCAGCCGGAACCGGCCGGCGTAGGACAGCACCACCAGCACCGCCGCCCGGCGACGGGCCACCGTCGAGGCCAGCGCCTCCAGCCAGGGCCGGGAGACCAGGTCAATCAGCGCCGATGCAGTCAGCAGGTCCAGGGGGATGGGCAACAGATGGTCCATATTGCCCGCCTCCAGCCGCTGGACATGCACCTCAGGACCAGATCCGGCCACGCCGATGCTATCCACCAGTGCCGCATCCTGCTCGAACAGGTGCCATTGGCAATGCCCCACGGACCGGGTCTCCAGGGCCCGGGACAGGTATCGCCAGTTGGAGCCGGTACCCGCACCGATATCCGCGACCACCGGTGCGTTCCGGTACCGAAGCCATGCCACCGCCTGGTCGGTAAGGTTTGTGGAGCGGGCGGCATGGTCCGCCGGCTCCCGCAGGGCAAGCCAGTGGGCGTCAAAGTCACTACCCGCCGGCAGGCTACCGGCAATGGCCTGGTGGAACTCCCTGGCCGCCTGGTCCCAGGTTCGTAGTGTCCGGGCGCTCCGCCGGGCAGCCTGCTGTTGTTGTACCAGTTGTTCGGGGTGGTGCAGCCGTTCGTGGATCAGTGCCGCCAGGGCGTCCACATCCCCCACCGGATAGGTAACGCAACCCGGGCGATCTGCCGTCTCCGCCAAGGCCCCGCCGTCGGAAGCGATAACCGGCAGGCCATGGGCCAGGGCCTCGTCGATGACCATGCCATAGCCTTCATGCAGGGATGGCAGTACAAACAGGTTGGCACGATGGAAGGCCTGTTCCAGCGCCGGTCCGGACAGCTCACCGGTCACCCGGACCCAGTCGGAAAGCCCCCGCTCTTGGATCATCGACATCACCGTGCGGGCGTATTCCGGATCACGGTCGGCGGACCCTGCCAGTTCACACTCCCAACCGGTCCCCGGAACACTGTACAGGGCTTCCACCAGGTGGTGTTGCGCCTTGCGGGGGGACAGGTGGGCCAGGCACAGGATATGGAAACCGTCGGTGACGGCCCTGTCTTCCGAGGGTTTGACCGGGTGACGCACGCCTGGCCGCACCACGGCAACCCGGCTGGCGGGCACATTGAACCTGCCCAGTCCCCGGGCCGTGGTATCGCTGGTGGTGATCACCCGATGGACCGCTGCCAGGGCCCGCCTCTCGGTGGCCAGGAAGTGCTGACGGTCAGCTTCGCCCAGGCCCGTCTCGTCCGCCAACGGGTGGTGGACCAGGGCCACCAGGTGCAGGCGATGGCGATGTTGTTCCGCCGCTTCCGGGCAGCCTCCCAGGGCCAGGCCATCGATGATGACCGTGGTGCCGTCCGGCAGGCGGGACAGGGCCCCGTCCAGGGCATCCCTGGCCGGCTGGTCCACCCTTGGAAAGCGGCCGGGCACCCCCTGCAGGTTTACTGGCTGTCCCAGGCGGATCAGGCCCTCGACCACTTCACGCACGTAACCATAACCACCGGTGAGCTGGCCCGGGTCCCCGGGGACCAATACCGCCCAACCGGGGTCAGAGCGTGTCACGATAGCTGGCCCAGGCCACATGGGACTCCGACAGGGTGACCACCAGTCCGGTCAGTTCCCGGGCGCCATAGCCCAGGACGCCGTTCCGGATCGCCTCGGCCATGCGATCGAAGATATACCTGGCCATGAACTCGGTAGTGGTGTTGCGCCCCTTGAACCGCTCCATCTCGTCCAGGTTCTGCATGTTGATGGGGGCCAGGATATGGGCCAGGGCCTCGCTGGCAAGGCCGATATCCACCACCAGGTCGTTCTGGTCCAGGGCCGGGCGCTCGAAGCCCACGTCCACGGTGTAGGTCGCCCCGTGAAGTTGCTGGGCCGGGCCAAACACCTCGCCCCGGAAACTGTGGGCGATCATGACATGGTCGCGAACGGTGAGTGTGTACATAATCGTTCCTTGGGCTTATCAGTAGTGAATACGATGGCAAAGGGTATCGGAGGCGCCGCCCGCCAGTTCCGGCATTACCGTCGGCAGGTCCTCGAAGGCGCTCTCGCCGGTGATCAGTGCCTCCAGGGCCGGCTCCGCCAGCATCGACAGCGCCAGGGCCATGCGGTCGCCATGGTTCCAGCGCGACGCCTGGCGGGGGCTGATCTGCCCCACCTGGCTGGAGCGCAGTGTCAGCCGACGGGAATGGAAGGCCCCGCCCAGGGTGGCCGGTACCGCCTGCCGGCCATACCAGCTCATCTCCACAATACGGGCCTCGTTGCCCGCCACCGACAGGGCGGTTTCCAGCCCGGAGGGATGACCACTGGTATGGAACACCAGGTCGTGGTCATCCCGCTCCAGCGTGGTGACACACTCCACACCGAGGGATGCCAGCACCGGCTGACGGTGGGGGTTCGGATCCACGGCCACCACCCGGGCACCGGGGATGCGGGAGGCCAGCCAGGCCACCAGGCAGCCCACCACGCCGCAGCCAACCACCGCGATCCGGTCACCCACCAGGGGCGCCCCGTCCCAGAGGCCATTGATGGCGGTTTCCATATTGGCGGCCAGCACCGCCCGCTCCGGCGGTACCGCTGTCGGCAACCGGGTGACCGCCGATACCGGCACACGGTAGCGGCGCTGGTGCGGAAACAGACAGAACACGGTCTGCCCCTCCAGGTCGACCGGTCCGGTGGTTACCCTGCCCACATTCATATAGCCAAAGCGCACGGGGCCGGGGAAATCCCCTTGCTGGAAGGGCGCGCGCATGCGCTGGTATTCGGATTCCGGCACCTGGCCGTTGAAGACCAGGGCCTCGGTGCCCCGGCTGATGGCGGAATAGACGGTTTCCACCTCCACCCAGGGGGCCTGGCCGTCATGGTGGTCCACCAGTCCGTTCGCTATCTCCCCACGGCCGTTGCCGAGGGACCAGAAGGCGGGAGAAGTTTCCGTTGACGGTGACGCCATGATCGCTCCATGCTGAAGGATGAAGACCGGCGCCGGGGACCATGGAAACGCCACTGATCCGAAGCCCGGCCAGCCGGGTAATAGTGATAGTCAGCATAGCTTACGACAGGTACCGGGTATGGATTCACCCCTGCATTCCAACACCCTGGCCAGGGCTCCCTGGCGGGACCTGATCCTGGCCGGCCTGGGGTTGGCCGGGTTGCTGTCACTGTGCACCCTGACCCTCGGGCTGCCCGCCCTGCCCCTTGCCATCGGCGGCCTGCTTTACCTCGCACTGGTGCTGTTACTGGTCACCGGCCTGACCCTGAGCCACAGCCGGTTCGGCCCCGCGGACCGGGTCACCCTGGGCCGGGCCGTGCTGGTACTGTTCCTGACCACCCTCACCTTCCACCCCGAGCTGTTGCAGCGCATGGCCTGGCCCTATGCACTGCTGTGCCTGGCAGCCCTGGTCATGGACGGCTTCGACGGTTATGTGGCCCGCCGCACCGGCACCGCCAGTCGCTTCGGCGCCCGTTTCGACATGGAACTGGATGCCTTCTTCATACTGATGCTGTGTATCGCCCTGATGGTACTGGGAAAGGCCGGGGCCTGGATACTGCTGGTCGGCCTGATGCGTTACGGCTTTGTCATGGCAGGCTGGTACTGGACGTGGCTGAATGGACCCCTGCCGGAGAGTTTCCGGCGCAAGACCGTATGCGTCTGGCAACTGGTGACGCTGATGGTGGCGCTGCTGCCGGCCACGCCGGATCTGTTTGCCCATGCTACGCTTATAGTAGCGCTGGTCCTGCTGGGCTGGTCCTTCGCCATCGACGTTCAATACCTGTACCGGCATGCATCAACAAGGAGCCCGACATGAGTACTCAATGGAAGACCACCCATCACCTGACCGCCGGCCTGGCTGCCCTGGCCCTCACCCTGGGCGCCAACACCGCCCTCGCGGAGCCCAAGGGGTACAAGATCGACGATGAGCACTTCTCGGCCACCTTTGAAGTGAACCACCTGGGGTATGCACCGGTTATCGGCATGTTCCTGGAGGGCAAGGGGCAGTTCGAGTACGACGCGGAGGCCCGGGACATCCCCACGGGCAAGGTGGTCATCCAGAGTGCCAGCGTGTTCTCCAACCACGATAAACGTGACGAGCACCTGCGCAAGGATGACTTCCTGCACAGTGACCGCTACCCGGAGATCACCTTCGAGGTGACGGATTTCGAGAGCACTGGCGACAACACCGGCAAGCTCACCGGCGACCTGACCCTACTGGGGGAAACCCATCCGGTCACCCTGGACATCACCCTGAACAAGGCGGGGGAATACCCGATCGGCCACGAGGAATACACCCTCGGGGTGTCAGCCAGCACTACCATCCAGCGCAGCCAGTGGGGCATGACCTACGCCCTGGACCCGCTGATGGTCGGGGACGAGGTACACCTGCGCTTCGAGTTCGAGGCTATTGAGGACAATGGTTGGTTCTAGCACCGGACGGCAGCGTTCCGCAGCGATCTCCGGGTCAGTACGATTAGGACCGGGGTCATGAGCATGCTAAACTCCGCGCCCTGATTTCCGGATAACCGCGTTCCCATGGCCCTTTCTGATACCCACAAATCGGATCTTTACCTCGTCTTCGTTACCCTGCTGGCGGCTTTTAGCTGGGCTTTCTCCAAGGAAGCCGTGCTGCTGATGCCGCCGCTGATGTTCATGTCCCTGCGCTTCCTGATGGCCGGCGCCCTGCTGGCATTCTTCGCCCGACGACAACTGCCCCGGCTGGAGTTCCGTCAGATGCTGCGCGGCGCGCGGGTGGGCCTGGTGTTCGGGTCCGCCATGAGTTGCTGGGTCATGGGCATCTGGCTGGGCGTCAACCTGGGTGAGGCGGCCTTCATTGTCAGCCTGGCGGTGGTGATCGTCCCCGCCATTGCCCGGATCTTCTTCCGCGAGGAACAGCCAATGAGCACCTGGCTGGCAATTCCCGTCGCAGTCTGCGGGCTGGCGCTGCTGTCCCTGGAGAACGGGTTCCGCCCGGAGAAAGGCCAACTGCTGTTCGTGGCGGCATCCTTCATCTTCGCCATTTCCTATATCCTGACGTCCCGTACTGCCAACACCCGCACGGAGGTAACCCGTCAGGGTGAGACCGTTATCCGGGAACGGGTGCCCGCCCTGCCCCTGACCGCCCTGAGCATGACCACGGCGGGGGTGCTGACCGGCGTTATTTCCCTGTTCTTCGAAGAATGGATGCCCACGCTCACCAACTTAAGCGGCACCCTGATGATGTGGCTGGTGGCCAGTGCGACCATCGGTACCGCCTTTCGCTTCCTGTTGCAGACCTACGCCCAGAGCCTGTCCGCCCACAGCCATGGCGTGGTGATCCTGATCCTGGAGCCGGTCTGGGTGGCCCTGCTGGCGTGGGTCTGGTTCAGCCAGACCATGACCCCCACCCAGATTGCCGGCTGCGGGGTCATCCTGCTGGCCCTGCTGATCAACCGCTGGACCGTGCTGTCCAAGGCCCTGCGGGGTCGACTGCGCAAGTCCGCCCGGGCCCGCCGCATCGCCCGCATCCGGGCGGCCAGCCAGGACTAAGGAAGACAACAAAAAGTCCCGGGAAATGGTTGACCAACCGGGCCGGGATCAGTATATTTCCACCCCGTTGCACACAGGACCATAGCTCAGTTGGTTAGAGCGCTGCCTTGACATGGCAGAGGTCGGCAGTTCAAATCTGCCTGGTCCTACCAGATTTCCTGATTAAAGCCAGTTACTTACGGGCGACCGTGAGAACTGGCTTTTTTCGTTTGGAAATATTTTGGAAATATTTTGGAAAAACAGAAGGCTTATACAGTATTTCCATAGCGCTGCCGGTCGCAGATGTAGCACCCGCCCAATCTTGCCTCCTATACTGTACGTATAAACAGTATTTCCGGGAGGCTCATGATTCAATTTCGGTACTACCTGAACTACAAACTGATCACTCTGGATAACCAACCAGCGGGCGAAGTCTTCGTTGTTACCCGGGCAGGTGAACGCCGTTCCGTCTGGTGGCTGGGGTTCATTGACGTGGCGGTGGCCAAGCAGCTACCAGGAGCGCGGCCCGTCAAGGTCGACATGTACTCCTATTCCTATGGCGACGACATCATCAGGCGCGAATGGGTGACCCTACCCAGGGATAAATGCCTCCAGGGCTGCCTGGTTCGGAATGGCGTGTATGGTGTGACAGAGGATGACGCCGTCCGGATCGTCCCGCGACCAGGTCTACGGTTTCGGATCTGATCCTCGGGCAAAAATGGCGGCGCCCGAAAGCGCCGCCGGACTTCCCTAGCGACCCTTGAGAGCTTCCAGAATTCCCTCCAGAACAACTAGGAGGATTTCCCTGCTGTGCTCAGCGAGAATCCAGAACGCGGCCTCGATCAACCGCATAGCGCTGTCATCATCGAAAACAACTTCGTTCCCCAGACAAGCGAACAGGCTTTCAAAAATCGCAACTGCGTGTGATACATCCATCAGAAAATCAATCCATTATCGGTGATTAACAAAATGGCAGGCACACGAGGCTGAACTACAACCACTGGTCGTATATAATACAGCTGCGGTATTAAAAAGGCTCCGACACCTAACCGCTAGCTGGCAGGCCCTCGTGGTCTGCCGGCGCTTTACCTCTCTCAATTCCAGTACCTACTGCATCGCTCCCTCCCTATCCGTCTTGCGTGGGTTATTCATAGTGCGCTCTGTCTCGAACGACAACACTATTTAACCACAGATTTCAGACCAAATTTCCGGCTATCCCCTTTCGTTCGGGATTTGCATCCCTTTGCCACACAACAGTACGGTATGCGATTTTTGGAGTTTTTTTATGCAGAACCGAGAGAACAACCGCATGGCTCCTACTCCTTTACCTTGTCGTTAGGGTATACGGGACGCCTGAAACTGGGCAGCCACCCCATGAACCATAGGAACATAAGCAAATTGGTAGTGTGCGCAGAAAAGTGGCAGTTATTTTAGTATTTGTGGCAATGAAAAACTAAGAGTGGGGCAGCTACTGGAGGAGTAACGCTGAATCGACTGCGGCGCTATAAACACTCTCCACCGAAAAATCTGCATTAAGATTAACTGTGCGCTCATAGGTGCACACACCATCCGCTATGCCATAGATCTCGACATAACATTCTGGGGCGGGGCCCCCCTGCTCTTGTGGGAGCGTGAGGAAGGCATAAAATTTTGTTCTCGATGCTGTGATTGCCTGATAGTCAGGAGTATTCGTTTGGAGATTGAAGGTACTGACAACTGAATAGCTACCTTTCTCAAAAACCTCAACAAACACAGGATTCAAGCCCACTCTAGAACCAATGAACATGTAATCCTGATTGATACAGGTTCCCTGGGGATTACGAGAAAATGCAGAACGAAGACCAGTACGCGCCCCCGTTTGTGCGTCCACCAGAAAATGGTACCAGTCGCTTCGTAGCGGGCCATCCTGATAACCTTGCAGCAGCCCCGTCAGTGTCTCCCCATCAGAGGTGAAGTTGCTGCCAGTATAGGCCGCCGCATCGAGATCTCCGGTGGTGAGCGATACCTGGCGATCTAGTTGTCCATCCAAGTTATAGCGAAGGAAAAGTGGCGTGCCTGGAATCGGCTCAAAATCGTTACGTGAAACCCAAATCCCATCCAAGTCGCCATGAACGCCATAAAAAACCTCATCTTGCCCAGCGCCATAGTTAGGACCGCCCATGAAGTTCAGAACACTATCGCCACCACTAAGCCCTAGACCGTAAATGTAGGCAATCTGATCCTGGCACACGGCAATGGAATATGTATTATTACTGACAAAACCAAATGACCGCCTGATTGCAGAGAAATCTGGTTCCATCTCGATTATTCGATTCCCGTTAGCCAGGATGAATACCGGCAGGTCGCACGGCTTTGGTTGTTCTTCAAAACCCACAACCAAAGGCCCCGACTGGGTAAAGCGGACCACTACCCGATCACCGTCCTCAAAGGCTGCACCATTGCAATCCATATACATGATCGGAACACTGGTGTAGTCCAGCTGCTGATTGATATTAAGTTCCTGAGCGGATGACGAGGCGGGGTCCAACAACACGGTACAGGTGTCCACGACAATATTACTAATCGTTCCAACGCGGTACCGGGGGAACCATTTCTGTATACCCGGAAGAATAGCCGCATTAAAGAACATTTGCGCACCAGTCTGGGCTTCCCGATGAACAAGCTGCCCATCACGAGCAGGATCGTAGGCGGCATTTCCATCATAACCAGGCTGTATGATGATTCCCTGACCACCTTCGTCATTAAGATCGATCAGACCTACCTCGCCAGAAAGATCCTCTGTGAAATCAGCACACCACGCATCTAGCGTTATGTCTTCCGGCAAGCTATCGATCACACTAATCCGTTTTTGTAGTTCAAGGCGCTCGATGCGAATACGGGCCAGATCGAATCGCACCAGACTGAGCCCGGACTGAATCCGGATCAACTCAGACTGCAACGCCGTCATCTCGGCGAAATGCTCTGCAGGGTCTTCCACATACTGAGGAATAAGGGTATCTATATCTCGCTCAAGGGACCAGGCAGTGGACTCCAGCGTATCCTTCTCATCCAAACGATCCACCAGAACCCCATTCAACTCTTGTAGACGCTCCTGGCAGCGCTGGCGATCCTCTAGCAATTGCTCCACCGCATACTTTAGCCGGACTCGATAAAGGCCATCTTCCTTATGGTTCAGAATCTCACCCCGGGACATTATCGCTGGCTCACTTCACAGAACTTATCGGCGCGACCGACGAAATAGTTGATATAGTCGGCACGAAAGGTCATTTCGCCCGCCGTGACCGTCATGCCCGGGCGCAAAAATAGGTCGATATCACACCGAACCCGCGGATTTCCATCTGACATGCTGATTGATCGAATACCCGTCAGGGTCCTATCACCTGAACTCACGCTCCCCCCGTCCGAATAACCCGACACCGTCACGGTGAAATTGGTGCCACCCTGATCAGAGCGGGGCTGGCCAAACGTAGTTCGGATAATCTCTTCTCTCCTAACGGCCCCATCGGACAACCGATACCCCTTAAGAATGGCCAGCTCACCGCCGGCCCGGGCCTCGATATCTTCCATAAGATCAGCGGCAGCGGGGATAACGGCCTGCAAGAACTTCTGGCGGCCTTCACTCTGGTTGGTAGCCTGCCAACTGGATATGGGGATTTCTATCGGTTCCAGGCCATCCGCCTCAATCACGAGAAAGTAGAGCTCCTGTAGTTCCGACAGCGGGACAGACTGAGTCCAGTCCTGATAGGCCGCCCCCCTGAAACGAATAGGGATACGGGCCGTGATCTCACCCTTGGGTGCCGGGTCATGATTTGCGATCGCAGTGAACCCAATTCGAATGGCGCCCGAAAGCGAACCGGATATAGGGTCCGGCTCACCTGGTACCATGGCCTTCTGGCCAGCGGGTGGGGTGGACTGCTCCTGATTGTCGAACCCCCACATGACCACGGTTCCATCCGATTGCACCGCGATGGTCTGATCGCCGCCAGCCTGGATGTGTACCACATCGGCAAGTCCTGCTGGAACGTCAGTCTGGCCCCGGTTGTTCTCTCCCCAGCAAACAACCGTTCCGTCGGCCTGCAACGCGACATAGTGATCGAATCCGCAAGCGACCTGTACCACATCCACCAACCCTGCCGGGGCAGAATCCGATCCCTCCCCGTACTTTTCCCAGGACAGCACGGTGCCATCGTCCAGAAGCGCAATAAAGGTCTCGTCGTAGCCCCCTATATCTACCACTCCACTCAACGTTGAGGCTACATCGTTGGCCACGTAACCCCATGAGACAGCGGATCCATCTGCCTTCATAGCAAGCGACTCGTCCCGCCCAGCAACGACCTTTACCGCATCATCAAGTGTGCCTGGTGCTGTCGCCTCTCCACTGGAATCCGATCCCCAGCCAACTACTGCGCCATTCTCTCTTACTGCCAGAGCGTGTCGATAGCCAGCCGAAACCACCATTACGTCGTTCAGACCACTCGGGATTGCGGTCTGACCGTTATTGGACTGCGGCGTACCGGCGCTAACTACGCTTCCGCCGGTAGTCACACCCAGGCCATAGCCATGGTTGCAGGAGATATTCTTGTAAGGCCCCGCTGGGAAGGCCGGAGGAGGATCGCTACCATACTGACCGGATCCACCCCAAGTTACGGCTTCACCAAATTCATCCAGAACGCAGCTCAGGTATGTACCTGTCGCTATCGTAGGGTATGGCGAACCACTCTTTACGGCCATCAGTCACCCACCTGGATAGACGCGGACGAAATCGACACGGGAAGACCCTCAACGAAGGTGGTCGTGGAGAGCTGCAACTCACCGTTGCCGCTGGTATTACTCACGGAAAAAAGGCCAACGGCATCACCGTCGCGATTCAGAATCCGCCCCCAGGACGCCTCCCCTGATCCGTTCGCTTCGTCATCGTCCGCAATCGGATCAAATGTGATCGTACCATCGGACTCCGACCCCGCCGTTTGGGTCAGTTCAAGCTCTGCCAACAACGTTCCACCGGGGGTGCCGGATACTGTTGCGGGCATAGTCCCGGAGTAAATCTCAATCTTGGGATTCGCCGTGCTGCCGGCCACGATTTCAGAAAGAAATGTTTGCGCCCAGGCCGATGCCAGGCTCGTGGAAATCTTCATGCGCTCAACTTCCTTTCAACCAGAATAACCACTGTCACCACCCCCTCTTGCAAATCGAAAGAAAACGGGGCCCCAACGAAGCATCCCTCCCGGAACGTCACAATCAGCCGCCCGTAGGACTGCACCAATCGCCTCGCCAGATCCTCTTCTAAAAGAGATCGGGGAGTCCACTCGATGTTCAGCGTCCTATCTGCCGCACTGTACCCAAAATCGTTGATCGCGGCGGCGCCATCGAGTGTTGCAACCCTGGAAACCCGGCGAGTGAAACTGGCCACGCCATCCTCTACTGGATTCTCCACGGTTAGATGCCCGTCAATATCAAACACCGGAGCATTTATGGTCAGCATCACGTAAGCCCCAGCAGCGTTTCACGACCGTCCGCATTTACACGAACCTGAATTGCCCGAAGAATCTCAAACATAAACGCCTCCAGGTGCGGCTGCAGTCCATCGCCTTCCACCTTGATAAGTGCATCCCCGTTACGCAGGGCCTTAGTCCGTTCACGTATCTGATCGATCTCGGCTTGCGCAAGCTTCTGCTGGGTCTCAAACGCCTCCTCTCGCATTTTCTGTTCCGCCTCGATCTGCCGAGCAATGTCGAATTGCTCCAGCCTTCCTGATTCGTTGTAGGCGCCCCACAAATTGCTGATCTGTTCCCCGGTACTGACAAACGTATCGGACAGGCTTTCTGCCAGCGCCACCACCTTCTGGGCATTGGCCTCTACCTCAGCGATGTCCAGCGAAACCTTGGCCTCAATGCTGGCAATCCGCTCATCACTGGCAATTTCCAGCAGCTTGAGCTGGTATTCCTCCGATTGCTTGACCACTTCCTTGGTCTTTTCGGCGGCGTCTTCCATGGCGTTGCCGCTCTTGATGACAGCGCCGGAGAAGCTGTTAACCTTGCCGCTGGCCTCGTCATACCCGACCTGCAACGAGCGGTTGTTCTCGGCCAGCTCCCTGGTGTTGTCAGACACATCCTTCAGAGCACCGCCACTTTCCCGGGCCGCGTCCCTGAGATCTCCGACCGCGCCGGCAATGCCCTGTTGGTTCTCCGCCAACTGTTCGCCCGAGTTGGCAGCGTTCACCAGTTCGTTTGCGTAGTCCTGCCAGGATTGCTGCTGTTCATCGGTGGCCACCTGCATATCCGTCAGGTTCCGGTTCAGGATCTCGTTGATATCGTTGATATCCTGAGTATCCTTCGCCGCCCGGCGGACCTCCGAGGCGTAGCCCTCCCACTGGGCCTCTACCCGGGCAAGTTCCCCGGCATTCAGCTGTTCATACAACCACCCACCAATCGACTGGCCGAACTCATCCTCGATCGGCTCTATGATATTCTCCTGGATCAACGTGCCGATGCCGTACCCTACCCCGGCGGAGCCCAGCAGGGCGGCACCGACCAGGCCAAAGCGGCCCGCTCCAGCCGCAATGTTCTTGACCGAGTCCAGGTTGGTGATCAGCGTCTTGAAGCCGGATGCACCGGCCAGTGCCGTCAGGCCGGAACCAACAGCATCCAGCCCGCCGCCCAGTGCACCGACTGCCGGCAGCACGGTATCCACCGCCTTGCCCAGGCCCAGGAGCTCCCCAACACTTCGCTTGGTGGACTCGTCAAGGTTCTCGAACTGTTCGATGCCCTCGCCGACCAGGATGAACAGCGGTTGCAGACCATCGATAATGCCGGCGGAAATGTTCACCAGGGCGGTGAACGCATCCACTACCCGCTGCAAGGCCTGTTCGAGGCCTTCAACAGTGCCCAGGTCGATCTCACCGAAGACGTTTCCGAAGGCCTCCTGCAGTTCGTCACCCAGGTCCCCAAACGCACTGAGCAGATCGGACAGGTCAATGCCGGATAGAGCCTCGGGGAAGTTGTCCGCAATCTGGCGCAGCTTGACATCAATGTCCTGGGCCAGTGTTTCAATACCCTGTATCAGCGGTGCAAAGACACCATCATCCAGACGGATCTCAGCACCGAACGAATTGAAGATATCGGTCATCGAGTTGACCGCGCTGCGGGTCTCGTCGGTCAGGTTGGAGCCAAACGCAATGAGCGCGGAATTGACATTGTTCTGGAGGGTCTGGCCCAGGAGCCCCAGCGAACTGGTGAGCTCCTGTGATGCTGTCTGGGCAGCGCCAGCATTGTCATTTATCGCGGCAATATTATCCGCGAACGCTTCAGAGGCATTACCAGTCAGGGCCAAGACCGGAGTCAACGCCTCCACCGAGCCAAACAGGCGGGCCATCAGCTCAGTACTACCGCCGGTGGCTTCCCTTACATCTTCCAGTACACCCGCAAATCCCTTGCTTTCCAACGCAGTCGCATTGAACTCAATGCCCAGGTTAGACGCCAGCCCGGCGGCATCCGCCGAGGGTTTCAACAGGGCATTGATCGCAGCCCGGATTCCAGTAATTGCCTCGGCAGTATTGGTACCCGTTTCAGCGGTGATGGTAGCGATGGCCGCAGCCATCTCGTCAAAGGTCAGACCGGCAGCAGCAGCGATCGGCGCCAACCGACCAATGGTATCCGCGAGCTCCGGGATCGTCGTCTGGCCCAGCTGGACCGCCGTGAAGAAGGTGTCGGCATAGTCCCCTGCCTCATCAGCGGACGCACCAAAGGCATTCAGCGTGCTGACCAAGGCCGTGGTAGTGGCACCAAGGTCTGCCCGACCGGCAATAGCCAACTGCTCCGCAGCGGCAATCAGCTCAATGGAATCCTGATACTCGATACCGGCGGAAATAGCGCTGTATGTCGCGCTGGTGATCTCCGCCAGTGACTGGCTGGACCGCTCGGAGTACTCCAGGATCTGGTCCTGGAAATCCCGCAGGTTCTCCGCAGGTTGGCCGATGAGGGTGGCGATTTCGCCAAAGGCCGTGTCAAAGTCATCGCTGATCTTGACGGCATAGGCAGTAACGCCAATGGCAGCAGCAGCCAGGGCGGCGTCCAGTTTGAGGATGGAGTCGGTGACATTGGCCAGGGGACCGGTGACACTGCCAACACCGTCTTCCAGGCGCTTCAGGTTCGCGCCTACGGAGCTGACCGCCTGGCCAGTGCGGTCCACCCCGCCGAAGATGATTTCAACCGTCTTGGATGCGTCGGCCATGTTTTCTCCGGGCATAAAAAAACCCCGCCGAAGCGGGGTTGTGAGGGATAATCTGGTTTGGTTGGTGCTAGTTCACCTGGACATCGGAGAGGTAAACGGTTCCAGTGATGCGGGCGTCCTCAATTCTGTCGATTTGACCGGTAAACCGGATCTCATCACCAGAGGATAGAGCCAACGCTTCCGATTCGGAAACGCCACTCAGAACGATGTCGGTAAACAGCGTGCCCATAGTGCCGACCGACACCTGGTAGCCCGGCCATTTTTCCTGCACATCGACCACATCACCAGACCAGGAAACATACTTGCCCTGAAACTCACCCTTTACCTGTTCCTGCTGGGCAGTCGTTCGATCTGAAAGGTAGATGTCGCTCATCAGATCGCTGTAGGAAACGGCAATCGGATCGTCCTGCTGGGATGCCATACTCAAGAGCCCCAGAACACCACCCACGAATACGAAAACCACGAAGGCCAGCTTCTTAGGGCTAGATTTAAGCTCAGCGATCATCTCTCCGACAGAATCATTCTTCATGGATACCTCCCTGTAAGCGACAGTTCCACACCACTATAGCAACTATTTCCGCCGCCGTTGCTGGTAGTACTTCGCCCACAGGCTGATTTCCGTCTCGGTCAGGTAGCCCTCTGGAAACACATCAGGGCGGCTTTCGTACAGGTAGCCGCCCTTGCTATCCGCCAGGGCTAGGCTGGCTTGGATGTCTGCTTGCCTCCAGAGGGCTGCCGCTTTACCTGGGCGATCTGGCCCTTACCGGTCAGCTCGTAGATCTTGTTGGCCAGTATGCCGAACTCAATCGGGTAGACCTCAGCCAGCTTGACCACATCCTCCAGGGCCATCTCCGGTTCCACCACGCCCATCTGCACGTGGGACAGCTTCTTTGCCAGGCTGGCCGGCACGTCCTGGCCAATGCCGATGCCTTCCAGCAAGGCGGCGACCTTCTCCTTTTCGGAGCCCACCAGCTTCTCCATCAGGTCGGTGAGCATGCGGCTCTTGGACGAGGCTTCCTCCGCTTCCGCGAGCTGGTGCGCGGTCAGCCCGCGCACCTTCACCACCCCGTCACCCAGTCCGGCATCAGCCAGGGCCGACAGGGTGACCTCGTCCTCACGGGGGGTGAACTTGGTCTTGCGCAGGGCCTTCACGTCCAGCATTACGCGGTCACCTCAACACCGGCGGTTTCCGGTGAAATGGTGCACGCGGCCTGGATCTCATCCCCCGCCGGGAAGCTGCGGCTGATACCCAGCTTGCCCTGCTCCAGGATGTAGTTGCTGACGAACCGGTTCTGGAAGAACTTGTACCACAGGATTTCGTTCTTCAGCTTGATGATGGCGTCGGTGATGCCATCGGCCAGGAACGCGGTGAAGCTGGCCTGGTTCAGGGTGGAGCTGCTGCTGCCGATGGTGCCCCCGTAGATCTGGGTGGAACTCAGGCTGTGGGAAGTCTCCGACGGCACAAAGTCCGTCGCCCGGGCCAGATCGGTGAAGATCGGTTCCGCGTAGCTGGCGCTGACGCCCTTGGGCTCGTTGCCAGTGTGGATGGTGGCCAGGGCGCTGTTGAACACCACGGCACCGTTGCGGTAGTCGATCTCGTAAATGGGGAAGTCGTACCGCTCCTGGTGCACACCCACCACCTGGAAGATCTCGGACGCCTTCACGGCGGCGGCAGTCTGGCTCGCCAGGCGCACCTGGCCCAGCTCGATCGCATCCACAGCAATCAGCGGCGGGCCACCGGCGGAACCCCGAGTCTCCGTGAAGCTGGTGCCCTCGGTACCGCCCTCGGCGGTAATGGCGCCGGCGCTGTCTACCACAATGCTGTAGACCACGTGGGTATCGGTGGTCGGGCGGGCGCAGACCAGGCCAGTTTCCGCAGCGGCGGCCACCTCGTTGCCACCCACATAGGCCGTCAGCGCGGCCACGTCAACCGCGTTCTGGGTGCCACCCTGGGCCGGGGTGATGGCACCGCCGGTGATCAGGCCATCCGGGCGAACCACCGGCTCAAAGCCGGACCGGCGCGACCAGAGCTCCGAACCGGACTCAAATACCGTGTTGTCACCAGTGTTACTCAGCGCCCCCATCGGGTGCTGCTGCTGGCCGCCCTCAATCTGGATCTTTGCATTCTCAGCGTTTGCCATGGTTGTCTCTCCGGGTGCTGATTGCCCTGCACGGGCGGTTTACGAATTGGTGTAGGGTGAGATCGAGTCGGTCAGGTAGACGATCTCGAAGTTGGCCAGGACCGCGATAATGTCCTGCCCGGGTTCCGGGTAATCCAGGGTGGAATCGGAATAGTTGATCTGCTCCGTCAGGCCGCCCAGGGTCGGGTCCTGGTTCAGGGCGTCTTCCAGCAGCTCGGCCAGCATTTCGTTACCCTTCTCGCTGGCTGTCACGGACCGTGGTACCCGGTCCATCACACCGACGCCCACACTGAGGGTCATGCGCAGCTTGCCGTAGGCCAGGCGTTCCGCGGATTCATCCATGTCCCACAGACAGCGGGCCGGCAGCTCGTCTTCGGATGACAGTTGCTCAGACCGTTCCGCCTGCAGGCGCTGGCTGAACGCCTGCACGACCTTCTCCCGTATGCTGTCCGGCATCAGTAACCCCTCACAATGGTTTCCAGTTCCTTCACGAACTGCTCAAGCTGGTACTCCAGCATCGGCTCGGAAATGTCGTCCTTCACGTCGGTGAATACCTGCGACAGGGACGGGCCATAGAACACCTTGATCTTGCCGCCCTTCTTGCCCGGCGTGGCCCGCCGGCCCGCAATGACCACCCGGTTGCTGCTCCGCAACACCATGTAGAACGGCTTACCCTTGATCGAGCTGTCGCCCTGAAACACCTTGGCGCCACCGGACGGCTTCACCTTCACGCGGATACCTCGGGGCGGCTCCGGTGGTGGCTTGATCCAGCTGACGGAGTCGTTGGCAATGCTGGAATCCGTGGAGAAGCGGGACAGCAGCAGTCCCCGCGCGGGGGTACGAATCCAGGCAGACAGGTTCTTCTGGCTGGCCTTGCGAATCTTCAGCCGCTCCCGCACGTAGCTGGCCTTCAGGCGCACCTGCTTACGGATCGCCTTGCTGCTTTCCGTGCGGGCCTTTGTCACCGTCTTGTTCAGGGCCCGGGCATGGGCCTTCGGAGACTCCCGGCCAATGGAGGCCAAGTAGAGCCGGAGGCCGTTCAGGCTCTTGCGCTCAATCCTTGCAGACATTGGCGTGGTGCCTCGTCACATGACCGTCGTCGTAGATCAGGCCGTCCAGGATCCAGGTGGTGTCACCCACCCGGACGCGGTGACCACGGCGCGGGTTGCAGATGTAGCACTTGCGGATCTCGATCTCGTGGCGCCGAACCGGCAGGTTGGTGTCGTACGCCTCCCGCTGCTCCACGTCTCGGTCCACAATGCAGCGGATCTCGAATACACCGCCGTTGCTGTCGGCGTATACGGCATCCACCGCGAAGGCACAGTCAACGGCGGACTCCAACGAGTCCGCCGTTTCATCAAACAGGCTGCGGGACATCAGGCGCCCCCGCCCTCGCTACCGTTGCCTTCACCGGTGTCGTCGTCTTCGATCTCTTCCTGCTCATCCTCGACCACTTCAACCACGGCAGCGCCATATTTCTTGGCCTCAGCCGCTGTCAGCTCCAGCTTCGTATTGGGTTTGATAACGGACTTCTCACGCTTCGAATTACGGGTCTCAATACGATTGACCGTGATGTACGTTTTCTTGCTCATGGCTTGCTACCTTCGATGGAAAGGGGTTGGCCGGGGCCAGTGGCCCCGGACTGCTACGGGTGGTTACCCCGCTACGGGGTGAAGACGGTGGCGTACAGGGTGGAATCCGCCAGTCCCGGTACCGGCAGGCCACGGCTCTGGGTCATCAGGTACTCAACGGAGGGATCGTCGGCGTCCCAGTTCTTCGGGAAGTACTCAAGGGGACGGAAACCTGCCTTCTTGTCCAGAATCGCACCATAGGCACGAACACCAGGCGCACCAGTCGACAAGAGCACTACGCCGTTATCCGGAATGAACAGCTCCTTGTTGCCCTCGTCATCCTTGAAATAGCCGGTATAGGACCAGAGCTCCGGACCGGCACCGCCGAAGCGCCCACGGTAGGAAGCCAGGTTAACCGCAGGGGCAATCTCAAATTCGGTGTCACTGCCCCGTTCGGTTTCCACCAGATCCTTGAACTTCTCATCCAGCAGTGCACGACGGAACGCGCCCCGGCCGTAGATAACATGGGTGCATGGCGCCGCCAGCTGTGCAAACCAATCCTCGTGGTCGCCGATTACATCCTCGGTACCAGAACCCCATTCGGCACCAGCAGCCAGCGTAATGGTGTTGTTGGGATCACGTCCGTAATCGACTTCCGCCTTGGGATAGTCCTCGCCCTCAACAACGATCTTTCCGGAACGCAGCAACTGGGCCACCATCCATTCCATCCGGCGAAGAATCTGGCGGCGGTGATTGTCCAGCAGATCAACACGGATCGCATTCATCCGCGCTTCTGCCGTCATCTCACCACTGGGGTCCTCACCAGGTCGGCGCTTCAGCGCCCGTCCGGGCTTAACGACATCTTTCGGCTTGACGGTTGGGGGAACGAATTTGCGCAGGGCGCCGCCCTTCTCCCGATTCGGTTTCCCGGCGATGTACGGGCTGACGAAAGGAGCCAGAGTCTCGTCCAGCTCCAGTTCATCGAAGGCGATTTCCTCGGTATCGAACGTTACTACGCTCTGGAACAGAAGGTTCAGCAGAAAAGGACTGAACCGATCAAGCTCGCTCATAACGTTGAGCAGCGTGGTGGTTTCATAGGCCATGGTGGTTTCCTCTTGATTCGGCGAATGTCAGTTGTCCGGGCGCGTTACGCCAGGCGGGGGCTGGTCAGTAGGGCTTGACGATGCTCAGCGGGGTGCCGTCAAAAGCCGCGTTGAGCGTGTCCACGGTCCAGCTGGCGTCGAAGTTGACGACGTGTTCGTTCAGCCAGCCACCCCGGGCAAACTGGCAGCCCTCGGCGCCGCCGCTGGCATCGGTGTCATGGCACAGCGCCCCGACCGGCTCTTCGGAACCATCAGTGGCGGTCTCCACAGACAGAGTCAGTTCGCCGGACGCCGTCACGCGCCCCAGGATGGCGCCACGGGTGAGGTCCTGGCCGGAGGCCAGGGTGCCACGGCCAAAGTCGGCCAGACCGCCGATGATGAGGCTGTCCGGCTGGTACGATTCGGTGCTGCTACGTGCGATCTGGTCGCTCATGGGATTGTCCTCGTGCTCGTATCAAAGGGTTGCCCGCTGCCGGCGGGGCGGTTACTTGCCCGTCCGGCCCGTGGCACGGCGGTAGTCGGAGATCAGGGCCACCGAGGCATCCTGCTTCACCGGGTCGCCATCGGCAGTACCACCGTCCGCCCCAATCTCGGGCTGGTCGGTGTTGCCCATGGCCGCATCCAGCAGGCTGCTATTGGCGGCTGCCGGCGCCTGGTCGGACGCGGCCAGGGTGGCCTTGGCATCGTCCACCGTCATGCGGGTATTGAACGCCAGGTGCTGGGCCAGCTTGGCGCGGCCTTCCGCTTCCTCACACTGGAGGATGCCGGCGACGCGGGCCTGTTCGGCAGCGGTGGCATCGGCAGCAATGGCGGCGGTGTCCACCAGGGTTGTGGTTTCCTCATCCGGGCCGTTGCTGCCGGCCTGGGCCTGGGTGGTGGCCTGTTGCTGCTGGGCCACCGGCTTACGGGTGCTATCGGTCATGGTGCTTACTCCGATGGTTTGGGTGGTTTGGACGTAGTCCGAGAAGGCGGCCAGCATGTCGTGACCGTTAATGAGCTCGTCCGCGAATCCAACATCAATCGCGTCTTGCCCGGTGTAGATCGCGGCCTCGGTGGCCATTACATCGGCGGCGGACAGGCCGATCTGGTCGGCCACCAGGTCCGCAAACGCCGCGCGCAGGCGGTCCGATTCCGACTGGAACCGCTCCAGTACCTGAGCCGGCAGGTTTTCATAGGGGTTGCCCGCCACCTTGAAGGCACCGGAGTGGATCAGCGTCACCTCGATGCCCGCTTCCTCGAGCTGCCGCTCAAAACTGGCGTGCATCATCACCACACCCACGGAACCGCTGCGGGCCGTGGCGGTGGTGTAGCGGTAGTCGGTGCTGCTGTGCAGAGCCATGGCCGCACTACAGGCGGTGTCGTAGGCGATGGAGCCAATGGGCTTGATGCCTCGCAGGTCGTGGATCCGGCGAGCCGTGTCGAAACAGCCACTGACCTCCCCGCCCGGGCTGTCGATGTCCAGCAGGATGCCGGTGACGGTGTTGTCCTGCAGGGCGTCCTCCACCCGGGCGATGATGCCGTCATAGCCGGTCATGCCGGAGAACGGTTGCAGGTGCCCGAACTTGTGCACCAGGCTGCCCTCCACCGGAATCACCGCAATACCGTTGACCACCTCGTAGGGGCGGTTGCGGGGCCGGTCCGGATCAAAGGCATCCGCCCGCATGCGCAGCTTTTCCTGCGGCTCAACCAGGCCGGTCTCGTCATGCAGGCTGGCGATCCCCAACCGGGGCGCCAGTGCGCCGATGAACACCCGGGCATAGCCAGGCTCCAGCAGCAGCGGCGTATTCAGCACGCGGGCTGCGATGTTCTGGTGTCGCATGTGGTTTCTCCGGGTATTAAAAAACCCCACCTGGGCGGGGTCTGGAATTGGTTGCAGAGGCAGGAATCGAACCTGCGACCTCCGGGTTATGAGCCCGGCAAGCTACCGCTGCTCCACTCTGCATTGTCTGAATCGGCGGACCCCATCCGGGTCTTTGACCCACCGTCGGCTCTGGAGTCGTGGCTTCGCTTTGCGGGCAACGCCACGCGGCAATCGGCACCCACCCTTCCAGCTCAACCGCACAAAGCACTGTTCTTCGGCGGTAAGTGGCAAGCCTGAAATATCGAACGCTTCTTCTCTCGCGGAACGGTACCCCACGTGCTCGAACTTTTGGGCAAACTCTGCGTAGGGGCTGGGCCTGCCGAGGCCCTCGGCCATAAAACTGCTCATGCCCACATTGGCCGTTTTCCAGATCTTCATACTGTCGCTCCTGCCACTTCCGGCTGTTCCTGATCCGGCGCCAGCGCCTGGGTGTTCATCCAGCTGGGCGGCGGCAGGCCGGCACTGCGGCGTTCCTCGATCTCGCGGACCTGCTGGGCGAACACCTCCTGATAGTCCTCGCCCATCTTGGCCAGCTCCTTCTCGTAGGTGGACAGGCCGGACTCGATGAGTAGCACGGATTCCTTCACTTCCTTCAGGCCGTCGATGGCCATGCGGCCTGAGCCGATCCATTCCGCGTTACACCAGCTCGCCTTGGCCTGGTAGAAATCGCGAGTGGCACTTCGCGGAAGCTGGATCTCTCCCCGGTCCAGGGCCTCCTCGAACCAGAGCGAGAACACCATGGAGGCGAACCGGCTGGCGATGATCTTCCGGCGGCCCATGTAGTATCGCCAGCCTTCCATCATGCTGGCCCGGGCGCTGCTGTAGGTGGTCCTGCTGTAGTCCTTGGCCAGTTGCTCGTAGGGCACGTTCAGACCGGCGGAGATCCAGCGGATAATGGAGTTCTCCAGCTCGCTGAACCCGTTGTCCGCATTGCTGCTGGTCATCAGGTTGAACTTTTCACCCGGCATCAGGTGCGGGATCTGCACACCATTGAGCCGGATGTCCGCGCCCTGGTGATAGTCCTGGAGGATCTCCATGTACTTGTGCAGGCCGTCGGGATCAGTCTCACCACCGATCAGCTCGAACGCCGCCTCGGGGCCCATCTCCGACTCGATCACAGCCGCATACATGGCGTTGACGATGGCGTTCTGGAGCTTGGTCTGTTGCAACTTGGCGAGCTGGGGCAGCTGCTCCATCACCGACAGGAACTGGTTGGCGCCACGGGTCTGGCCGTCGCCACGGGGCTCGAAAACATGCAGGAACTGTTGCCGGCCCCAGCTGGTCTCCCGGGGTACCCGGGTCCAGTTGTAGCCCAGGCCGTTGCTGCCGAACCCGGCGCCCATGGTATCGTGGTTGCGCACCCAGTAGCCGACAGCCGCGCCATACCGATCCACGTCCACCCCGCCCCGCCGGTTGTTGGTGTCCGGCAGGTTGTTGGGGTTGCTGATCCGGTGGCAGTTAATCAACTTGATGGCGGTGCGGAAGGGGGTGCCACCACGGTTGATCCATTCCGCGCTGCCGGCGGCTTCGCCCACGGTGCTGTGGTTGGCAACGACTTCCCGGACCATCATGGTCAGGGTGCGCTTGCGTTCGGCATCCACCCAGCAGTTGACGGGGTCTTCCGCGTACTCGGTAAAGGCGGCCTCCACGTCGGCGGCAAACGCCCGGGCGTCCGCTTCGGACATTCCCAGTGCCCGCCAGCGGGGCTTGTAGCTGAGCCGGAACAGGTGCCCCACGATGTTGTCCACGTGCAACTGCACACCGTTGGAGGCAATACCGTGGTTGCGCACCAGGTCCTCCGCCCGGGCATTGCCCTGGGCCAGGTCCGGCAACAGGGCGGCGTCGGCGGTTCGGCCACCCGGGTTCCAGCGACGCAGTTGGCCACCGAAGCCGGCACCAGCGCCGCTGTATCCACCAGCGCTGGCCATGGGCTTACCACTGGCGTCCAGGAACGTGACTTTCGGCTCTTGCTTGGCAACGGCTGACATCAGTATGACACCTTCGCTGGCCGGCGGCGGACCACGCCCGGGTTGAGCTGGGCCTCCAGTTCCGTGATATAGGCCCGCAGCTCCGACCGGTTGGCGGACCGGAACTCCACGGTCTTGCCATCACGCTCGATGCGGACCACGCTCTGGCCGGTCATCAGCTTGTGGTAGGCCGCTTTGGCATCGGCCAGTTGCTGTTGGATCGACATCAGTTTCTCCGGGCCAGCTCAGCAAAGCTGCGCTTGCGGCCTTCAGGCTTGGAAATGGTGACCTTGGTGCCCCGCTTGGCGGGGGCTGCCGGCTTGTCCGCCGGTGTGTCGGTACGCTCCACGGGCTCCGGCATGGCCGGCGCCAGTAGGTCGCCCTGCTTCAGCTTCGCCTCCAGGGCGTCCCACTGGGCGGCCTTTTTGATGTGGACCTTCACCACCCGGGCCGCGTGCAGGGCGTACACCTCGCAGTCCAGCGCCTCATTGCGAACACCGGACTTCAGTTGCCACACCTTGCGGCCACCCCGCTGCCGGGATGGCGCCTTGATCTCGCTGGTGATCTGGTCGTAGTAGTCCGATCGCACACCGTTGTACCAGTGAATGCGCCCCGTCCCGTTGCCGGTCAGCTTCAGGCGGGCATCAATCAGGTCCTTGGCCTTGTGGGTACCAACGATGTGGACCGGCAGGCCGTACTTGGCGGCCTTGGTGGCCTTCGCATTGGTGTCCACCTTCTTGGCCGGGGTGACGATCTCGCGGCTGATGTTTGTCGATTCCCCCTTGATGGCCATGACCTTTACGCCGCGATTCCGCCGGCGGCGAACGTAGTGGTACACGGCGTCGTTGGTGCTGCCGTCGGAGCTGTCGAAACTGGCCGCCGTGACGTGCACCTGGAAGCCCAGCTCATGTTGGTAGCTGCCGAACACGTAGCGGTCCAGCTCGTCCCAGACGGGATCCTCTTTATCCATGCAGCTGGTGGCGGCGGCGATCTCGCCCCAGTACACCAGCCAGCTTTCCTCGTCCCGACCCCAGGCACGGACTACCACGGCCAGGCGGTCCCACTGGACATCCACACCCACCGTCAGCAGCAGGCCGCCAGCCGGTACCGTCAGCTCGTCGTATTCCTTGGCCCGTTCCTGCAGGGCCTCGGTGGTCGGTGCATCGGTGCGGTACTCGTAGGGCAGGCCCAGGCAACTGTTCTCGAAAACGATCATGTCGCTTTCGTCGCCCTTCTCCAGCTCGTGGCGGGCCTTGAGGTACCGCTCCACCAGCATGTGCAGCTTGGAGCCGGGGAACGGTGAATACAGCTCGTTGATGTAGAAGCCGGCCACACCCCTGAACGGACGCTCCGCCACCCACTCACCCCGGCGCACGTTGCGGTTCTTGTCCACGTCGCGCCAGGGCACGCCGCAGTGGGGGCACACATAGCAAGCGGTGTGGGGCTGGGCGCGGCCCAGTACCTCGTCCTCCAGCTCCGCTTTCTCGTCCCAGAAGACGTTATCCCAGGACAGCACGTGGCTATCCCCGCACTCATGGCAGGGCACCATGAACTTGCGGCGGTCACTACCCAGGTACGCCTTCTCCACCCGGGACAGCCCCTTCACCGTGGGCGTGCCGCCGAAGATGATCTTGCGGTATTCGTAGGTCTTGGCCCGCTCTTCCAGCAGCTTGACCGAGTCGCCCTGGCCCTTGACGTTGGTGTTGCAGTCGTCCGGTTCCTCGACGCACACCACGGGGGCGGACAGGGACTTCACGTTGTCCGGCGCGTTCGACGCCACCAGCGCCAGGAATCCGCCCGGGAATTTTTTGAAGTCCGTCCGGTTGCCAGTGGTGCGAGACGTGGTCACGTCCACCAGGGGCCGCAGCACCTCCGTGGCCCCCACCATGGGCACGAACTTCTGATCCAGGTACCGCCGGATCGTCTTGTCCTTCGGGAACAACAGCACCACCGGGCACGGATCGTTGTGGATCCGCCGGCCCAGGTAGTTGTTCCAGACGCCATCCGTCCACGCCACCTGCGCGGACTTCATGCAGACCACTTCCTTGGTGGCGGGATCGTCCAGCGCATCTAGCATGCCGGGCACCCACGGGGTCAGGTCGGTGGAGTACTTGCCCGGCATCGGGCTGCTTTCCTGTGCCAGGTAGCGGTACTCGTTGGCCCACTCAGTTGAGGTGATCTTCTCCGGCGGCTCGAACTTCACCAGGGCCTGGCAGATGATTCTGTCCAGGTTGGCTTTCAAGCGCTGCCAGCTGCTTGAGGACGGATCGAGAATGCTCATTCAGAAGCTCGATATCGAGGTCGATGTCATACAGCGCATCGATCTCGGTCTTGAGTTTCGGGTTGCCGGTCAGCACACCAGTGCGGATCGCCAACACCACCTGTTCCAATCGAGCCCCGATCAGTACGGCTGGTACCAATTCTTCCAGGTCTTTCGCCAGGCCAAGCTCCTCGCGATCGCCCTTGATTCTCTCCAGGCGCTCACGGGCCGACTCGTGGCGCGCGCCATTAACGGCACGCGACACCAGCCACTCGTGAACGTCCTGGGTGTCATACTCGTTCGCCTGCCCCCGGCCACCGGACCGGGCAACCGGAAACGACGGGTCTTTCTGGTAGGCCGTGAAACTGCGTTCAGAAATCCCGAAGATCTCCGCAAGCTCACGCTTGTTAACCCGCTTACCCATCGTAACTACCTGATCTCAAACCAAGGAAGGAAGGCCAAGGACCGCCCAAGTCTGCGAAAAAAGCGCGGTCTGCGCCCCCGTGCGGCCGGCCCCTGCTCAGAAGGACCCGCACGAATCCGAGAAGCCGCGATCCCTTACCACAAAGCGCTCCCGGGAGGTGGATTCGACCCCGGCGTAATCCGCTTTCACTTCCAGGATGACGATCGTTCCGTCTTCCACCTCGATCGGTGGGATGATCCCCAGGTACTTGCCCGCGCCTTCATCAGTCATCGCCACCGGGTTGGTGATCCCAGGTACATCCGCGCCGTCTTCCAGCGTGATGGTCGCCTCGACCGTTGCACCGGTGACGGGGGTACCTTCGTGATCCGTGAGTTCGGGCACCTCAACCACCCGGGTGTTCTCGCGGTAGTAAACGCGCACCGGTTATGCTGCCGCCGCCTGGCTGAACTCAGCCACCACCGTGATGGTAGAGCCAGCGGAAAGGGTTACGTCGCCCTGCTCGAAGGCGCCAGCCGCAAAGAGCTTCCCAGTGGAACCGTCCTTGGTGGCATTGTTCGTCAGGAATGCGCCACCGATGGTGGTGCTGTTGTTGGTGATGGTGAACTCCGCGGCGGCGCCACTGTTGTCCACCGTTTGATTGGCCACTGTGCCAGGGGTCCAGTTCTGACGATTAATCTCGTCATAGCCGGAAACCTCACCCCAACCATCATGGGTACCCATGGTGTCTTCAGCCGCTACCGTTGGCGAGCCATCGGTTAGACCGATGTACCACGGCCCGGCGCCAACCAAACCGCCATCCAGCAACTGGTCCAGACCCTCGTTGACGATGAGGTTTTCCCACTCGGCCACGTGGAGCAGGTTGCCCTCCGGATCGCGGAACTCGGCCCGCCACTTACCACGCGCCAGGGCATTCCCCAGGGGGAGGGAGGCAGGGGCGGCCCCCGCTGCTTTCATGCGGTCTTTTGCTTTGGTCAGGTCTTTCATGGCTCAGTGTCCTGGCTTGATCTTCACGGATTGGTTCAATGCGGGTTTCGAGGTCACGCGGTATTGCAGGGCATCCCGTAGGATGATGGCGCCCATCACCAGATAGCGGACGCCGGCATTGACGATGGCGAAACGGTCGGTTGCAACCGCCCCGGCCCTGACGCTAGCTGTCATCGTGGCCCGGGCATGCATCAGGTCATTGGCGGTACAGGTTGACGACAGCGCCGCTGCCAGATTCACCATCACCGCCCATGCATCGCTGGTCAGAGCGCCGTTCGATATCGCCCGAACCTGGCCAACGCCGGTGCGGAAACTGTCACTGGCAACGGCGCCCGAGGCGATGCTCGCCAGTTGGGCCACCACCGCCAGGTAGGTATCGGTTGCTGTTGCCCCATCGGTCAGTGAGACCAGGGCATTGATGGCCGCCACGAACTGGTCAGCCGCCTGCGAACTCTCAGCCATGGCAGCAGTGAGCGCGCCCTCTGTCTGCCGGCGCATCTCGTCAGCGGCTACTCCCTGCTCCAGCAGATTCACCACCGCCTGGGCCTGGACGGTCCAGGACTCTCCAGCCGCTGCGCCGGCAGACAGGGCAGCGGCTGCACTGGCCAGGGCGTCTACGGTGTCGTTTCCGGTCGCCGCGGATTGCAGGGAGCCAACAGCGGCGGGCTGGTCGCCTGTGCTGTCCGATGCCTGGGCTGCATCCACCAAGGCCATGTTGACCTGTGCAATGGCGCCCAGGTTATCGCTGGCAACCGCCCCGGCGCTCAACGTCGTGGCCGACTGGCACTCTACAGCCCAGGTGTCCCCGGCAGTCGCGCCAGAGGCCAGCAGGTTGGAATCACCGCCTGGTTGGTCTGGGTTCTCCGCAGGCACCGCCGGGTTATCGGAGAATGAGAGCCATGCCCACTCATGAAAGGCACCATTGCTGCCTCGGTAGACATGGACACCAATGCCGGAGTTATCGCTATCATCACCCGCCACACCGGATGCATTCAGCTCAAGATCCCAAACGCCTGGCTCGGGATCGTCGATATGCCAGATTTTCGCCTTGGCATCCTTCGTAGTGGCATCAAAGTTGAATCGGAGGTAGTGCCACCCAGCCCCACGCACATTCGATATCGACGCTGTTCCGTAGGCCTGATAGCTGAACAGCCGATTAATACGCAAGGTTGTCGGATCCGGCACCGCGCCACCCACCGCATATCCGCCGGTGCTACTAAATCGCATCACTGCCGGCGTGTAGTCCGGGTTCGAGATCGAACTGAGATCCCGGAACTTAACGAGCATATCGCCCTCGGCAGACCCGCTAGCGGGCGGCATCCAATCCGCCCCCTGGTCGTTGACCGTACCGGCACCTACGTAGCGAAGGACGTTCCCAATTTCCGGCTCCGCCTCTTCAACAGAAAAGGGGGAAGATCCCACACCAACCCGAGCCCAATCCGATGGAAATGCACCAACCGTATACTGTGAAAAATCGTTGACCGTCTGGACCATCAATCACCCCCGACACGGTCTGCCGCCAGTGATTCAATGTCCACCGAGGCAAGGCCCTGCGCTGCACACAACGCATCAACCTCTGCTTGGGTCAGATCCAGCGGCAACAAGAGCGGGAGGTCATCAACCGTTGAATCCACAGTGGCCGGCGGAAAATCATGAACTCCATCCGGGTCTCGCACTACGGCGATATCAGTGGACAGGTAACGGAACGTCGCTCGGTCGAGGCCATCAATGTCCGGCTCAATGCCGTCATAGGCTGCCCGCGTGCGGACCAGGTAGTAGCGCCGGTTCTCACTCGCAGGCACAGCGCTACTCCACAATCACCAGCACATCCGTAGGCTCACGCGGCGGCACCTTCTTCCATCCGATCACCACCGTCTCACTCGGCTCAGACTCCAACCCATCGTTGTCCACCGTGGTCATGTGGCAGTCCCAGGTACCGTAATCCGGCAGCACCTGGTGCTTGGTCAGCTCGTACTGCTCACCCTCGGCAACCGTGGGTTCGATACTGGTGACCACCTCACCGCACACCAGGCGGTACTCGGCAACCTCGGTCATCGGGTCCAGGGGGGTACCATCTGCACGCTCAGTGGGCGGGGTCCAGGTCAGGGTTTCCGCCATGGCGGGCACGGCCAGCAGGGCCAGCAACATCAGTGCGATCAGTCGCATTACCGTTTCCTCGAATAGATCGGGGCGCCGAACAGAACGACCGCCCAATAGATGGGATAGCGCCAGCGGGCCGGGACACCCTCATGCCGCATGGCATCCAGGAACACCCGATCGGCGAAGGCCTTGCCCCGCTGGGATTCATAGAGATAGTCATGGACAACGGCGGACTTCACCGCCCTGCCCTTGAACGCCGCATACACCACCGGGATCCGGGGTACGCTATCCAGGTCCGTCTTGAACCCGGTCGGCACCACAATCGTCCCGGTGCGGTGGAAGTACATCAGCGGCATGGTCAGCCGCCACTGGCGGGACGCGGTGAACGTCTGGTGCAGCTTCGAGAACATCTGCTCAGCAGCAGGCATCACCGAACCCTCGCAGCCGCCTGGTCAATCCATGACAGGAAGGTAGCCAGCGTGTACCGCTCATCCGGTGCCACCACGCCCTCGCCGATCAGCTCCGCGATGGACTGCCTGGCCAGCCGCACGCCGTACAGCACCAGCTCGCGGTCCGCCTGGTTCAGCGAATCAATGCCGATTTCTTCCAGGGCGTACTCCTGGAACTGCTCCAGTGTGAACTCTGCACCGCCGTCCACCCTCGCCTGCAGGTTGGCCACCGCCTCACGCACACGACCGGCACGGGCCACGGGGTCATCGTCAGCGGCAATCAGCCGCAGGGTCAGCTGGTCGGTCATCAGCTGGGCCGTCATCGGGTTCTTTTCCACTTCCTCCAGCACGGCACAACTCGCCAGTGCCACCACCAGCAGCATGGCAATCAGGGGCTTCAACATGGGACTCTCCAGGTCAGGAAAACTTACGGAGGATGATCTCAGTCAGCAGGCGCTCAACCCGCTTGGCACCGACATAGGCGACGATGCCCGACATGGCCACGGACAGGTCCGCGCTCCACTCGAACAGCTCGATAAACACGTAGTACAGGCCCAGGGACAGAAACCCGGAAGACGCAGCGGCCAGGGCAAACGCCCAGAAGCTCCACCGCTCCTTGCCATCCTTCACATCGTGCAGGTACTTCAGCACCCCGCCTGTCGCTCCGAAGAGGATCACGAAGATCGCGTCCCAATACTCCACAACCTTGGCCACTAACTGCGCGATCCACTTCTCGGGCATCTTGTTGTCCATAGCGTTCCGGTTAACGATCAGGGCTGCTGGGCCAGAATGACCGGCGTCGGATCGATATAGCCGTCATCGGCGGTCATCAGCTCAAAGTGAACATGGGGCGTGATGCCCTGGTAACGGCTGGCAATACTCTGGGCAACGCCAATGCAGGAATCCCGGGAAACCTCATCACCCACGCTGACCAGTGGCTCCACGTAGAACACCCGGTACCGGTACCCGTGGCTGCTCACCTCCACATACCGGAAGGACAGGTCATCTGGGTAGCAATACCCCAGCTTGGTCACGCGGCCAGACACCGGCGACTGGATCCGGGCCCCGGCCTGGCAGATCAGGTCAACGCCGTTGTGCTTGCGACTGCCCCGCGAGTCCCCGAACCCGCCACAGCCAAAACCATCACAGCGGCGGAAGGCCATCTCATACAGGTGCATGGGTCAACTCCGGGCACAAAGAAAAAAGCCCGCCAAACGGCGGGCAAGGCGATTGCAACGACTACTCTTCCCGATCAGTACCAGTAGTAAGCCCCAAACAAGAAAACCCGGCCATCGCTGACCGGGTTTTACGGGGCTCTTGCTGACGAAGGACACAATTTCGTGACCTTACGGGAATAACCCTATATCCGTGCGCGCACGGAGTCAACCTAGACTTAGTATTTTTTAGTCCCGACTTACTCAAATAACCGACCATCCACCCACGCTTCCGCGCTGCGCAACAGCACCCTCACTTGGTCGCGGGACTTGCCGATCTCCTCCCCCACCATCGTGTAGTCCCACCCCTGCACATAGTGGCGCATCAGGGCCTTGCCCAAGGCAGGCTCCTGCCGCTTCAGGCAGGCCACTGCCTGGTCCACCTGCATGGCCTGGTCATCCGGCACGTCACAGCCGCCAGAGGGTGCGTTCATCCGCACCGAGGAATACCCCAGGTTATGGCCGCCACTGCGTACCCAGTCGCCCCACTGTTTCAACCGTAGCTTTGTACTCTCCAGCATCACTCACCCTCGTGTTGTCGTTAAAAACCTGTTGTGCAGGGTATGTGCAGGGTTGGAAATCAACCCTGCACGTGTTTAGCCTTACTCTCCCAATGGATGTGCAGGGTGTGCAGGGTGTGCAGGGGTATGACTACGCGCGCGGGAAATTTTTTTAGCAAGGTGGATGATAAGCCCCCGTAAAAACACGCGCACACGTGCGCGCGGGACAACCCTGCACACCCTGCACACCCTGCACATCCCTTCTGCCCCAAGGGCTGAACGTGTGCAGGGTTGTTTCTGAACCCTGCACAGACCCTGCACATCACCGCCCGCACCCCGGCTCATTCGTCAGTCTCCTTCCGGGTCTTGCGCCGGAACTCAGCCACGCAGCTGCCCAGCCAGTCCATCTTCGGCTTGTCTGCCGGTGGCTTCCCCACCACCAGGCACATGGCCTGGTGCTCCACGTTCATGATCCGGAACCGCTCCCGGGCCTTCAGCTCACGGCTGGCCAGGATGGTGATCAGTTTGGTCTCCGTCAGGGGCCGGTTGCCGGTCTCGTTGCACCATCGCCGGTACACCTGGTAAAGGTCCCGGGTAGTGCAGGCCATATAGGGCGCGTCCAGCTCGCCATCCTTCCATTCCCGGTAGAACACCTCGAACCCCGGCAGGCTGAACTCGATCACCCGTTGCCGCGCCTCCGTATCCAGCGGCTTCGAATGCGGGTTGAAGTCCCCCAGCTCATAGTCCAACAGGTACTGGTAGAACGCCGCCGGCCCGCCGCTGTCCAGCTCCCGCGACACCAGGGCCTGCAAGGGTTCGTCCAGGGTTTTATTGGGCCACACCACCAGGAAGCGGCGATCGGTGGGCTCCAGAGGGAAGGGCTGGATCTCGTTGGACAGGAACACGCCGTTCATATGGTTGGCTTCCTCCCAGCCGGACACGAACTTCTGCTCGATCCGCTGGGTGGTACCGGTGATCATGTGCTTGATCGTCCCCATCTGATTATGTTTTTCCGACCGGGACAGCACTTCCTCGAACACCGCGTACAGCAACCGGCTGCGCCAGTCCGTGTACTGGGACTCCAACTGGTGCTGCCCCAGGATCGACGCATAGCGCCCATAGATCTGGGTCATCACCCGCCCGAAGAACAGGCTCTTGCCACTGCCCTGGACATCGCTGTGGAACAGCAGCGCTGTGTCCAGCTTTGCCCCCACATGCTGTAACGGGTAGGCCAGCCACTTCAGCACCCAATCAAGCACCGCCTTGTCACGGTTGCACAGGTGCCACAGCAGTTTGAGGATACCCCGGCACTCCGTATAGGCGGTGGCAGCCGCCTCCCGGTCAGGCTCCAGCGGTATGCCCGTGAAGGTGTTGATGGTGGTTTCCGGGTCCGACGTCTGGGTGGGGTCGAACACCAGCTGCTCCCGCTCGATGGTCCGCCGGCGGGGGTGTTCCAGCCATCGGTTGAAGTCGTTCGGCAGGTAGGCCTGCAAGGCCTGCTTGGTAACCAGCTGCTGGGTCTTCCGGTCCCATATATCCGTGGTGGGGTAGATCAGCACGTACCGGTCCAGCATCACGTTCACCGGGTCGCTGCCGTCCGGCTTCTGCTGGTACCCGTTCACATCCTGCCAGGTCACCGTCCGCCGGTCCGGGTGCTCCAGCCAGGCCTTGTAGATCTCATTACCCACGGTGGCCTTGATACCACTGCCCTTGAACACCTTGCGCAGGCGGTAGTCGTACACCTTCGTCTCACCATGGATCAGCGCAAACTGCTTCAGGGCCTGGTCGATGTCCATCCGCTCCCCCGCACCCCCTGAATCGGAGGGGGCCGGGGGAGAATCATCACCGCCGTCATCATTACTGGGGTCAACCGGGCCGGCCTCGATCGCGGCCAGGATCTGCTCCCGCACCGCCTCCAGGCCCCGCGCCTTGTGCAGGTCGTTAAAGTCAGTCTGGCTCACGGGCGGGCTCCTCAAACTGCGGGAGTACAAACACACCGCCCACGGCCTGGGCCGCCGCCCTGCCCTTGCTCAGCCCGGGGTTGCCTTCGGTGTCGCGGTCATCGTCACAGGCAATGCAGAAGGTCGCATGGGGCAGGCATGACCGCAGCGCGGTCACCACCGGCGCCAGGTTGCCCGCATCGAACGCCACCGCCACCGGCAACCCCGTGGCCATGTGCAGGCTCGCGCCCGTGGCGTACCCTTCCGCGACCAGCACCGTGCTGTTGTGCTCCCACGTCAGGGAGGGGTCGGAGGGAACGGCCCCCAGCCAGTGAAAGGCCCCCTTCTTGGGGGTACCGGTCAGGAATTTCTTGTTGCCGTCACCATCAATGAATTGCAGCCCCACCAGGGCCAGACCCAGGGCATCCGTATCCTCGCCCGGGCGGGCGTGATACACCGGCACCACCACCTTGCCCCGGCCAAACTTCAGGCCGTAGGCCCGCACCCCCTTACGGTCCAGGTAGGCACTGGTGCCGCTGTCGCTCATCTTGCCCCAGATTTCCCGGGCCCGGGTGGCACACTCATCCGCCGCCTTGCGGGCATCGTCCCGCACCTGCTGGGCCGCCGCCTTGCGCTTGCGCTCGTACTCCTGCCGGTCCGCCTCGGTCAGCTGGCGGGCGTCCACGCCAATGGTCTGGCTTTCGACATCCGGCAGCTTATGGTTGCCATAGGCACCGGCAAACCCGATGGCGCCGGAACTCAGTCGGAACTCATGGACCACATACCAGCCAGACTTCTTACCGCCACGGTCGGCCCGAGGATAGTCCACCGGTACCCGCACGATCTTGCCACTGGAATCCAGGCTATCAACGATCAAGCCCAGGGAACGAAACTGGTCGAGTACTGCCGTTACATCCATGGCAGCCCTCCGGGGAGCTGAAAAGGTGACATGCAAAGAGCCCTCAATGCACTAGCTATATGGTTACTTATGCAACACAGCGATTAGTCATAACCTGATCCAGGTCTGAATCGTCGTCGGGACCTGGCCCGAAGACATCGGGGCGCATTTCGTACCGAGTCACAGAACCACCAGAAGCGTGCTCCAGACGACGAACATACTCTGCGGGGATCCGTGTCCAGCAGTTGAGCGACTGAGGACTAACGCCACATATCTCAGCGATACGGGTTTTTGTCCGAATTTCAGGGTGTTGCTTCAATCGGTGAAAAATGACATTCACGTCTGGAAGACTGATTGGTGCGACGTTCACAAGGTAACCCTCAATGACTAAGGCTGACCTTCATGATTACTCAGTCTGGGCTGCTATGCAACCATAAGGTTTCTGTATATCGTTCCGCCATGGATAAAGCAGACCTTGAATGCTTCCGGCTACGGCTCAAGGAAGCCATTGAACAGAGCCCTCCGTCCCAAACGGAAATTGCCAACTATTGCGACGTTACAGTGCAATCAGTTGGCGGTTGGAAGCGGTCTGGACAGATATCCAAGGACAACCTGAAGAAAACCAGCATCATCACCGGCTATCGTTATCTCTGGATACTGAAGGGAGAAGGCCCGAAGCTGGTCACGGACGAAGAAGAGAACATCAAGGAAATGCAGATAGCCGAAACCAGGGCTATCTATTCATCGGATGGTGAGTCAGAGAATGTCCAGCGGCTGATCAGCAGCTTGAACTACGCTTTAGCCAACAACCGCTTATCAGAGGAATCAGTTGGATTGCTCGCAGATTTTGTGCACTCCCTGGTGACCAAGAAGAAGCCGTAACGCCCTAATAGTCACGAATCCCCTCCCTTTGCACGTAGAACTTCTGACCACGATACGCCACCTCCCAGACACCGCCTAGCATTCCGGGATACTCCATGATGGTTACCGTCATGCCATCCTTGAGCTGGAAGCAGCGCTTCTGCTCCATGTACACCTCGATGCTTTCAAGGTCATCCGCCGCCGCAAACTTAACGAAGTCGTCGTACCACGCCTTGGTAATACAGGCGATCTTCCCGCCAACTGTTTCTGCCGCGCTAGCAGTACTCATTCCCAGGAACAAGCACACCCCTAGAACTACATATCGCATCGCTACCTCCTACTCTGCTTCTGATCAACTTATAGCCAACAACTATTAACATCGCAATCAGCTTAGACTTAATTATGGTAAGCCCACCTTTACCTACCTGAAATTTCGGTTTATCTTTAAGTCATGCCTTACATTTACTAAGGGGTGACTTATGGATCAGTTCACAGCCACCGAATTCACGGCAGTCAACAAGGACGGCAGGTTTACCCCCGCCGAGCTGGAAACCCTGGCCTACATGGGCGAAGGCAAAGAGAACGCCGCCATTGCCATGCTCCGTGGCCACGGCACACCCGGTGCCAAGAAGCTGGTGGCCAGCGTCATGCTCAAGCTGAACGCCAGCACCCGCACCCTGGCCGTAGCCAGGGCCTGCATCCATGGCTACATCGTCGCCGCCCGCGACAACCCCCGCCACATGGCCGCCGCCCTGCTGATCATCGCCGGCGGATGGGTCGGCAGCACCCTGCCGGATTCCGACGTCTACCGCCGTGGCGGCACCCGCAGCACGTCCGTCCGCATCGGCCCCCGGGGCCCGGGACGGCTGGAAATGGACCTGAATAACTGGCTGGGGGCTGCATGAACATCCACCTCACCCAACGCCAGGCCATCGCCCTGCTGGTCACCGTCAACCGGGAGATCCGGGATAACCAGGCCATCCTGCGCAAGACCACCAACCCGGTACTGAAGGCCATGGTGCAGGAAAGCATCGAAGAGAAACGCCGGATCGCCCAGGTCATCGACCAGGCCGTCAACGATGTGGTTTTGAAGATCTGCACCAACGGCGACATCACCGTTACGGAGGTATGCACGGCATGAGCACCCGTTTCCCCATCCCGTTACGCCAGGCGGCCCGCATGCTGGGCCTGGGCCCCAACAAACTGTTCCGCGCCCTGCGTGAGCGCCGGGTACTGGACCGCAACAACCTGCCCTACCGGAGTTACGTGGACCGGGGCCTGTTCACCACCAAGCTCAAGGGCTACCAGCACCAGGTGGTCGGCCAGCGCCCCTACGCCGTCACCCACGTCACCGCCCGTGGCCTGAACTGGCTGGCCCGGGAATTCGACGTGCAGATCGCCCAGGAACAGGCCCACCAGGGCACCACCCACCAACCATCAGGTACCCGTGCATGACCAAGGCCAAAAGCACCCTACGCCACGCCAGCAGCCGCCCAACCTGCCTGCAACTGCTCGCCAGTTGGCAGTCCATCTGGAGCGCCAAGCTGAAAGGCCACCCGGGCAACCGCCCGCTACTGGACGCCATCAACTACCACGTGGCGCTGTTCCCGGCGGCCCAGCAGCCGGACGTACTGGCCCGCGTCCGCAAGATTACCGGCCAGTACAGCGACCCGGTCCAGATCCGCGCCCTGCTGCACCGGGGCAACCGGGCCATCAACCACCACATCACGCCAGCGGAGGACTGAACCATGGGCACCACCCTGCCACTGACTGACGACATGCTGCTGGCCGACCTGATCCAACTGGCCAGGGGCGCCGGCCAGCGCCTGCGCAGCACACCCATACCACCGAAACCCAAGGACACACCCGATGGTATCGACCGCCGTCTTACTGATGCTCGCCCTGGCCGCCGTGTGGCTGGTCAGCACCACCAACCTGGAAAGGACGCAACACGATGACCCCGATGCCCAACATCAATCCATCGTCATCCACTGGCTCACCGTCCGCACCCCATTCGGGGCCAAGCGCTGGCGCCTCTCTGTACAACGGGCTGGCCGCGAAGGACGAAAGGCTGGGATGGCTGGACTTGCGCACTGTCCCCTCTGTCGTGAACCGGTCACTCCGGGAGCTATTCACCCGTGCCCTGGAGGAAGACCGGGATGCCAAACGCGCGGCCCAGTTCCTGCTCAGCCTGTGGAGCCCCAGCAAATACCCCCTCGATATCCATGACCTGGGGTTCTTCGACCGGGAACTGAACTACGCCTGCCGGCACGTGCTGAATTTCATCATCGGCGTGCAGGTCAACTTCCGGCAGATCGTCAGCGACCAGCTGATGGAGCCGGTGCTGGTGGCCTGGGGCGAACAGGGGGATGACCACTGATGCCCCGCGCCTGCACCGCCACCTGCCACACCCTGGCACCGCTCATGCGCCTGTCGGACGTGGAGCTTCGCTGCGAGATTCACAACGCAGCCAGCCGCCACCCGCTGGAGGGCGTGCACCTGTGCCACGAGTTGCTGCAACACCAGCAGTACTACCCCACCCGGCCCGGACTGACGGACCTGGTGGGCAAGTGCCTGCAGGAACTCGGGCAGATCATCCAACACCAACCGGAGCTCTAACCCATGGACAACCAACGGGGCACCGACCTGCCCGACTTCATCAACGACCTGGACGGCGGTGTGTTCGCCGAAAAGGTCAGCCGCGCCCTCAGCGACGTAGCGGGCGGGGTGATCGACACCGACAAGAACGGTGAAGTCACCCTCAAGTTCAAGCTGGGCCGCATCGGCAACAGCTACCGCGTCGGCATCAAGCACACGCTCACCTACAAGGTGCCCGAGCGCAACGGCAATTACAGCCAGGAGAACACCACCGAATCCGTCATGCACGTGAATCGCGGTGGACGGATGAGTGTGTTCCCGGAAGACCAAGGCCAGATGTTCGACCGCAAGGGACAACCCAAAACCCACCAGAACGACGAGGAGTAAACCGTGGATAACGAATCATTGCGCGAATACACCAAGGCGGTGCAGGCGGACGCCCTGCGAGCCTTCATCCAGGAGCAGTCCGACGATACCGCGACAGCCCTGCCCGAAGGTGTTGAGGTCTGCGACCTTGAAATGTACCTGCAAGAGCGCCGCCGTTACCGGGGCTCCATGGCCACGACGCTGATCAGCGAGTTTGTTGAGTACAGCCGAACCACTGTGGACAGCATTCACCTGCTGACTGATGGGGTGCCAGATCAATTTCCGTGCTTCGTGAATCCGGAACAGATGACTGCCAAGGCGTTCTTCAACCTCGGTGATACCGAGTCTCCCGGCCACGGTGATTTCACCGCCAATCTAAAGCTGCAAAAGACGGCGGCCTTCCAGGAACTGCTCAGCATTAATGAGAAGAAGTTCGGCCAGCGCGAATTGGCCGAATGGATGGAAGACCACGTGGACTACCTGGAAGCGGAAACGTCTGGCGGCGTTCTCCTTTCCATGGCCCAGGCCGTCAGCGCCATCCGCCGCATCACCATCGGCAGCAACGCCGAAGCCACCAGCGAGGAATCCAACTTTGGCACCCGCCGCAGCGCCATGGCGGAAGTGGAAGCTAAGAACCAGGACCAGCTTCCGGCATTCCTGACCTTCAAGTGCGAACCCTACCAGGGCCTGGACGAACGGACCTTTCGCGTCCGCCTGGCCGTGATCACCGGCGAGGAACCCAGGATCAGCACCCGCATCGTCCGGCTGGAAACCCAGGAGGAGGAAATGGCCCGGGAGTTGGAGGAAAAGCTGCGCACCAGCTTCGAAGACAGCCCTGTGAAGACCTACGTGGGCATCTTCTGCCCGTAAATCCACCGCCCCCTGCGGGGGCACATCCGGGAGGGCTTTCCAGCGAGAGCCCTGCCGGATGCAACGACCCGATCACGATAAGAGGACACCGTCATGGAACAGAGTCAGGACCCGACCTACAACGGCAACGTCACCATCCGCTGCACGCTGGAAGAAATGGAAGCCATGGAGCGGGAGAAGGAAGAGCGAGCCCGCCAACGCTACCAGAACGACCCACAGGCAGCGGCTATCAAGCTGTATGAAATCGCCATCACCGATACCGGGGGCGGTCGTGCTGCCTCTGCCCTGCTGCTTTCCCTGTGGAACAACCGCTTTGCCGCCAACATGCGCGACGTGGTCTCAACCCTGGACATCGACAACAGCCAGGCCATGCTGGCCCTGCTGACCCATGTCGGCCCCTTCCATCACCTGGAACGCTACCTGACCGAAGAACAGATTCGGCGGGTGATCGCTGTCTGGGGTGATCAACACCAGAGGGCACAGGCATGAAGCCAGTGAAGATCCGCCACTTCCACCTATTCTGCGGACTGGGCGGAGGAGCCAAGGGCTTCAACAAGGCCAACCCCCGGGTAGGTAACCTCCAGGGCGAGTTCCGCTGTCTGGGTGGCATCGACGTGGACGCCAGGGCCATCGCCAACTTCAAGAAGCTGACGGGCGTCCCGGGCACCGTCCGCGACCTGATGAGCGCCCAGCAGTACGAGGCCTACCATGGGCACCCACCACCGGAGGGATGGCGGGAGGCCACACCGGCAGACATACAGAACGCTGCCGGCGGCGAGCGGCCCCACATTGTGTTTCTGTCGGCACCCTGCAAGGGCTTCAGCGGCCTGCTGTCCCAAAGCCTCAGCACCACGGCCAAGTACCAGGCCCTTAACGAACTGACACTGCGGGGCATCTGGCTGACCCTGGAAGCCTGGAAGAACGACCCGCCCGAACTGCTGATCTTTGAGAACGTGCCCCGCATCGCCAACCGTGGCCGGCACCTGCTGGAGCAAATCACCCAGCTACTGCGGGCCTACGGGTACGCCGTGGCGGAAACCACCCACGACTGTGGGGAGATCGGCGGGCTCGCCCAGAGCCGCCGCCGGTTCCTACTGGTGGCGCGCCACGAGGAAAAGGTACCGCCGTTCCTCTACGAGCCACCCAAGAAAACGCTGCGCGCCGTCGGCGATATCCTCGGGGCCATGCCGCTGCCGGGGGTTGAAGACGCCGGCCCCATGCACCGCATCCCCAGCCTGCAATGGAAGACGTGGGTACGCCTGGCCTTCGTCGAAGCGGGCAAGGACTGGCGCAGCCTGAACCGGCTGGCGATCGAGGACGGCCACCTGCGTGACTACCTAATCGTGCCCGGATACCACAACGGCTACCTCGGGGTGAACAGCTGGGATGCGCCCACTGGAACCATCGCCGGGGGCAGTAGACCCACCAACGGGGCCTTCAGCGTCGCCGACCCACGGTATGACGGCCAGCAGTACAGCCAGTACGGCGTACTGGGCTGGCAGGAAACCGCCGGCGTCGTCACCGGCCAGCGCTCACCTGGTCAAGGTCGGTTCAGTGTGGCGGACCCACGGCACCACGGTACCGCCAAACACAACAACGCCTTCCGGATCACGCCATGGGAAGGCAACGCCGGTGCAGTGACCAGCGCCCACGGTGCTGGCCAGTGTGTGCAGGACCCGCGCCCGGGAGGCCAGCCGGCAGCCCGCAGCAAGTACCGTGTCACCTGCTACAACGAGCACAGCGGCGCCGTCATCGCAGCCAGCACCACCGGTGAAAGCGCCTTCGCCGTAGCGGACCCACGCCCGGGCCTCTCCCGCAAGAAGGGCGACAGCTACCTGACCGCCGGCCATTACGGCGTCGTGCCCTGGCAGTCCCCCGCCGGTGCCGTCTCAGCTGCCGCCGGCCACGACAATGGCCGATGGACCGTCGCCGATCCCCGCCCAGCTGCCAACAGCGAGGGTCCGGAAGACACCCTGCCGGCAGCCACTGACCGCCTGATCGCGGAAATCACCGCCCTGGACGGCACCTGGCACCGGCCTTTCACCACCCTGGAGCTCGCCGCCCTGCAATCCCTGATCGAGCCGGAGGAATACCTGGTGCTGCACGGCAAGTCCGACAGCGTCTGGCGCGAACAGATCGGCAACGCGGTACCGGCCCTCGCCGCCGAGGCCATCGGCAACACCATGGGGGAAACCCTGCTACTGGCCTGGACCGGTGAGACCTTCGTGCTCAGCCCGGAGAAAGTCTGGGTCCAGCCGCTGCGGGTGGCGCTGTCTGTGGACCATAGGCCGCTGGAGGACATGGCATGAAACAGCACACCACAAAGGAACGACCGATCCGGTTCAAGGATGACAATGTGCGAGCGATCCTGGAGGACCGTAAGACTCAGACGCGACCGATACTGAACCCCCAGCCAGGCAATGGATGGGAGTTCGGTACCGCATCTGAGATAGGAATCAAGTACGGCTGGATTCGTAGTCGACACCCGCTGCGGGAACGCTTCGGTGTATTCATCCGGCGCTCAGTCGGTACGGGCCAACAGCACTTTGAGCACAGCATTATTCCATGCCCCTACGGCCAGCCCGGTGACCGGCTGTGGGTGCGGGAGACATGGCGCCAATTCAATGCCATCGATGAATGTGGTTGTAGCGAGTCGCCTTGTGGGTGTCCATGCACTGACACCGTTCTGTATAGAGCCACCCATGACGATGGCGAATCGAAATGGCGCCCTTCTATCCACATGCCCCGCTGGGCCAGCCGGATCACCCTGGAGATCACCGATGTTCGGGTGGAGCGGTTGCAGGATATCAGCGTGGCAGATGCCAAAGCAGAGGGCGGGCCTACCCATGGACACAGTGGTGCGGAAATTAGCTATCGGCGTGGGTTCCGCCACCTCTGGAGCCAAATCAACGGGCCTGATAGCTGGGACGCCAACCCCTGGGTGTGGGTGATCGAGTTTCGGAGGATCACGCAATGACCATCGAACGAGTCACCCGTCACCAATTTGAGGAATCCCTCCGTGAAGACGAGATCGCCCTGGACGAGGCGGCCCGGCTGAAGGCCATCGAGGAGCAGAAGCGGCGGGAACGGGAGCAGTGGCTGATGGAAATGGAAGAGGCCCGCAACAACTTCGGAGGGCCGGCATGATCACCGCACGGCTGAACCTCCTGCTGGAGGCCTACCAGATCGCCTGCGATCAGGTTGGCGACGCCAACCGGGGAAAGGCCATTCTCGGGATCTGCTTCCGCCGGTGCCACCGACTGCGCCAGATCATCTGGAAGGAAATCGAGAAGGTCGAAAATTGGTTGGCAAAAGTACGGCGGTACCGGCGGCTAATCCGCCTCAAGCACTTCCGCTTCCCCAACCGGCTCCAGGTTCGTCGGGCTGCGCACCGGCTGGCACACCAGCGGTACCGGGATATGGGTGCGCATCAGACCCTGGAACGCATCCACCTGGTGGAAATCCGGATCCAGCCAGGCATCAAAGTCCTCAGGGCGGAGCATCAAAGGGATGCTCTTGTCGTGGATGTGACTGAAGCGCGGGTGCGGCGGCAGCGTGATGGTGGTAAAGGCCAGAACCTCGTCGTCACCGTTCCGGTAGCTCTGCCACAGCCCCGCCATGGCGATCGCCTCGCCCTGCGGGTGAATGTTGTAGACCTGCCCGTTGCGCCATTCGTGAAACGCCGACATGGGCACGATACAGCGCTGCTTCGGGTACACCCGCTTCCACAGCGGGCTGGACGTGAGCCGATCCGAGCGCGCGTTGAACGTCTTGAACTTGGGATTGGGCCGGTACCCGGTGCCATCCGGACGCGGCTCGATCAGCAGGGACCACATGCCCTCCACCAGCTGCCGGCCATCGCCCGCATCCAGCACGAACTCCGCCTGGCTGCCCGGGGCAACATTCCGCCGTGGCTTCAACTTCAGTGGCATGCCCAGCGCCTCCATCAGCCCCTGCACAAAGGGATCATCACTCACGTTGAACCGGCCACACATCTGCAATCCTCCAGCAACCCGGAGAGACAGTATAGCTTCCACAGGAGCGTGTCATGAACCAGGCAAACGATGTCGGTGAAAGCGCCCAGTCCATCAGCCGCCGACAGGACAACAAGATGATGGAGCGCGTCATTTCCGCACTACAGGACGGCGCCCACCTGCGCATCCATACGAAGGTCCGCCGGGCCGCCATCGAAGGTCTGCCAGACAACGACAGCCGCAACGGCATAACCATCAGCGCCAGCCGCTGCAAGCGAATGGCCAAGGAAGGCGTCATCCGTGAAGTGGGCATGGACCGATACGCCATGGCAGACGAATTCGACTTGAGGGCCGGGTGATGAGCGACAACAGCAACGTCTTCGACCTCATCGACCGCCTGCAGGCCATGGCCACCAAGTCGGACCCATTCAGCCAGTCCGGCGCCCAGTACCTGGCCGATCAGATCAAAGCCCACTGGCACCGCCGGCAACAGATCGAGGCCCAACCAGTCGGGCAGGTAGTTCTGTGCCAGCAACAGGGGAGCCAGCTGATGCTGCATGTCTCCGGCCACTGGAAGGGCGCACCCCTGCCGAATGGTACGGAGCTGTTCCTGGCGCCAGCAGAAACCTCAGAATCCACAACCGATCAACGCGGTGAAATTTCATGAGAATTGTCCAACAACCCCTATTCCGGGTGCCCACGGACTCCCGCACACACGCGGCCCTCGCCCGGGACGCGGAAACACGGGCGCAGGTTGAGGCCGAATGGACCGTGTTCTGCAAAAAATACGGCGGCGACCGGCTCTATGCTGGGGCCACTCTGGAAGGGATAACCTTTGACGACAAATCCCCGCCAGAAGGCTGGGTCCGCTGCAAATCATGGGGCGTAGCCTATAGACCCTCACTGAAAGGCCCGCTGTCCGAGGCGGCGAAAGACTTCAAGGCACTACCCGCAAAGCCGGACATGCTCGAATTCCTCAGATCCCTGGGCCTCGACATCCATCCATTGAAAGGGCGATTCCTCACACCCGGATACGCTAAACGAGACGGCACCTGGCATCTGTTTGCTAACCCTGGCTGTCCTATCCCGGACGATGTTGTAGAGCTCGTAGGCGAAGAACGCGACGCGATCGCTGAAACCATTGGGAGATCCGACGATGACTGAATACACCCAGGGCGTAACCCACGACGGCGCCGTGATCCTGAAGGATGGCGTGGCCATGAACATTGAGCAGATCCTGGAAGAGCTCCAGCAAAGGGACGTCATGAAGGCACCACCGACGACGCGGATCGAAGCCATCGTCGACCTGATATTCGAATGGATCGGTCCTGAAGGCTGCGACCAACAACAGGTAGCTGAGCGCCTTCAATTTATTCTGGATAACAGACCGCATGGCATGGCAAAACTGGGGCGCCTACTTCACGCCTGCGAAGAGATCCGGGATGACCTGCTGATGCGCGCAGATATCGACTCAGACGGCACCCGGGCAGTAAACGTCAGCCATTCGAAATGGGAGCGGTTCAATGAGGCCATGGACGTAGCCAGGTCCGCACTGCTTGACGATGGCCCTGGACCGAAACCGGCTGGCCATACCAACAGCCCGAAGCACCTGGACGGAGAAAAAACTCATGAGCTTTAAGTACGACCCACCCTACAAGCATCAGGAAGCCTACCGCCTGATGCTCTACAAATGCGGCGGCTGTGGCCACATTAACCAGGCCTGGAACTCCCGGGATGGCGTGACGCCCTTTGCCATGGGCTGTTCCCGAGCGGACTGTCATGGCCTATCCACCCATGTAATGGGGCGCGATGAACCACGGACCAAGAGGCTGCCCACTGAAGCAACGCTGGTGTTTGTCTCCGTCACCAAAGAAGACGCCCGACACTTGGCGGCGGCACGAGTACGGGAGGTTACGAAGTCAGGGTGGAAGGTCGATCCCGAAACCGAAGCCGGCCTCGCCGATACCTATTTCGGCGACGGCAACCAGCCCATGGCCGTGACTGTCGAGGACTACCTGAAAAGAACAACCACCAGGCCGGCCACCCACAATGGCGAACATGGCGCCGGCGAACTATGCCAATCCTGCGGGCGTACCTACCACGCCATCTATTGGGCACCGGATCATGTCTGGGATCACATCAAACCATCGCCCGAAGGCGATGGAGGATTGCTGTGTGTCGAGTGCGCCCACTCTCGGGCCAAAGAGGCGGGGTTCGTCCTCCGCTTCAGCGGGTCTGAAAAGTGGTGGGGAGAAGGTGAACTCCAAAATTGCCCCCGATGTGGATCGGATTGCACACACTGCGACTCCAGTAGAGAACTCCAGGTGTCAGAGATCAACTGTGGGGATTGCGGGTTCAGCCTCCAGGCCGAGGTGGATGAGGACACCATAACCGAAATGTGGAACCTGATTCGCACGGAATCTTGCTCTGACTACGAGGAATATGCCGATGCAAGGGCTGAACTGGTGCAGATGGATCGCCCCAACCCACCAGCACAGGAGACAGACAAATGCTAACCCCGGAGCCCGTACAACGCGATGCCGATGGCGATTGGACCCACTCAGCCTTACCAGCCCTATTCGGTGACCGTGAAGTGATCCCAGCTGACGAATGGCAGCAATGGTGCGCCATGCACAACATCGAGACCACTGTATCCGAAATGGATGGAGAGCTGGCGCCAGACCACCCGGCCTGGATTCGTCATTTCGAAGAAGGCCACCCCGGTAGCGTCGGATGGAGTCCGGAACCACCTGGCCCCGAATGGCACATGCTCAGCATTCACGACACCGAGGATGGCCCGGTTGTGATCTGGTATCGAGAGATCCCGCACAACAACCAGGAGGGCCAGCAGAGTGTGGGCGAATGGATCGAGTACGAAGGGCTACCACCAGACGGCTCCTATGAATGCCGCATGGACGAAGACGATGACGAGCCAATGGCCATCACTGTCCGGGACGGGAAAGCCTACAAGGAAGACGGGAAGTGCAGGATCTTCATGAACTTTGAGTGGCGGAAGGTAGAGCCGTCCGATCAGGAGGACTCCGCCAATGAGTGATATGAGTACAGACATTTTTGCTGGCACCTCATTCGGCAAGGCCGCCCTCAAGGTGATGTCCGAAAACGGCCCCCTGCCAGAGAACTTCAGGCTATACGAAATGGGCTGGATGGAAGATCGTCCGGAGGACTTCAGGACGATGAAGGTTTCCGGCGCCCAGTTCCGGGAAGCGAAGACCGGGCCCAACAAAGGCAAGCTGTCGATCATGGTGGACGGGACACAGCGGACCGTATACGTCACCAAAAGAGATCTGGAGGTTGAGTAATGGGCCAGAAATCCAACATTGAATGGACCGAAGCCACCTGGAACCCCATCCGTGGCTGCTCCCGGGTCAGCGAGGGTTGCCGTAACTGCTACGCGGAAACGGTCGCCAACCGATTCAGCGGCCCCGGCCAGCCCTACGAAGGCCTGATCGCCAAGGGAGGCCAGTGGAACGGCAGCGTCCGGGTGATACACGACAAGCTGGCTGAACCCTGCCTGTGGACCAGGCCTCGGCGGATTTTCGTGAACAGCATGAGCGACCTTTTCCACCCCTCCATTCCGTTCGACCTGGTAGCCGGCATCTTCGGAATCATGGCCGCCGCTTCCTGGCACACCTTCCAGGTACTGACTAAGCGCCCTGAACACATGCTGCAATTCTTCCAATGGGTGGATGAGCACCCGGAACGGGCACAGTTCGAGTCCGACCAGCTGCAGGAGAAATACCCGGACGCTGATTGGCGCCCGTTCTTTCTCGCGCAGAAGGCATCCGAGGTCCTGCCTGACGGTGGCGGAAACCTGAGAGTTGATCTTAATGGCACGTGGCCCTTGCCTAACGTCTGGCTGGGCGTAAGCGTGGAGGATCAAAAGACAGCTGACGAGCGAATTCCGGCCCTACTGGATGCCCCGGCGGCAATCCGATGGATAAGCGCGGAACCACTTCTCGGACAGGTGGATCTTGGCCCGTTCCTGTACCGGGGAGACCACGGCCTGGCCGACGTTGATCCACTGGCCGCAGCCATGCTGTCAGATCCCCAATACGAGGAAACAACCTGGGTGCGCCCCGCACTGGATTGGGTAGTCGTGGGCGGCGAATCCGGTTCCGGCGCCCGCCCCATGCACCCCGACTGGCCCCGATCGATCAGGAACCAGTGTCTGAAGGCAGGCGTGCCGTTTCTGTTCAAGCAATGGGGCGAGTGGCTACCCGTGCTGGGCCAGGCTGAAGGTGTCCCGATTCGCAGCAACAAGCATTCCTTTGAAGACGGCACGCTCATGGGATGGGCCGGCAAGAAAAAGGCAGGCCGCCGCCTGGATGGCCAGCTTTGGGACCAATATCCGGAGGGCTGAACCATGGCACAACTGATACCCCTGGAAGTGTGGCGGGAGAGAACCTTCGCCGAACCCCGCCCCTCAAAGAGCGTCTGCTACAAGTGGGCCCGGGAAGGTCATATCATGGGGGCAAAGAAAATCGGAGGGCTCTGGTTCGTAGACCCTCAGAAAGAACAACAACGCACCGGCAACCCGCTGGTTGACCGAGTATTGCAGGCTGGCTGATGGCACCGCGACGACGTTTAAGCAAGAACAAGGACCTGCCGGCGAACCTCTACACCAACAAGGTGAACGGGGTGACCTACTACAAATACCGGCACCCGGAGACGGGCGTGCATCATGGCATGGGGGCCAGCAAGTCGGAGGCCTGTGCCGCCGCGCGCCAGTTGAACGGCATCCTGCTGAAAGACTCCGACTTGGTCGGCCAGGTCATGGGCACCGCTGAACAGAACATCAACCACCTGATCAAGCGGTTCAAAGAAGAACACCTGCCCACCAAGAAGCTGGCGGCCAGCACCCTACAGACCACCAACTACCGGCTGGGCCGGATCGGGCGGGATATCGGTGACCGGCAGATAGACCAGGTGGATGTGCAGGCGATCGCCGAATACCTGGACGACAACTTCGAGCGGGATTCTTACGTAAAGCACCGGGCCATGCTGATCGAGCTGTTCCGATTCGCCATGATGAAAGGCCTGTATCCCGCCGAATGGGGAAACCCCGCTGAAACCACCTATGCCAAGACAGACTATGGCAAGGACCGGCGCCGGATGACCCTGGAGCAGTTCCGGAAGATCCACGCGGTGGCGCCGGCCTGGCTGCAGATCGCCATGGAAATCGCCCTGATCACCCTCCAGGGCCGCGCGGAAGTCATAAGCATGAAGTTCGACCAGTACCAGGACAAAACCATCCGCGTCGTCCGCCAGAAAACCAGCAAACACGAGCACTCACACCTGGAGATCTACTGCCCGGAGCTGGAAGACATCATCAAGCGGGCCCGGAAATCCGGCGTCGCCAGCCCCTACATCGTCCACCGTTTCCCCAAGCGTAAGAAAGACGCAGAAGGCCGGGAGCACTGGACCCAGCTCACCCCGAACCATTTCACCGAACAGTTCCGTAAGTACCGGGACAAGTCGAAAGCCTTCGACCACCTACCCCGGGAGCAACGCCCCACCTTCCACGAGATCCGCGCCCTGGGCTCCTGGCTCTACAAACAGGCCGGCTACGACAACGAAACCTACATCCAGCCGCTCATGGCTCACGCTGATGGGAAGATGACGGAGCATTATCAGAAGGGGCACCAGCGGGAGTGGGTGCGGGTTGAGGCTGGGCTGGAAATTAAGTCGATTATTTAGGCTGAACCGATCTATAGAGATTCTGGGCGGCACCGAGCAATTTAGCCTGACCGTCGGATGAGTCAAAGTGTCCCATGGGCCACCCAATAAGCTCTCTGGTAACATCCGCGCGATAAGTTACGTGTTCATCAAACGTGGCCTTATAACGGTTGTATTTCGCGACTATCACCTCTGACCGTTTAACTCCCAATGCCCCAACTATCCCATCGATATCCTGATCCTCGATTAAAGTTACAGTATTGCCCCCTTCGATCTCTTTGAGGTGCCCAAGCAACTTTACCCGTACCTTCTCCGTTGCTTCGTTGAATTCCAACCGCCTATCCCGCCCCAGAGCCAACCGGTGCCCGAGAAACAGTCCAACCAGTACACCCAAAATCCCGGAAACTGCCGACCAAACCATACCCACTCCCGCCAAAATCCATTGTCAATATACAGTATCTAATGCATTGATTCATAAAGTGTGCAATACATGCACACGATACAGGGCGCTTAAACATTTTTCTTTATTCTATTCAATTTGTTGCTAAGGTTAGCGCGCATTTTTGACATGGCAGAGGTCGGCAGTTCAAATCTGCCTGGTCCTACCAGATACTGAAAAGCCCCTGAGCGGAAACGTTCGGGGGCTTTTTGTTTGTGGCTATGCCGACGTGGGCCGAACCGGAGGTCAACTGACCTGCGAACGACCAAAAAAGTAAAAACTGAGTCCGTCGTAATTCTGGAAACCCAGACGCTGGTAGACCGGCAGGCCGAAGGGGCTGGCCTGGAGGGTCACAACGCGGGCACCCTGCTCGAATCCGGCGTTGACGGCCAGACGGGTGCAGGCGCCTGCCAGGCCCTGGCGCTCGGCGGCCGCCACGGTACCCACCCAGTAGATACCGGCGGATGGGCCGGTGACATAGGTCAGCGCCGTGGCCAGGGGGACGCCGTCCTTGTAGGCTACCAGGCCGCTGACACTGTCACCCATGACCCGGTCGCCGTGGTGGAAGAAAGCGGCCACTTCCTCCGCCGCCATGCCCAACCTTGGGTAGGCTTCCATGTTCACCTGGACGCTGTCCCGCAACTGATCCTGATCGGAAATGGCCACGGTATAGACCCCCTCGGGCAGGGGCGCCGGCTCCAGCTCACGGTTGATGATCATGCAGGGGGAACTGCCACGAGGGAAGATGCTGGCGTCCGCCAGCAGTTTTTCCATATCCTCGTCGAAGCGTTTGCGGGTGACCAGGGTAAACCCCCGCTCCCGGGAACCGAAGAACCGCATGGTCTGCTCGAAGGCTTTCCCTGCCGGCACGGACGGATCCAGCCGCAGGGCGCAATTGCGGTAGAGTCCCGGGCGGCTGTTGCACCCGGCAATCATCAGCATGCCGTCATGCTCTTGCAGTTCCGCGGGCTCCTGCCAGCGGGCGTGCATGCGAAACGACTCAATCAGGTTATCATCTGCAAGCTGGGGACCAATCACCGGTGTCCTCCCGATTCTGTTCGGGCGTCCGCTTCGCCGATGACGATCTGGAAGCTCAGCTAGACGCCGTAGAACTCACGATACCAGGCAACAAAGCGCGACAGCCCTTCCTCCAGCGACGTTTCCGGCCGGTAGCCCACGTCCCTGATCAGTGAATCTACGTCGGCGTAGGTAGCAGGCACATCACCCGGCTGCATGGGCAGGTAGTTCTTCTCCGCGGTTCTGCCGGTTTCCTGTTCGATAATCTCGATGAAACGGGCCAGTTCCGCCGGATTGTTGCTGCCAATATTATAGAGCCGGTACGGCGCCTTGCTGCTGGCGGCATCCGGTTCCAGCCCACTCCAGTCTGTATTGGAGCAGGCCACATGGTCCAGTGTGCGGATCACACCTTCGACAATATCATCAATATAGGTGAAATCCCGCTTGTGGTGACCAAAGTTGAAAACGTCGATGGGCTCGCCGGCAAGAATCTTACGGGTAAAGATGAACGGCGCCATATCCGGGCGCCCCCAGGGGCCATACACGGTAAAGAAGCGAAGCCCGGTGGTGGGTATCTGGTACAGGTGGCTGTAGGTATGAGCCATGAGCTCGTTGGCTTTCTTCGAGGCCGCGTACAGGCTTACCGGATGGTCCACATTGTCCTGGACCGAGAACGGCATGGTCTCGTTGGCGCCATACACGGAACTGCTGGATGCATAAACCAGGTGCTCCACCCCGTTGTAGCGACACCCTTCCAGGATATTCATGAACCCCACCATATTGCTGTCCACATAGGCATGGGGGTTCTCGATGGAATAACGGACGCCGGCCTGGGCGGCCATATGCGCGACCCGCTGGGGCTGGTGCTGCCGGAACATGGATTCCATGGCAGCCCGGTCGGCAATATCCTGGCGAACCTCGGTAAAGCCGTGATGGTCCCGAAGCCGGTCCAGCCGGGCTTCCTTGAGGTTGGTGTCGTAATAGCCGTTGACGTTATCAACGCCGATCACCTCGTCGCCGCGCTCCAGCAGACGACGGGCAAGATGGAATCCGATGAATCCGGCGGTGCCGGTAACAAGCAGTTTCAAGGTTCTGTCCCTGTTCTACATCAGAAGTTGAAGCCGACACTGGCGAAGGGACCGCCCACGTCGATATCCAGGCGATCATCACCGTCTTCGTAGTCAACCGCCATTTCCCGGTAGCCGGCACGAAGCTGTACGCCGTAGATCTGGTACTGGCCAAAGAGATCATAGTCATACAGGGAATCACCACCGTAACTGACCAGGTTACCGCTGATACCCACGGACAGGCCGGTCAGCGGCAGGTCAAAACGACTGGCGGCGTAGGCCATGGGAACGACCGCATCCACGTCCGTCTTGCTGCGGGTAAGACCGGCAACATCACTGACTTTCAGCTCGGCGTCCAGGTCACGGACCGTGAGGCCCAGGTCCAGATTCACCCAGTTGTCCAGGATCTCGTAGTACAGGGTGAGGTCCGTCTGCCGCCAGTCCAGCTCCGAATCCACCGGCACCCCGGCAGGCACGCCGTCGAAACCGGAACTGAGTTCGCCGCGACCGGTCTGGTCGATACGAACATAGCTCAGGCGGACATTCGGCAGCAGCGGTATCGGATGTTCCAGGAAAGCGCTGAGGTTGGCCTCGTTGTTGTTGCTGAGGTCCAGGTCGTTCTCCACGTTGACCCGGTCAGAGCCATTGGAGACCTTGCCGGACAGGTCGGAATCCCAGTAGCCAATGGTGGCGCCGAGTCCCATGACATCGGCCTGGGCCACCGGAGCGGTGACAAAAAGGCAAGCGGTTGCAGCGGGTATCAGTTTGTTCATGGGCGGCTCCCCTATGGTCGATAGTAGACAACCTATATAAACGAGGGCCTCCAGAGGCCCCCATTCAGTGAGTTTAGTCGAAGCTGATACCGAGGCGACGCCCCACTTCCTCGTAGGTCTCTATTACCTCGCCCAGCCCCTGGCGGAACCGGTCCTTGTCCATCTTTTTGCGGGTCTCGCGGTCCCAGATACGGCAACCGTCGGGACTGAACTCGTCCCCCAGCACAATACGCCCTTCACAACGGCCGAACTCCAGCTTGTAATCCACCAGCAGCATGCCGGCGTCGGCAAACAGGGACTTGAGCACACTGTTGACCTCGTAGGTCAGTCGCTTCATTTCTTCCAGCTCCTCCGGCTTCGCCCAGCCGAAGGTTGCCGCGAGGGATTCGTTGACCATGGGGTCGTGCAGTTCGTCATTCTTGAGGAATAACTCATAGGTGGGCGGGTTCAGGTCCTGCCCCTCTTCCACCCCCAGGCGGCGACACAGGCTGCCCGCGGAGACGTTCCTGACCACGCACTCAACGGGAATCATCTCCAGTTTCTTGACCAGGGATTCCGTCGGCGACAGCAGCCGGTCGAAGTGGGTGGGAACGCCGGCCGCCTCCAGTTTTTCCATGATGAAGGCATTGAAGCGGTTGTTCACCATGCCCTTGCGGTTGAGCTGTTCCTTCTTCTGGCCGTCAAAGGCGGAGGTGTCATCACGGAACACCAGCACGAACCGCTCAGGGTCATCGGTGGTAAAAACGGACTTGGCCTTGCCCGCGTAGAGTTCTTTGCGCTTTTCCATATCAGTCTCCGGTGGCCAGGCAAGCTATCCTGACCACTGCGTTGTTCTTGCCAACCCCCTGTTGGGGTCCGCGGTATCAGTACAGGTATTCGTAGAGCCGGGACAGCACGGAGCGGGAGTAGTTACCGCCATTATAGCCGTCTGCACGGTCGGCAGTGACGACTACCCTGCCATCCTCTTCCACCAGATCCACCCGGTTGGTGGCCACCGGCTCCACTTCATCCCCGGCGAACCAACTGGTCAACCAGCCACGCTGGCGGTCCTCAGCGGGTCGTCCGTCCACCAGGAAATATCCAGCGCTCTGATCCAGGTCCAGCACGGGGATATTCTCGTCCTCGAGGACACGGCGAACTTCACCCCAGGCGCGGTCGTAAGGCAACTCAATGACCACCGCCTGCGCCTGTTCGGCGTTGGGCCGGCGCATACTGACCCGGGGTTCACTGCTCATATCCAGGGCCGCACGGGAGTAGGAACGATTATCTTCCCGAGCCTGCAGGAACTGGGACAGGTTGTTAAGCAGTTGCTCTTCCCGGGTCTGATCCATGGGCTGGTCCTGCCATGGCAGCAGCCGCCCGGGGGATTCCGACACCTGGCGGGGGCGCACCTGGATTTCCGTGGTCTTGCGCCGTACGCCGGGGGCCAGGCGGACCTGCACCAGCGTCAGCGACTCACCGGAAACGGCTTCACCCAGCCCTACCAGTTCCCGGGCGCGGCGGCTGAAGTTGGCGATCTCACTCTGCATCATGCCAAGCTGGGTGCTGTCGGAGGCAACGGCCAGGCCGGTTTCGTTCATCCAGGCGGCCACCGCTGGCCAGATACGGCCCGGCACCTCGTTGACCAGCAACCAGGATTGGTCATTCACCGACTCGATGACATAGTTCTCGTCGAGGATTTCGGCGGTCAGGTCCGGTGGCCGCGGCACCTGGTTGGCCATGGTTCCGCTTCCGCTCACCGATCGGATCGGATAAGCCGAACGCTGGCGTGGCAGTGGTTCACCATCAAGGCCATGCAGGGGCTCGGCCTGTTCGGCAGTGGCGTAGTCATCGGAACGGTCCTGGATCAGGCTGCAACCGCTGGCGAGGATGCCGGCCATGGCAAGCGCCAGCAGTGAACGAACCCGGATAACACCGCGGGAGCAATGCATCACTGTGTTGTTGCTATCTGTCATTCAGAGTACGCCTGCGGCCTTGAGTGCTTCTTCAACCTCGTTGTGGAACTTGTCACTGAGGGGTGTCAGGGGCAACCGGATTCCCGTATCCATCATGCCCATGCGCTGCAGGGCCCACTTGACGGGGATCGGGTTGGCCTCAAGGAACAGCTTGCGGTTGAGGGGATCAAGGATCTCGTTGAGACGATCGCTCTCTTCCTGATTACCGGCAATGGAGGCCTCGCACAGTTGCGACATCAGCTTCGGCGCCACATTGGCGGTCACTGAGACATTGCCCTTGCCGCCAGCGAGCATCAGCCCCGCAGCGGTGGCATCGTCACCGGAGTAGACGGCCAGACGGCCTTCCACGGCCCTGATCAGCTCGGCACCCCGGGGGATGTTACCGGTGGCGTCCTTGATACCGACGATGTTGGGAATATCCGCCAGGCGCTCCACGGTCTCGTTGAGCATGTCACAGGCGGTACGGCCCGGTACGTTGTAGAGGATCTGGCTGACGTCGGGCACCGCCTCCGCGATGGCCTTGAAATGACGGTAGAGGCCTTCCTGGGTGGGCTTGTTGTAGTACGGCACCACCAGCAGGCACGCATCGGCGCCGAGTTTGGCCGCCTCGGAGGTGAGTGCGATCGCCTCGTGGGTGGAGTTGCCCCCCGTGCCAGCAATCACCGGAATCCTGCCCGCTGTCCGTTTGATGATCTGCTCGATCACCTTGAGGTGTTCCGCAGGGGTCAGGGTTGCTGACTCGCCGGTGGTACCAACCGCGACGATGCCGTGGGTACCGTTATCAAGGTGAAAGTCCACCAGTGCATCCAGCTGCTCCCAGTGAATGCTGCCATCCGGGTGCATGGGCGTCACCAGAGCGACAAGGCTACCAGTAATCATAAGGACTCCGTGCAAATAAAACGGTTATGGTAATCTTGGGTGTCAACCGACACAAGGGAAACAAAGGAGAAGCCATGGCGAAGCCAGAACTCGACCAACCCGTTGCTGATTTCGAAGCGCCAGCCACCGGAGACCAGACCATCAGACTGTCCGATTTCCGGGGACAGAACCCTGTGGTGCTCTACTTCTACCCCAAGGACAACACCCCTGGCTGTACCACCGAGGGCCAGGACTTCCGGGATCTCTACGACCAGTTCCAGGCGCTTGATGCGGTCATTCTCGGCGTTTCCAGGGACGGGCTCAAGGCCCATGAGAACTTTCGGGCCAAGCACGACTTTCCCTTCCACCTGATCTCCGACAAGGACGAAACCGTCTGCTCCCTGTTCGACGTTATCAAGCTTAAGAAACTCTATGGCAAGGAGTACATGGGTATTGACCGAAGCACTTTCCTGATCGACAGGGAAGGCAAGCTGCGCCGGGAGTGGCGCGGGGTGAAGGTCAAGGGACACGCTGCAGAGGTTCTGGACGCCGTCCGGGAACTCTGACCGCCCGTCAGTAGCCGTTTGGGGTGTCCGCGCCCTGCCCCGGACACCCGACCGGCAGCCCCGTTACTCGGGCAGCCGGACCGGGTCGTCCGGTCGCACCGGCCACGCCGCAAACACCGCCTTGACCATAGTGGCCAGCGGTATTGCGAAGAACACCCCCCAGAGCCCCCAGATACCACCGAAGAACAGCACCGCGATGATGATCATCACCGGGTGGAGGTTATTTACCTCGGAGAACAGCAGCGGCACCAGCACGTTACCATCGAGGGCCTGGATAATGCCGTAGGCCACCATCACCCAGATAAACTGGGAGCCCCAGCCAAAGGCAAACAGCGCAATCATCGCCACCGGTATGGTCACTACGGCGGCGCCAATATACGGCACCACGACACTCAGCCCCACCAGCAGCGATAACAGCGCGGCATAGGGAACCCCAAGGATCTTGAAGGTGACGAAGGTGACACCGCCGACGATCAGGATCTCCACCGCCTTGCCCCGCACGTAGTTGGCACACTGCTGGTTCACCTCACGCCAGATCTGGCTCATCATCGGTCGCTGGCTGGGCAACAGCCGGGTAATGGCCGCCAGGATCAGACGACGGTCCTTGAGCAGGAAGAACACCAGGATGGGCACCAGTACCAGATAGATCAGCAGCCCCACCAGATCGGGAATGCTGCTCAGGGAGAAGGACACCAACCACTGGGTCACGTTGCCCGCTTCCGCCGTCACCTGGTGATAGAAGTCGTTCACCGCATTCATGGAGATCAGGTTGGGATACTGTTCCGGCAACAGTTCAAGGTAACTGCGCATATCCCGGAAGATGCGCGGGGCCTCGGTGGCCAATGAGGCGAGCTGGGTCCAGATCAGCGGCAGCAGCCCGAACAGGAAGCCGGCCAGGGTGCCCAGGAATACCACGAACACCCCGATGATGGAGACGATCTCTGGCACCCCCACCTGGGTCAACCGGGTCACCAGGCCCTGCAGGATAAAGGCGATAATCACCGACGCGATCACCGGCGCCAGCATGGCCCCCAGGAAGACGATGGTCAGTACGCCGACCAACAGCAGCAGGAACAGGATAACGGCTTCGTCATCTGAAAAATATTTATGGGCCAGGCCACGTAGAATGCGAACCATGGTGGAACTTACTCCTGATCTCCGACACGAATGATAAAGCGAAAACGACCCTGCTCTTCATCGCTGGAGACAAGTTCGTGCCCGGTATGCGCCAGCCAGGCGGGAATATCCCTTGCGGATCCGGCATCGGTGGCCAGTACTTCCAGTTCCTGGCCGGCTGTCATGGCGCCAATCTGGAGCTTGGCCTTTAGCAATGGCATTGGGCATCGCAGCCCGGTAGCATCAAGGGTAATATCAACCATAGGTTGTTTCTGACAGTCTCGCTGTGGTTGCCGGGCCACCATTATGCCCTTGGTTCCGGCGTGTTGCATTGTTTCGTTTGGAGTATATCAGCCAAGGTATGACTTTCGATTCCAGTATTTACACCTGCCCGCTGAGGCGCTCCGTAGCGCTGGCCATGACCCTGGTCATGCTCCTGTCCCCGGTATGGCCGGGGCTGGCCCAGGCCCAGGAGAGGGACCTGCCTGCCATTGGCGGTCTAGGCGGCGGCTTGCTATCGGACCAGATGGAGACCGAGATTGGTCAGCGGGTGATGAGCTCAATACGACGCTCCGCCGGACAGATCCAGGACCCGTTGGTGTATGAGTACCTGACGTCGATGATATATCGACTGGTGCCCTATACCCCTCTGAGCAACCGTGAGCTCACCATCGTGGTGATTGACGACCCCAACATCAATGCCTTTGCGGTGCCCGGCAACATTGTCGGGGTCAACGGCGGCCTCTTCCTGAACGCCAAGACCGAACAACAGTTCGGCTCCGTCATTGCCCACGAACTGGCCCACCTCAGCCAGCGCCATTTTGCACGCCGGCTGGAGCAGCAGGAACGCTCGGCACCGCTGACGGCGGCGGGCATCATCGCCGGCATCGTGCTGACCGCCGTCACCGGTTCGGAGGCTGGTATCGCCACCATCATGGGCACCCAGGCCATGAGCGTGCAGAATATGCTGGCCTACAGCCGTGCCCACGAACAGGAAGCTGACCGGGTCGGAATGGAAATCATGGCGGACGCCGGCCTCGATCCCCGTGGCATGCCGGAAATGTTCGAGGTCATGATGCGGCAAAGCCGTCTGCAGGGGAACCGGGTGCCGGAATACCTCTCAACCCACCCCCTGACCCAGTCCCGGGTGTCCGACACCCGCAGCCGTGCCGACCAGTACCGGGGAGCCGGCGCCAGCGACCACCACGAATATCACCTGGTGCGGGCACGGCTGCAGGTACGCTACGCCCGCAACAAAGGGGAAGCCATCGATGCCTTCCAGTCCTACCTGGAAGACCCGACCTCAGGTAGCGAAGCAGCAGCCCAATACGGTCTGGCCGTTGCGCTGCTTGCCAACGGGCAGCCTGATCGTGCCCGGACCATCCTGGAGGAACTGCTGGAGGAAAGCCCCAACCGCATCACCTACCAGGTCACCCTGGCGGAAGCCATGCAGGCGCAGGACCGGTTAGCCGACGCCCGGGAGTTGATGGAAACCGCCCTGCGCCGCAACCCCGGCAACTACCCCATCACCGATCGCCTGGCCCACATCGAGATCCAGGCGGGTAACGGCAGCCGGGCTGCGGACTACCTGAAGACACTGACCCGGGAATACCCTAATCGCGAGGACCTGTGGCTGCGGCTTGCGGAAGCGGAGGGCATGGCCAGGAATATTGTCGGCGTGCACAGGGCCCGGGCGGAATACGACATCCTGATGGGCGATCTGGAAGCAGCCCAGCGCCAGCTTCGACAGGCCCAGGAACGGGCACCGTCCAGTACCCCGCTGCGACAGGTAATTTCCGAGAGACTGGCGGAAGTCAGCCGTCGCCTGGGCCAGTCCTGAGGCGACGGACCGTCGAAGGGAAAGGCGCCAACGCCTGATCAGGCGTTGCCGGCGGCCTTGAGGTTCATATTGGCAGTGAAGTCCAGCATCCGGCGCAGGGGGCGCAGGGCATCCTCCCGCAGGGCCTCATCCACCCGGATCTCCTGGTCACCCTGTTGCAGCACGTGCAGCAGGTTCTCCAGGCCATTCATGGCCATCCACGGACAATGGGCACAGCTGCGGCAGGTGGCTCCATTACCGGCGGTGGGCGCCTCGATCAGGGTCTTGTTGGGCGCAAGCTGCTGCATCTTGTAGAAGATGCCGTTGTCAGTGGCCACGATAAAGCGTTCGTTGGGCATGGACTGCACGGCGTGGATCAACTGCGAGGTAGACCCCACCACATCCGCCATATCCACCACCTGTTCCGGCGATTCCGGGTGAACCAGCACGGCAGCATCCGGATACAGGGCCTTGAGGTCTTCCAGGCCCCGGAATTTGAACTCCTCGTGCACGATGCAGGAGCCATCCCACATCAGCATGTCGGCGCCGGTGGTGCGCTTGATATAGCCCCCCAGGTGTTTGTCCGGAGCCCACAGGATCTTTTCACCCCGGGCGTCCAGGTCTTCGACGATGGCCTGGGCACAGCTTGAGGTTACCACCCAGTCCGCCCTGGCCTTCACGGCGGCGGAGGTGTTGGCGTAGACCACCACCGTACGGTCCGGGTGCTGATCACAGTAGGCCGCAAATTCGTCCGGGGGGCAGCCGATATCCAGGGAGCAGGTCGCTTCCAGGGTCGGCATCAGTACCCGCTTTTCCGGGTTGAGGATCTTGGCGGTTTCGCCCATGAAGCGAACGCCGGCCACCACCACCGTGGACGCCGGGTGCTGGTTCCCGAAACGGGCCATTTCCAGGGAATCGGCCACACAACCACCGGTTTCCTCCGCCAGGCGCTGGATATCCGGGTCGGTATAGTAATGGGCAACGAGTACCGCATCCTGTTGCCGGAGTGCCTCGCGGATGCGGGATTCCAGTCCGGCCTTTTCCTCGTCACTCAGCGGCTTGGGCTCCGCCTCGTGGGCAAGGTATTCCTGAACCAGGATACGATCTTCAACTCGTGTCATCATTCGCTTCTCTGTTGCTACTCCTGAATACGGGCAGTATATCACCCCCGGCGTCGGTCACAGCCCTGCACCAAACACCGTGAAGCATGGGACAGACACCGTACCCCCCTGATTGTGGGGATTTTCAGGCAAAAAAAAAGAGCCCGGAGGCTCTTTTTTACGGCAGGCCGATACAGCCTGCCTGATTGGTGGGTCGTGAAGGATTCGAACCTTCGACCAATTGGTTAAAAGCCAACTGCTCTACCAACTGAGCTAACGACCCATGACCGGGATCAGACCGGCTTTCCATGCCAGCCGAAGCAATAGTGGTGGGTCGTGAAGGATTCGAACCTTCGACCAATTGGTTAAAAGCCAACTGCTCTACCAACTGAGCTAACGACCCAAACGAGGCGCATATAGTACGGATTTTTTTGGGGTGATCAACCCCTTTTAACCGGCGCCCAGGTATTTTTTTGCCAGATTGGCCGCCTGGCTGGTGCCGTACTGATCAACTACCCGCTTCATGTACCGTTCGGCCTGATCCTTCTCACCCATACGGTCATGGACCACCCCCAGTTTGTAGAGGGCATCCGGTGCCTTGCGGTGATCCTGATACCGGGTGGCAACAATCGTAAACGCCTGTTTGGCCTGCTCCAGTTGGGGCTTGACCAGGTAGACTTCGCCGAGCCAGTAGTACGCATTTACCGTCAGGTCCCCTTCCGGGTACTCGCCGATGAAGTCGTACAGATCACCAATGGCCTGGTCATAGGCCTTGTCCTGCTGGATCAGTGCCTGGATCCGCTCGTAGGCTTCCCGCTCCTCCGCCGACGGCTGCCGGTATTCCTGGCTAACGGTCTGGGGCTGTTGCCGTTCGCTGGACGCGGCGGCTGCTGAACCACCGGACGAGCCGCCGCCACCGGAGCGGGACTGACTCTGCTGTTCGGACAGCTCCATCAGCCGTTGATCCAGATCGATATAACGCTCCCGGGACTGCCGTGTCAGGCGCTCAAGCTGATTTCGCTGCTCCTCCAGTTCTCCCCGCAGGCTTCGTACTTCCTGCTGGAGCCGCTCGATCATGAAGAAGAGCTCGGCATTGCCCTGGTTACCGGCGGACTGCCGCCGGGCTTCCGACTCGTTGTTCTGATAGGCCGGCGTGGAAGATTGCGCCAGGGCACCGGCGGAAACCGCCAGTGCCACTGCCGCCACGAGAAGCTTTCTCATGGGTACACCTATTGTCAGTCACCGCTGTGTCTTAGCGGAAAATCAGTTCCACACGACGGTTCTGGGCCCAGGCACTTTCATTGGAGCCCATGGCCGCCGGCTTTTCCTCACCATAGCTTACCGTTTCGATCTGGCCGCGGTCAGCACCGTTAACCACCAGGAAACGCTGCACCGCATTGGCACGACGCTCGCCCAGGGCCAGGTTGTACTCCTTGGTGCCACGCTCATCGGTGTGACCTTCCAGGCGTACGTTCACGTTCGGGTTGCCGGCCAGGTAACGGGCGTGAGCCGCCAGCACATCCCGGGACTCCGCCTTGATTTCGGCGGTGTCGAAATCGAAGTAGAAGGTGGTGATACGACGCAGGGCCGCATCCTCGCCAGTGGCGGCCTGACCTGCCTGGCCGCGCTCGCCGTCCCTCAGTTCATCGGAGGAAACACCGCCGTCGCCATCATCGCCGTATACGGAGGCACCACCGTCCTGATCCACGGCAGTCATCTCATCATCGCCCATGGGCTCGTCACCAGTGGTACTACAGCCAGCGACCAGACCCAGCGAGAGTACAAGGGCAAATGCGGATTTTTTCATCATGGTGTTCATAGAACGTCCTTCTGCTTAGGTTTCTGTTGTTCCAATTTCATGGTTTTCAATGGGCCTGTTCCTCCCCCGCCGCTGTTCAACGGAGGATGGGGGACCAGGCCGGTTCACGTACATCCCCACGGGCCGCCGGCAGCGTATAGGCAGCGCCACCATTGGTGGATATAACGGTCAGTACGCTGTCATTCCCCTGGCGGGTCGCGTAGATCAGCAGTCGGCCGTTGGGCGCGATGCTTGGGGATTCGTCCATGCCGGTGCGGGTCAGCACCTGCTCGTCGCCGGAGTCCAGCTCGGTCCGCGCGATAAGGAAGGCGCCGTCGCGCTGATGGACGTAGTAGATGTACTCGCCATCCGGGCTGAAACGCGGCCGCGCGTTATATCGGCTACCGAAGGTAATCCGGCGGGGCGAGGCACGTTCGCTCTCCTTGATATAGATCTGCGGGCCACCGGAACGGTCGGAGGTAAAGGCAAGACCGTCTCCGTCCGGATGCCAGGCACCTTCGGTGTCGATGCCCCAGTGGTCGGTCAGGCGCGTCAGGGAACGAGTATCCACATCCAGCCGGTAGATCTCGGCATTGCCCGAGCGGGACAGGGTTACCAGCAACGAACGACCATCCGGTGACCAGTTAGGGGCGGAATTCAGACCGGGATAAGACGCCACCACGGAACGTTTACCAGTGGCCAGCTCATGTATGAAGATCTCCGGCCTGCCGCTCTCGAAAGACACATAGGCCAGCTTTTTGCCATCCGGCGACCAGTCCGGAGACAGGATGGGCTCGCGACTCTCCAGCCGGACGCTGGAGCGGCGACCATCCACGTCACTGATCTGGAGGCGGTAGCGGGGCTTGCCCTCATGTTCATCCAGGGTGACATAGGCCAGCTTGGTGGAGAAGATGCCCGGTTCGCCGGTCAACGCCTCGTATACCTTGTCGCTGATGTGATGTGCCAGCGTGCGTATGTTGTTGACCGACGTGGTGGAGGTTTCCCCCAGCATGCGCTTCTCACTGTTCACGTCGAACAGCTCATAGCGGGCACGGACCCGATCCCCCTCCAGGGTAACATTGCCCACCAGCAGGTAGCGCTGCCCCAGCATGCGCCAGTCCCTGAAGAAGACGTCGTCACCGCTGGACGGCAGGCTGAGCATGCGCTCCGCCGACAGTGGGGTGAATTCGCCGGTCATTTCCAGGTCATTGCGGACAATGGTGCTGATATCATCCCCCGCCGGCAGGTCACCGGACTTTCCGAAGGGTACCACTGCCACCGGAATCGCCTCTCCGGTGCCCTTGGTCACCCTGATCATCAGTTCCGCCCGGGCCACCGAGGTAGCCAGCAACAGGGTCGCCATCAACAGGACCAGTGCAACCGGTCCGGTGATCCTCAGGGAACTGGCCGTGTTCGTGGGGTTGGTTACTGTCATACTGGCCTCACCATCCTTTTTCGGGGTTCCGGTTGGGTGTTCAGCATCACACCTCAGACCTCCGGCTCAAACTTGATCGTAAACTGCCTGAAGTAGCGCTCAAAGGTATCGCGGCTCTCCGGAATTGGATACTCACGGATTGCCCGGGCGGCACTGATAGCGGAGTTGTCAAATGCCTGGTTCCCGCTGCTTTCGACGACTTCCACCGACTGCAGTTCACCATTGGGCAGCAACGTCAGACGCAACAGGACACTCATACCTTCCCGTGCCGACGACGGCGGATACCACTGATTCTCAATGGCCTGCCCTATCAGTGACACGTAGCGGGCCCTTTCGTTCTGCATCTCGGTTTCCCGGGCCCTGGCCGCGGCGGCCTCCTGCTGTCGGCGCTCCTCTGCCAGCCGGGATTCCTCGGCCTCCCGGGCCATGTCCTCCAGTTGCTGCTCCCGCTGGCGACGCTCGGCTTCTTCCTGTTGACGCTGGCGTTCGGCTTCCTCCTGGCGACGGCGTTCTTCCTCCTGACGCTGGCGTTCCTCTTCCTGGCGGCGCCGCTCCTCTTCCTCACGACGCTGCTGCTCCTGGCGCTTGCGTTCCTCTTCGGCCTTGCGCTCCGCTTCTTCGCGGGCCTTGCGCTCTTCCTCGGCCTGGCGGCGGGCTTCCTCTTCCGCTTCGGCCTGGGCTTTCTGCCGGGCAGCCTCTTCCTCACGGGCCTGGCGCTCACGTTCGCGGGCGGCCTCCTGCTCACGTCGCTGCTGTTCCAGACGTTCCTGCTCGCGCTGCTCCTGTTCCTGGCGCTGGCGCTCCTGCTCCTGTTGAATGCGCCGCTGCTCCTCTTCCTGCTGCTGACGCTCATCCTCCGGAGGCTGTTCCGGCTCCGCGGGTTCAGGCTCTGGCGGCGGTGTGGTGGTTTCCTGGGGCGGCACAGCCTCCGGAGCGACCAGCCGGGCGGAGATGCTGGGCTCAGGCGGTTCCTCAATGGGCGAAACCCAGTGCCAGCTCATCAGCGTAATCGCCACAATGGCGCCGTGGAGCACCAGCGACAATAATACCGGCGATGTCCACGCCGGGCGGCTTTCCTTACGTTCTTCGGGTCGTGGATCCGTCACAGATTATCCACCCGCCTCATCCGTCTCTTCTGCCTCGGTAATCAGGCCCACATTGGTGGCACCCGCCTGCTGCAGTACCGACATCAGTTGAACCACCTTGCCGTACTGTACGTTCTGATCGCCACGCACCAGCACCTCGCGATTGGTGCGCCCGGCCATGATCTTGCCGACCATCTCCTGTACCTGACGTAAGGGCATCGGATCACTGTCCTCATCACCCACCTGCAGATAGTAGGCACCATTGGCGTCGATGGATACCACCACAGACTCGGTCTCCTTCTCAGCCTGGATCGGATCCGAGGTTGTCTCCGGCAGGTCCACCTTCACACCCTGGGTCAGCATGGGAGCGGTCACCATGAAGATGACCAGCAACACCAGCATCACGTCGATATAGGGTACGACGTTGATCTCCGCCATGGGTTTGCGGCGAACCGTGTGCATCATTCCGCCTTTCATCACATCCTCTCCCGTCGCCTTCGCGATCAGCCCTGACTGCCACCGTTACCGTGCACCCGGCGATGCAGTATGCTGGAGAACTCCTCGGCAAAGGTTTCATAGTTCTGCAGCAGCGCGTCGGACCTTGAGGAGAACCGGTTATAGGCGATAACCGCCGGAATGGCCGCGAAAAGACCCATGGCCGTGGCGATCAGCGCTTCGGAGATACCCGGCGCCACCGTGGCCAGTGTCGCCTGCTGCACGGTCGCCAGCCCGCGGAACGAGTTCATGATGCCCCAGACGGTCCCGAACAGACCGACGTAGGGGCTGGTTGAGCCGACGGTCGCCAGGAACGGCAGATGGGTTTCCAGACGCTCCTGTTCCCGGGAGAAGGCCACCCGCATGGCCCGCTGGACACCGTCCATCACCGCATCGGGATCGCGGCTTTGCTGGCGCAGGCGGGAGAATTCCCGGAAACCGGCCCGGAAAACGGACTCCATGCCGGAATAGGGGGTCGGGTTGGCGTTGACTTCCCGATAGAGCTGGCCGAGGTCCATGCCGGACCAGAACTGTTCCTCAAAGGCCCGCTGTGCCCGCTTTGCCTTGCGGAAAACCTGGATACGCTGGAAGATCAGCGCCCATGAAATCACCGATGCCAGCGCCAGCAACAGCATGACAAGCTGTACCAGCGGGCCGGCCTGGGCGATGAGATGCCATACGGAAAGTTCTGAATCCACCATTTACTCCTGATGTGTCTGTGATGATGTCTTTGCCGCCAGGTGCCGCTGCAGCAATTGCCCCAGGTCTTCCGGCAGCCGCCTCGGGCGCCCGGAATCCAGGGCCACGCAGGCAACCGTGACACTGGCGCGGGCCAGTTCCCGGTCATCCGCCGCGCGGCTTACCCTCTGGTCGAACTCCATCCATACGCGCCCGGCATTCACCAGGTCTGCCGTGACCAGCAGTTCGTCGTCGACATAACCGGGCGCCGCGTAGTGAATGTTCAGTTTCTGTACCACATAGCTGATGTTGTCGCTGAGCCCGGAGCGAAGCCCCACGCCACGCCCCCGACACCATTCAGTACGCGCCCGCTCCATATAATGCAGGTACTTGGGATGAAAGATAATACCGCCAGCATCTGTATCCTCGATATAGACACGTACGGGCAGGGTAAAGGCGGCGAGTTCCTGATCGGCGTCGTTACGGCTGTCCGTCAAGGAGATCCTCCTGGTGTGATGATTTCGGCGTGGCGCCAAAGTGAAGGTAGGCACTGTTGGTGACCATACGCCCTCGCGGCGTCCGAACCATGAACCCCTGCTGTATCAGGAAAGGCTCCAGCACATCCTCGATGGTGCCCCGCTCTTCGCTGATGGCGGCGGCAAGGCTGTCGACCCCCACGGGGCCCCCATCAAATTTCTCGATCATGGCCAGCAGCAGCCGTCGATCCATGTGATCGAAGCCTTCGTTGTCCACTTTCAACATGTTGAGGGCCTGGTCCGCCACCCCGGCGGTAATGGAACCGTCGGCCTTTACTTCCGCGTAGTCCCGCACCCGGCGCAGCAGGCGGTTGGCAATTCGCGGCGTGCCCCGGGAGCGCCGGGCGATCTCATAGGCACCGGCGTCATCAATGGAGACGCCGGACAGGGCGGCCGACCTCAGCACAATTGAGGTCAGGTCGCGGGTATTGTAGAACTCCAGCCGCTGCACGATGCCGAAGCGGTCCCGCAGCGGTGATGTCAGCAATCCGGCCCGGGTGGTCGCCCCCACCAGTGTAAACGGCGGCAGGTCCAGCTTGATCGAGCGGGCCGCCGGCCCTTCCCCGATCATGATATCGAGCTGGTAGTCCTCCATCGCCGGGTAGAGCACTTCCTCCACCGCTGCATTGAGGCGGTGGATCTCGTCGATAAACAGGACATCGCCCTGCTCCAGGTTGGTGAGCATGGCGGCCAGGTCACCGGCCTTCTCCAGCACCGGACCGGAGGTGGTCTTGATGGCCACGCCCATTTCGTTGGCGATGATATTGGCGAGGGTGGTCTTGCCGAGACCCGGAGGGCCGAAGATAAGCGTGTGGTCCAGGGCCTCGTTGCGGCCCCGGGCGGCGGAGATAAAGATCTCCATCTGTTCGCGGACAGTGGGCTGACCCACGTAGTCTTCCAGGCGATGGGGCCGTATCGCGCGGTCGTAGGCCTCTTCCTGTAGCCCGGCCTGGGGAGAAATCAGTCGATCAGATTCAATCATGTAAAGACTCGTTACAGGTTTTCACCATCATACCTGTGTTCGGATGACTTGTTCATCCGCCCTGACCGGCATTGTCGGACCCCGTCGGTGCATCCCCTTCCCTGACCCACGTCGGCAGGCCCTGGCCAAGTGCTTCCGGTCATCCCCTCAACCCGGACACATTGTACGGTCAGTAGTATGCCTGTCACGTTACGCTCTTTACACATTCCCCGGCCATTTCCGAACGGCGAACAGCCGGATATCCACCTCAGGTGGCGGGGATCATGGCCTTGAGCGCCTGCCGGATCAACTCTTCCCGGCTCATGCCGTCCTCGGCGACACGATTGATGGCCTTGCTGGCCTCCTGGGGCTTGTAGCCCAGGGCGATCAGGGCGGCCTCCGCCTCTTCCGATGCGTCCGGCTGCTTTGGAGACCGTGACGGCAGGTCCGATTCTTTCACGGCACCATCACTGGATACCACGAACTGCCCCTCAAGCTGCCCGATACGGTCAGCCATGTCGATCAACAGTCGCTCGGCGGTCTTCTTGCCCACACCCGGCAGTTTCACCAGGGCGCTGGTGTCCCTCTGCTCCACGCAACGGATGAACTGATCCGCATCCAGACCCGAAAGAATCCCCACAGCCAGCTTCGGGCCCACCCCGTTCACCTTGATCAGAAGGCGGAACAGATCCCGGTCCAGGCGCCGGGCAAAGCCATACAGACTCTGGGCATCCTCACGGACCGCAAAGTGGGTATGCAGGGTGACTTCCTGGCCGGCTTCCGGCAGATGGAAGAAGGTGGTGTAGGGAATATCCACTTCATAGCCGAGGCCGGCAGCCTCCACCAGGACCTGGCCAGGCTGCTTTTCAACCAGGGTACCGCGCAGTCGTCCGATCACCGGGTCTGTCTCCGTTGTTCTGTTACTGGAATAGTGTTCTGTTTCCGGGATAGAGGGAAGATTAACGCATCCGACCGCCGCGGACACGCCTGCCGGCAGCCGCCTGTGATGTGGCCGACGTTGCGGATGCCTGACCGGCCCCGGACAGGCGGGCCACGCTCTGGCTCATGTGGGCATGGCACAGGGCGATGGCCAGGGCGTCGGCGGCATCCTCCTGGGGCTTGCGGGCGAGTTTGAGGATGGCCTGCACCATGTGCTGGACCTGGGACTTGTCGGCGCCGCCCTTGCCCACCACCGCCTGCTTCACCTGGCGGGCGGAGTATTCGTGTACCGCCAGCCCGGAATTGGCGGCGCTGACGATAGCCACGCCCCTGGCCTGCCCCAGCTTGAGGGCTGAATCCGGGTTGCGGGCCATGAACACCTGCTCAATGGCGAATTCGTCCGGCCGGTACTCGGCAATCAGCGTGGCCAGGCTCTGGAAGATCACCTGCAGCCGCTCCGCCATGGGCCGCTCCCCGACCCGGATACAGCCACTGTCCAGGTATTCGGTAGTGCGGCCACTGGTGCGGATGACGCCATACCCGGTAATACGGGATCCGGGATCCACCCCAAGGATAATTGCCATCAGGCACTGCCCCCGCGTCTTGTGGGTAGGGAGTCGACTCAGGCGTTGAGTTCCTGCAGAACCTCGTCGTCGAATTCGGCGTTGGAATAGACGTTCTGCACGTCGTCCAGGTCTTCCAGCATGTCGATCAGCTTGAGGTTGGACTCGGTGCCATCCCGGTCCAGGTCCACGGTGGTCGCCGGCACCATGGTGACTTCGGCATTGTCGGGTTCCAGGCCGGCTTCCACCAGGGCTTCTTTCACATCCAGGTAGGTTTCCGGGGTGGTGCGTACCTCGAAGGAGCCATCATCCTGCTCGACAATATCCTCCGCGCCCGCCTCCAGGGCCACCTCCATCAACCGTTCCTCGCTGGTGCCGGGAGCATAGCTGAGAATGCCCTGCTTGCTGAACAGGAACGCCACCGAACCATCAGTGCCCAGGTTGCCGCCGAACTTGTTGAAGGCGTGACGCACCTCGGCCACGGTACGGTTGCGGTTATCGGTCATGACCTCCACGTACATGGCGACGCCTCCGGGACCATACCCTTCGTAGGTCAGTTCCTCGTAGTTGTTGTCGTCGCCACCGCCGGCGCCCCGCTCAATGGCGCGCTCGATGGTGTCCTTCTTCATGTTGGCGGTCAGGGCCTTGTCCATCACCGCACGCAGACGGGGGTTATCGTTCGGGTCCGGGCCACCCAGCTTTGCCGCCACCACCAGTTCACGGATGATCTTGGTGAAGATCTTGCCACGCTTGGCATCCTGGGCCGCCTTGCGGTGCTTGATGTTGGCCCATTTACTGTGCCCGGCCATAAACCACTCCTGTCTTGCTGCTGGCCAATGGATTGGGAGCCGCCCCGACCGAAACGAATACCGGAGCGGCCCTGTCTCAGCCTTCGGACTTCTCCCCGGCCTGGTCGGCCGCCTTGGCGACCGGCTTGCGCAGGCGGATGTTGAGTTCCTTGAGCTGCTTCTCGTCCACCTCGCCCGGTGCCTGGGTCATCAGGCAGGTGGCGCTCTGGGTTTTCGGGAACGCAATCACGTCACGGATAGAACTGGCGCCGGTCATCAGCATCACCAGACGGTCCAGGCCGAAGGCCAGGCCACCGTGGGGAGGACAACCGAACTTGAGGGCATCCAGCAGGAAGCCGAACTTGGCCCGGGCTTCCTCCTCGTCGATCCCCAGTACCCGGAACACGGACTGCTGGGTGTTCTCATCATGGATACGAATGGAGCCACCGCCCAACTCGGTACCGTTCAGTACCATGTCGTAGGCCCGGGACAGGGCATTGGCGGGGTCTGCCGCCAGTTCCTCCGGAGTGCAGCTCGGCGCCGTGAACGGATGGTGGATAGCGGTCAGGCCGCCGTTGTCGGTTTCCTCGAACATGGGGAAATCCACCACCCACAGGGGCGCCCATTCTTTAGTCAGCATCTCCAGGTCGTGGCCCACCTTGATCCGCAGGGCCCCCAGGGCCTCATTGACCACGTTGGTTTTGTCCGCACCGAAGAATACGATGTCGCCGTCTTCCGCGCCGGTACGCTCCATGACCGCCATGGCGGTCTCATCACCCAGGAACTTGACGATGGGCGATTGCAGACCTTCAACGCCCTTGGCAACCTCGTTCACCTTGATGTAGGCCAGCCCCTTGGCGCCATAAATGCCAACGAACTTGGTGTAGTCGTCGATCTGCTTGCGGGTCAGGCTGCCGCCATTGGGCACCCGCAGTGCGGCAACGCGGCCTTTCGGGTCTTTGGCCGGGCCGGAAAATACCTTGAAGTCGACGCTCTCGACCAGGTCGCCCACATCCACCAGTTCCAGCGGGATACGCAGGTCCGGCTTGTCCGAGCCGTAACGCTGCATGGCCTCGCCGTAAGGCATGCGAGGGAATTCCGGCAGCTCCACGTCCAGAACGTCCCTGAACAGGTTGCGGGTCATGGATTCGGTCAGGTTCATCAGGTCTTCCTCATTGACGAAGGAAGCCTCCAGATCCACCTGGGTGAATTCCGGCTGACGGTCGGCACGCAGGTCCTCGTCCCGGAAACACTTGGCGATCTGGTAATAACGGTCAACGCCGGACACCATCAGCAACTGCTTGAACAGTTGTGGAGACTGGGGCAGCGCGAAGAAGGAGCCTTCATGGGTACGGCTGGGCACCAGGTAGTCACGGGCACCTTCCGGCGTGGCACGGGTCAGGATCGGGGTTTCCACGTCCATGAAGCCGTTGCCATCCAGGAAGTTACGGATGTAGCTGGTGACCCGTGAACGGAACCGCAGACGGTTGAGCATCTCAGGGCGACGCAGGTCGACAAAACGGTAGCGCAGGCGCACGTCCTCCCCCACATCCACATGCTCGTCCAGGGGGAACGGCGGGGTGGCGGCGGCGTTGAGGATGGTCAGCTCGCGGCCCAGCACTTCCACCTGGCCGGTGGGCATGTTGGGGTTCTCGGTGCCAGAGGGACGACGACGGACCCGGCCGGTGATCTGGATCACAAACTCGCTACGAACCTTCTCGGCCTTGGCAAAACTTTCCTCGGTATCCGGATCGAACACCACCTGGGCCATGCCGTCCCGGTCACGCAGATCCAGGAAGATAACGCCCCCGTGATCCCGCCGGCGGTGGACCCAGCCACAGAGCGTGACGTCCTGATCGATGTTTGACTCGTTGATTCCACCGCAATAATGACTGCGCATACCCGTTCCCATAGCTGTCGTTACAAGTGTGTGTTCTGAAGTCCTGCCACCAGGATGGTGGCTGCCCTGAAGGCGCCTTTGAAAAAGCGGGTCATTATAAACACAATCGCGCCCAAAATCAGGACCAGGATTTGCTGCGGATTCACGAATCGGCCGCACGGCACATGGAATCCGTTCCGGTGATTTGTCTCAGAGTCGTCGCTGTCCGCTACCATCCTCATAATTGCCTGTCTACAATGACTCGCCAGCAGACCAACCAAGGATACCCCGTGTCAGCCCGCGCCGAACAGAAACTCCGTACCCGCCGTGCCCTGATGGACGCTGCCCTCTCCCAGCTCAGCGCCGACCGGGGTTTCGGCAGCCTGAGTCTGAGGGAAGTGGCCCGGGAGGCGGGCATTGCACCCACCTCCTTCTATCGCCACTTCGCGGAGCTGGACGAACTGGGCCTGGCCCTGGTGGACGAAGGCGGTGTCGCCCTGCGCCAACTCATGCGCCAGGCCCGCAAGCGGATCGCCCGTAACGGCAGCGCCATCAGCACGTCGGTGGATACCTTCCTGGAATACCTGGGCAACAACGCCAACCTGTTCCGCCTGATGTTGCGTGAACGGACCGGGGTATCCAAGCAGTTCCGTACCGCCGTGAAGGCCGAGATCGATCATTTCGTGACGGAACTGGCGGATGACCTGGCCCGCTTTGGCGAGGAACGGGGCAAACCACTCTACAATGCCCGCACGGTGGCGGAAGCCATGGTGACGCTGGTGTTCAACCAGGGTGCGGAGGCCCTGGATGCCAGTCGCGAGGAAAGGGAGCAGTTGCGGAAGCGGCTGAAAATGGAGCTGCGCATGGTGCTGCTGGGCTCCCAGGTAATGGCACGGCACCGGAACACGATCCGGCTCTGAACCAGGATTTGGGAATCAGCCCGCCGGAACCCCTTTGATCAGTTCGGCAAGCACTGGTTCAAGCCGCGCAAGACACGCCTCCAGCTCGCCCTCACCGTAGGGCTCAGGGGCCTGGAGCCCCCAGACCGGACCAGGCCAGCCGGTGTCCCCCTCCCGGCGGACAATGTGATGCAGGTGGAGCTGAGGAACCATATTGCCCAGTGCCGCGACGTTAAGCTTGTCGCCACCAAACGCCCCCATCATCCCCTTCCCCAGTAACGAGGATTCCGCCAGCAACTGCTGCTGATCGGCAACGGACAACTGGTAGATCTCCCGGATATCCGGACGCCTGGGCACCAGCAGCACCCAGGGCCAGGTCCGGTCGTTCATCAGGCGGATTTCACACAGGTCGGTACGACCGAGGCTGATGGTGTCAGCCTCCAGCCGTGCGTGAAGGAGGAAATCTCCAGCCATGACGTCAGCCGACGTTGAACTGGTTACGACCGCGACCGATAGCGTAGTAAACCAGACCATAACGATCCAGCATCTGGGGCTCGTACATGTTACGGCCGTCGATGATCACCGGCTCTTTGAGGGTCTTCACGATGGCCTCGAAGTCCGGTGAGCGGAATTCCTTCCACTCGGTACAGATTACCAGGATGTCGGCGCCGCGCAGGGCCTGCTCCTTGGTACCGCAGAGTTGCAGGTCATCCCGGTTACCGTAGATACGCTGGGTTTCCTCCATGGCTTCCGGATCGAAGGCCTGGACCCTGGCACCGGCCTCCCAGAGGGATTCCATCAGGGTACGGGCCGGCGCTTCTCGCATGTCATCCGTGTTGGGCTTGAAGGACAGCCCCCAGACCGCCACGGTCTTGTTCGCCAGGTCGCCCTGGAAGTAGTGGCTGACCTTGTCGAACAGTACGTGCTTCTGGTCGTAGTTTACCGCTTCCACGGCATTGAGCAGCTTTGACTCATACCCACAGCCATGGGCGGTGCGGGCCAGCGCCTGCACATCCTTGGGAAAGCAGGAGCCACCGTAGCCACAGCCCGGGTAGATGAAGTGGTAGCCGATACGCGGGTCGGAACCGATACCACGACGCACCGCCTCGATATCCGCGCCCAGGCGTTCCGCCAGGTTGGCAACCTCGTTCATGAAGCTGATCTTGGTGGCCAGCATGGCGTTGGCGGCGTACTTGGTCAGCTCGGCGGAACGGATGTCCATGAAGATCATCCGGTCGTGGTTGCGGTTGAACGGGTAGTAAACCTCCCGCAGAACCTCTTCCGCCCGGTCACTGTTGGTGCCGATGATGATGCGGTCCGGCTTCATGAAATCGTTGACCGCGGCCCCTTCCTTGAGGAATTCGGGGTTGGAGACCACATCGAAATCCAGCTCCAGGTTACGGTGGTCCAGCTCGAGGCGCACGGCGTCACGCACCTTGTCGGCGGTACCCACGGGCACCGTGGACTTGTCCACCACCACCTTGTAGTCGTCCATATGCTGGCCAATGGATTTGGCCACCGCCAGTACATACTGCAGGTCGGCGGAACCGTCCTCATCCGGGGGCGTGCCCACGGCAATGAACTGCAGCAGGCCATGGGCCACGGCTTCCGCCGTATCCGTGGTGAACTTCAGGCGTCCTGCATCCGCGTTGTGGCGGACAATGGGCTCCAGCCCCGGCTCGTAGATGGGGATCTGGCCATTCCTGAGTCGTTCGATCTTTCCCTGGTCAACATCCATGCAAAGCACATCGTGGCCGGAATCCGCCAGGCAGGCGCCTGTCACCAGTCCCACATAGCCTGTGCCAAAAATGGTAATTTTCATGGGCTCATTCCCTGCTATCGAATCGAGTAGAATTTACGTTAAAAGTCTTTCGCAACCTATTGCGATTAAACCGTTTCTTTCTGAATCTTCTGCCATTTTGCTTCCCAGTCCAGGGCGGTCTGGACGATGGTGCCCAGGTCGTCATGGTCCGGGATCCAGCCGAGGGTGTCGGTGATGCGCCGGTTGTCGGCCATCAGGGCCACCGGGTCGCCGGCACGGGGGCCGGTCTCCTCCACCGGGAAATCCGCCCCGGAGCGCGCCTTGACCATATCGATCACCTCACGGACCGTGAAGCCGCGGCCATAGCCACAGTTCAGTACCCGGGACTCGCCGCCCTGGGCCATGTAGTCCAGCGCCATGACATGAGCCTTGGCCAGGTCCTCCACGTGGATGTAATCACGGATGCAGGTACCGTCGCGGGTATCATAGTCGGTGCCGAAAATGCTCATGCCTGCCCGCGCTCCGGTCACGCATTCGCAGGCCACCTTGATCAGGTGGGTGGCTTCCGGGGTGGCCTGCCCCAACAGTCCCTCCGGGTTGGCGCCGGCCACGTTGAAGTAGCGGAGAATCACGTAGTTCAGGGAGGAGGCCGCGGCAAGATCCATGATCATCCGCTCGCTCATCATCTTGGAGGCACCATAGGGGTTGATCGGTGCCAGGGGCATGTCCTCTGTCAGCACGGTTTCCTCCGGCATGCCGTAGACCGCCGCCGTGGAAGAGAAGACCATGTAGGAGACCCCGTAACGCTCCACCGCCTTGAGCAGGTTCAGGGTGTTGCGGGTGTTGTTGCTGTAGTACTTGAGGGGATTGGCAACGGACTCCGGCACCACGATGTTGGCGGCAAAGTGCAGCACCGCGTCGAAGCTGTGTCTGGCGAACAGCTCGTCGATGGCCTGTTCGTCCGCCAGGTCACCCACCACCAGTTCACCGGCGGTCACGGCCCAGGCATAGCCGGTGGAGAGATTATCGAAAACAATGATGTCATGCCCCGCCTGGCCAAGCTGGCGTACCACATGACTTCCGATATAGCCGGCCCCGCCGGTCACCAGTACTTTCATGTCAGTGTTCCGTTTCGTCCCTGAATCATTCAGGCCTGAGGTTTGGTCCGGGCCCGGCGAATCTGTTCACGCCGGGCCGCGAAAAAATCGGTCAGCATCCGCCCGCACTCGTCGGCCAGGACCCCGGCGGTGGTCGTCACCGACCAGTTGAAGTGGGGTTCCTCCAGGGTGGCACGGACCGACGCCACCGCTCCGCCCTTGGGTTCGGTGGCTCCATATACCAGCCTGGAAATGCGACTGTGAACCAGTGCGCCTACGCACATGGTACAGGGTTCGAGTGTTACGTAAAGCGTCGCACCGGACAAGCGGTAATTGCCGAGCCGGGCGGCGGCATCACGCAGTGCACGGACCTCCGCGTGGGCAGTGGGATCACAGGCCGATATCGGTGCGTTGTAACCGACCCCCACCTCGCGGCCGCCCTGCACCACCACCGCGCCCACCGGCACCTCACCCAGACGCGCGGCATGGGCGGCCAGCGCCAGGGCCCGCTGCATCCAGAATTGATCGTCTTCGGAATGTTCCGACACGCTACCGCCCGAGAAACCTCTCAACAATGCCCGCTGTAGGGCTGCTTAACCGGCGACAAGAATACCAAAAGCCCGAGTCATTGTGCGACTTTCGATAACCCTCCGCCAACGGCGCCTTTCCAGAGACCAACCACCCCATCCACCTGTCCCCGTTAAATACGTAAAACTTGAGCTTAAAAATGATAATGGTTACTATTCGCAAGTTACTACAGGCACAGGTTTCACCTTCCATGTCCACCAGCTCGCAGGACTCACACACAGCCCCTGTCTTTTCCGCGGAAGGGGACGTAAACAGTCTGTATCGGGACCACCAGCCCTGGCTGCTCAACTGGCTCAAGGGTAAGCTGGGCTGCCCTTCCGATGCCGGCGACATGAGCCAGGACACCTTTCTGCGCCTGCTGACCGTGGATCTGTCCGTCTTGCGGGAACCCCGTGCCTACCTGCTGGTGATTGCCAACCGGCTGATGATCAACCGCCACCGTCGCAGGCACCTGGAGGCTGACGTGCTGCAGCAGGTTGCCCATACCATGGAGTCCGGCAACCACAAGGGGCCGGCAGAAATCGTGGCAGCACGGGATCTGCTCCACCAGGTGCTGATAATGCTCACCGAGGAACTACCGGAAAAGCCCCGGGAAGCCTTCCTGCTGGCCCGGACGGAAGGCCTCAGCTACCGCCAGATCGCCCGGCGGCTGGATGTCTCGGAAAGCAGCGTCAAACAGTACATATCAAAGGCCCTGGTGCACTGCCATGCCCGCCTCTATGACGATTTTCGGAGGAACGGGGAATGAGCCAGATGAACGCCATCCGTGAGCAGGCCGCTGAATGGCTGATCCATTTCGATGCCGAGGGGCCGCCTGATCCGACCGACAACCGGGAATTCCAGGACTGGCTGACCCGGGATCCCCGACACCGCCACGTGTTCGAACAGATGCAGCGACTGTGGACCGGCGCCGCCCCGGCTACTTCTCCGTCACACCTGGGACGTGCGCTGGGTGCGGCAGGCCTTTGCCTGCTGGTTGCCGTGGCCGGACTGCAACTGCCCCGGCAATACTGGCAGGCGGATTACCGTAGCGCCGTCGGCGAGGTGACGACCGTTGAGCTACCCGACGGCAGCGAAATCACCCTGAACACCAACAGCGCCGTTGACGTGAACTTCGATAAGGGCCGCCGCCAGATCAGCCTGATCCGAGGCGAGGTGCTGTTAGAAGTGGAGACGGACCCGGACCACCCGTTCATCGTGACCACCCGCGACGGCAAAGCCGAGGCCATGGGCACCCTCTATAGCGTGCGTCGCAATGACGACCACAGCCTGGTGACGGTGTACGAGTCCCGGGTCCGGGTGACCACCGGCAACGGCAGGGAATCCCTGGCACTGAATGCTGGCCAGTGGGCACGCATGGGCGATGCCATGCTCCAGAGCGGCTCAGCGTCACTGCGGGCCACGCCGGACTGGAGCCGGGAACAGCTCATCTTCAACGGCGCCGCGCTGGAGGATGTTGTCGGTCGGCTGGAAGAGTATCACTCCGGCAAGCTGATGATTAGCGACGAACTGGCCGCCAGCGACAAGCGTTTTACCGGCGCCCTGCCTACCCGGGATACCGAGGCAGCCATCAGTCTGCTCGCGGGCTCCCTGGGGCTGGATGCTCGGGGCTTCCCGCCCTATGTGGTGTACCTGGATGTCGCCCACTGAAAAAAAGGTCGACCATGACTGCCCGATTCTTTCTCCGGATTGTCATTACAGATAACAGACACTATCAAATGACAATCAGGAGCATTTCGATGCGCAACAACCGACACCTTCCCGCCACCCTGCTGGCCCTTGGCCTGGGCATGGCGACACCTACCCTGACCCTGGCCCAGGAGCCGGCAGTCCCCGTGAACATCACCGCCCAGCCACTGGACCAGGCGGTCACCGAACTGGCGGAGCAGACCGGCCTGAACATTGGCGGCAACACCTCCCTGCTGGAAGGTCGGACCGCCTCCCCCCTGAGTGGCGATTACACTCCGGATGAGGCGCTGCAGAACCTGCTACAGGGCACCGGTGTCACCTACGAACGCACTGGCGAGAATGCTGTACTGCTAAAGCCACTGGCGCAGGGCAACGGTGAGGTTTCCGCGCTGCCCACGGTGCAGATTTTCGCCGCCATCGACGCCAATCCCACGGACACCGTGAACTACAACCGTGCCGATATTGAGGCCAGCCAGCCCCAGGATATGAAGGACCTGTTCAAGGAGGAATCCTCCGTGTCCGTGGGCGGCCCCATCGCCATGAACCAGAAGGTGTATGTGCGGGGCGTCGAGGAAACCGCCATGGCCGTGACTGTGGACGGTGCCCGCCAAAACAACAAGGTGTTCCACCACAACGCCACCAACCTGATTGATCCGGCCCTGCTGAAAGCCGTGCGGGCATCCGCCAGCGTGGCTCCGGCCGATGATGGCCCCGGGGCGATTGGCGGCAGCCTGGCGTACGAGACCATCGACGTGAACGACGTGCTGGCGCCAGACCGCACTATTGGTGGTTTCGTGGATGGCCGCTACGCCACCAACGGCGACCAGCTGACCACCTCCGGATCCCTCTATGGCCGTGCCGGCGATGTGGAACTACTGGGCTACATCAAACATATGGACGGCGACGATTATGAGGATGGTAACGGAGATACCGTTGACCACACCTCGCCCGCACTGATCAGCGGCCTGGCCAAGATTGCCTACGAGAACGACATACTGGGCCGCCTGGAGCTGAGTCATGAAGTCGTCAACGACGACACGGACCGCCCCTACCGGGCCAACTTTGCCGATCTGACTGCCGGTCGTCCGGTGCCCGAATCCCGGGTTTATGACCTGACCCGCACCAACACCGTCTTCAACTACAGCCGTGATCGGGGCGAAGGTCTGTGGAACCCCGAAGTTACCCTGGGCACCAACGAGACGGATCTGGAAACCCGGGAGCACCCCCTGACTGCTCCGGAAACCACCGTCGTCTACAACGGTATCACCGAGAGTGATTCTGCCACCGTCCAGAACCTGTTCCATACCCCCTTCGCTACCGTGACCGCTGGCGTCGACTACTATGACGATACTGCAACATTCCGCTTCGAAGGTGACCCCGACCTGGAGGAAAGCGCCGAGAATGTCGGTACCTTCATCCAGGTCCGTCAGCCCGTAGGCGACTGGCTGAGACTCTCCTACGGTGCCCGCTATGACCGGCAGGAGTTCACCGGCACCGACGGCTCGGATCATGACGACTCCGGCGTCAGCGCCAACCTCTCCGGCGAAGTGTTCCTGAACGAGTATGTCTCCATCAATGCCGGTTACTCGGATGTCTGGGGTGGCGTGGCGCTGGCCGAGAACTTCATCCTCAATGGCGCATGGGTCTACGACGACGTTGAGTCGGTGGAATCGAAGAACTATACCGCTGGCCTGCGGGTCCAGGCGGCCGGTTTCTTCGGTGAGGCCAACGTCTATCAGACCGAGATCAAGAACGGTCGCACACCCAGTTGGGGCGGCGGTCCGGACCTGTTTGCCGACTTTGATATTGAAGGTTACGATCTGGCCGCCGGCTACCTGCACGAGCGGGGCGAACTGTCGATCAAATACTCGGATATCGAATCCGAGAAAGACGGCGAAGTGGCCACCTCCTATGACGGCAACTACTTCACCGTACCCCTGGGCAAAATCATTACCGTCAACGGCGCCCTGGCCTTCCCCTCTGTGTCGGTGGACCTGGGCATGAACGCGGAATTCGCGCTGGAGAACGACGCCGTCGAGGAAAGTGGTTCGAAGCAGGACAGCTACCAGGTGGTGGACATCTACGCCGACTACCGCCCCATCGAGCCCCTGGTCCTGCGCCTGTCCGTGGACAACCTCACCGACGAGGCCTACACCGACCGGGCCAGCTACGGGCATGAGTTCCCAACGGTAGAAACCCTGCTGGAGCCGGGCCGCTCGATTGCCCTGAGTGCCCGTTACACCTTCTGAAGTATTGCCGCTCTACCGCAAATAAAAACGGCGCCCCTTGGGGCGCCGTTTTCTGTCAGGCCAAAGCCTCACTCCCACTCAATGGTCGCAGGCGGCTTGGAAGAAATATCGTAGGTTACCCGGGACACCCCGGAGATCTCGTTAATGATCCGGTTGGAGACGGTTTCCAGCACTTCATATGGCAGGCGCGCCCAGCGGGCGGTCATGAAGTCGATGGTTTCCACGGCGCGGACCGCGATCACGTACTCGTAGCGACGGGCATCGCCTACCACACCCACGGACTTTACCGGCAGGAAGACCGCAAAGGCCTGGCTGGTCTTGTGGTACAGGTCGGCCCGGTGCAGCTCTTCCAGGAAGATGGCATCGGCGCGGCGCAGAATATCGGCGTATTCCTTCTTCACCTCGCCCAGGATACGGACGCCCAGGCCCGGCCCCGGGAAGGGATGGCGGTAGACCATGTCGTAGGGCAGGCCCAGTTCCAGGCCGATACGGCGCACCTCGTCCTTGAACAGCTCACGCAGGGGTTCCACCAGCTTGAGCTTCATGGTCTCCGGCAGACCGCCCACATTATGGTGGGACTTGATGACATGGGCCTTGCCGGTCTTGGAGGCGGCGGATTCGATCACGTCCGGGTAGATGGTGCCCTGGGCCAGCCAGTTCACGTCGGTGATCTGGGTCGCGTGCTCGTCGAACACCTCGATAAAGGTGTTGCCGATGATCTTGCGCTTCTGCTCCGGGTCCTCGACGCCCTTCAGGCGGCCCAGGAAGAGGTCCTCGGAATCCGCCCGGATCACCTTCACTCCCATGTTGCGGGCGAACATGTCCATCACCTGGTCGCCTTCGTTCAGGCGCAACAGGCCATTGTCCACGAATACGCAGGTGAGCTGATCACCGATGGCGCGGTGCAGTAGCGCGGCGGTGACCGAGGAATCCACGCCGCCGGACAGGCCCAGCAGCACTTTTTCACCGCCGACCTGTTCCTGGATCTGACGCACCGCGTCATCCACGATGCGGGCCGGTGTCCACAGGGCCTCACACTGGCAGATGTCCTTTACAAAATGCTCCAGGATGCGCTGCCCCTGGAGGGTGTGGGTCACTTCCGGGTGGAACTGCACGCCGTAGAGGTTACGGCTAACGTCCTGCATGGCGGCTACCGGCGCACTTTCGGTGGAGGCCAGCAGCTCGAAGCCCTCCGGCATGTTGACCACCTTGTCGCCGTGGCTCATCCACACATCCAGCAGGGATTCCCCCTGGGCGGTGAGGTGATCCTTGATGTCCTTGAGCAGCGGCCCTTCTGCCCGCACTTTGACCTGGGCGTAGCCGAACTCCCGTTTCTCGGAACTGGCCACGCTACCACCAAGCTGCTCCGCCATGGTCTGCATGCCATAGCAGATGCCCAGCACCGGCACGCCGCGTTCGAACACACCTTCCGGCGCACGCGGACCACCCAGTTGGGTGACCGATTCCGGACCACCCGCCAGGATCAGCCCCTTGGGACGGAACTCATCGATCTCCTCTGCCGTCATGTCAAAGGGCTTGATCTCGCAGTAAACCCCGATTTCCCGCACCCGGCGGGCAATGAGCTGGGTGTACTGGGAACCGAAATCGAGAATCAGGATGCGGTGGTCGTGGATGTTCTGGGACATGGGTTCCTCAACATGAAAGACGAAAACGGCCCTCCGAAGAGGGCCGCAAACCAGGCAACATTAGCTTACGCGGTAGTTCGGGGCTTCCTTGGTGATGGTCACGTCGTGCACGTGACTCTCACGCATGCCGGCATTGGTGATGCGAACAAACTGGGGCCGGGTCCGCATGGTTTCCATGTCGGCGCTACCGGTGTAGCCCATGGATGCCCGCAGGCCGCCCATCAACTGATGGACAATGTTACGCATCGGACCCTTGCAGGCCACGCGGCCTTCAATGCCTTCCGGCACCAGCTTGTCGACGCCTTCGCTGGCGTCCTGAAAGTAACGGTCGCTGGAGCCCTGCCCCATGGCGCCCAGTGAGCCCATGCCGCGATAGGCCTTGTAGCTGCGACCCTGGAACAGTTCCACCTCGCCCGGCGATTCGTCGGTGCCCGCCAGCAGACCACCCACCATCACGCTGTAGGCGCCTGCGGCAATCGCCTTGGCGATATCGCCGGAGAAACGAACGCCACCGTCGGCAATCAGCGGCACCCCCCTACCCTTGAGCGCAGCCGCCACATTGGACACCGCACTGATCTGCGGCACACCAATGCCCGACACGATCCGGGTGGTACAGATGGAACCAGGGCCCACACCCACCTTGACGGCGTCGGCGCCGGCATCCGCCAATGCAATCGCCGCATCGGCGGTGGCGATGTTGCCACCGATCACCTCTACCTGCGGGTAGTTCTGCTTGATCCACCGGACCCGCTCAATAACACCGGCGGAATGGCCATGGGCGGTGTCCACCACAATCACGTCAACACCGGCCTCCACCAGCGCCGCAATACGGGCCTCGGTGTCACCACCGGTACCCACGGCGGCCCCCACGCGCAGGCGGCCCTGGTCATCCTTGCAGGCCAGCGGATAGTCCTTGGCCTTCTGGATGTCCTTGACGGTGATCAGCCCGCGCAGCTCGAATTCATCGTTGACCACCAGCACCTTCTCGATACGGTTGCGGTGCAGCAGTTCCTTCACTTCCTCCAGGTCGGCACCCTCGCGGACGGTGACCAGCTTGTCCTTGGGGGTCATGATATCGGCGACCCGGGTTTCCATCCGGCTCTCGAAGCGGATGTCACGGCCGGTCACGATGCCCACCAGGTCCTTGCCATCCACCACCGGCAGACCCGAAATGCTGTTAGCCATGGTGATATCCACCAGTTCCCGTACCGTGTTGGAAGGCGATACGGTAATCGGGTCCTTGACCACGCCACTTTCAAATTTCTTGACCTTGCGTACGGCGGCGGCCTGCTGCTCGACGGTCATGTTCTTGTGCATGATACCGATGCCGCCTTCCTGGGCCATCGCAATGGCCAGCTCTGACTCGGTGACGGTATCCATGGCGGCTGAAACCAGCGGAATGTTGAGGGTAATGCCTTTGGTAAGCTGGGTCTTCAGGTCCACGTGCTTGGGCAGCACGTCGGAGTAACCCGGCATCAGGAGAACATCGTCAAACGTGAGGGCTTCTTCGGCTATTCGCAACATTGGGACCCGCCTTTTGGACAATCTATGTGGAGGCCCGGCGCCGGTGTGGCAGCGCGACATCGGAACCGGTCACCTTAATCGAACTATTATAAGGGTCGCGGGCGCGACAGTAAACCGCGTCAACACCGGCCTCAGCGCGCATCTTGCTGAATTTTGGTAACTTTTAACCACCCCCTTTCTCGGAAAACCCGTATGGCAGACGGGAAGGTTCTGATAACATGGTGGTTTTCCAGACTCCTCGCACAACGATAGAGGCGCCGATGCACTCCGACCCATCCCCGTCCCTGCGGCCCAGGGCCCTGACGGTTTCCGAACTGAACCGCCAGGCCCGGCACCTGCTGGAGACCAGCTTCATGCAGGTATGGGTGGAAGGTGAGCTGTCCAGCCTGTCGCGCCCATCATCCGGGCATTGGTACTTTTCCCTGAAGGACCAGCGGGCCCAGGTGCGTTGCGCCATGTTCCGGGGGTTCAACCAGCGCATCCGCCAGGTGCCGAAAGAAGGAGACCAGGTCCGCATACGGGGCAAGGTCAGCCTTTACGAGAACCGTGGTGATTTCCAGATCATCGTCGAACACCTGGAGCCCGCCGGCCTGGGTGCCTTGCAGCAGGCCTTCGAGGCCCTCAAGGCCCGATTGCAGGCCGAGGGTCTGTTCGCAGTGGAGCGCAAGAAGCCGATTCCGGACACGCCCCGCCATATCGGGGTGATCACCTCCCCCACCGGGGCCGCCATCCACGATATCCTGACGGTGCTGGGCCGTCGCTGCCCCGGTATTCCGGTGACCCTTTACCCCACGGCGGTCCAGGGTCAGGCCGCGACTGCCAGCATTGTCGGCGCCATCGACCGGGCCGTCCGCCACAACCGGGCCGACGTGCTGATTATCGGCCGCGGCGGCGGCTCCCTGGAGGACCTGTGGTGCTTCAACGAGGAAGCCGTGGCCCGGGCCATCGCCACCTGCCCGATTCCCACCGTCAGTGCCGTGGGTCATGAAGTGGACGTGACCATTGCCGACTTTGTGGCAGACCTCCGGGCCCCGACGCCATCCGCTGCGGCCGAGAAAATCTCCCCGGACCAGGCCGCCTGGCTGGCCCGCCTTACCGAAACCCGCCAGCGACTGGCCGGCGCCGCCAGCCGTTACCTGCGCCAGCAGGATGTCCGCCTCGGCCAGCTTACGGCCAGACTGCGGGACCCACGCCGACAGCTGCAGGAGAAAGCCCAGCGCCTGGACGATGTAGAACTGCGATTCCGCCAGGCCATCGGCCAGCGCCTGGGCCGGGAGCGAACCCACAGCGACCACCTGGCCCAGCGCCTGCTGGCCCACCGGCCCTCCCGGCGCATCGGCGAACAGACACAGCGAGTGGACCAGTTGGGTGAACGGTTGCAGGCCAGCCTCGGCCGCCAGTTGGAAAAGCGGAGCCAGCGTCTGGAATCAGCCGCCCGCACCCTCAATGCAGTCAGCCCCTTGGCCACCCTGGGCCGGGGCTATGCCATTGTGTCCAGCGACGACCAGACCGTGGTCCGGGACCCGGCCACCCTGTCCCCGGGGGACCGCATTCAGGCCAAGCTGGCGAAAGGCACCGTGGACGCCACTGTCTCGTCCGTGGATACGGGTTCCGACTGAAACCTCCCTGCTCATTCGGTGCGGCAAGCTGGCATGTAACTGTAGCCAAAGTCTCCCTTAGCCTTTGGTCTACTTCCTCTGCGCCCCATATCCCTTACAGTCGACCTCAACAGTGCAATAAAACAACAATGATCGACTGCATGAGGTGGACCCATGGACTACCAATCGGAGTTCCGTCGTTCGGTGGAGCAGCCGGAACAGTTCTGGCGTGAGAAAGCCAACGCGATCGACTGGATCCGTCCCCCCGAGGACATCTGGAAGGCCAGTGAAAACGGCCATGGCGAGTGGTTTCCGGATGGCCTGATCAACACCAGCGATGTCGCCCTGGACGCCAATATCCGCGCCGGCCGCGGTGACCAGAAGGCGCTGATCCATGATTCCCCGGTCACCGGCACCACCCAGAGCTATACCTACCGCCAACTGACCGACCAGGTGGCACGCTTTGCGGGTGTGCTCAAGGCCCGGGGCATTGGTCACGGCGACCGGGTCATCATCTATATGCCCATGGTGCCCCAGGCGGTTATCGCCATGCTCGCGTGCGCCCGGCTCGGGGCCGTTCACTCGGTAGTGTTCGGGGGCTTTGCAGCCCGGGAACTGGCGGTCAGGATCACCGACGCCCGGCCCAAGGCCGTGGTAACCGCCTCCTGCGGTATCGAGGTCAACAAGGTCATTGCCTACAAGCCTTTGGTGGACAGCGCCATTGAGCAGGCGGAGCACAAGCCGGAGTGCTGCATCGTGTTCCAGCGGCCCCAGGTGACGGCGGACATGATCACGGGACGAGACCTGGACTGGGAGGCCGAAATGGCCGGGGCCACGCCGGCCGACCCGGTGCCCGTGGCGGCCACCGATCCGCTGTACATCCTCTACACCTCCGGCACCACCGGCAAGCCCAAGGGGGTTGTGCGGGATAATGGTGGCCACGCCGTCGCCATGCGCTACAGCATGGAGCTGGTCTATGGCGCCCGGCCCGGTGATGTGTTCTGGGCCGCTTCGGATGTAGGCTGGGTCGTAGGCCACAGCTATATCGTCTATGCACCGCTGATTACCGGCTGCACCACCATCCTCTACGAAGGCAAGCCGGTGAAGACACCGGACGCCGGAGCTTTCTGGCGCGTAGTGCAGGACCATCGCGTCAACTACCTGTTCACGGCGCCCACCGCCTTCCGTGCTGTGCGCAAGGAAGACCCGGAAGCGGACCTGATGGCCAACTACGACATCCGTTCATTGAAACGCCTGTTCCTGGCCGGTGAACGCCTGGACCCCTCCACCTATGAATGGCTGGTAGAACATACCAGCCTGCCGGTACTCGATCACTGGTGGCAGACGGAAACCGGCTGGGCCATCTGCTGTAATCCGGTGGGCATCCAGGAGATGAAGACCAAGCCCGGCTCCGCCACCCTGCCTTCTCCCGGGTTCAATGTGCAGGTGGTCAGCCCCGACGGACGCCCCATGCCCCCCGGCGAACAGGGACAGGTCGCGGTGAAACTGCCACTGCCCCCGGGCTGCCTGTCCACGGTCTGGGGTGACGATGCCCGGTTCCGAAAAACCTACCTGGCCCCCATCCCGGGCTACTACAGTTCCGGTGACGGCGGTTTCGTGGATGAAGACGGGTACGTGTTCATCATGGGGCGGACCGATGACGTCATCAACGTGGCCGGGCACCGCCTGTCCACCGGGGAAATGGAGGAAGTGGTAGCCTCCCACCCGGCCGTGGCGGAATGCTGTGTTGTCGGCGCACGGGACGAGATGAAGGGACAGGTTCCCCTGGGGCTGGTGCTGCTGAAGGATGGCGCCACCATCGACCCGGAAGAGCTGGAGGAGGAATTGGTGGAGATGGTGCGGGAGCGAATCGGCGCTGTCGCCTGCTTCCGCCGGGCAGTGCTGGTGGAACGACTGCCCAAGACCCGGTCCGGCAAGATACTGCGGCGGGTGATCCGGCAGATTGCCGATGGCGAAGAGTGGAACGCACCGTCCACCATCGATGACCCGGCGATACTGACGGAAATTGATCAGCAACTGCGCCGGTAATCAGTCCACAGGGTTGTGTCGTGAGTGTGACAGACGCCTGTTTTTTCTCCGAAATCGGGGGTGGTTCAAGGGTCTCAAAAAATCTTTGACGGCCCCCGAACTCGGTCTATACTGAATTTGCTGTGGAACGACAGCGGTATTAAGTGAAAGTGTTTCAGCGGTCTGCTTTATCAGGCGTTCGGTTACTCCTTCCCTCAGTACAACTGCCATGTTCCCGGCTATACCGTGCCGGAACTTTCCCCATGGACCGGCACACAGGAAAGGTCCCGTGAGGGCGCAACGTACAGGAAACACAGGAAAGATCAATGTCCGATATCAAAACCGGCCACGTGAAGTGGTTCAACGAGTCCAAGGGTTTTGGCTTCATCGCCCAGGACGGTGGCAGTGACGTTTTCGTTCACTACAGTGCAATCAACGCCAGCGGATTCCGCACTCTGGCCGAAGGCCAGCAGGTGCAGTTCTCCGTTACCCAGGGACCGAAAGGCCCCCAGGCGGAAAACGTAACCCCAGTATAGGGTTATGGCTTCCGTCCATTGCCCCTCACGGGCTTTGGAGTGAGTCAAGGAAAGCCGGCAGTTGCCGGCTTTCCTGCGTTTGGGGCCGACCTCAGGCCGTGGCCGGCTCAACACCCGCCGACGCACCCACGTGGTTACCCACCGCTGACAGCAGGGCCTGCAAGGTGGCGGAGGTGGTGTCCTCGGCCAGGGCGGCGGCACTGTGGACCTGGCCGCCCACCACGATGCGGATACAGGCCATGGCGTTGGCATTGGTACCCTCGCCCAGGGCGAACTCGTCATAGGCCTCCACGGCCAGAGAGATGTCATAGCTCGCTTCCAGCGCGGCCACCACGGCTTCAACCGCGCCAAGACCATGCCCCTTCAGTTCCACGGTCGGCTTACCGAACCGCACGGTGGCGTTAACACCTTCCTCGTCCCGGTGCAGGTCGTAGGTGGACAGGGCCCAGGCTTCGGCCACCGCCAGGTAACGGTCCTCGAACAGGCGATGGATGGTCTCGGAATCGATTTCGCCCCCGTTGGTTTCCGCTTCCTTCTGCACGCACTGGCTGAACTCGATCTGCAGCCACCGGGGCAGGCTGATCTTGTAGTCCCGCTCCAGCACGTGGGCCACGCCGCCCTTGCCGGACTGACTGTTGATCCGCACCACTTCCTCGTAGCGACGATTCAGGTCCCTCGGGTCAATGGGCAGATAGGCCACGTTCCATTTGTCGCCGTCCTTGCGGTAAGACAGGCACTTGCGGATCGCATCCTGGTGGCTGCCGGAGAAGGCGGTGAACACCAGTTCGCCGGCGTAGGGATGACGCGGATGGGTGGAGATCTCGGTGCAGGCCTCCACCACATCGGTGATTTCAGCCATGTTGGACATGTCCACCTTCGGATCGATGCCCTGGCTGTACAGGTTCATGGCCATGGTCACCAGGTCCATGTTACCGGTGCGCTCGCCGTTGCCCATCAGGGTGCCTTCCACCCGGTCGGCACCGGCCATCACCGCCAGCTCGGCGGCGGCGACGCCACAACCCCGGTCATTGTGGGTGTGCACGCTGATACTCAGGTGCTCGCGGCGCTGGATGTTGTCGCAGATCCACTCGATCTGATCGGCGAACACGTTGGGGGTGGCCATTTCCACGGTGGCGGGCAGGTTGATGATCACCTTCTGGCCCTGGTCCGGGCGCCACACCTCGGTGACCGCATCCACCACCTCGGCGGCGTAATCCAGCTCGGTGCCAGTAAAGCTCTCCGGGGAATACTGGAAGGTCCAGTCGGTATCCGGATAGCGTCCGGCAATCTCCTGCACCAGCTTCGCGCCGTTCACGGCAATCTGCTTGACGCCGTCCCGGTCCATGCCGAATACCTGCTCCCGCTGGACGGTGGAGGTGGAATTGTACACGTGCACGATGGCCCGCTTGGCACCTTCAAGGGCCTGGTAGGTGCGCTCGATCAGTTCCGGACGGGCCTGGGTCAGCACCTGGATGCGAACGTCGTCGGGAATCCTGTCTTCCTCAATCAGCTTGCGGCAGAAATCGAAGTCCGGCTGGCTCGCTGCCGGAAAGCCGATCTCGATCTCCTTGAAGCCTACCTTCACCAGCAGGTCGAACAGGCGTTGCTTCTGGGCCACGGTCATGGGTTTCACCAGCGCCTGGTTGCCATCCCGCAGGTCCACGGCACACCAGGTGGGCGCACGTTCAATAACCTTGTCCGGCCAGCGACGGTCGGTCTTGCGAACCGGCCGGAAGGGGATGTACTTGCTGTGATCGAAAGCCATGGTTGTGTCCTTTTGTCTGAAACAGAGTCAGGAATGATATGACACTATATTAACGCAGGATGCATAGAATTTTATTGCTATTTTTGCTGCCATTGCCAGAATCAGGGCAACATCCTCGTCGTTTAAGCCAACATTTTTGGAATATTATGCCGGAAAAACACCAGGAACTGCATAAACTGGACCGTACTGACCGCCGCATCCTCGATGCCCTGCAGCGGGATGGCACCCTCAATAACCAGCAACTGGCGGAGGCCGTCGGCCTGTCCCCCTCCCCCTGCCTGCGTCGGGTCCGGGCCCTGGAGGAAGCCGGCATCATCCGTCAGCGGGTGACGGTGCTGGATCACAAGAAACTGGGCCTGTCCCTGACCGCCATCATCCTGATCGGCATGGACCGCCACACGCCGGAGCGGTTCGAAGCCTTCGAGCAGCAGGTGGCCCAGTACCCCGAGGTGCAGGAGTGTTACCTGATCACCGGCCAGGACGCCGACTACATGCTCAAGGTGGTGGTGCCTGATATGGACCACTACCATCACTTCCTGCTGAACCAGATCACCCGCATCCCCGGTGTCAGCGGCGTGCACTCCAGCTTTGTGCTGCGCCGGGTGATCGATTCCACCGCCCTGCCCCTGAAATATCTGGAGGGCCTGTGATTACCACCTTGCATGTCCGCCAATTCACTGGGCATGCGAACGTGTCCAGAGCCCCGACGTCGTCCGTAGTTAAGCGAACGCGTTCGCATAAATCCGCCAGCTCACGAGGAAATGGCAATAACCATCTGATAGGGTTGAAGGGGAAACAGGGATCGGTGGAGTTATACGCCCACCTGGAAGATTCAGGGCCGGCCTTGCGCGGGTGTATAACTCCTGAGGTAGCCGTGGGGATCTGACTTAACATTATGAATTCATGATCTTTTCTTCAGATGAAAGCCGGCTTCGAAATGGAATTATACGAATGGAGTGTTATACGAACGTGTTCGTATAACTAGCTGTTATGCGTCGGTTCAATTTTAGAGGGAATCTTGGTGTTTGACCCTGGAACGTTGGCATCAATAAGCTTGGCTATAATCGTGGTACCCATAGCACTCACTTTGTTGCTAGCGCTCACATCTAAGAATGCCGCAAATTCTGGTGTAGCGTACTTAGCCATCGCTGGTTTGCAGTTCGGGGCGCTGGGGCTTGTTGTATCAGGCCTCTGGTGGGGCGTGCAGAGGCTCTTATAAATGCAGAACAAAGCTGGTCAGCATCGCCCACTTCGTGGGCCGGACCTCCGTTACGGCACCTTGTGCCTTCACTCCGGCCGCTGTCGGCTGCGTTAAGTGCCATGAAGAGATACCAAGGCTCCTGCCATTGCGGAAGAATCCGCTTTGAGGTGGATGCGGACATTGATCATGTGCGCTCCTGCGATTGTTCTGTGTGCCTCCGTAGAGGTGCCCTGAACCATCGGGTAGCGAAGGGGAAGCTTCGTTTGTTGGTTCCGTGGAGCGATCTCGCACTGTACCAATGGGGTTCGAGAACAGCGAAAGACTACTTCTGTCCGGTGTGCGGCATCCTGCCATTTAGGCGGCCGAGCGATCCTACGACGCAGGAGCTACGCGAGGGAGTCGAGCCCTTCGACGGTTGGGCGGTTAATGTCAGGTGTCTGGAAGGGCTGGATCTAGAGGCGATTCCGGTCAAGAAGATTTACGGTAGTAGAATCACCCATGATACTTAACGTTAACTGGGAAGGAGCCCATGAATCAGAATCTTGCGAATGAGCTGGTCACGATGATGACGGAAGACCAGCGGTTGTTGCAGCAACTCTTCAATTCCGGCGAGCTGCCATCTGAGTCTTACCATCCCCGGATGAAAGCCCTGCATGAGCACAATGCTTCCCGCCTGAAAGAGATTATTGGTACTCACGGCTGGCCTGGCATTTCGCTAGTTGGGGAAGAGGCTGCCAAAGCTGCATGGCTAGTCGTTCAGCATTCTGTTTCAGATCCCGGGTTCATGGGAAAGTGTGTCTCCCTGCTGGAAGATGCCGTTGCGAGAGAGGATGTAGCGGGCTGGCAGTTGGCATTCCTCCAGGATCGGGTGCGTACGCTATCTGGCAAGCCTCAATACTACGGCACCCAGTTTGATGTTGATGAAAACGGTTGGCCAACACCGTTTCCTATCGAGGATTCTGCCACGGTTAATGAACGCCGTGCGCGTCTTGGACTGAACTCCCTTGAGGAACGCCAGGAACAAATGACTGAGCGGGAGCGGGAACGTCGTGCCAATATCGAGAAAACCAGTTAACAAAACGCGGCACTCTGACGTGGACTTCCCCCGGTGTCACGCACAAAAAGTATCAAGGCCGCGTGTCCACGCCAACCCGGTAATCCTGGAAGCAAAGCCACGGAACAACAAACGCCACCGTGACCTACTTCCTCAACCGGGGAAGCATCCCCTTTAAGATTCCAACTTGGCGTCCATTGTGATTTCCGCCTTCAGCACTCTGGATACCGGACAGCCGACCTTGGCCTTTTGCGCCAGTTCCTCGAATTGGGCCTGGTCCGCTCCCGGCACCCTGGCGGTTACGTCGAGGTGTACCCTGGTGATGGCAAAACCATCCTCCGTCTTGTCCAGGGTCAGGTGGGCCTTGGTGTCGATTTTATCCGGCGTGAGATCCGCTTCCCCCAGAATCATCGATAGGGCCATGGAGAAGCAGCCGGCATGGGCTGCGGCGATCAGTTCTTCCGGGTTGGTGCCCGGCTCTTCCTCGAATCGGGTCTGGAAGCCATACCGACTGTCGGACAATACGCCACTCTGGGTTGCGAGCTTGCCCTTACCGTCTTTCAAACCGCCCTGCCAAATGGCTGAACCTGTACGTTTCATGGGTCCTCCTTGTCTCTGGATGGGAGAAAGCCGCTTGTCTGGCGGCCATCCATAAAGGTAGGCCACAACGACAACAACGGAAAGTTTCAGGCCCCCCGGAACATCTGACCGGTTCATTTCTGCCTCAGGGCACGTACAATACGGGGCAAGCATCAAGGAGCCCTGCAGAACTCCTGAACCAACAACACTTTTTCGTTACGGAAACCATAATGCGAGCAAGCCGTTATCTGATTGCCACCCTCAAGGAAAATCCCTCCGATGCCGAGATCATCAGCCACCAGTTGATGCTGCGGGCCGGCATGATCCGTAAGCTGGCCGCCGGCCTGTACACCTGGCTGCCACTGGGGCTGCGGGTGCTGCGCAAGGTGGAGCGCATCGTGCGGGAAGAGATGGACCGCAGTGGTGCCCAGGAGGTGCTGATGCCCGCGGTGCAACCGGCGGAGCTGTGGCAGGAATCCGGCCGCTGGCAACAGTATGGCGGCGAACTGCTGCGGATGAAGGACCGCCATGAGCGGGACTTCTGTTTCGGCCCCACCCATGAGGAAGTGATCACGGACCTGATCCGTAACGAGCTGAAGAGCTACAAGGAACTGCCGGCCAACTTCTACCAGATCCAGACCAAGTTCCGGGACGAGCGGCGGCCCCGTTTCGGTGTGATGCGTGCGCGGGAATTCCTGATGAAGGACGCCTACTCCTTCCACATTGACCGCGACTCCCTGGATGACACCTACGAGGTGATGCACCGCACCTACTGCGCCATCTTCGACCGCCTGGGCCTGGACTACCGCCCGGTGGAGGCGGATTCGGGCGCCATTGGTGGTAGCGCCTCCCACGAATTCCACGTGCTGGCCTCCTCCGGCGAGGACGAGATCGCCTTCAGTACGGAAAGCGACTACGCCGCCAATATCGAGAAGGCCGAGGCCCTGGCACCTACGGGTGACCGCCCGCAACCTTCCGAAGACCTTAAAGAAGTGGAAACTCCGGGCCAGACCACCATTGCCGCCATCTCGGACTTCCTGAAGGTGCCCACGGAAAAAACCGTGAAAACCCTGCTGGTGAAAGCCGAGGCGGAAGAAGGCGAGGATGCAGGCCTGGTGGCCCTGATCCTGCGGGGCGACCATACCCTCAACGACATCAAGGCCGAGAACCTGTCGGGCATTGCCGAACCGCTGACCATGGCCACCGACGACGAGATCCGTGAGGCCACTGGTTGCCCGCCCGGCTCCATCGGCCCGGTCAAGCTGACAGTACCGGTGATTGTCGACCGCGCTGCGGCGCATCTGGCGGACTTTGTCTGCGGCGCCAACCGGGAGGGCTATCACCTCACCGGCGTCAACTGGGAACGGGACGTGCCCCTGGGGCGCGTGGAAGACCTGCGTAACGTGGTGGAAGGTGACCCGAGCCCCGATGGCAAGGGTCAGCTGGAGATTCGTCGAGGCATCGAAGTGGGCCACATCTTCAAGCTGGGCAACAAGTACAGCCAGGCCATGGGCGCCACGGTGCTGGACGAGAACGGCAAGAGCGCGATACTGGAGATGGGGTGCTACGGCATCGGCGTATCCCGCATCGTGGCGTCGGCCATCGAGCAGAACCACGACGACCGGGGCATTATCTGGCCGGAGGCCATCGCTCCCTTCGAGGTGGCGATCGTCACCCTGAATGGACACAAGTCACCGGCGGTGCAGGAAGCGGGCGAAAAGCTCTATGAGCAGCTGCGCCAGGCGGGCTTCGATGTGCTGCTGGACGACCGCAACGAGCGCCCGGGTGTAAAATTCGCGGACCTGGAACTGATGGGCCTGCCCCACCGGATCGTCGTCTCGGACCGGGGGCTGACCGCCGGCACCCTGGAGTACAAAGGCCGCCGGGATGCGGACAAGCAGGACGTTGCCGTGGAGGACATCCTGCCGTTCCTGCTCAATGCCTCCCCCCGCCGGGGACTCTGAAACAGCGCTGCCGGGCGACAGGCTATCCGGGATAGAGCCTGTCGCCCGGCATCACGCCCGCTTCAGGCTGGCGGTGTCAGTCCACAGCCTGAAGGAACGACCCCCGGTTCCATTTCCAGCGTGACTCCGTAACGCTCCCGCACGTCATCACGAATCCTCCGGGCCAGGGCCAGCACATCGGCACCGGTACCCGACGAATGGTTCACCAGCACCAGGGCCTGCCGGTGGTGCACCCCGACCGTCCGGTTCCGGTAGCCCTTCCAGCCACACTGGTCAATCAGCCAGCCGGCGGCCAGCTTGACGCCGTCGTCCAGGGGATAGGCCACCATTTCCGGCCATTGCCGCTGCAGCGACTCCCATTGCTCCTGGCTGACCACCGGGTTCTTGAAAAAACTGCCGGTATTGGGCAGTTGGGCCGGGTCCGGCAGCTTGCGGCGACGTACCGCCATCACCGCTTCGGCCACCGCCGTGGGTGACGATGGCGCTTCACCCTCGAACCACTGGGAAAGCTCGCCGTACCCCAGGGACCAGGGACGGCTGCGGCTCAGGGCCAGCCGGATTTCCAGGATCAGGTAGCGCTCGGGATCATGCTTGAACAGGCTGTCGCGATAGCCGAAACGGCAATCCTCGGTGGTCAGCACCACTTCCTCCCCGAGTTGCCGGTCCCAGGCGCTGAGGCTGACGAAGGTATCGGACAGCTCGACACCATAGGCGCCGATGTTCTGGACCGGGGCGGCACCCGCCGTACCGGGGATCAGGGCCAGGTTCTCGATGCCCCGGTAGCCTGCCGCAGCCGCATAGAGGACCGCCCGGTGCCAGTTCTCCCCCGCCGCCAACACCAGCGTGGCGCAGTCGCCCTGCATTGCGGTCCAATGGCGGCCTTTCAGGGCCATGTGCAGGACCAGTCCGGGAAAGTCGTCGCAGAAGATCAGGTTGCTGCCACCACCGACCACCTGGACCGGCAATCCCTCCTCCTGTGCCCATGCCAGGGCGGCCTTCGCTTCCCCGGTATCAGTCGCTTCCACCAGGTAGCGAGCTGCGGCCGGTGTCGCCATGGTGCTCAGGTTCTGCAGCGGGGCGTTTTCAATCAGGTTGTGGGGGCGCATCAGTCCAGTCGCGCCCGGATGTCGGCCAGCAGGCCGTCGCTGGCTTCGGTAATCAGGTCCAGCACCCGTTCAAAGCCATCGTTGCCGCCGTAATAGGGGTCGGGCACTTCGTCCTCGTGACCAGCTTCCAGGAAGTCGAGGAACAGACGAGGCTCGGTGCCGCCCTGCTGCAGCCAGATATCCCGCACGTCCGCCAGGTTCTGACGATCCATGGTCAGCACGTAATCGAACCCCTCCAGGTCCCCCGGGTGGAACTGGCGGGCCCTCAGGTGACCGATATCAATACCACGGCTGGCGGCCGCCTGCCTGGCCCGCTCATCCGGCGCCTTGCCAATGTGCCAGCTACCGGTGCCACAGGAATCCACCTCGACACGATCCGACAGGCCCTGCTGTTCCAGCCGGTGCCGGAACACGCCCTCGGCGGTGGGCGACCGGCAGATATTGCCAAGGCACACGAACAATACGCGAATCTGGTTGCTCATCAGGGTCTCCTACACTCCTTTTCCGGACGCCAGTTGCTGGCGCACCCGCTCCAGGTCTTCCGGGGTGTCCACCCCCGCCGGCGGGGGCTCCGACGCCTCGCTGACATGAATCCTCGCGCCATGGTAGAGCGCCCGAAGCTGTTCCAGGCTCTCGGTGGTCTCGGTGGGCGCGGGCGGCCAGCCGACAAAACGGTGTAGCAGGCTGACCCGATAGCCGTAGATGCCGATATGACGCCAGGCCCGGTAATCCTCCGGCAGGCTGTCCGGCGTGGCCAGGGTCTGCCACTGGTTCCTCAGCCACGGCATGGGAGCACGGCTGAAATAGTGGGCATAGCCGTCCTGGTCCCGAACCACCTTCACCACATTGGGATTGAACAGGTCCGCCGGCGTGGTAATGCGTTCACACAGCGTGGCGATGGCAGCCTGCGGGTAGTCATCCAGGGCCTTTGCCACCTGGTCAATCAGGCCCGGGGGGATCAACGGCTCGTCACCCTGGACATTCACCACCCGGGCGTCGTCCGGCAACCCCAGTTTTTCCGCCACCTCCTGCAACCTGTCCGTGCCACTGGCATGGTCGGGGGACGTCATGACCACCTCGGCGCCGAAATCCTTGCAGGCGGCCACGATGCGTTCATCGTCGGTGGCCACCAGGACCCGGCCGGCATGGCTGCGGCAGGCCTGCTGGTAGACGTGGCGAATCATCGGGACGCCGTTGATGTCCGCCAGGGGTTTGCCTGGCAGGCGGGAGGAGGCGTACCGGGCCGGAATGACAACGGTGAAGGACATGCTGATTACCCCAGCGGCCGATCGACGCGCTCATCCGTGGACAGGGTGCGGGCCTCGGTGGCCAGCATCACCGGGATGCCTTCGCGGATGGGGAAGGCCATGGCGTCGGCATAGCACACCAGCTCATTGCGCTCCCGGTCGAGCTTGAGGTCTCCCTTGCACACCGGGCAGGCGAGCATGGCAATCAGTTTCTTGTCCATGTCAGGTCTCTCTTGAAGAAGTCAGTTGCAGGCCACGCCCCGTCAGTTTCCGGTGTAGTGCCTGCTCCAGCGCCGGTCCAAACCCCGGGGGCAGGGTCGGCTCCACATCCAGCACCCAGCACTGGTCATGGGCGAATGACCGGATCTTGACAGCGTCCTTGGCGGTCATCAACAGGGGACGGTTGTCGGCCATGGCGATATCCCGTCCAGTATATCGATGATGATCAGCAAACTCCCTCCCCTCCACGGTGGCGCCGAGGGTCCGCAACTGGTCGAAGAATCGTTGCGGATTGCCAATACCGGCCAGGGCGGCACACTCCCGCCCCTGCAACCAGTCCGGGGACTGTGTCTCGCCGGTGGCCAGGTTACGGACCCGGGATGGCTCAAGGGTCATGGCATAGCGGTCGGGATGGGCCGGTACGGGCCCGGTGGCCTCGCCGTTGACCACCACGAAGTCCACCTCCCCAAGGCGTTCCGGCATTTCCCGTAACGGCCCCACCGGCAGGCCAGCGCCATTGCCGATACCCCGGGCGCCATCGAAGACCGCCAGCTCCAGGTCTCGGGCCAGGTAATAGTGCTGAAGGCCGTCATCGCAGAGCAACAGGTCACCCAGGTCCTGCTCCAGGACCAGCCGGGCCGACTCGAGACGGCGGGGATGCACCACCACCGGGCGACCGGTCTGGGCTGCCAGCATCACCGGTTCATCACCGGTACGGGCAGGATCGCTGTCGGGGGTCACCACCATCGGTGAATCAGCGGGACGATCGGAACCATAGCCCCGCGACAGGATTACCGGTCGCCACCCCTGCTCCGCCAGATAACCAGACAGCCAGGCGGTCAGGGGCGATTTGCCGGTGCCCCCCGCGGTGATATTGCCCACCACGATCACCGGTACCGGCAAGGGTCGGGCTGCTGCCTGCAAATGCTGGCGACGGCTCCGTGCAATCCGCTGGTAAAGCCAGGACAACGGCAGCAGTGGCCACAGCGGGCGTCGCTGCCGATACCAGAGTGTCTCCGCCAGGTTCCCCATCACCCTTCGCTGAACTGCATCCGGTGCAACTGCGCATAGGCGCCATCGGCGGCCAGCAGTTGCTGGTGGCTACCGTCCTCGACAATGCGACCGGACTCCATCACCAGGATGCGGTCCGCCTTTTCGATGGTGGACAGGCGGTGGGCGATCACCAGGGTGGTGCGCCCCTTCATCACCACCTCCAGGGCTTCCTGGATGTGGCGTTCGGATTCGGTATCCAGGGCCGAGGTGGCCTCGTCCAGGATCAGCACCGGCGCATCCTTGAGCAGGGCCCGGGCAATGGCCAGGCGCTGGCGCTGGCCTCCGGACAGCATCACGCCATTGTCGCCCACCACGGTGTCCAGCCCCTCAGGCATGCGCTCGATAAACTCCAGGGCGTGGGCCTTGCGGGCGGCTTCCTCGATCTCCTCCCGGGAGCGTTCCCGTAGCGAGCCATAGGCGATGTTGGCGGCAATGGTGTCGTTGAACAGCACCACGTTCTGGGTCACCAGGGCAATCTGGGCCCGCAGTGCCGCCAGGCTGAAGTCGGTGATGGGGTGATCATCCAGCCGGATCTCCCCCTGGTGGTATTCGTAGAATCGGGGCAGCAGGCTCACCAGGGTGGACTTGCCACTGCCGGACCGCCCCACCAGGGCCACACTCTGCCCTGCCGGGATATTCAGGCTGATCTGGTGCAGGACGTCGTCCAGGGTGTCCTGGTAGCGGAAGCAGACGTTGTCGAAACGGATCGCACCGTCGACCCGCTCCGGCGCGTACTGACCGGCATCCTCTTCCGGCTCCTCGTCCATGGTGCCGAATACATCATGGGCCGCAGCCACCCCTTTCTGGATCTTGCTATGCACCGACGTCACCTGTCGGATCGGCTTCGCCATGGTGGCCGCGGCGGTGATAAACGCCACCAGTTGCCCGGTGGTCATACTCCCCCGGATCTCCGGCGCCAGCATCACCCATACCAGGGCGGCAAGGGCCAGGGCCACCAGCACCTGTACCACTGGTGTCGCGATCGCCTGGGTGGAGGCCATCTTCAGGCCCTGGCGCATGGTGCGGTCGGCAACATCACCGAAGCGCTGCCGTTCATAGTCCTCGCCGCCAAAGGTGCGCACCACCCGGTAACCGGTAATGGATTCGGACGATACGTGGGTGATATCCCCCATGGAACTCTGGATGCGCCGGCTGATCTTGCGGAAACGCTTGCTGGCGTAGTTCACCACCAGCCCGATCAACGGCCCCAGGGCGACAAAGATGAGGGTCAGTTTCCAGTTGGTATAGACCATGAACCCCAACAGGCCAACGATGGTCAGCCCCTCCCGGAGGATAATGGTCACCGCGTTGGTGGTGGCATCCGCCACCTGCTCGACGTTAAAGGTAAGCTTGGATACCAGCCGCCCGGAGGCATGATTATCATAGTAGCTGGATGGCAACGACAGCAGCCGGTCAAACAGTTGCTTGCGCAGCGCGTTGACCACATGGCGGCCCACATAGGCAATAAAATACTGGCTCATGAAGGTGCCCACGCCCCGGAAGGCAAACACCCCCACGATCATCCCCGTAATCAGCATGCGATTCTCGGCGGTGGGATTCTCGATGGCCTGGATGACGAATTCCATGGCCGCCGCCATACCGGTGGAGGCAGCCGCATAGATAACGTTGCCCACCACCGCCAGGGAGAAGGCGAACCAGAAGGGTTTGACGTACTTGAGCAGTCGCCCGTAGGTCTGCCAGTTGGAAGCTTCAGCTTGGTTCATCGCCCTGCCAGGTGTTTGCCGGATTCAGTATCCCAGACGTGACACTAGGAGTCGTCCGACGTGGGATCGGTGGTGAACTTGATCTTGGTGAAACCCAGTTTGCCGGCGACATCCATGGCCCGGATGACAAACTCGTGGGCCGTGCGGGCATCCGCCGTAATCACGAACGGCAGGTCGCTGTTGTCGCCCGCCGCATCGCGAATGGCCTGCTCCAGCGTCTGACGACGATTATTGATCAGGGTGCGGCCATTAACAATGTAGTGGCCCTGGGCGTTCACCACCAGGTCGATCAGTTCCGCCTCCACGGCCACCGGTTCACCGTCGGCCTCGGGCAACTGGATGTTGAGCTGGTTATCGTCCGGCAGGGTGGTGGACACCATCAGGAAAATCAGCAGCAGGAATACCACATCGATCAGGGGGGTAAGATCCACCCCCACTTCCCGGCTTCGCTGGCGTTGGAATTTCACGGCCGTCAGGCTCCCTCAACGTCGATTTCGCGGTCGCCATGCACCACCTCCACCAGGCGGATGGCTTCCTGCTCCATACCCACCACCAGCGCCTCGATACGGCGAATCAGGTAACGGTGGGCGATCAGCGCGGGGATGGCCACAGTGAGGCCAGCGGCAGTGGTCACCAGCGCCTCGGAAATACCACCGGACAGGGTGGCGATGTTGGCGGCCCCTTCGGTGCCCTGCATCTTCGCAAACACCTTGATCATACCGATGACAGTACCCAGCAGACCCAGCAACGGCGAGATGGTGGCGATGGTGCCCAGGGGGTTGAGGAACCGTTCCAGGTCGTGGATCACCTGGGCCGCTTCCTGTTCAATGCTTTCCTTCATGACCTCCCGGCCATGCTTGGCATTCATCAGGCCGCTGGCCAGCACCCGACCGGTGGGAGATGATGCCTGCAGTGCCTTGAGCTTGCGGCCATTGAGGTCCTTGGCCTTGATCCAGCGCCACAGCTCGGACATGACATCCGGTGGCGCCACCCGTGAGGGCCTGAGGGTCCACAACCGCTCCAGGATAATGGCCAGCGCCAGAATGGAGCACAACACAATCGGCACCATCAGAATGCCACCCGCTTTCAGAAGCTCAAACACGCACGGTCTCCCTGATCTGTTACAAGCGGCGCTACTTTAGCATAGCCACGGAATCAGACCACACCCGAAAGCGACGGTTGGGAAGGATTCCTCACTCCGGGGTGACGGACTCCGGCCCACGGACCCAGAACGGGGCCCCCTGCCGCCAGGGTGTTACCCACAACCCATCAGTATCCAGGTCCAGCCTCAGGGCACCGGATGTCGCGGTATTGAACAGGTCGCTGCCAGCGGACTGGTAACGCGCCACCACATCCGGATGGGGGTGGCCGTAGCGGTGCCGGTAGCCTGCGGTGAAGATCACCCGCTCCGGAGACAGCCGGCGGACGAATGCCGCCCCGGAAGAGGTCTTGCTGCCGTGGTGCGGGGCGAGCAGGGTCAGTTCACGCCCCTCCCCGAGTGCCACGGGCCACTCCGCCAGCAACCTGCGCTCCGTCGGCACCGAGATATCGCCCGGCAACAGGATCTGCTGGTTGCCATGGCGAATGGCCAGGACACAGGAACGATCGTTGGCATCGTCGATTTCCGCTGGCATCGCCTGCCAGAAATGGACCTCCACCGCCCCCACCTTCAAGGGCTCCTGCCGATGGCACGGCACCACGGCACGATTCCCGACATTGTCGGCGATCCGGCCGGCTTCCCCTGAGATGATCCGTCCGGGCTCATAGCGCCGGAACAGATGGGCCAAGCCACCGGCGTGATCCTGGTCGCCGTGACTGAGCACCAGGGTTGCGATGTGCCGGACACCGATGTGCTCAAAGGAAGGGATCAGCACCTCGGATACGGCGTTGTATCCCGAGGCGGATTCCGGCCCGGTATCATAGACCAGCACCTCATCCCGGTGCCGGAGCATCACCGACAACCCCTGCCCCACATCCCAGACCCATAGCTGGGGAGTCGGTTGCCATCGGTTTCCGGCAGGCAGCCCGGCACCCACCAGCACCGCCCCCACCAACAGCACCGAACACCAGCGCAGACGACGGTCCGGAACCCACAGGGCGACCAGCACGGTGCCGGCCACCACCAGAGCCAGTACCACCGGCATCCGCCCCTGGGGCAGATCCAACCCGGCCAGAGACGTCAGCACCCACCATAGGCTGCCAAGCACACCATCGAACACCATGCCAACCCAGGCAGCCGCCTGCCCACCGGTCACCAGCAACACCAGGCCACCGGCCAACAGCACCGGCATCACAATCAGGGACAGCATGGGGATGGCCAGGATATTGGCCACCAGGCCCGCCCAGGCGGCGCCCTGATCCAGCACCGACAGTACCGGCCAGAGCCCCGCAAACACCGCTGCCTGGGCAATCACCAGGGCGCGGATAGCGCCAGGCTGCGCCTGTCGACGGCTGAACACCAGAATCAGCACCGCCACGGCGCAGAACGACAACCAGAACCCCTGGTCCAGGGGCGCCAGCGGGTCCAGCAGCAGGACCGCCCCCAGGGCCAGCAACCACCCGTGCCAGGGCGAGGACAGGCGTCCCACCAGCAACAGCCAGCCGGCGATCACCACCATCACCAGCGCCCGTCGTGTGGGAACCGTAAAACCCGCCAGCAGGGCATAGCCAGCGGCCACCAGGATCACACACAACCAGAGCCACAACCGCAGTTGCCGGGGAGAGGGTGCCCGGCGGGGCAACCGCAGAGCCAGCCAGCGCAGCACCAGGGACGCCAGCGTCGCCACCAGACCCAGGTGCAGCCCCGATATGGCCACCAGGTGGATGGTTCCGGTGGCTTCGAGCACCTGCCAGTGTCGGTTGCCCAGATCTCCGCGATAGCCCAGCAGCAGCGACATTGCCAGGCCGCTATGCGCCATGTCATCCAGGGTATCGCGGGTGGCCAGCAGTGCCTGCTGGCGCCAGCGATAGTACCGGCAAGGCAGGCCACAGGATTCCGACGGGGCAGCGCCCACCTCACGCACGGTGCCGGTGGCGCCATACCCCTTGCGAAAAAGCCAGGTCTCGTAACGGAAACCGCCGGGGTTGATGGCGCCATAGGGACGTTTGAGCACCACCGTGGCGGTCATGGGGCTGGGAAGCGCGAGGGTGGCGCCGTCGCCATACCAGGACAGGCGCAACCGACGGGGCACCCCGTCGGGGCGGTCGCCGGTCAGGCAAAGGCTGAAGCGGACACTGTCCCAGGCCCCCGGCGACGGGGCGTCACAGAGGTATCCGGTGACCGTCAACTCCCGGCCCTCAAGAGCGGACGCCAGACGGTCCTCCAGGCGACCCTGGGAGGCCAGGGCTGCCCAGGCGAGCCCCAGCATCAGGCAGATCGCCATCACCAGATAGTGACGTCCCCTGCCGTGCCTCCGCCAGAGCGCAACGATCGCCATCAGGGCCAGGCAGAAAACCGACACCGACAGCGCCCGAGGTGGCGGAAAAAGCCCGGAGTACAGTATGATGACGCCGCAGGCAAAGGCGGCGATCCTTGCCCCCATGAGTTGATCGTCCCTATCCTGAAGGGGATTCCTGGTCTCCGGTCCGGCTCATTCAGCAAACCGGACGAGACTCCACCCCAATTCCATCAACCAGGCGTTCGGAACCCGGTTTCTCCATGCCGGGCCATCCAGGCAACCAGGCTTTTCTTCGATATGCCGAAGAAGTTCATGAAACGTTACATCCCGTCACCGGAGAAAGTGCGCTCCATCGAGTCGCTGCACTTCCTGGGGGACATCCTTCATGAACCCAACCTGTGGCATATCAACCGCCACTGTGTGGCCCGGGCCTTCCTGATCGGCATTTTCCTCGCGTTTATTCCGATGCCGTTCCAGATGGTGGCGGCGGCCTTCGGTGCCGTCTGGCTCAACGCCAACCTGCCACTGTCGGTGGCACTGGTCTGGATCAGCAACCCCCTGACCATGCCGCCTATCTTCTACTTCAACTACAAGGTGGGGGCCATGCTGCTGGACCGCCCGGTGATCACCTTCGAGTTCCAGTTTTCATGGAACTGGTTCAGCGAACGGATCGTGGAAATCGGCATTCCGCTGTACATCGGCTCGATGGCCGTGGCCACGGTTCTGGCCTGCGCCAGCTACCTGCTGATCCAGTTCCTCTGGCGCCGCAAGGTACGTACGGAATGGCGCCATCGTCGCCGCCATCCCTGAGATCCGCCCTTGCCGCTGATCAGGCCGGATGCAACTTGCCCTGCTCCAGCCTGAGCACCCGCCCCAGACCACGGGCAATGGTCATGTCATGGGTCACCACCACAAAGGCGATACCCAACCGGTCCCGCAGGCTTTCGATCAGCTTCTGGACACTGTTGGCGGTCTGCTCGTCCAGGTTGCCAGTGGGTTCGTCCATCAACACGCATTCGGGCTCGTTCACCAGTGCGCGGGCAATGGCCACCCGCTGGCGTTCACCACCGGACAGTTCGCCAGGCTTGTGGCCCAGACGCTCCGCCAGGCCAACCTGGGCCAGCATATCATCGGCCCGATCCCCGGCCTCCCGGATGGACATCCCCCCCAGGGTACAGGCCAGCATCACGTTCTCGCGGGCGGAAAACTCCGGCAGCAGATGGTGGAACTGGTAGACAAAGCCAAGGTGCCGGTTGCGGAAGCGCGCCCGCCGGGCCTCGCTCATGCGGTGGATGTCCTCCCCGCAGATGGCGATATGGCCGGACGATGGCTTGTCGAGGCCGCCAAGCAGGTTCAGCAAAGTGGTCTTGCCGGCACCGCTGCTACCGACAATGGCGACGGTTTCCCCGGCTCCGACCACCAATGAGATGTCGGAGAAAATGGTCAGCGTGGCGGGACCTTCCCGGTAGGTTCGGGTAATGGTCCGGCACTCGATCACGGGCCGCTGGTTCGATTGCATGGACTGCTCCTCACTCATACCTCAGGGCCTCCGCCGGATCGATGCGTGATGCCCGCCAGGCCGGATAGATGGTGGCCAGCAGACTCATGACCAGCCCCGCCGTACTGATGATGGCCACATCCGGCCACTGCAGGTCGGAGGGCAGGTAACTGATGAAATAGACGTCGGCGTTGAGGAACTGGTGGTTAAGCAGACTCTCAAGCCCGCTGATCAGGTCACTGATGTACCAGGCGCCGAAGATGCCCAGGGTGGTCCCCACCAGCGTACCGAAGACCCCGATAATGGCTCCCTGGATCATGAAGATCCTCATGATCCGCCCCGGGGTGGCCCCCATGGTGCGGAGTATGGCGATATCGCCGGTCTTGTCGGTCACCACCATGACCAGGGTCGAAACGATATTGAACGCCGCCACCGCCACGATAAACATCAGCAACAGGCCGATAATGGTCTTTTCCATCTGGATCGCACTGAACAGACTGCCATGGGTGCGGGTCCAGTCGGAGATGTAGTAGCGACCACCAAGACTCAGTGCGGCTTCTTCCACCACGGTGGGCGCGGCGAACAGGTCATCCACCAGCAGGCGCACGCCTTCGGCCCGACCGCCGGTCCGCATCAGCTTACTGGCATCCTCCATGTGAACCAGGGTGTAGTTGCCATCCAGCTCGGCCCCGGTACTGAAGATACCGGCCACGGTAAAGCGCTTGAGCCGGGGCATCACCCCCGCCGGGCTGACCGAGGCTTCCGGCAGCACAATGGTTAGTCTGTCGCCCACCTCCAGACGCAGGCTGGCCGCCAGGGGGCGTCCCACGATAATGCCGAACTCGCCGGCCTTCAGGTCCTCCAGCTTCCCCTCAATCATCTGGCTGGAGATGATCGACACCGTGTCCTCTTCCTCAGGCACGACCCCCTTGATCAGCACACCACGAACATTGCCGCCTCCGGTGACCATGCCCTGACCCTCAATGAAGGGGGCCGCAGCCAGGACCCGGGGATGTGCCGTCACCTTCTGGTCAACGTCCTGCCAGTCCGAAAGGTAGGGATCCCCCTTGACCACGGCATGGGGCACCATACCCAGCACCTTCTGCTTGAGTTCCCGGTCAAAACCATTCATCACCGACAGTACAATGATCAGCACGGCCACACCGAGCATCAGGCCGATCATCGACGTCAGGGAAATAAAGGAGATAAAGTGGTTTCGTCGCTTGGCTGCGGTATAACGCAAACCGATGTAGAACGAGAGAGGTCGAAACATACAGGTCGCCTGTCACTGCCGGAAATCGAATCGAGTGCCCCCGCTTTCTTGCCACCGGGAAGCTGCTAAACTGCTCTGGATACGGGTGCCCTTTCGGTTCCTGGTCCTGGTGACCGCCTGCTGCTGCGAATCGCCCGGTCACCCGTCAATGTGCTGGAGCCCGAATGACGTCAGATCATAACGCCCCGGACCGCCGGGATTTTTACCGCATCGAAGATCGGATCGGTCTGGAGTACCAGCGGATTCATCCGGACGATACCGGCGGCAATCCCTTTGCAGAGGACCACCTGGACAGCCTGAAATCGGAACTGAAACGCCTGGACCAGGAATTCCGCAACCAGCTTCCGTTACTGGCGGAGCGGGACCGGCTGGCGGCTTCCCTGCTCAAGTCGCTGAACGGTAAGGTTGATACGCTGGCGCGCATTATGGCCTTTGACCAAAATCCGTTGCAACCGGAAGATTGGCGGGAGGTTACCCTGAGTGAAGGCGGTGTAAGCTTTCCGGCAAAAGGTGGCGAACTGTCCCGGGGTGATCTGGTGGCCCTCCGCCTGACCCTGCCACCGGAACTCTACCGCCCCCAGGGTACCGCCGAAGTGGTTGATATCACACCACTGGAATCAGCTCCGGGCGCCGGTCTGGAGCTCATACATACCTCCTTCGTCGACATACCGGAAGGTGACCGTCAGCAGATTGCGAAACACGTCATGGCATGGCAGATTCGACAGAGACAGGGCGGCGAACCATCGCAATAATGAACTGGTTCGATTCATAATGGACCGAATCAATCATTAAAGAAGTTTCAGGAGAACTGACAATGAACAAGCTGATGTCCGCAGCCGTCGCTGCGAGTCTTGCCATTACCGCACTGGGAACGGGTTTGGTACCCACGGCCCAGGCTGACGAGGTCAAGGTGCCGGTAATGTCCCAGGGCGACCGCCAGACCATGACACTGCCGGATACCGGCCAGTCACGGAAAATGGTACGTCAGCGGTTTGGTGATCCGGTCCGCACTTCCGGCCCCGTGGGTGATCCCCCCATCTCCCAGTGGCACTATGATGACTTCGTGGTCTACTTCGAATACAACCACGTAATCCACACTGTCGCCAGGCACTCCCGCTGAATGCCGTACGCACTCTCGAACACAACTGACGCTACGCTACCAAACCGGTAGAATGCGGCGAAATCCGACGCGGGACCCAATGGCCGGTTCCCTACCGTGAACCACTGACAGGATGGTTGCTATTTTGACTTCGACACGCGTGATGCCTGCCGAATGGGCACCCCAGAGTGCCGTCATGCTGACCTGGCCACACCCCGGAACTGACTGGTTCAGCCAGATGGATCAAGTGGAACCGGTTTTCCTGGCCATCGCCCGGGCGGTTCTCCGGTTTGAGCACCTGGTGGTAAGTTGCGAGCATGTGTTCCGGGCCCAGAAGCTCGAGCAGGAGCTCAACCAGTGGGCCCGCGAACAAAACCTGCCAGGCAGGGCCCACTGCGTGGCCGCACCATCCAACGATACCTGGGCCCGGGACCACGGCCCCCTTGCCGTAACGACCGAAGACGGGACCCGGTTGCTGGATTTCCGCTTCAATGCCTGGGGCGGCAAGTTCCCCTGGGAGAAAGACAACGCCCTGAACCAGCATCTGGCAACCGGGGGCTGTTTTGGTGACACCCCACTGGAAACGGTGGATTTCGTCCTGGAAGGCGGGTCCATCGAATCCGATGGCAAAGGCACCATCATGGTGACCAGCGAATGCCTGCTGACGCCGACCCGCAACCCTGACTATGACCGTGCCGCCATTGAGGCCCTGCTGGGCGAGACCATCGGGGCCAGACGTGTGCTCTGGCTGAACCACGGCTACCTGGCCGGTGACGATACCGACAGCCACATCGACACCCTCGCCCGTTTCTGTAGCCCGGACCATATCTGTTATGTCCGTTGCGGCGCCCCCAACGATGAACACTACCCGGCCCTCAAGGCCATGGAGGAGGAGTTGCGCCAGTTCCACCAGGCTGACGGCTCCCCCTACCGGCTGACACCGTTACCCTGGCCGGACCCGGTCCTGGACGAGGACGGCGAGCGCCTGCCCGCCACCTACGCCAATTTCCTGGTGATCAACGGCGCGGTGCTGGTACCCACCTATGACGTTCCCCAGGACGACGACGCCCTGACCACCTTGCGCGCGCTGTTCCCGGACCGGGAGATCATCCCCGTTGCCTGTCGGCCCCTTGTGGAACAGCACGGCAGCCTGCACTGTGTCACCATGCAACTGCCACAGGGCGTGGTGGATCTATGAGCGCAGACCGGACACTCAGGGTTGCCGCCATCCAGCAGGCCTGCAGTGACGATAAATCGGCCAGCCTGGAGACCACGGAGCGACTGGTCAGACAGGCTGCCGCCGAAGGTGCGCAACTGGTGATACTGCAGGAACTGCACGCCACCCTGTACTTCTGCCAGACGGAAGACACGGCGGTTTTCAACCTGGCGGAACCCATTCCCGGTCCCACCACCGACCGCCTGGCCTCGCTGGCACGGGAGCTGGGCATTGTACTGGTGGGTTCGGTCTTCGAACGCCGCATGAATGGCGTGTATCACAACACCGCCGTGGTGCTGGAGAGCGACGGCTCCATCGCCGGGCTCTACCGCAAGATGCACATTCCCGACGATCCGGGTTTCTACGAAAAATTCTACTTCACACCGGGGGACGCTACCTTTAACAGCGGCGCCAGCGGTTTTACCCCTATTGACACCTCCGTAGGCCGGCTGGGCGTGCTGGTATGCTGGGACCAGTGGTATCCGGAAGCGGCCCGACTGATGGCACTGGCCGGCGCGGAGTTGCTGATCTACCCCACCGCCATTGGCTGGGACACCACCGATGACGCCGACGAACAGGCACGGCAACTGGACGCCTGGATCACCGTGCAACGGGGCCACGCGGTCGCCAACGGCCTGCCCGTGATTGCCCCCAACCGGGTGGGCATCGAACCGGACCCGTCCGGCCAGACCACTGGCATCCGCTTCTGGGGCAACAGCTTCATCTGTGGTGCCCAGGGGGAATTCCTCAACCGCGCAGACGAGCACCAGGAAGCTATCCTGGCGGCAGACATCGACCGGCATCGGAGCGAGTCCGTGCGTCGCATCTGGCCGTACCTCAGGGACAGACGTATCGATGCGTACAGCGACCTGCTCAAGCGCGTGCGGGACTGACACACAACCACCGGATTCTCCATGAAGAAACTGATCGACGCCGCGATCACCGAACTGAACCACATCGTCCTCGGCAAGGAGCCCCAGATCCGGCTCGCCCTGTGCGGGCTGCTCGCCCAGGGGCACTTGCTGATCGAGGACATCCCCGGCATGGGCAAGACCACCCTGTCCCACGCCCTCGCCAAGGTTATGGGCCTGTCCTATCAGCGCATCCAGTTCACCAACGACCTGCTGCCGGCGGATGTACTGGGGTTCTCCATGTACGACCGGGAGGCCGGTTCACTGGTGTTCCACCAGGGGCCCATCTTTGCCCAGGTGGTCCTGGCCGACGAGATCAATCGCGCCTCTCCGCGCACCCAGAGTGCCCTGCTGGAAGCCATGGAGGAGCGCCAGGTGTCCATCGAGGGTGAAACCCGCCCCCTGCCCCTGCCATTTTTCGTGATTGCCACCCAGAACCCGGTGGAACAGGGGGGCACCTATCCCCTGCCGGAGTCCCAGCTTGACCGCTTCCTGATGCGCCTGCGCCTGGGGTACCCGGACCCCAAGGCAGAGCGGGAACTGCTGGAAGGGGAAGACCGGCGCCAGATGACCGAGCGGCTTCGCACCATGTTCCGCCCCGAGGACCTGAAAACCCTGCAGGAGGGCGTCGCCCGGGTCAGTACCAGCCCGGCCCTGCTGGACTACATCCAGAACCTGCTGGAAGAGAGCCGGCGCATGCCGGGCCTGATCTATGGCCTGTCTCCCCGTGCCGGTCTCGGCCTGATGCGGGCCGCCCGGGCCTGGGCACTGATGCAGGGGCGTCATCATGTCCTGCCAGATGATGTACAGACCGTGTTCCCGGCCATCGCCAGTCATCGACTGGAACAGGGCGACAGCGGCAAGGGCGAGCAACGGGTCCGGCAGCTACTGGACCAGGTGCCGGTCATCGGGCGAGCCTAGCCCTCTGCCCGACCGGGCATCATACGATCACCCGGTCATCCGACAGGAATAGCGCCACTCAATGACCCAGATTACGGCAATCAAATTCGCGTTTGCCATAGATCTTGGTATCCTTTTCCGCCACGGACAATCGCCCCGAGAACTGAAGAGACACGAGCAATGACCGACAGCAAACACTCCCGACTGATCATCCTGGGTTCCGGCCCCGCCGGTTATACAGCGGCTGTCTACGCGGCCCGCGCCAACCTGAAGCCTACCCTGATCACAGGCATTGAGGTGGGTGGCCAGCTCACCACCACCACCGACGTGGACAACTGGCCCGGCGACAACGACGGCGTCCAGGGCCCGGAACTGATGCAGCGCATGCTCAAGCACGCCGAGCGCTTCGAAACCAATGTGGTTTACGACACCATCAACGAGGCCGATCTGCGTAACCGTCCGTTTCGCCTCAAGGGCGACAGCGGCGAGTACACCTGCGATGCCCTGATCATTGCCACCGGCGCCTCGGCCATGTACCTGGGTCTGGAGTCCGAGGAGAAGTTCAAGGGCCAGGGCGTATCCGCCTGTGCCACCTGCGATGGCTTCTTCTACAAGAAGCAGAAAGTCGCGGTGATCGGCGGCGGCAACACCGCCGTTGAAGAGGCCCTGTACCTGTCCAATATCGCCGACGAAGTGACCCTGGTCCATCGCCGGGACAAGCTCCGGGCGGAGAAGATCCTGCAGGACAAGCTGTTCGAGAAGGCCGAGAACGGCAACGTCAAGATTGTCTGGGACCATACCCTGGACGAGGTTCTGGGCGATGGCACCGGCGTTACCGGCATGCGCATTCGCAGCACCAAGGATGACAGCACCCGGGAACTGGACCTGGCCGGCGTATTCATTGCCATCGGCCACCGCCCCAATACCGAATTGTTTGAAGGTCAGCTCGATATGGAAGGCGGCTATATCCGCATTCGCAGCGGCCTGGAAGGCATGGCCACCCAGGCCAGCGTGCCCGGCGTTTTTGCGGCCGGCGACGTGGCTGACCATGTCTACCGCCAGGCGGTCACCTCCGCCGGCTTCGGCTGCATGGCGGCGCTGGATGCCGAGAAATTCCTGGACCAGCAGGGCTGAACCCCGCATGGAAATCACCCGCCCCGGCGTCAGCCCGGGGTGGGTAACAAGAGGCAGACCCGATGAGTGCCCTGCCCTGGCTTGATCCGGACTACCTGTGGTTTCCCCCCGCGGAAGAAGCCCTGCGGGAACCCGATGGCCTGCTAGCCCTCGGGGGCGACCTGTCCCCTGAACGGCTGCTGCACGCCTACCGGAGCGGCATCTTCCCCTGGTTCAGCGACGACCAGCCGATCCTCTGGTGGTCCCCCGACCCCCGATGCGTCCTCTTTCCCGATGACATTCATATCTCACGCAGCCTGCGTCGCACCCTGAACCAGGGGCGCTTCCGCATCACCACGAACCAGTCGTTCCGACGCGTCATCCATCTGTGCGGTTCCACCCGGCCCGAAGGCACCTGGATCACCGACGACATGGAGCAGGCCTACAAGGAACTCCACCGTCGTGGTCACGCCCATTCCATCGAAGCCTGGAATCACCGCGATGAACTGGTGGGCGGCCTCTACGGGCTGTCCATCGGGCGCTGCTTCTTTGGTGAATCCATGTTTTCCCTGGAAACCAACGCCTCAAAGACAGTGCTGGTTCACCTGTGCGGCGAGCTGTGGCGCTCCGGCTACCGCATGATGGACTGCCAGGTGGAAAGCCCCCACCTGCTGAGAATGGGCGCACGAACTATTCCCCGGCGGGTATTCTTATCTATACTGGAGGAAAACATCGACCACCCACCTCGCCAGGACCACTGGCGACTGGACTGGACCTGGCAAGGCTCACGCCCGGGGGAGGGATAAGGATGAGCAGCCTGAGAACGCTGGTATTCTTTGCCACACCGGCCCACAGTTGCAGTTACCTGCCCGGCCGCGACGCCACCACCATGTTCGTGGACCCCAGGGCGCAGATAGACAAGCGGCTCTACAGCCAGCTCACTGCTCTGGGCTTTCGCCGTAGCGGCTCCCATTACTACCGCCCCCACTGCGAGCACTGTAACGCCTGTGTCCCGGTTCGCCTGGACGCCCGCGCGTTCCGCCCGGACCGGTCCCAACGCCGGGTCTGGAAACGCAACGAGGATGTCACCTTCAAGCTGGTGCCCGCCCAGTTCTCCGAACGGTACTACCAGCTCTATGAGCACTACATCAATGAACGACATGCCGACGGCGACATGTACCCGCCTTCCCGGGACCAGTTCCAGTCCTTCCTGGTGGAAGGTGCCACGGACAGCTGGTTCCTGGAGATGAACGTCGGTGACGAGCTGATCGGCCTGGCGGTGCTGGACAAGCTGGATGACGGGCTATCCGCCATCTACACCGTATTCAGCCCGGACCACGACAGGCGCAGCCTGGGTACCCTGGCCATACTCTGGCAGATCCGGGAGGCCCGGGAGCAGGGGCTGCCCTGGGTCTACCTGGGGTACTGGATTGCCCAGAGCCGGAAGATGAACTACAAGACCCGCTTCCGTCCGATCGAGGCGCTGATCGACGGCTCCTGGCAGCAGTTCGACCCGGACCAGGAACCCTCCTGAGCACCGCCTTTCGGTTATTCCATAAGACGACGTTCCCGCAGGATTGACGCTTTTTTTGCCAATCGCGACCAAATGAGGCAGAATTGCGCCATTCCGGAATCAGGGAAACCCAATCAAGCGAGGTCCTTACTGAATGGCGAAATCAGATGTCATTGAAATGGAAGGGGTAATTGTGGATACCCTTCCCAACACCATGTTCCGTGTGGAGCTGAGCAACGGCCATGTTGTCACTGCCCACATCTCCGGCAAGATGCGCAAGAACTACATCCGCATCCTCACTGGCGACAAGGTCAAGGTAGAGCTGACTCCCTATGACCTGAGCAAGGGGCGCATCGTCTACCGCGCCCGTTAATGCCGCCAGCCTGCCGGGCCGGCAACACAGCGGCCTGACATCTGCGCAAGAAAAAGCCCCGCCAAGGCGGGGCTTTTTCGTTGTTGTGCATGGCGCGGATCACAGGCCCCGGCTCCCCGGGGCCTGATCGTTACACCGCTTCGGCCGGCTCGTTCTCGTACTCGAACACCAGCTCCCCATCCTTGAGGTGAACATTCACCTCGCCACCGTTCTCGGACAGCGCCCCGAACAGGATCTGTTCCGCCAGCGGACGCTTGATCTTGTCCTGGATCAGGCGGGCCATAGGACGGGCCCCCATGGTCGGATCGTACCCTTTCTCCGCCAGCCAGAGCTTGGCCTCGTCGTCCACGTGCAGCACCACCTGCTTTTCGTCGAGCTGTGCCTGCAGTTCAGTGAGGAACTTGTCCACCACATGGGTGATGATCTCCGGCGCCAGGCCGCCGAACTGGATAATGGAATCCAGGCGGTTGCGGAACTCCGGCGTAAACATCTTGTTGATCACCTCCATGCCATCGGTGCTGTGGTCCTGCTCCTGGAAACCGATGGAGCGACGGCTGATGTCCTCGGCACCGGCGTTGGTAGTCATCACCAGGATGACGTGGCGGAAGTCCGCCTTGCGACCGTTGTTGTCGGTCAGGGTGCCGTGATCCATCACCTGAAGCAGAAGGTTGAACACTTCCGGGTGCGCCTTCTCGATCTCATCCAGCAACAGCACACAGTGCGGGTGCTTGTTGACCGATTCGGTGAGCAGACCACCCTGGTCAAAACCGACATAGCCCGGAGGCGCGCCAATCAGCCGTGACACAGTATGGCGCTCCATGTACTCCGACATGTCGAAGCGGACCAGTTCGATGCCCAGCACCTTGGCCAGCTGACGGGTCACCTCGGTCTTGCCGACACCGGTGGGGCCGGCAAACAGGAACGCGCCCTCCGGCTTCTCCGGCGCCTTGAGGCCGGCACGGGCCAGCTTGATGGCGTTGGACAGCGACTCGATGGCCGGGTCCTGGCCGAACACGGTCATCTTCAGGTCCCGCTCCAGGTTACGCAGCAGGTCCTTGTCGCTGCTGGACACGCTCTTCGGCGGAATCCGGGCAATGGTAGCCACCACATCCTCGATGGCAGACACACCGATCACCTTGCGGCGCTTGGCTTCCGGCAGCAGACGCTGACGGGCACCGGCCTCATCGATGACGTCGATGGCCTTGTCCGGCAGGTGACGGTCGGAAATGTACCGGTCCGCCAGCTCGGCGGCCACCCGCAGGGCCTTGTCCGTGTACTTGAGATCGTGGTGCTTCTCGAAGTGCGGCTTGAGTCCCTTGAGGATCTGGTAGGTGTCATCCACGCTGGGCTCGTTAACGTCGATTTTCTGGAAGCGACGGGCCAGCGCGCTGTCCTTCTCGAAGATGCCCCGGAACTCGGAGAAGGTGGTAGACCCGATGCAGCGGATCTCACCGGAGCTGAGCATCGGCTTGAGCAGGTTAGACGCGTCCATCACGCCACCAGAGGCGGATCCCGCACCAATGATGGTGTGGATCTCGTCGATGAACAGGATGGCCCGCTTCTCCTTCTTGAGCTCCGCCAGCAGCCCTTTCAGGCGCTTCTCGAAATCACCGCGGTACTTGGTGCCCGCCAGCAGCGCGCCCAGGTCCAGGGAGTAGACCACCGCATCGGCAATGATGTCCGGCACATGGCCGTCCACAATGCGACGGGCCAGGCCCTCGGCGATGGCAGTCTTGCCGACACCGGCCTCACCCACCAGCAGCGGGTTGTTCTTGCGGCGGCGGACCAGGATCTGGACCACCCGCTCCACTTCGTGCTCGCGGCCAATCAGCGGGTCAATACGCCCCTGACGAGCCTGTTCGTTCAGATTGGAGGCATAGGCTTCCAGAGGGCGGTTGGAGGAACCTTCCTCGGCGCCCTCTTCCTGCGCGGCCGGATCCGGAGCTTCCGGCTCTTCGCCTCCCTGGACACGGGAGATGCCATGGGAAACGAAATTGACCACATCGATACGGGCAATGTTCTGCTTCTTCAGCAGGTAGACAGCCTGACTCTCCTGCTCGCTGAAAATGGCGACCAGGACGTTGGCACCGGTGACCTCCTTCTTACCGGAAGACTGTACATGGAAGACGGCCCGCTGCAGTACGCGCTGGAAGCCCAGGGTCGGCTGGGTTTCCCGCTCACTGTCACTGCCGGGAATCAGAGGCGTGGTGGAGTCCACGAACTCGGTAAGCTCATCCTGCAGCCGCTGCAGGTCAGCCCCGCAGGCTTTGAGGACGCCCACCGCTGAATCGTTGTCCAGCAATGCCAGCAGCAGGTGCTCAACCGTCATGAATTCATGACGCTTGTCCCGGGCATTCCGGAACGCGGCATTCAGCGTAATTTCAAGATCTTTGCTCAGCATGGGCCACCCCGCATAAGGTCAGTCAGTCCGCACGTTCAATCTCGCACAGCAGCGGATGCTCGCACTCGGAGGAATACTGGTTCACCTGCGCTGCTTTCGTTTCCGCGATGTCCCGGGTATACACCCCACATACGGCCTTTCCCTGCGTATGGACGAGCAGCATCACCTGCGTCGCCTTTTCTTCGTTCATGGCGAAGAATTTCATCAACACATCCACCACAAAATCCATGGGTGTGTAATCGTCGTTCAGAAGGACCACCCGATACTGGGGCGGCCGCTTCAGGGCCGGTTTCTCCGGAGCCACGCTGACGCCGTCTTCGCGCCCTGGCTCGTCCTCACCGTCGTGATCCCCCTGATTCAATATTAGTAGAGAATTTCTGAGTGTCCGCATGATTCTCGTACCGGATGTCGGTTTCTGTGACATAAGATGGATGTCCGGCGACGGGTTTTCAAGATCCGAGCTACCCTGCTATGCGACTGGACGCACTCTCGCTGCCCGTCTTCTTCGGACCACCTTTCCGGTATTCCAGGGAAGAAACAGAAGGTCAGCACTCGACAGTCACTCAGACAGTAAAAACGCCACCGGGTTCAATGGCGCATGATACCGCGTCGATACCCGGGGCAACCAGCCCGGAGTGCCCTTGTCACCAAAACGACACCCCGCCCCAGGAAAAGATCCCGCACTGGACGGACCGGCGGCGGGCCCGAATCGGTAGATGGGAAGCCGTCCTTAGACCCCATGCTTTTATTAATTCCGCTGCTATAACGTCATGCTCAATAAATACCGAAAACCTGTAGATTTCGGTGCACCATAGCGCCCCATAACAATGATGTAATGTGCACAATCAGTAATTCCCGCGAGTTTAGTGTTGACTCACACCCACTAATGATCAAAAGTAAATCTTGCAATGTAAAATTGTGTAAAACGCCGTATCAGGCGGCCCGCGCAGGCCGTAGGTTACGACAGATAATGACTGGACAAGGGAGTTCATCATGCCTAGGGGCAAAGTAAAGTGGTTTAACAACGCCAAGGGTTATGGCTTCATTATCGAAGAGGGCTGCAGTGACGACCTGTTTGCACATTTCTCCTCGGTACAAATGGAAGGGTATAAAACCCTGAAAGCCGGCCAACCGGTCACCTTTGACAAGAAACCCAGCGACAAGGGTGTTCACGCGGTGAACATCGTTCCGGAACAGCAACCCGCCACGAAGGGACAGGATTCTCATTCCGCGCGGGATAACGATAACACCGACCAGGAACAGGGTCAGGCCAGCAACGTGGTACGTATGGTCAACGGCTGACACAAGATCGCTACCACGATCATAAGCCATCCCCCCGTGTTAATGGATGTCAGTCTGTTAACATGTCGGGATGGCTGCCCTTATCCTGCTCAACAAGCCTTTTCACACCCTGTGCCAGTTCAGCAATGAACGGGGCCGATCAACGCTGGCCGATTATGTGGATCTGCCGGACGTCTATCCCGCCGGTCGTCTTGACTACGACTCCGAAGGCCTGGTTCTGCTGACCGATGATGGCAGCCTGCAGCACCGAATTGCCTCCCCACACCAGAAGATGACCAAAACCTATCTGGTCCAGGTAGAGGGAGCAATCACCGATTCGGCCCTGGACCAGTTGCGTCGGGGTGTCGACCTGAAAGATGGCCCCACCCGCCCTGCTGCCGCTCATCGCATACCAACACCATCACTCTGGCCCCGGAACCCGCCGGTGCGTGAGCGGGCGAACATCCCCACCTCCTGGCTCGAACTCAGGCTGACCGAAGGCCGCAACCGACAGGTACGCCGTATGACCGCTGCCACCGGCTTCCCCACCCTGCGACTGGTGCGCTGGCAGATCGGGGAATGGAGCCTGGATAACCTTGCCCCCGGGGAATATCGCCAACTCACGATCCACCTTCCCAAAGGGCCAGGCAGGACCGCTGGCAAAGGGCCCAGTGCCAGTCGCCGACGCCCCCGACATCGCCGCCAACACACCTGACCGGGAGTTGCCCATGACCTGGAAACCACATGCCACCGTCGCCGTTATCGTGGAAGATGAACGGGGACGTTTCCTGCTGGTGGAAGAGCGCATCAACGGCGACCTGGTGTTCAACCAGCCCGCCGGCCACATTGAAGAAGGCGAAGCCGTGGCCGATGCGGCCCGCCGGGAAGCCCTTGAGGAAACCGGCTGGGAAGTGGAACCCAAAGCCTTCCTGGGCATGTACCGCTATATCGCCCCCGCAAACGGGGTGACCTACTTCCGTTTCTGCTTTACCGCCTCCCCGGTCCGCCAGGTAACCACCGAACTGGATACCGGCATCGCCGCGGCCCACTGGCTCACCCTGGACGAGATCCGCCAACTGGGGGACCGTCTGCGCAGCCCCATGGTGCTCGACTGCATACTGGATTACCGAGAAGGCCGCCGTTTCCCGCTGGAGGTCATCGTGGAGCCGGAAGCATAGCGACCACAAACGGTGTTACAATCGCGCCCCTGATATCCACCGGCAACCAGAATCCGTTTACGCCATGAACCAGCTCACTACCAGTGCACCAGCAGATACCCGGGTTATCGTCGGCATGTCCGGCGGTGTGGATTCCTCCGTGGCCGCCTGGCTGCTGAAGGACCGGGGCTACCAGGTGGAAGGCCTGTTCATGAAAAACTGGGACGAGGACGACGGCACCGAATACTGCACGGCCATGACCGACCTTGCGGACGCCCAGGCGGTGGCGGATGCCATCGGCATCACCCTGCACACAGCCAGCTTTGCCGACGAATACTGGGACCGGGTGTTCGAGCACTTCCTGTCGGAATACAGCGCCGGTCGCACCCCCAATCCGGATATCCTGTGCAACAAGGAAGTGAAGTTCCGGGCATTCCTCGACTACGCCATTACCCTGGGGGCCGACTATATCGCCACCGGCCACTACACCCGCCAGCGTCCCGATCCGGATCATCCTGGCAGGGCCCAGTTACTCAAGGGGCTGGACAATAACAAGGACCAGAGCTATTTCCTGCACGCGGTGTCCGGCGAGCGGGTCGCCCGCACCCTGTTCCCCGTGGGTGAACTGGAAAAACCGGAGGTCCGGCGTATCGCCGAGGAACAGGGTTTTATCACCCACGACAAGAAGGACTCCACCGGCATCTGCTTTATCGGGGAGCGCAAGTTCAGCGACTTCCTCAAGCAGTACCTGCCGGCCCAGCCCGGTGAGATCCAGACGCCGGACGGCCATGTAATCGGTCGTCACCAGGGCCTGATGTACCACACCATTGGCCAGCGTCAGGGCCTGGGCATCGGTGGCCTGGCGGGTTTCAGTGACGATCCCTGGTATGTGGCTGAAAAGGATCTGGACCGCAACGTACTGGTGGCCGTCCAGGGCAAGCAGCACCCCCTGCTGTTGTCCCGGGGACTGCTCAGCGGGCCGGTTGACTGGGTGGCCGGAGAGCCCCCGGCACACCGCTTCCGCTGCAAGGCCAAGACCCGCTATCGCCAGCCGGACCAGGACTGCGAGGTTACTGTGACCGGTCGCGGTACCCGGGTCGTGTTCGATGACGCCCAGCGGGCGGTTACCCCCGGGCAGTCCGTGGTGTTCTATGATGGTGAGGTCTGCCTGGGTGGCGCCGTTATCGAGACCACCTGGCGGGACGACCAGCAGGAACCGTCAGCCCCGGCCACCAGCGCCAAGGCGGAGGCGTCTTGAGCAAGTCCCTCACCGACCAGACACTGGCACTGGCAGGGGTCTTCCAGGCCGCCACCCTGGTCAGCCAGGTGGCCCACCAGGGCCGCTGTGCCGAGTCCAGCCTGGAAACCGCCCTGCGGTCGCTGTTTGTCACCAATCCGGACGACACCCTGGAGGTGTACGGCGGTGAGCTGATGAACCTGCGCGAAGGTCTCGATGCCCTGGCCAAGATCCTCAGCAACCAGACCCGCCAGCAGGATATGGATATCCTTCGCTACAGCCTGAACCTGATCCAGCTGGAGTCGAGCCTCAACCGCAACCGCGACATGCTGTCCGCCATCGGCCAACGCATCGACAGCGCCCGCCACACCGCCAGCCATTTCGGCTATGTGCACGGCAACCTGATCAGCAACCTGGCCTCAGTCTATCAGGACACCATCAGCACCTTCCGTCTGCGCATCCAGGTGACCGGCGATCCCAACGTGCTCCAGCGGGAAGAGAACGCCGCCCGGGTACGCGCCCTGCTGCTGGCCGGCATACGCTCCGCCGTGCTCTGGCGCCAGACCGGGGGCCGCCGCTGGCAACTGATCTTTCGTCGCCGCAAGGTGGCTGCCATTGCCCGGGAACTGGCGGAGAAGGCCAACCAGTCGGTCTATCACTCCGGGTAACCCGCCCCTGCCATCGTGTCACACCCGACACCCACCCGGCGCTGAATTGCCGTTCGCGCTGGTGTATCATGGACACCAAACTATTCACCCCGCAGGCTTCGCGCATTCCTGCGCCCTGCCCGATTCTGATGAGGTTACAATCTGATGGAACTGACCAGCCTGACCGCCATTTCTCCGGTGGACGGCCGCTACGGCAACAAAGTTTCGGTATTCCGGGAAATTTTCAGCGAGTACGGGCTGATCCGTAACCGGGTCAAGGTGGAGGTACGCTGGCTGCAGCAACTGGCGAACCACCCAGAGATCACCGAGGTACCGACACTAAGCGCCAGTGCCCGGGACGGCCTGGACCGGGTGGTGGAAAACTTCAGCCTGGCGGACGCCGAGGCCATCAAGACCATCGAACGCACCACCAACCACGACGTCAAGGCGGTGGAATACTTCATCAAGGAACGGATCGCACCGGTGGAGGAACTGCAGGCCATCACCGAGTTTGTCCACTTCGCCTGCACCTCCGAGGACATCAACAATCTGTCCCATGCCCTGATGCTGCGGGAAGGCCTGGACGACGGCCTGTTGCCGGCCATGGACCGCATTGTCCAGCGCCTGGAAGCACTCTCTGTGGAGCATGCGAAACAGCCCATGCTCTCCCGTACCCATGGCCAGACCGCCTCCCCGAGCACCGTGGGCAAGGAACTGGCCAACGTGGTCCACCGACTGCGCCGCCAACTGAAGCAGATCCGCGAGGTGGAACTGCTGGGCAAGATCAATGGCGCCGTGGGCAACTACAATGCCCACCTGTCCGCCTACCCCTCCGTGGACTGGGCCGCCAACGCCAGGGACTTTGTTGAGAGCCTGGGGCTGTCCTGGAACCCCTACACGACCCAGATCGAACCCCATGATTATATCGCCGAGCTGTTCGACGCCATTGCCCGCTTCAACACCATCCTGATCGACCTGGACCGGGATATCTGGGGCTACATTTCCCTGGGCTACTTCAAGCAGAAAACCGTAGCCGGCGAGATTGGCTCCTCCACCATGCCCCACAAGGTCAACCCCATCGACTTCGAAAACTCCGAGGGCAACCTGGGCATTGCCAACGCCATCCTGGCGCACCTGGGCAGCAAACTGCCGATTTCCCGCTGGCAGCGGGATCTGACTGACTCGACTGTACTGCGCAACCTGGGCGTGGGCTTTGCCCACAGCCTGATTGCCTACGAGGCCACCCTGAAAGGCCTGGGCAAGCTGGAAGTCAACCCGACGCGTCTGAACGATGACCTGGACAACGCCTGGGAGGTATTGGCGGAGCCGATCCAGACGGTGATGCGCCGCTACAACATCGAAAAGCCCTATGAGAAGCTCAAGGAGCTGACCCGTGGCAAGGACATGAGCCCGGAACTGATCCACGACTTCGTGCAGAACCTGGACATCCCCCAGGCCGCAAAGGATGAACTCATGGCGCTGACGCCGGCAAACTATACCGGCAATGCGGCCGAACAGGCGGAAAACATCGGATCATGACGGTACCTGACCGACTCCCCGGCGGCCTGTCCGCCGACACCTTCCTGCGGGACTACTGGCAGAAGAAGCCGCTGGTGATCCGCCAGGCGTTTCCCGGCTTCGAGAGCCCGGTCAGTGCCGATGAACTGGCTGGCCTGGCCTGTGAACAGGCAGTGGAATCCCGAATGGTTGTGGAGGAAGAGAACGGCCACCCCTGGCAACTCCACAACGGCCCGTTCAGCACCGACCGCTTTACCTCCCCACCGCCGGGAAACTGGACCCTGCTGGTGCAGGGGCTGGACCACTGGGTGCCGGAGGCCGCCGATATCCTGGACCACTTCCGCTTCGTGCCCAACTGGCGCCTGGACGACATCATGGCCAGCTACGCCCCCGCCGGTGGCAGTGTCGGCCCCCATTTCGATCAGTACGATGTGTTCCTGCTGCAGGCAGAGGGCCATCGTCGCTGGCGCTTCGGTGGCGCCTGCAGCGAACAGTCGCCCCGGGTGGAAGGCACCCCGCTTCGCATCCTGAAGGACTGGCAGGCGGATGAGGAAGTCCTGCTGGAACCCGGCGACATGCTGTACCTGCCGCCAGGCATCGGCCACCATGGCGTGGCGGAAGATGACTGTATCACCCTGTCGGTGGGGTTCCGCGCGCCAACCGTGGACGACCTGCTGACCAGCTTTACCGATTTCCTGTGCACGGAAACCGACGTCTCCGCTCATCTCTCCGATGGCGATACCCGCCTGCCGGATAACCCGGGCGCCATCGGCGACCAGGCACTGGACAGGCTGGAAGCGGAAATCCGCTCACGGGTGTCCGACCGACGCAACCTGGCGTTGTGGTTCGGCCAGTTCAGCACGTCCCCGAAGAACAGTGACATCGTAATTTCCGCGGAACCACCGGCAACCACCGACGACCTGCTGGAAGCCCTGGTGGATGGCGGTGTACTACGCTGGAATGAGGGCTCCCGTTTCGCTTATACGGAACTGGACGGACAGACCGCCCTGTTCGTGGACGGGGAACGCTACCTGCTCAGCGGTGATGCACAACCCCTGGCGCCGGTGCTGTGCGCATCCAGCCGGCCAGACGCGGCAGAGGTCACCCGCCTGTGCCGGGATCCCGCCCTGGCGGAACTGCTGACCGTACTCTACAACCAGGGAAGCCTCTATTTCGAATGACTGTGAGATTCCGCAAGTACAGCTGGCAACTGGCGCCCCGGGATGTCAGGGATATCCGCCAGTCCGTCTTCATCGACGAACAGAAGGTGCCGCCGGAACTGGAGTGGGACGACACCGACGAGATCGCCGACCACTTCCTCGCCGTGCTGCCGGACAACACCCCGGCGGCCACGGCACGGATGTTCTATACCCTTGATGACACCGCCCACATCGGGCGCATGGCCGTTCGGCCCCAGCACCGGGGCACCGGCCTCGGCGAGAAGATGCTGCGGCACCTGATGACCGAGGCCGCCGGCCAGGTGCAGAACCTGCACCTGTCAGCCCAGGAACACGCCGTCCCCTTCTACCAGCGCAGTGGCTTCCATGTCTTCACGGAACCCTACGACGACGCGGGCATCCCCCACTACGGCATGCGTTGCCTGGCACCAACACTGGTGACCGGGGGATTTGACGATGAACCCCCACGGCACAAGCCCATGATACTGGGTGAGGACGAACAGAGCTGGCTGATTGACGGTGACCACCAGATACCCGACCTGATGGACAGCCTGGCGGGGCAGGCCCGGCAACGGCTGTGGCTCTATGACCGCCTGCTGGACCACGACCTGTACGACCGCCAGCGTCTGCGGGATCTGCTGTCGTGGCTGGCCCGACATCACCGCAACAGCGAAATCCGCCTGCTGATCCACGACGATGCACCATTGGTGAAACGTCGTCACCGGTTGGTGGACCTGCTGCGGCGCCTGCCCAGTGCCATCGACCTGCGACTGGTCAACACCGATTACCCGCCGGTGGAGCAACCATTCCTGCTGGTGGACCGGCAAGGTGTCCTGGTCCGGCACCGGTTTGACCGTCCGGAGGGATTCGCCAGCTTCGCGGACAGCGGCCGGGCCAGATTGCTGGCGGAGGATTTCCAGCGCATGTGGGACATCGCCCGTCCGTCGCTGGAATTGCGGGAACTACCGCTCTGACCGGTGGGGGCCATCCGGCTCCACCGCCTCGAACTGGCGCCCGAACTCGGCGAACTCCTCGTCCACCTCTTCCGCCACGGCGGCCACCAGTCGCCGCAGCCACTGATGGTCGGCGTTGTGCTGCAACAGCGGACTCCACGCCATCTTCAGCTCGAAGGGCGGAATGTCAAAGGGAGGCGGCTTGATCACCAGGTTGGCGTTATCCTTCTGCAACCACGCCGCCCGGCTGGGCAGGGTGGCAATCAGGTCATGCTGCTCCGCCAGCAGCATCGCCACCTGGTAGTGTCGGGTGAACACCGCGATATGCCGCTTGCGCCCCATCAGGCCCAGGGCCTCGTCGACCCATCCCAGACGCTGCACATCCTTGGGATTGACCCCGACACCGACACCGAACCCGGTCTTGCTGACCCAGATATGACTGGCCGCCAGGTAACTGTCGAGGGTAAACGGATCCTGCAGGATCGGGTTGCGCACGTTCATCAGGCAGGCGAAGTATTCCGTCCACAGGGTTTTCTGGTGGAAGGACTGGGGAATCTTGTCGAAGCGGTTGATGGCCATGTCCAGACGCCCCTGCTCCACATCCTGGAAACTCACATCACTGGGGGTCAGTACGTCCAGGATCACGTTGGGGGCCTCCTGGCGAATACGCCGCAACACCCGGGGCATCAGACAGGACTCGGCATAGTCACTGGCCATGATCCGGAACACCCGCTGGCTCTCATTGGCGGAGAATGACGCCTTCTCCTGCACCGCCTGCTCGATATCCGACAGGATGCCCCGCACCAGCGGTTGCAGCTCCGTGGCCCGCTCGGTGGCGGTCATGCCCTCGCTGGTGCGCACCAGCAGCGGGTCGTCGAACAGGTCGCGGAGCCGCCGCAGGCCATTACTCATGGCCGGTTGGGTGATGCCCAGGTGATTGGCTGCCTTGGTGACATTCTTCTCCCGCAGCAGCACATCCAGGTACACCAGCAGATTCAGGTCAACGCGGGAAATATCCATTGCGGGCAACGCCTCCGGGACACGGCAAACATCCCATTCTATCACCTGTAACATGTTGGAACGGAATCGATTAGACTTTTCTGTCAGTCTGCCAGATACTTGCGATAGCTCGGGCGCTATAGGGACGGGTCCTGTGCCCCATCATGGGCACTGGCGGATCCGTTTCATGGCAGCCTTCCCCAAATCAGAAAGATAATCAGGGAGCCCCCCGGGATACATGAATACCATCACCATTGTTCTGCTGTTACTGGCGGTTGTCGTTGCCTCGATCGTGATTGTGGTGATCAGCCAGATGCGCGAACGGGCCCGCATCGAACGAGCCCGCCGTATCACCTCGCTGGAGGACGCCTACAACCGGGCCTACCGGATCTATGACGAATTGCCGGGCCAGTACCTGACCCGGGACATCAAGCTGCTCCTGCTGCGGCGGATGGAGGAAACCTGCAAGGGGCTCCAGCAGGAACAGGCCGACCTCCCCGTGAAAGACTGGCTGGCCAAGGTGCAGGAAAACAAACAGAAAGTGCTGGACGGCACCGACGAGCACCCGAAAGTTATCATCGATTCCCCCGACAAGTCGAACTATATCAAGGAGCTGCTGCAAAGCCTTTTCAAGCTGATCGAGTCTCTCCACAAGTCCGGCAAGGTCAATGCGGCCACGGCCAAGGCCAACCTGCGCCACGTGCTGTTTACCATCCACAAGACCCACGCCGACCTGTTCGTTTTCCAGGCACGGGATCATGTCAGGCATAATGACCTGCGCAAGGCGATCCATGCCTACCATCTGGCGGCGTCGGAAATGGCCAAGTCCAAGGGCAATGACATGGCCGCCAGGGCGGTGGCCGCCTTCAAGGAACGCATCCATGAACTGGAACAGGAGCTGAACAGTGGCGAAAGCGCCCGTTCCGCAGAACAGCAGAACCGGTTGGACAAGGAATGGGATACCTTCCTCCATGACGATGACTGGAAGAAGAAAGCCGACTACGACGACTGACAACCCACCCAGGTCTGCCCAGCCGCACAGGGAATAGAGTGACGCATCTTTTCAGGAACCGTCTGTCATACCGCCTCACCCGCAACACCGTGTTGCTTGCGATGGCGGTGGGGCTCGTTCTCAACCTGATCCAGGTAACGGTGGAATACCACAGTACCCGCACCTATATGGATCAGGATATTGAGGCGTTGATGGACATCAGCCACAGCCCTGCGTCCCAGATCGCCTACAATATCGACACCCGGCTGGCTGGTGAACTGCTGGACGGCATGCTCCGCCACCCGGCGGTGATCGACGCCCGCATCCTGGACACCAAGAACCGCACCCTGTCCGCCGCCAGCCGCGGCAGCGGTGATGGCAGCTACCGCTGGATCAGTGACCTGCTGTTCGGGGAAACCCGCCGCTACTCCACAGAGCTGGAAGTACCGGACCTGCAACAGATCGAACTGGGCCAGCTGGTCATCACAATATCCACCAACTACTACGGCAACCTGTTCCTGTCCCGGGCCGCATTCATCCTGATCAGCGGCATCCTCAAGAGTCTGGTGCTGTCGGCCATGCTGCTGGTGGTGTTCTATTTCGTGCTGACGAAGCCCATGATGCGGGTCATCAGCAGCCTGCAGGACGTCCGCAACGCGCCCGAAAAGGCCCGGCTACCGGTTCCGCCTTCCCACGAACATGACGAGATCGGCAGCATGGTGGCCATTATCAACCGCCACCTGCAGACCGTGGACACCTCCCTGAGCCAGCTGCGGGAAGTGGAAAGCCAGATGAAGGACTATTCCGGCAAACTGGAACGGGAAGTTGAGGACCGGACCCGGGAAATCTCGGAAAAGAACGAAGCCCTGCAGCGGGGTAACCGGGCCCTGATCCGCGCCAAGGAGGACGCCGTGCGACGGGCCCAGACCCGCGCCCGCTTCCTGGCCAGCATGAGCCATGAAATCCGCACGCCCCTTAACGGCGTGCTGGGTATGCTGGAGCTGGCCCTGGAAGGTAACCTGGAACCTGCCCAACGCCATCAGCTTGAAATCGCCCACCGGGCCGGCCAGAGCCTACTGAGCCTGCTCAACGATATTCTGGACATCTCCAAGGTAGAGGCCGGCAAGCTGGACCTGGAGGTTATCTCCTTCGACTTGCGACAACTGATCAATGAGTGTGCCACCATCCATGGCGAGCAGGCCCGCCGCAAGGGTCTGAAATTCACCACTCACCTGGAAACCGGTCTCGCGACCCGGTACCTGGGCGATCCCACCCGCCTGAGGCAGGTGGCCAACAACCTGTTGTCCAATGCCATCAAGTTCACGGATGAAGGCACGGTCTCCATTCATCTCGAGCAGACCCCTGAAGGGATCCGACTGGAAGTCCGGGACACCGGGATTGGCATGTCACGGCAGGAACTGGACCGGATTTTCTCGCCGTTCTCCCAGGCGGCCACCGACACCACCCGGCGTTACGGCGGCACAGGGCTTGGCCTCGCCCTTTGCCAGCAACTGGTGGAGCGCATGCACGGCCAGATACGGGTGGACTCCAGGGAGGACGAGGGAACCTGGTTTACCGTCACCCTGCCGCTGCCGGTGGACGAGAGTACCGACAGGGACGAGACGGAGATGGCGGAAGTGGTGGAAACCGGGCCCACCAGACGCCACTGCCGTATCCTTCTGGTGGAGGACAACCGGGTCAACCAGATCGTTGCCTCGGGCCTTCTGCACAAGCTCGGCCATGAAGTGGACCACGCCGAGAACGGGGAACGGGCGCTGGCGGCCCTGTCGCTGAAATCCTACGACCTGGTGCTGATGGACTGTCAGATGCCGGTGATGGATGGTTACGAAGCCACACGACGGATTCGCCAGAACCCGGAGTGGAAGAAACTGCCGGTGATCGCCGTCACCGCCAATGTCATGTCCGGCGACCGGGAAGAATGCCTGGCGGCGGGCATGGACGACTACATCACCAAACCCTACAACCGGGACGTACTGGACCGGATGATCCAGCGCTGGTCCACTGCGGAAGGTGTTACCGATACTCCGCCTGCTCCAGGTGACTGAGCAGATCCCGAAGTTCGCCGCGCAGGCGCACCGCATCTTCCGGCCCCACGCCCAGCTCGCACAATAGCCGCACCGGTACGTCGGTGGCCCGCTCACGCATGGAGCGGCCCTCCCCCGTCAGGGCAACCGTTACCACCCGCTCGTCCTCGCTGGACCGCTGGCGGATGATCAGGCCTCGCTGTTCCAGGCGCCGCAACAGGGGCGTCAGGGTACCCGAATCCAGGCGCAGCCGCTGACCGATGGAGGAGACACGTGGCGTCTCCCCCGCCTCGTCCGCTTCCCACATGACCAGCATCACCAGGTACTGCGGGTAGGTCAGGTCCAACTCCGCCAGCAGTGGCCGGTAACGGCTGGTAATCGCCCGGTTCACCGCGTACACGGCAAAACAGAGCTGGTTGTCCAGGGCCAGCAGCTCATCACTGTTAGCCTTGCTGGCACGCATAGCCGAATCACTCACTTACAGCAACTCCACAATATCATCGCGAATGGCTTCAGGCTTTGCAGTCGGCGGATAACGCCGGACAACCTGGCCCTCCCGGTTCACCAGGAACTTGGTAAAGTTCCACTTCACTTTCTTCGAACCCATCATACCCGGCGCCTCGTCTTTTAGCAGCCGGTACAGAGGATGGGCATCCGGTCCGTTGACCTGGAGCTTGGCGAACATGGGAAAGCTGACGCCGTAGTTGAGGGAACAGAATTCACTGATCTCGCTGTTCTCTCCCGGGTCCTGGTTCATGAACTGGTTACAGGGAAAACCGAGCACTTCCAGCCCTTTGGGAGCCAGTTCATTATGGAGTGATTGCAGGCCTTCGAACTGGGGCGTAAAACCACATTTCGAAGCGGTGTTCACAATCAGCATCACCTTGCCAGCATAGTCCGCCAGGGTGCGGGGCTGGCCTTTGATATCCGTTACTTCGATGTCGTAGAGGGGCGCGTTCGCCATGTCAGGCTCCTTATGGATTTTCAACAATTATATTGTGCACAATTTTATTTCCGAAAGCCAGTTTGAGAAACCGGCTCCAAATTGCAGCCCTCCCTGCCATTTTTCATCACAATTGCGCCCTTTTCGGACTGTTTTTTTGAACCCCGGCTCCGCTAGAATGGTGAGCCTGTTCTGATCCTGCCGCCTGTTGCGGCATGCCTACCAACGCCGGGAAGACGCCTTCTATGCAGAATTACAGAAAATCCGCGAAACTGGACAACGTATGCTATGAAATCCGTGGCCCGGTACTGCGTGAAGCGCGTCGCCTGGAAGAGGAAGGCCATCGGATACTCAAGCTCAATATCGGCAACCCTGCTGCTTTCGAGCTGGATGTACCGGAAGAGATCCAGCAGGATGTGATCTACAACCTTCACCAGGCCCAGGGCTATGTAGAATCCAAGGGGCTGTTCTCCGCCCGCAAGGCGGTGATGCACTATTGTCAGCAGATTGGTATCGACAAGGTGGATATCGACGATATCTACCTGGGCAATGGCGTCAGCGAACTGATCGTCATGTCCATGCAGGCGTTGCTGAACACCGGCGATGAGGTGCTGGTACCGGCTCCGGACTATCCGCTGTGGACCGCGGCCATCACCCTGTCCAGCGGTAAGGCCGTGCACTACCGCTGCGACGAACAGCAGGACTGGTTCCCGGACCTGGACGACATCCGCCGGAAGATCACCAACCGCACCAAGGCCATCGTGCTGATCAATCCCAACAACCCCACCGGCGCCGTCTACCCGAAAGAGTTGCTGGAGGATGTAATCGAACTGGCCCGTCAGCACAACCTGATCATCCTGTCCGACGAGATCTACGACAAGATCCTATATGACGGGGTCCAGCACGTGCCCACTGCCTCCCTGGCGGACGACGTGCTGTTCTTCACCTTTAACGGGCTGTCCAAGAACTACCGGGCCGCCGGCTACCGGTCCGGCTGGCTGATCATCAGTGGCGCGAAGCACAAGGCCGTGGACCTGATCGAGGGCATCGACATGCTGGCGTCCATGCGGCTGTGCGCCAATGTGCCGGCCCAGCTTGCCATCCAGACCGCCCTGGGGGGCTATCAGTCCATCGAGGACCTGATTGCGCCGGGCGGCCGACTCTACGAACAACGGGAAACCGCCTGGCGCCTGCTCAACGACATTCCGGGTATCAGTTGTGTGAAGCCCAAGGGGGCCCTGTACCTGTTCCCGAAGCTGGATCCGGCGCTCTACCCCATTGAGAACGACGAGCAGTTCGTACTGGACCTGCTGCGGCAGGAACGTATCCTGCTGGTCCAGGGCTCCGGCTTCAACATCGACGACCGCCAGCACTTCCGGGTGGTGTTCCTGCCCCGGGTCGACGCCCTGGAGGATGCCATCGGCCGCCTGGAAAGGTTCCTGTCCACTTGGCGGGCATAATGTAAGGGATGCAGTAAGAGGAAAAACATGGCCGATATCCACATCGAGGAGTTCTACCGGGATTCCGCCATTGCCCTGGTCCAGCTCTACAGCGTGTTCCCACGGCGTATCAACCTGTTCGTGGAGGATATCGCCGGGCCAGATGAACCTGACGAGTTCGGCCTCCACAGCCCCCGGCACATGGCCTGCTTCGGCGCACTGCTATGGCTCGAGGAAGAGGGCCTGCTGCGGTACGTGGATACCATCCGCCAGGAGGCCCTGGACCAGGCCGTCCTAACCCGCCGGGCCTTTATCCGCCTGAGCACCCCGGCACCAGCCGACCTGGCGGCGGCCCTGGAGCTGCCGGAACCTGGCGTGCCCGCCCCGGATGACGACTCCCTGCCCGCATCGGTCCGCCAGGACCGCTCCACCTGGGTGCACGTGTTGCGCCAGTCCATCAAGGGCGGCCACTCCCCCACCCTCAACCGGGCCATGCAGGCGGCCTTCTTCGCACCTACCGGGAACTGATCTCCTGTCAGCCGGTCTTTCTCACCGCATCGAGAACCACTCAGGTCATTGAAATAACCCGGAGTGGCCCGATATTGGGCATTAGTGTGTAATGCGTCCCTTTTGAGAGAGACTGACCCATGAGAATACTGCTTTTCCTTGCCACCAACCTGGCGGTGATCCTGGTGGCCAGCGTCACCCTCAGCCTGTTGGGTGTCGACAGTTACCTGGCCCAGAACGGCATCAACTACAGCTCGCTGCTTATCTTTGCAGCCGTTTTCGGTTTTGCCGGCTCGTTCATCTCCCTGCTGATGTCGAAATTCATGGCCAAACGAATGACCCGCGCGCGGGTCATCGACTCCCCCCGTACCCCGGCGGAGCGCTGGCTGGTGGATACGGTGGCGGAACTGGCCAAGAAGGCCGGCATTGGCATGCCGGAAGTCGCTATCTTCCCGGCCAGCCAGTCCAATGCCTTCGCCACCGGCTGGAAGAAAAATGATGCCCTGGTGGCCGTGAGCGAAGGACTGTTGCAACGCTTCAGCAAGGAGGAGATTCGGGCAGTCCTGGGACACGAGATCGGGCATGTGGCCAATGGCGATATGATTACCCTTGCCCTGATCCAGGGTGTGGTGAACACCTTTGTGATCTTTGCCGCCCGCGTGATTGGTTCGATGGTGGACCGTGTCGTCTTCAGGAATGAGGGAGGGCACGGTATCGGCTTTTTCGTGGTGAGTATTGTGGCCGAAATTGTGCTCGGCATCCTGGCCAGCACCATCGTGTTCTGGTTCTCCCGGCGGCGGGAATTCCGGGCAGATATCGCCGGGGCACAACTGGCTGGTCGCGGCTCCATGATCAGCGCCCTGGCCCGGCTCAAGCAGGAAAGCGGGATTCCCGACCAGATGCCCGACAGCCTGCAGGCCTTTGGCATCAACCGGGGCGCCCGCCAGGGCCTGGCCGCCCTGTTCATGACTCACCCGCCGCTGGAGGACCGGATTGCCGCCCTCAAGCAGGCCAGTCTGGGGTAGGTCGATCGTGCCGGGCCTTCAGGGGCCCGGGGTTTCAATAACCTGGAAGCCGGCCGCCGACAGCAGGGCACCCTGCCCGCTGTCCGCCGGCACTACAACCTTCAGGCTGGCGGGCTCACGCCGCACCGGGTATTGCTTGCGCAGGCCGTCAAAAGCCGGCCCCACCGGGGAGCCAGGCCCTGCCACACGGGCATACGCCGCCCGTAACCGGGCGTCATCATCCCGCGGGTCGTAACAGGCCATCAGAGCCCGGTGCAGGGCCTCCATAGGGGTTGCCCGGGCCGTAAACCGCAGCTCAGACAAAGGGGGCGCCGGCAGCACCGTCGCCAGATCCGTATCCATGGGCAGGCCTACCCACTGGTGTAGTGCCCTGGCCACCATTTCCGTGCCCCGGCTCTTGCCCTCCAGGCTGTAACCGGCAATGTGGGGTGTCGCCAGCCAGCAACGGGCCACCAGCGCCGACAGGGGCTCGGGCTCGTTTTCCCAGACATCCAGTACCACGGTGGGCGCGTCCTGTTCGTCAAGACGCCTCAGCAGCGCCTGATTGTCGATGACTGGTCCTCGCCCGCTGTTGATCAGCAACTGGTTGCCGCACAGGCGCGACAACCGGTCCTCATCCAGCAAATGGGCAGTGGCATGGGGGCCGCCCCTGGTCAGGGGCGTATGGAGGGAGATCACATCGCACTGAAGCACCTCGTCCAGCGAGGCGAATGGCAGGTCGGCACCCTGCGCCTGTAAGGGCGGGTCGCTGACCCGTACCGTTACTCCCAGGGCCTGCAGGCGCCGGACCAGCGCGCCGCCGACATTGCCCGCGCCCACCACGCCCACGGTGAGACCGTCAAACGACCGTGGTTGGCGATGAAGCAGGAACAGCGAGAGCACCGATAACACATACTGCACCACGCTGGTGGCATTGCAGCCGGGCGCCGGAGTAAAGGCAATGCCCTGTTCCTCCAGCCAGTCGGTGTCCACATGGTCGGTGCCAATGGTCGCCGTGCCCACAAACCGGACGGACGTGCCAGACAGCAGGCTGGCGTCCACCCGTGTCACCGAACGTACCAGCAGTACGTCGGCGTCCATCAACTGCTCCCGGCCAAGGGTGCGGCCGTTAACCCGGGTCAGGCTGCCCAGACCGCCGCAGAACGGTTCCAGCAGCGGAATGTTCTCGTCGGCAACGATACGCAGCATGGCCGCCTGCCGGGAACCGGGCTAGCGGGAACCGGACGACCGGGGCCGACCGCCCTGGCGTCCCCGGTTGCCACCGCGGGGACCACCACCGCCGCCACTGGGCCGGCGACGGCCACGACGACGCTGGATCAGTGGTTTATCCAGCGGTTGCAGCAGATCTTCCTCCGGTACCGTCGTGGTCAGCTTCTGGCTGATGTAGGTCTCGATGGACGGCAGGGCAAAGGCATCGTCCTCGCTGGCAAAGCTGATGGAGATGCCGTACTCCCCCGCCCTACCGGTACGGCCGATGCGGTGTACATAATCCTCGGCATTGTCCGGCAGGTTGTAGTTGAACACGTGGGTCACGCCCTCGACATGGATACCACGTCCCGCCACATCCGTGGCCACCAGTACCTGGATATCGCCGTTCTTGAACTGGTCGAGGGTCTTCAGCCGCTTGTTCTGGGGAATTTCGCCCGACATCAGGGCCGCCTTGACGTCCTGGTTCTTCAGGTCTTCTTCCAGGTCACGGCACTGGTCGCGGCGGTTGGCAAAGACGATGGCCTTGTCCACCCCCTGCTGCTTCAGGGCATTCACCAGCACCGGCAGCTTCTGGTCCTCGGACACCAGGTAAACCGTCTGCTTCACGCGCTCGGCGGTCTTCTGCTGGGGTTCGATCTCGATAAACTCGGCACCGTGTGTCCACATGGACGCCAGGTTCAGCACGTCCTGGTTGAAAGTGGCACTGAACAGGAGGGTCTGGCGATCGTCCTTGGGCGGGCACTGGCGGATAATCCGCTTGACGTCCGGGATGAAGCCCATGTCGAGCATCCGGTCCGCCTCGTCCAGGATCAGCAGATCCACCTGGTCCAGGTACACATCCTGGGTGCCCATGAAATCGATCAGGCGCCCCGGTGTAGCCACCAGGATGTCCACGATCTCTTCCCTCAGCACTTCCCGCTGCTTGTCGTAGTTCATGCCACCCACCACGGACACCACGCGATGGCCTGTCCGCTCGCAGAGCTGCTCCGCATCCTTGGCAATCTGCATGGCCAGTTCCCGGGTCGGCGCCAGGGCCAGTACGCGGGGCTCGGAGGCAAACCGGTCCTTGTCCGGGATCGGCGTCTCCAGCAGCGTCTGGATGGCGGTGATCAGGAAAGCCGCGGTCTTGCCGGTACCGGTCTGGGCCTGCCCGATCAGGTCATGACAGGCCAGGGTGTAGGGCAACGTCTCCGCCTGGATCGGGGTACAGTATTCAAACCCGATACCACTGATGGCATCCTGCAATTGCTGGTGGAGACCCAGTTCGGAGAAGCGGGTTCCACTCTGCTTCAGTTCGGTATCATCGTTTGCACTGGCCACGTTGTCCGTGGTGTTACCAGATTCAGGAGCTTGCGTCATAGGCTTCGCTTTCTGTTGTGAAATGGTGTGGCTGCCGGCGTAACTCATCCGCCAGCCAGGCATGGCGTTCACGCCATCGGCAGAACTCGTCCGCCCCTGTGCCGTAGAAATCCATCAGGGACTCCAGGAAATGCTCCGCCCTGACCGGAAGACCCAGGTCCAGGTACCGGCATGCCTGACGGTATACATTGCGACGGAATCCGTCCTCATCAATGGCACCGCCGCCATCCAGGTTGTCCACGCTGATATGGAAGTGGCTGCCGCAGGCGGTGGCGAACAGCCACTCGATCGCCTGGGGCTTCACCTCAACCTGTTCAAAAGACCTTTGCTGTTCACGGGTACGGCCATCGGGACAATACCAGTAACCATAGTCCGGCAACTGCCGCCGACGCTCGCCGGCGATACACCAGTGACTGATTTCATGGAGAGCGCTGGCGAAATAGCCGTGGGCGAAGATTACCTGAGCATAGCGACCGGCTACGCCAGCAGGAAGGTATTCAGGCTCATCGCCACCGCGAACCAGTTCCGTTCCCGTACTTTCAAGGAACAGTCTGTTGAACAGTGTGACAAGGTCTTCTGGACGGTGATTCATGGGTCCGTTATTGTGCGTCTTTAACGAAAGGAATGCCAGCGGGATATTAAGGGATCCTTGACTAAATCCCGGATATATTCCTGCAAAAACCGGGAACTTTCCGGATCGAAGCCAGTCTTTCCTTTCATTCCGGATACGCTCGCCTGCCAACCGACAGACATTGACATCCATGCCACTGATATCCCGTTTTCCTGCTGACCTCCTGCGACTGTTCCTGCTGACCCTGGCCACGCTCCTGTCCGCAAGCACCGGCTGGGCCTCCTTCAACAGCAACAGCCTGGGCGGCCAGGACTTCCTGCCAGTGGACGAGGCGCTGCCCTTCAGCTTTACCAACACCGAGTCCGGTGTGTTGTTGAGCTGGGATATCGCGCCAGACCACTACCTGTACCGGGGGCGTATTGCCGTGTCCACGCTGACCGAGGGGGTCAGTGTGTCAGAACCGGCTTTCTCCCTGCCGGGCGTGGAAACGGAGGACCCCTACTTCGGCACCGTCAACGTGTTCTATGAGCCGGTGGAGGCCCGGGTCGATCTGGACCTGCCGGAGGGCGTCCGCGAGGCAACCCTGGAGGTGACCTACCAGGGGTGCGCCAAGGCAGGCCTTTGCTACCCCCCACAGACCCGGGAAGTGTTGTTCTATGCCAGCCAGGATCAGTCAAAGGAGCCAGCGGCAGCAGGCTCCGGCCCGACCGGCGGCGCCACGACCACCACCCCGGATGGCAACCTGGACAGCGCCACTGGCCTGGCCGGGTTCCTGTCGGAGCAGTCCCTGGCCATCATCGCGCTGGTTTTCCTGGCGCTGGGGCTGGGGCTGACCTTCACGCCCTGCGTACTGCCCATGGTGCCCATCATCTCCACGCTGGTGTCCAGCCAGAACACCCGCAGCACGGGGCAGGCGCTGGCGCTGGCCCTGAGCTATGTGCTGGGCATGGCACTTACCTATGCCGCCGCCGGCGTGATTACCGGACTGCTGGGGGCCAGCTTCAACCTGCAGGCACACCTGCAGTCTCCCTGGGTGCTGGGCAGCTTCGCCGCCCTGTTCGTGCTCTTTGCCCTGGCCATGTTCAATATCTTTGACCTGCAACTGCCCCAGGGCATCCAGAACCGGCTGAGTCAGGCCAGCCAGAACCTCAGCGGCGGTCGTGTCGCCAGCGTCTTCGGCATTGGAGCACTGTCCGCCCTGGTGGTATCCCCCTGTGTATCCGCCCCCCTGGCGGGCAGCCTGCTTTACATCAGCACCACCCAGGATGCGGTGGTGGGCGGGGTTGCCCTGCTGTCCCTGGGACTGGGCATGGGCATTCCCCTGATCCTGGTCGCCGTGGGCGGTCGTCACTTACTGCCGACGACCGGCTCGTGGATGAATGTGGTCAAGGCCTTCTACGGGGTGATGTTGCTGGCCGTGGCCATCTGGCTACTGGAGCGGCTGGTACCGGCCTGGCTGGCACTGACACTCTGGGGCGTTCTGGCCGCCATCACCGGCGTGCAACTGGGGGCCTTTGATCAGGCCCGGGCGGGATGGCAGCGTACCTGGAAAGGTGCCGGCCTGGTCCTGTTCGCCTGGGGGCTTGCGCTACTTGCCGGCGCCCTCTCGGGTGCCTCGAACCCCATGAGACCACTGGCACCCTTTATGGCGTCGTCGGCCAGCAGCAGTGGCGCAACCGCGACCGAACACGCCCCGTTCGAGCGCCTGGAAGACCCGGATGCCATCCGGACAAGGCTGGACCAGGCCAGCGCCCAGGGGCAGCCGGTGATCCTGGATTTCTACGCGGACTGGTGCATCTCCTGCAAGATCATGGAGCGGGAGGTATTCAGCAAGCCGGGCGTGATTGCCGCCATGGCACCCTATACCCTGCTGCAGATCGATATGACCGACAATACCCCATCACAACAGGCGCTTCTCGACGAGCTCGGCCTGTTCGGGCCACCAGCCATCCTGTTCTACGACGGCAACGGGCAAGAGCAGGCGGATCTCCGGGTGCTGGGGGAAATGGACCTGGCCCAGTTCCGGGAGCACCTGGAGCGGGCCAGCTCCATGCTCCAGGGGGTGTCCGGACAACAGCAGGTCGCGGCAGATTAGATTCGCGGGCCTGCTAAGCTCCCCGCCGAATCCAGAACAGGTACTCGCCGCCGGTCTCTTCCTGCCGCACCAGTTCATGGTTCAGGAACTGGCAGAAACGGGGAATGTCCCTCGTGGTGGACGGGTCCGTGGCCAGTACCCGTAGCACGCCCCCCACCGGCACATCGGCAATCCGGTTATGCAGCATCATGACCGGCTCGGGGCACATCAGGCCTCGGGCATCCAGTTCGGCATCCTGATTCGGTAACTCGGCCATGCTTATCTCCCGGGCTTTGCACCCCGGCCCCGGGGCGGTTGTTTCAGGCACCCGCGTCATGGTGCCTCAATAACCTGATGGTAATTCCCGGTCCAGGTGCTAAATTACTGTTTAGATGGTCCATTTTAGACCACATCGCCCGTTGAACGGTATAGCATTGAGGTGTCTATGATTCGTGTCATCATTGAACGTCATATCGCCGAATCCCTGGAATCCGCCTACGAGGACCGCTCAAGGTTCATACTGCAGAGCGCGGTCACCGCCCCGGGGTTCGTGTCGGGCGAGACCCTGGTGGACGCCAGGGACCGCAACCACCGGATTACCCTGGCCAACTGGCGCTCCGAGGCGGACTGGGACCGCTGGTATCATTCGGAGGAACGCCAGCAGTTGCTGAGCGAGATCAAACCCATGATGGACCAGGATGAAAAGATCACCATCCTGGAACAGTGCTGACCTAGTCGGTCCGCTCCAGAAAGCAGGTAATCTCTTCCCGGTCGTGGTATAGCTGACGCGCCCGTAACCGGACGGCGAAGGGGGCATCGGCCAGATGTTCCCTGATCAGGTCACGGCACACCAGCCATTCCTCGTAGCGGCGCTTCATGGGTAGCTTGAGGTTGAAGACACTGTATCGGCAGAGCTGGTCGGCAAACCAGTCGCTGACCATGGTGGCGGTCCGCCGTGGCTTGTCCACGATATCGCAGACCATCCAGTCCACCGCACGTTTCGGACGCCACAGGTAACCATCTGACTGGATGTGGGTCACCATGCCGGTTGCCATGAGGGCATCGTCCATGGGGCCATTGTCCACTGCGGTCACGGTCATCCCCTGCTGTACGAGCTGCCAGGTCCAGCCCCCTGGCGCGGCCCCCAGGTCAACCCCGGTCTTGCCGCCCCCCAGATAATCCAGCGCCCTGCCCTCCGGCAACAGCACCTTCCAGGCTTCTTCGAGCTTCAGTGCTGACCGGCTGGGCGCTGCTTCGGACAGCTTCAGTCGTGGAATTCCCATAGGCCAGCGTGCCCGGTTGTTCACCGGGCTGATGCCGATGATCACCCGGGAAAAGTCCACCAGCAGCAACTCAAGGCGGTCACCATCGCCGCCTCCATCACCAAGCAGGCCTGCACCCCGGAGGGCGCGGGACAGGGGTGCCACCCACTTGCGGCTAAAGCGACTCAGGTCCGCATCGCTGTTGTTTTCCGGTACCCGCACCTCAAGTCGGTCACAGCCCGAGACAGCGTCGGCCCCGGCGTAACGCACTGCGTCAAGCACGGCACCAACCCGGTCCGTTGCCGGCAATTCAACATCCGCCACCACAACCATCCAGTCGCGCACGAAGACCAGGGTACTCAACGGCAGGTCGGACAGCAGCGCCGGTGCATCCATACCGCCGGCCAGCGTGAACTCCAGCCATCCCATACCCTCGGCGGGCTGGAAGTAGCCCCAGGCTCCGAGGGAGGCTGCGGCATCGGTCAACTCACGCCCGGCTTCCGCCTCGAAGCCCGGGCGGCAGTAAAGCAGCAGTTTGTTCAGGGGAGAATCCATCATGCACCTATTCAGCAACGGCCATAAAAGGACGACAGCCTACCCGAGGGAACGGACAAAAGCAGCCGCCCGTCTGGCCGACTCGTCAATGAGGGCATCCGCACCCAGGCCCTGCTTCTTCAGGGGCCGCAGGTCATGATTGCCGCCGTCGAGCCATTGCAACCGGACATGGGCTGGCAGCGGTCCGTGGTCCGCGAGTTCATTCGGCTTTCCGAACGGATCCCGGGTGCCCTGGAAGATCGCCATGGGTACGGCGACCTCCGGAAAGTGCCCGGTACGCCATTGATCCGGCTTCCCCGGTGGATGAAACGGATAGCCGAAACAGACCACCCCCTGGATCTGTTCCAGCAGCCCGGGGGTCGCCGCCAACAATGAGGCCATGCGGCCGCCCATGGATTTTCCCGCCACCACCAGCGTCCGCTGATCGCCAATGTCCCTGCGACACTGACGGACCATCGACTCGAAGTGCTCCAGTAACAGCGGCTGGCGATCTGGTGGCCGTTTACGGCCGTCCTCTCGGCGTTTCTGCATATAGGGAAACTCGAAGCGCGTCACGCTGACACCATTGACACTCAGTGACCAGGCCAGCCGTTCCATAAAGGGAGTGTCATACCCCACCCCAGCGCCATGGGCCAGAAGTATCACCGGTGCGCTGTCCGGCGCGTCGTTGGCATCGTCGAAAAGCCAGTGTGTCATTTTGCAAGCTCCATCTGAGGAACTACCCTCCTCTTTATAGGTCTACGGGCAGGCGCAACCAGACCGGTACCTGTTGCTGCCCTGGTTACGTAGCGGGAACTATTGATGAATATTGAAAATCCCGCGAATTGTACATCAGTCCGACATTGAACAGATTCGCCATCACACTGATTTAAGCGGCATTACCGTGGCCGGCGGAGTTGATCTGAGTCATTGCAAACGGGTTAGCGTTTCTCCATACTTGCGCCGATTTCTTTCCCACCCCTGAATCCATTGGTAAGGCTATGAGCACAGTGAATGCAGACCTGACATACAACTACAAGGTGGTGAGACAGTTCGCCATCATGACGGTGGTATGGGGTATTGTGGGCATGTCGCTGGGTGTGATCATTGCATCACAGCTGGTGTGGCCACAATTGAACCTCGACCTGCCCTGGACCCACTTCGGCCGGCTGCGGCCACTGCACACCAATGCCGTGATCTTCGGTTTCGGCGGTAGTGCCCTGTTTGCGACGTCCTATTACGTTGTCCAGCGTACCTGTCAGGCGCGCCTCTTTTCCGACGGTCTCGCGGCCTTCACCTTCTGGGGGTGGCAGGCTGTTCTGGTAGCAGCGGTTATCACCCTGCCCCTCGGCCTTACCTCCACCAAGGAATACGCTGAACTGGAATGGCCCATCGACCTGCTGATCCTGGTCACCTGGGTTTCCTACGCCATTGTATTCTTTGGCACCATCATGAAGCGTAGTGCACCCCACATCTATGTGGCCAACTGGTTCTACGGCGCCTTCATTATCACCGTTGCGGTGCTGCACATTGGTAACAACCTGGCGCTGCCCGCCTCCCTGTTCAAGTCCTACTCCGCCTATGCGGGTGTCACCGATGCCATGATGCAGTGGTGGTGGGGCCACAACGCCGTGGGCTTCTTCCTGACCGCTGGCTTCCTGGGCATGATGTACTACTTCGTGCCCAAACAGGCCAACCGCCCGGTCTATTCCTATCGCCTGTCCATCGTGCACTTCTGGGCGCTGATTGCCACCTACGTCTGGGCCGGCGGCCACCACCTGCACTACTCAGCACTGCCAGACTGGGCGCAGACTGCAGGCATGATCATGTCACTGATCCTGCTGGCACCCTCCTGGGGCGGTATGATCAACGGCATGATGACCCTGTCTGGCGCCTGGCACAAACTGCGCACCGATCCGATCCTGCGCTTCCTGGTGGTGTCCCTGTCCTTCTATGGCATGTCCACCTTTGAAGGCCCGATGATGGCCATCAAGACCGTCAACGCCCTGTCCCATAACACCGACTGGACCATCGGACACGTTCATTCCGGCGCCCTGGGCTGGGTTGCCATGATCAGTATCGGCGCAATCTATCACCTGATCCCGAAACTGTGGGGTATCAAGGAGATGTACAGCATTAGCCTGATCAACGTGCACTTCTGGCTGGCCACTGTCGGCACCGTCCTGTACATCGTCGCCATGTGGGTCAACGGTATCATGCAGGGCCTGATGTGGCGTGCGGTGAACGAAGACGGCACCCTGACCTACAGCTTCGTACAGGCCCTTGAGGCTTCCTGGCCCGGTTATCTGGTGCGCTTTATCGGGGGCGTCATCTTCCTGAGCGGCATGCTGGTCATGGCCTGGAACGTTTGGATGACCATTCGCCAGAAAGACGCGGTTGCGGCCGACAACGTCGCGGCACAGCCGGCCTGATCAGGAGCGATACGCAAGATGAAACACGAGATTGTAGAAAAGAACATTGGCCTGATGTCAGTGCTGATCCTGCTGGTGATCAGCGGTGGCTTTCTGGTTGAAATCGTTCCCCTGTTCTTCCTGAAGGAGACCAACGAACCGGTGGCTGGCCTTGAGCCGCTGGATGCGCTGGAACTGGAAGGCCGGGATATCTATATCCGGGAAGGCTGCCACGTGTGCCATACCCAGATGATCCGCCCCTTCAGGGCGGAAACCGAACGTTATGGCCACTACTCCGTGGCGGGCGAGTTCGTCTATGACCGCCCGTTCCTGTGGGGGTCCAAGCGTACCGGCCCTGACCTTGCCCGTGTCGGCGGTCGCTACTCCGACGCCTGGCAGCGGATGCACCTCTACGACCCCCGTAGTGTCGTACCGGAATCCAACATGCCAGCGTTTCCCTGGCTGTTCGAAAACCGGGTAGATCACACCCAGACGGCGCAGAAGATGAAAACCCTGCAGACACTGGGCGTGCCCTATACCGATGAACAGATCGCCGGCGCTGCCGAGCAGGTCCAGGGGCAGTTTGAAATTGATGCGCTGGTCGCCTACCTGCAGCAACTGGGTACCGTAATTTCAGACAAGCGGTGATGTCGATGGATATTAATGTTTTGAGAGGCATCCAGACTCTTCTGGTCATGATCGCCTTCTTTGGCATCGTCTGGTGGGCCTATAGTGCCCACCGCAAGAAGCCTAACGACGAGGCAGCACATCTGCCCTTCGACGATGACGACATCGCCGACCGCACTTTGAAACAGGACAAGACGGAGAAGAAACAATGAGTACCTTTTGGAGCATCTGGATCAGTGTGATCGTGCTCGGTACCATTTTCGGCTGCTGGTGGCTGCTTTGGGCAACCCGCAAGAGCCAGACGACCGATACCGAAACTGAAAAAACCACTGGCCACTCCTTCGATGGCATCGAGGAGTATGACAACCCCTTGCCCAAATGGTGGTTTTACCTGTTTATCGCTACCTGTGTCTTTTCACTGGGCTACCTGGCCCTGTACCCGGGTCTCGGTAACTGGCAGGGCCTGCTCGGCTGGAGTCAGGAAAAGCAGTGGGAAGAGGAAATGCAGCAGGCGGAAGCCCGCTACAATGAAATCTATGCCCAGTTTGGCGACGTCCCGATTCCAGAGTTGGCACAGAACGAAGAAGCCAATGAAATGGGTCAGCGCCTGTTCGCCAACAACTGTGCTGTCTGCCATGGCTCCGCGGCCCGGGGATCCATCGGTTTCCCCAACCTGACGGACGATGCCTGGCTCCATGGCGGTGACCCGGAAACCATCGTACAGACCATCCACGATGGCCGTAAGGGCAACATGCCAGCAAAAGGCATGATGCCCAATATGACCTCCGAGCAGGTGGACCAGGTGGTAAACTACGTGCTGAGTTTCAGTGGCCGTGAACAGGACGCAGCGGCAGCAGAAGCGGGAAAGGAAGTCTTCGCCCAGGCCTGCTCGTCATGCCATGGCGCCGATGGCACGGGTAATTATGCCTTTGGTGCCCCCAACCTGACCGACGACAACTGGCTGTATGGCAGCACCTACGACTGGATCGAGGAAACCGTACTCTACGGTCGTCAGAACGAGATGCCTGCCCAGGGCGAACGCCTGAGCGACGACAAGATCCATATCCTCGCCGCCTACGTGTACAGCCTTTCCAACGACTGAAGTCTCCGGCGTCGCCCTGCGGCGCCCGGTGTCTTTTCAACCCTGGGCCTGCCACCACGGACCCAGGCTTGAAAAGATCCCCAAGGACCACACTGCCTACGGGCTGGTCACCTTGTTTCATCGGGAGGTAACTGATGAGCAGTCAGATTCCGGTCAAAGAAATAGACCCGAACACTGACGGCCCCTCCGACAACAACAAAAAGAAGCCGGAAACCGTCGAGCTTTACGCCAGCCGCAAGAAGATCTACGTGCGGGCAGTAACGGGCCTGTTCCAGCGTATCCGCTTCTTCAGCCTGATGGCCCTGATGGGCATGTACTTCCTGTTCGTGTGGGTGACGTTTGACGGTCAACCGCTGATCCATTTTGACCTGCCCGCCCGGGAGTTCCATCTCTTCGGCGGCACCTTCTACCCCCAGGATTTCTTTCTGCTGGCGGCGATGTTGATCATCTGTGCCTTCGGACTGTTCTTTATCACAACCCTGTTTGGCCGGGTCTGGTGCGGCTACACCTGCCCGCAAACCGTGTGGACCTTCATCTTCATGTGGGTTGAGGAGCGTATCGAGGGTAGCCGTAACAAGCGGATAAAACTCGACAAGGCCCCCAACTCTCCTGAAAAGGTCATGCGTAAGTCAGCGAAACACATTGCCTGGCTACTGATTGCCCTGGCCACCGGCCTGACCTTCGTGGGGTATTTCTACCCCATCCGCGACCTGCTGGCGGACCTGGCAACACTGGACGCCAACGGCTGGGCGTATTTCTGGGTCGGCTTCTTCACCCTGGCTACCTACATGAACGCCGGCTGGATGCGCGAGCAGGTGTGCCTGTATATGTGTCCGTATGCCCGCTTCCAGTCCGTCATGTTCGACCGCAATACCCGGGTGGTCTCCTACGATCCCAACCGTGGTGAGCCCCGGGGCAGCCGCAAGAAGTCCGCCGACCGGGAGGAAATCGGGCTGGGCGACTGTATCGATTGCGGTCTCTGTGTGCAGGTCTGCCCCACCGGCATCGATATACGGGACGGCCTGCAATATGAATGCATCGGCTGTGCCCTGTGCATTGACGCCTGCGACAGCGTTATGGACAAGATGGAATACCCCCGTGGCCTGATCCGTTACACCACGGAGAACGAACTGGAAGGTAAAAGCTCGAAACTGCTTCGCCCACGCACCTTCGGATACGGGGCATTGCTGATGCTCATGATCGCGGCGGTTGTGGTTACCATTGTCACCCGGGTACCGGTGGATCTGGATGTGATCCGCGACCGGGGCGCCATGTTCAACTACAATGGCCGGGGCTGGGTGGAGAACACCTACACCCTGAAAATCAACAACCTGTCGGAAGATCCGCGGGAATACCGCATTGAAGTCGACGGCATCGAGTCAGCCAGGCTCCTCCGCGGGAGTGAGCCGGTCAGCGTCGACCCCAGCGGTCACCGATCGGTGCCGGTGGTGGTCGAGGTGGACCCGGAGGATCTGGAAGACATCAATACCAGGATCACCTTCCGCATAGAAGCCGTCGACAGCCCTAACATATCCGATGAAACCGATAGCCAGTTCATTGGTCCAAGACCCCGCTGACCACCAGCCCGGCCCCGGGGCCGGGCAACCTGTTCCCTGAAACGAGTACACCATGTCCAACACCGCGAATATCCATACCGACGAAGCTAACCGCCCCTGGTACCGACAGCCCTGGTTCTGGTTCCTGGTTCTGTTTCCGGCGATGTCCATTACCTACTGCATCATCGCCATTACCATAGCCCTGAACACGCAGAACTCCATGGTGGTGGACGACTATTCCAAGGAAGGGCTTGGCATCAATCAGTCCATGGCCCGGGATATTCTGGCGTCGGACCTGGGCCTGGAAGCCCGTATCCGTCAGTCCCAGCGCCAGTTGGAGGTTACCCTGGAGAGCAGGGAGACCACGGCGGTGGCACCGGAGTACCTGGTCCTGCAACTGTTCCACCCGACCCTGGGTGAGGAGGACCGGATAATCCAGCTCCGATCTGTCAGCCCCGGCCTCTACCAGGGCCAGATTGCCGGCAATATTGACGGTCGCTGGTACCTTGACCTGAGCGACCCATCCGCCGACTGGCGTATCAAGGGTGAGGGGCGTTTTCCTGTTGAGTCCGGGATAACGTTGCGCCCCGATGACTCGGATCGTGGCTGATACGCTTTCCTGCTTCCACTGCGGTGAACCCGTCCGGTCCGCCGGGGCCATCGTCCCCGATCCGGCACATCCCGCGCGGGTGTTCTGCTGTCATGGCTGTCAGTCGGTATTCGAGACCATCCACCAGGAGGGACTGGATCGTTTCTACGAGTTCCGCACGGCGCCGGCGGCAACCCCGCGCTCACTCTCCGAACCGGACCTGGAACGGCTGCGTGAGCTGGACCATCCCGCCGCCCAGGAGTCTTTCGTCGCACCGGTCAGGGGCGCCATGGAGGCGCAACTGCTGATCGGGGGCATCACCTGCGCGGCCTGTATCTGGCTGCTGGAGAAGCACCTGACCCGGTACCCGGGTGTGGAGGCGTTTTCCATCAACCACACCACCCAGCGGGCAAGGCTCGTCTGGTCACCGGACGAGACCCGTCTCAGTGACCTGCTGATCGCCATTCAGGAATTGGGCTACACGGCCTCCCCCTATCACGCGGATGAAGCCGAGCAGGCCCTGAAGGCCGAAAACCGTTCCGCCATTATCCGCCTGCTGGTGGCCGGTATCGGCACCATGCAGAGCATGATGCTCGCGATCCCGCTGTATTTCGACATGATCAGCGACGTGACGCCGGAGTTTATCCAGCTCTTCCGCTGGTTCAGCCTATTGGTGGCCACCCCAGTGGTGGTCTACAGCGCCCGCCCATTTTTCACCAATGCCATCCGCGACCTGAAGGCCCGGCACTTCACTATGGATGTGCCCGTAGCCACCGCCATTGGTCTGGCCTACATCGCCAGCGCCTGGGTAACCGTCTCAGGCGGCGGGGAGGTGTATTTCGAGTCGGTCTGCATGTTCACCTTCTTCCTGTCACTGGGCCGCTACATCGAGACCAGGGCACGATACCGCGCGGGGCTCACCGGCAAGGCCCTGGGCGACTACCAGCCCCGGATAGCCACACTTGTCCGTGACGGGGAACCGGAAGTGGTGCCAGCTCACCAATTACAGGCAGGCGACCATATTCGGGTGAAACCCGGGGAGACCCTGGCGGTGGATGGTGTCATCGTCCATGGGCGTTCCACACTCAACGAGGCAGCCCTGACCGGCGAATACCTGCCGGAATCCCACCAACCGGGTGACGAGGTGTTTGCCGGCAGCATCAACGGTGAGAACCCGCTGGAAATCGAGGTATCGCGGACCGGCAGCCGTACCCGCCTGTCGGGCATCTTGAGGATCCTCGACCGGGTACAGTCCGACAAGCCACGGGTGGCCAGGATGGCAGACCGAATCGCCGCAGTCTTTGTCAGCCGTGTACTGGTGATTGCGCCCCTGGTCTGGCTGGGCTGGTGGCTGGCCGGCTCTGACCACGCCTTCGATATCACCCTGTCGGTGCTGGTGGTAACCTGCCCCTGTGCCCTGTCACTGGCCACCCCCACGGCCCTGACCAGCGCTACTCTGACATTGCGGAAGCTGGGCTTCCTGCCCACTAGGGGCCACACCCTGGAATCCCTGGGGGAAATCGACACCATTGTCTTCGACAAGACCGGCACCCTGACCGAAGGCAGGCTGCACCTGCTGGACACAAAGCCGCTGGGGTCTCTGTCGTCCGGACAGGTCCTGGCGGTGGCTGCGGGACTGGAGCGGCATTCGGAACATCCGATCAGTCGGGTATTCGCCGGAATGTCCGCCGAGGAGGTATCCGACGTTCACAATCATCTCGGGGAGGGGCTGACCGGCCGATGGCAGGGCCACCCCGTGGCAATAGGTCACAGGGAGTTTATCGCCACCCGTACAACGACAGCCCCTCCCCCAGTGCCGGAGGATGGCGCCGGCATCGATCTGTGGCTGTCGGTGGACGGCCAGGTCGAGGCATGCTTCCTGATCGATGACCGGATCCGGGACGATGCCCGGGACGCCATCCACACATTACAGTCCCGGGGGATTGCGACCATCATGCTCAGTGGTGACCGTTCCGGCCACGTGGATCGGGTAGCCAGGGAACTGGGCGTCGACCAAGCAATTGGCGGTGCCTCCCCGGAAGCCAAGTTATCATACCTGCAGGGGTTGGCGGACAAGGACAGGAAGATCATGATGGTGGGAGATGGCCTGAATGACCTGCCCTCCATGGCGGGTGCTGCGGTCTCCGTGGCCATGGGTTCCGCCACTGACCTGACCCAATACCGGGCGGATGCCATCCTGCTCAGTGGCAGGCTGTCGCTCCTGGCCAGGGCCATTGACGCCAGCCGGGATACGCGGCGTATCATCCGGCAGAACATGCTGTGGGCACTGGGTTACAACCTGCTGGCCCTGCCACTGGCGGCTGCCGGCCTTGTACCGCCCTGGCTGGCGGCCATCGGCATGTCGCTGAGTTCGCTGGTGGTGGTCCTCAATGCACTCAGGCTCAGCCAGGATGCCAGGAGGGAGACGGAAGCGTCTCTCCCCGAACCTGGCGAACAGGGCCAACACAAGATGTCCGCCACGGGCGGATAGAGGTGATTAGCTGGTGAATATAGTCCTCATACTCGTTCCCATCACATTGCTGCTGGTGACCGCCGGTATCCTGCTGTTTAACTGGGCGGTAAAAAATGGCCAGTATGACGACCTGGAAGGCCCGGCGCACCGCATCCTCTACGACGATGATCGGGACATGATCCCCGACGACGCCAAGCAGCCCCGGGACGTCGCCCGAGCCGAAACCGGGCGCACTGTCGATCAGGACGAACGGAACGAGCCAAAGGCCTGACCTTGAACGACCTGGCACTGAGCTACCCCGCCGCCTTTGTTATTGGCCTCCTGGGCAGTACCCACTGCCTGGGCATGTGCGGTGGCATCAGTGCGTCACTGTCCATGAGCCTGCCGGTGGGTCGCGGTTTTCGGTTTCGTCAACTCTCCATGCTGCTCGCCTTCAACGGCGGGCGTATCGCCTCCTATGTGGTTATCGCAACCCTCATCGCCTGGCTCAGCGTCAGTGCCACTGGCACCTGGAGCAGCCTGGGACCACCCCTGAGGACATTGGCGGGGCTGCTCCTTGTCCTGATGGGGCTTTCCATGGGCCAGTGGTGGAACGGCATACGCCACATTGAACGGATCGGGGCGCCGGTCTGGCGGCGCCTGCAGCCCATTACCGGCAAGCTGCTACCCGTCCGCAACCCATTCCAGGCGCTCCTACTGGGCACACTCTGGGGCTGGTTACCCTGCGGACTGGTCTACAGCACCCTGGGCTGGGCCGCCTTGCAACCCACCGTTCCTGCGGCGGCTCTCACCATGCTGTTCTTCGGCCTGGGAACACTGCCCTCCATGCTGGGCACCGGTCTCGCAGCTACCTGGATACAGGCACTTCGCACCAATCGGTGGTTTCGGCAGATTGCCGGGGCTGCGATGGTGATCTTCGGGGTGTGGACGGTGCCCTGGATGGCGTTTGTTTGAGGGAGTGGTGCTTAGGATTGCGGGACTGAGAGGCTGCTTTTAACGGAGTGTAAAGCCCTGATGCCGGTTGGTGTCGGGGCTTTTTTATGGTGAGTATTGAGTGCCCCCGTTGCCGGTTTGCACAGACTTACTCCCTCTCCCCCTGAGGGAGAGGGCTGGGGAGAGGGGTAGCGCTCGCAGGGCGCCGAGGAGTTTTGGTGTGGCCCCCAGGCCCTGCTGCGCAGGGCGACGATGCCCCGGCCCTTCGCGAGACGCTCCGGGCGTTCGCCCCTGGCAACGCTGCGCGTCGCCTGCCCTGTCGGGCACCGAGGCTCACACTCTCGTAGGTCATCTCTTTCTAACGGCCAATAAAAAACCCCGGCAGCGTTAGCTGTCGGGGTTTTGGGATTAAGAGCCTGACGATGACCTACTCTCGCATGGGCAACGCCACACTACCATCGGCGCTGGTCTGTTTCACTGCTGAGTTCGGGATGGGATCAGGTGGTTCCAGACCGCTATGGTCGTCAGGCAAAACGGTTGATCACTGGGATGGATGAGATTGAAGTGCTTTACGATCAAGGTTATCGCAGTTGTCTTGGGTGTTATATAGTCAAGCCGCACGAGCAATTAGTACCGGTTAGCTCAACGCCTCGCAGCGCTTACACACCCGGCCTATCAACGTCCTGGTCTTGAACGGCTCTTCAGGGGCCTCGAGGGCCCGGGGAGATCTCATCTTGGAAGGGGCTTCCCGCTTAGATGCCTTCAGCGGTTATCCCGTCCGAACATAGCTACCGGGCAGTGCCACTGGCGTGACAACCCGAACACCAGAGGTTCGTCCACTCCGGTCCTCTCGTACTAGGAGCAGCTTTCCTCAAATCTCCAACGTCCACGGCAGATAGGGACCGAACTGTCTCACGACGTTCTAAACCCAGCTCGCGTACCACTTTAAATGGCGAACAGCCATACCCTTGGGACCGGCTTCAGCCCCAGGATGTGATGAGCCGACATCGAGGTGCCAAACACCGCCGTCGATGTGAACTCTTGGGCGGTATCAGCCTGTTATCCCCGGAGTACCTTTTATCCGTTGAGCGATGGCCCTTCCATACAGAACCACCGGATCACTATGACCTACTTTCGTACCTGCTCGACGTGTCTGTCTCGCAGTTAAGCGGGCTTGTGCCATTACACTAACCGCATGATGTCCGACCATGCTTAGCCCACCTTTGTGCTCCTCCGTTACGCTTTGGGAGGAGACCGCCCCAGTCAAACTACCCACCACACAGTGTCCTCATCCCCGATCAGGGGACCAAGTTAGAACCTCAAACATGTCAGGCTGGTATTTCAAGGTTGGCTCCACCGGAACTGGCGTCCCGGTTTCAAAGCCTCCCAGCTATCCTACACAAACATGCTCAAAGTTCACTGTGAAGCTATAGTAAAGGTTCACGGGGTCTTTCCGTCTAGCCGCGGATACACCGCATCTTCACGGCGATTTCAATTTCACTGAGTCTCGGGTAGAGACAGCGCCCCCATCGTTACGCCATTCGTGCAGGTCGGAACTTACCCGACAAGGAATTTCGCTACCTTAGGACCGTTATAGTTACGGCCGCCGTTTACCGGGGCTTCGATCAAGAGCTTCGTCCGAGGACTAACCCCATCAATTAACCTTCCGGCACCGGGCAGGCGTCACACCGTATACGTCCACTTTCGTGTTAGCACAGTGCTGTGTTTTTAATAAACAGTCGCAGGGGCCTGGTATCTTCGACCGGCCTCGGCTCCACCCGCAGGGGTTTCACCTAACGCCGGCGTGCCTTCTCCCGAAGTTACGGCACCATTTTGCCTAGTTCCTTTACCCGAGTTCTCTCAAGCGCCTTGGGATTCTCACCCTGACCACCTGTGTCGGTTTGGGGTACGGGCCCGAGTAGCCTGAAGCTTAGAAGATTTTCCTGGAAGCCTGGCATCAATGACTTCCCGCCCTGAAAGGGCAGTCGTCGTCACGTCTCGGAATTGAGGACCCGGATTTGCCTAAGTCCCCTTCCTACACGCTTAAACCGGGACAACCGTCGCCCGGCTCACCTAGCCTTCTCCGTCTCTCCATCGCAGCTACCCAAGGTACGGGAATATTAACCCGTTTCCCATCGACTACACCTTTCGGTCTCGCCTTAGGGGCCGACTCACCCTGCGCCGATTAGCGTTGCGCAGGAACCCTTGGTCTTCCGGCGTGGGGGTTTTTCACCCCCATTATCGTTACTCATGTCAGCATTCGCACTTCTGATACCTCCAGCATGCCTCTCGGCACACCTTCGCAGGCTTACAGAACGCTCCCCTACCCCGCATACTTGCGTATGCAGCCGCAGCTTCGGTGACCAGTTTGAGCCCCGTTACATCTTCCGCGCAGGCCGACTCGACTAGTGAGCTATTACGCTTTCTTTAAAGGATGGCTGCTTCTAAGCCAACCTCCTAGCTGTCTGAGCCTTCCCACATCGTTTCCCACTTAACTGGTACTTGGGGACCTTAGCTGGCGGTCTGGGTTGTTTCCCTCTCCACAACGGACGTTAGCACCCGCTGTGTGTCTCCCGGATAGTACTCACTGGTATTCGGAGTTTGCATCGGGTTGGTAAGTCGGGATGACCCCCTAGCCGAAACAGTGCTCTACCCCCAGTGGTATTCGTCCGAGGCGCTACCTAAATAGCTTTCGGGGAGAACCAGCTATCTCCGGGCTTGATTAGCCTTTCACTCCGATCCACAAGTCATCCCCTGGCTTTTCAACGACAGTGGGTTCGGGCCTCCAGTGCCTGTTACGGCACCTTCACCCTGCTCATGGATAGATCGCCCGGTTTCGGGTCTATGCCCAGCGACTAAGTCGCCCTATTCAGACTCGGTTTCCCTACGGCTCCCCTACACGGTTAACCTCGCCACTGAACATAAGTCGCTGACCCATTATACAAAAGGTACGCCGTCACCCCACGAAGGGGCTCCGACTGCTTGTACGCATACGGTTTCAGGGTCTATTTCACTCCCCTCACAGGGGTTCTTTTCGCCTTTCCCTCACGGTACTGGTTCACTATCGGTCAGTCAGGAGTATTTAGCCTTGGAGGATGGTCCCCCCATGTTCAGACAGGATTACACGTGACCCGTCCTACTCGATTTCACTGAACTCAGGTTTCGGATACGGGGCTATCACCCACTATGGCGGTCCTTTCCAGAACCTTCTCCTACCAGTCGTCCAGCTTAAGGGCTGGTCCCCGTTCGCTCGCCGCTACTAAGGGAATCTCGGTTGATTTCTTTTCCTCGGGGTACTTAGATGTTTCAGTTCCCCCGGTTCGCCTCTTACACCTATGGATTCAGTGTAAGATACCGACCCGAAAGTCGGTGGGTTTCCCCATTCAGAGATGCCCGGATCACAGCTTGTTTGCCAGCTCCCCGAGCCTTATCGCAGGCTTCCACGTCTTTCATCGCCTCTGACTGCCAAGGCATCCACCGTATGCGCTTAGTTGCTTGACTATATAACCCCAAGACAACTGACCTGTTCACCAACCTAAATCGAACGATGCCCTGGCAAGCCAGGTCATCATCCTGTTAAGGATGGCTTTCAGAGACAGCCGACTGAAGCTATAAACAACCACTTCAACGACACACCGGATAACGCTTGATCGTTATCGCTGAGATTGACTCTGAACTAGAAGAATCAATCTCGTGTTTCAATCTCATCCGAATTGTTAAAGAGCAATTCTGACCCAGTGATCAGAAAGAAGGGCTTC